>NZ_JBXAMI010000002.1:0-904616 GCF_058800455.1 Allobosea sp. GW822-FHT05A11 | reverse complement strand
GTGATCTACATGGTCACCACCCTGATCTGGCTCGTCATCGCCCTGCGTTTCGTCAATCCCACGCAGATCGTCGCCAGGGCGAAGAAATAGGACAGGCCTCCGGCGTGCAAATCCGCGCCGGATGAGTTAGGGGGAGCGGCCATGACCCTGCCGCTCCCGAATATACGCTTCTCCGTCGCGCCGATGATGGATTGGACAGACAGGCATTGCCGCGTCATCCACCGCCTGATGTCGCGCCAGGCGCTGCTCTATACCGAGATGGTGACGGCCCAAGCGGTGATCCGGGGCGATCGCCAGCGCCTGATCGGCTTCGATGCGGTGGAGCATCCCGTCGCGCTCCAGCTCGGCGGCAACGATCCCGCGCTGCTGACGGAAGCCGCGAAGATCGGCGCCGATTTCGGTTATGACGAGATCAACCTGAACTGCGGCTGCCCCTCCGACCGGGTGCAGGGCGGGGCCTTCGGCGCCTGCCTGATGCGCGAGCCGGCCCTGGTTGGAGACTGCGTCGCCGCGATGAAGGCGGTGGTCTCCATTCCCGTCACCGTGAAATGCCGGATCGGCGTCGACGATCAGGACCCTGAAAGCGCGCTCGATGCGCTGACGGCCGCGGTGCGCGCGGCCGGCGTCGATGCCCTGATCGTCCATGCCCGCAAGGCCTGGCTGCAGGGGCTCTCCCCCAAGGAGAACCGCGAGATCCCGCCTCTCGACTACGAGCGTGCCTATCGCCTGAAGGCAGCCAATCCGGACCTGCCGGTCGCGATCAACGGCGGCATCAAGGCGCCCTCGGAATGGCCGGCGCATCTGGAGAAGCTCGACGGCGTGATGATCGGCCGCGAGGCTTATCAGAACCCCGAGATCCTGCTTCAGGCCGATCCGCTGCTCTTCGGGCAGGAGGCGCCGGTGACGGACGCCTTCGCCATGCTGGAGGCGCTGGAGACGTACATCGCTGCGCATCTCGAGCGGGGCGGGCGCGTGCATGCCTTCACGCGCCACCTCGTCGGCCTGTTCCCGGGCCGTCCGGGCGCGCGCATGTTCCGCCGCCATCTCGCCGAGCGCTGCGTCGGCGCCGAGGCGACGCTGGGAGATTTGCGTGCCGCCATAGCCCATGTGTCGCGCCACGAGGCCGCAGCCGCCGCCTGATCGCGCCGGTTCGTTGCGGGAAACGCGATTTGCTGCGAAGCCGTAGCAGTCCTTCGTAGCAGGGGCGATTCCAGTTTCGACGGGGCGGGCAGGGCGATGGCGCAGGACGGGATCAGGCTGGTCAACGTGTTCACGCATCAGGGGCAGGGCGGCAATCCCTGTCCGATCGTGATCGATGCGGCGGCGTTGCAGGATGAGGACATGCGGGCGATTGCGGCCTGCTATGGCCATGAATCCGGCTTCGTCCGACCGCCCTCCGGCGCCGATTCCGATTTCACCTTCCGCTTCTGGGTGCCGCGCCACGAGATGGAGATGTGCGGCCATGCCACGATCGGCGCGCTCTGGTGCCTGGCGACGGCCGGCCGCCTCGATGCCGAGCAGATGCGGATCGAGACGCGCAGCGGCTCCGTTACCGGCTATGTCGAGAACCGTGAGACCGAGAACCCGACGGTCGAGATCAGCCAGCCGGTAGGCAAGGTCGTCGACCTCAAGCGCGCGCAGGAGGAGGACGTGCTCGCAACGCTCCGGATTTCGCGCAGCGATCTGCTCGACCTGCCGATCCAGAATGCCGTGACCTCGCGCGTCAAGACGCTGATCCCGATGAAGAGCGTCGCGCATCTTCAGGCGCTGACGACCGACATGGCCTTCACGGAAAAGTGCTGCGAGCGCATCGCCTCGACCGGGCTCTATCCTTACGCCGTCGCGGATCAGGCGCAGCGCCGCTTCGAGGCCCGGCAGTTCCCGAAATCCTCCGGCTATCCCGAAGATGCTGCGACCGGAATCGCCGCGGCGGCGCTGGCCTTCGGACTGCTCAAGAACGATCTCGTTCCCCGCGACAGCGGCCGCATCACCATCCTGCAGGGCCGGGCGATGAATGCGCTCTCGGAAATCCGGGTCAGGATCGGCTTCGCCGACGGTCGGCCTGTCGGCTGTCTCCTCGGCGGCGAGGTCATGCCGGCGGGCGACCACGCGGTCTGATTGCGATCTTCGGATTATCGCCGGTGTGGGGAAAGGCGAAGTTTGCCGCACTGATCTTCAATTCGTTTCATAACCCATTGAAATATTTCAGTCCGACTACGGTAGTGTTAAAGTTGAAAGTGCCGCAGTTAAGGCAAAGTGCTTCCACAATCAGGTCACTGTGCCGTCGGCGGGCGGGTTGCGTCAACTGAGCCTCGGCTCGCTTCTGGGAGGGCAGCTTCCGAAATTGGCCCATTGCTGACGCTGACAACGTCCGCTATCGGGCGGTTCGGAATGACGCCGCCGATATTCCTGGTGTTGTCGCTCAGCCCCGGTCGTTGGATTGTCTCAGGTCGCATTCAAGAACGCGACGACATCGCCGAGGACCGGCGCTTGCCATTGCAACAGCCGAGAAAGCGAAGTTGCCGTTCCCGCGTGGCCGAGCCCCGGATAGATCTTGAGCGCAACCGACTTGGCGCCTGCTTTTCTCAGCGCCTGCGCGAGGCTCTCGCTGTTGCGCGGCAGGACGGTCGTGTCTTCCGAGCCTGTCGCAAGGAAGATCGGTGGCGCGTCGCGACGCGCAAAGTTGACCGGCTGAGTCTGGGCGGGGAAACGGGCGTTCCCGAAGGCATTCTTTGTAACATCGATTTCGAAAGGCAGAAAATCATAGGGCCCGGACAGCCCGACCATGGAGCGGATGTCGCCGGCGCCTAGCCCCACCGCGGCAAGGTAGCGCTTGTCCAAGGTCATCATCATCGCGTTGTAGGCGCCTGCCGAGTGCCCCATCAGGTGCAGCGCTCCCGGTGCGCCGCCGAAGCGGGCGATGTTGTCGCGCACGAAACGCAGGGCCAGCGCCCCGTCCTCGATGAACGCTGGAAAACGGACCTCCGGCACCAGACGATAATCCGCGATCACCGTGACGAAGCCGCGAGCGGAAAGCGCCTCTCCCACGAATGCGTAGGTTTCCTTGGCCCCGTTGGCCCATGAGCCGCCATAGATGAAGAAGACGACCGGCCTCGGAGCCTTTGCGCCGCCATCGGGGACATAGATATCCATTCGCTGTCGTGGATGAGGGCCGTAGGCGACGTCCCGCGCGCCCTCGATCAAGCCGCCTGGACGCAGGATGGCGCAGCCGGGAAGGCCGAGCCCGGCAAACAGGGGCAGGATCGTGCGCCTGGAGATTTCGATTGTCATGGTCGCCAATGGCAGGAGCAGCATCGCGATCTATACGCTGCTTTCGTTGCGTTGGATTTGCGGTGCGGCGCGCAGGGTCCACGGACGATACTGAACCACGCCGGCTCTCCCCACGTATGTCCCTGCAGAACTGGAGATCGCCATGCGCTTCGTCGCCGGTTACATCGCCTTCATCGTCGCCTTCGGCATCTGCGACGCCATCTGGCTGGGCACGATGACGGCAAGGCTCTATCGGCCCGCGCTCGGCGATCTCATCGTCGAGCAGGTGCGCTACTGGCCGGCCGCGCTGTTCTATTTCGGTTTCCCGCTCGGGGTCGTCTATTTCGCATTGATGCCCGCGCTGCGTGACGGCAGCGCGGGCGCCGCATTGCTCAATGGCGCGCTCATCGGCCTGCTCGCCTATGCGACCTACGATCTGACGAACTACGCCACGCTGCGCCCCTGGACGCTGACGATCACGCTCGTCGATCTCGTCTACGGCACGGTCGTCGTCGGATTGTGCACATGGATCGCCTATGGCGTCGTCCGCCGGGCGGCCGACTGGGGCTGGTTCTAGCCCCAGTCGGCCAATCCGTCAGTTCGCGCGCAACCTGTAGTGATGAACGCCCCAGACATCGCCGCCTTCATGGCCGAACAGTCCGCTCGTGGCCAGAAAGAACAGCCGCCAGCGCCGACGCCAGAGCGACGCATCCGCACCATAGGTCTCGCGCAGGATCGGATCGATCTTCGCGAGGTTGCGATCGAAATTCGCCAGCCAGTCCTCTGCCGTCGCGCGATAGTGCTCGCCGCCCCAGCGCCATTCGGCCTCGACGGTGAAGAGATCGGGGAATTGGTGCGCGAGCGTCGCGCTCGGCATCAGGCCGCCTGTGAAGAAATGCTGCGCGATCCAGTCGCCCGTATCGGCGGTGTCGAAACGGTAGCAGCCCTGCCGATGGGCGAAGACATGGATGAAGAGCCGGCCGTCCGGCTTCAGCCAGTCACGAACCCGCCCGAGCAGCTCGCGCCAGTTCGCCATGTGTTCGAACATTTCGACGGATACGACGCGATCGAAGCGCTCCTCCGTGCCAAACTCGTTCATGTCGGCGGTGACGACGCGGAGATTGGAGAGATGACGGCGCTGCGCCTGCTCTTCGATATAGGCGCGTTGCGAAGCCGAGTTTGAGACCGATACGATCCGCGCCAGCGGATAGCGCTCCGCCATCCACAGCGAGAGCGAACCCCAGCCGCAGCCGAGTTCGAGGATGTCCTGCCCATCGGCGAGATCGGCATGCTCCGCGGCCAGCTCCAGCGCCTTGTCTTCCGCCGCGGCCAGCGTGTCGCCGGGATCCGCGTAATAGCAGCAGGAATACTTGCGCCGCGGGCCGAGAACCTGATCGAAGAAAGCGGCCGGCACCTCGTAATGCTGGGCATTGGCGGCGTCGGTATGAACGGCTATCGGAAATTCCGCCATGTCGCGGGCGAAGGCCGCGGCACCGGCCGATTGCGCTGCCAGCGAGCGCGCCGTGCGCCCGACCAGCGACGCGATCACCATGCGGCTGACGGCATCGGGTACGGGCAGCCCTTCGCCCCAGGTCGAAAGCTTCTGCATGATCGTCATGACGTCGCTCCTTTCGGCGGCAGCGGGATCAGGGCGCTGGTTCGATGCTGATAGGCCCGATAGGCCTCGCCGTGCTTGGCGAGCATGTGCTCTTCCAGGGGCGGAATGCCGGAGATGCGGGTGAGCAGCAGCGTGATGCAGGCCGGTGCCAGCAAGGCAAGCCAGCCCCAGGGGTAGCCGGTCGCGAGCGCGATCACGGGATAGGAGCACCAGAGCAGGCACTCGAAGAAGTAGTTGGGGTGCCGCGACCAGCGCCACAGGCCAGAGTCGCAGACGCCGCCCGCTCCCGAGCGTGCGAAGGTCCGCAATTGCCCATCGGCGATGGCGCCTCCCGCAAGGCCGGCGGCGAACACGGCGACACCGGCAAAATCCCGCCAGCCCAGCGCTGGCGCGGGGCTATGTGCCGCGAGGACGATTCCCAATCCCAGGGGAATGCTGACCACCGCCTGCATCTGCAGCAGCCGGGCCAGTTGCTGCGGCGCAGCGCTTCCCCAGTCCCGCTTCAGCTTCGCATAGCGGGGATCTTCGGTGATGCCGGTCGTCCGTCGCGCGATATGCAGGCCGAGCCGAAGCGCCCAGGCGAATGCGAGCCCGGCCACGACGAGGCGTCGTGGCATCGGCCCCGCCCCAAAAGGCAGCAAGGCGGCGGCGATACCCGTCAGGCCCAGTCCGAAGGTCCAGACCACGTCGATCCAGCCGGAGTTGCCGGTGCGGCGCTCGACCATCGTCGCCAAGGCCATGAAGGCGGACATGGCCAAGGCCACGAAGACAACAGCCACGATGAAGGAGGCGATCGTCAAAACCGCACCAGCGGCTGCAGCAGCCGGCCGAGCCAGCCCTGCAACTGCACGCTCCCCGTCATCGCGACGATGCAGGTGCAGCCCTCGACGGGATCGACGCGCGGCGTGTGATCGTGCTCGGAATCGGCCTCGTCGAAATCCCCGGCCGCATAGCGCCCGTATTCGTGCTCGTAAGCACCGGCAAGGATCGTGGTCCATTCGACCCCGGTATGCTTGTGATGCGGCAAGGCGATCCCCGGCCCAGCGCGCAGCATGAAGACGCGCGCGCCCGCACCGGGAACCTCGACGCGGCGCATGGCGATGCGGATGCCGATCGGGCGCCAGGGACCGAGGCCATAGGGGCGCAGCACCTTCGGCATTCCGGTTTCGGACATCGGGACGGCTGCAGCCGGCCCTGGCTCGGCTCGTGCTGCGGTGGCCGGAGGATTTGGGCCGGAAGCCATCGGGATGGGCTCGACCGCATCCAGCAGTGCGCCTTGTACGGCCTCGAGTTCCCGCAGGCGGCGCCGGCTCTCCTGATCCGCCTCGATATGGCAGGCGACGACCAGCGCCAAGCCTTCGTCGAGCTGCCCTGCGGCGAAGGCAGTGAGCGTCTCATCGGATGGGCGATGCCCGATGCTCATCGCAGATCCTCCAGCCGGCCGCGCAGATGCGACAGTGCCAGGCGCAGGCGGGATTTCACCGTGCCCAGCGGGATGGCGAGGCGATCGGCGACATCCTGATGACTGAAGCCTTCCAGGAAGGCGAGTTCCACCACACGGTACTGATCGACAGAAAGCTGGGTCATTGCAGCACGCACGCGCGCGTCGCGTTCGGCGCCGGATAGCATCGCATCGGGTTGTTCGGGGGCTTCTTCATCCAAAATCTCGTAAGCTTGCGACAGCCGCGAGCGCGTTTCGCGACGGGCGATGTCGATGCGCCGGTTGCGCGCGATGGTGGCGATCCAGGTCGAAGCGCTCGCTTTGGCGGGGTCGAACAGGGCAGCCTTGCGCCAGACGGTCAGCAGCGTTTCCTGCGCGACCTCCTCGGCGAGCTCGGCCGAGGCTCCGCCGCGCATCAGCAACCCCTTCACGCGCGGCGCGAAATGGTCGAACAGCGCGGCGAAAGCGGCCCGGTCCCCCGAGCGCGCAATGGCGGCAATCAGTCTGTTGGGGTCGAACAAGACGATGAAACGACCTCCTTGAGCGCTGGCTCCCACCTCGCGCATGCCGTCGACAGTCAAGGCGAGAGCGGGGACCATGTATGAGATACGCGGCCGGAACCGCTCCGGATCACCGGGACGAGGTCACCCGCCATCACTCGGCGGCCTTCCAGTTCACGTCGCGGCAGATCAGGCGCCCGACGATGCAACCGCGCGTGGTGAGCGTACCCGGCGTCACTGTGATCGTCATCGAGTAGGTCCAGTCGCGCTTGGAATCGTAGGCGTTGCCCGAGAACGTCCCGTCGGGCTGGCGAGCCAGCGTCATGACCAGCTTGTCGCCGGCCGCCTCGCCCTTGCTGGTGTCGCCGATCCAGAGATTGGTGGCGCAGATCTTGTCGCCACATGGGGCGATGCGCACACGCGCATTGCCGTCATCGCGCAACCATGTCCCGTCGAGGCCAGCGGCAGCCGCGCTCGCGGCTGAAAAAGAAGCCAGAGCGAGAGCGAGCAGAAGACGCTTCATGACGATGCCCTTTCAGCCAATGTCTCGACCTCTACGCTCCACGGCCGTCGTCGGTTTCATCGGCACGCGAAATCGTGTGGAGGCGCGCGGTGAAGAGCCATCCGATCAGCGCGGTCAGGGACGCCGCGCTCAGAAAGTTCAGGCGCTGCAAGGCGGCGTATTCGCCGGGCGCGTAAAGATGCGCCGGCGCGCCGAGCAGCGTTGCCGGCAGCAGATAGGCGATGAAGGCGAGCGCCGCGAAGCCGAGTGCGAAGCCCCGCTCCGGGCGGCAAAACAGCATCAGCGCGAGCATCAGGCAGGGAAACAGAAAGACTTCGACCCCGGAGGCGAGACCGAAAGCGGCGCGGCAGAGCAATGTGTTGCCGATGCCGGCGATGAGAAGCAGTGATCGCCCGAACAAGGAGCTGCACCGCATGGCGGCCGGCACGGCCGCGAAGAACGGCGTCGACAGGAAAGTGACATAGGACGGCGCGATGACGGGCGAGACCGCCCAGTAAAGATACAGCGGATAGAACGGCTGGTTCGAGACGATCACGAGCGCGACGGTGTTGGCGATCGCCGCCCGCGGATCGGGATGCGCTGCATAGGCGCCGATTGCGGCGACTACCCGCTTCAGTCGATTCATCGACATCGTCCAGCCCTCGCGGAATCTCCCGGCCTTTCCTCGCTTACGCAGGAAGCCCGACGGCGGGTCACAGGCCCCGAGCGTTTTTGGTCGCGCCGCGGCAAATCCAGTCCGGACCTTGCCGCGTATACCCGTCATGAAAAGCGCAAACGCGACGATGGAGCGGGCACAAGGAAAGGCGATGCGGATCGCCGTCATCGGTGCCGGCATCTCCGGCCTCTCGGCGGCGTGGCTGCTGGGGCAGGCCCATGACGTCGTGCTGTTCGAGGCGGCTCCTCGCCTAGGCGGTCACGCCAACACGGTTCGCATTGCGGGTGCCGGCGGCGAAACGGCGGTCGATACCGGCTTCATCGTCTACAACGAGGCGACCTATCCGAATTTCATCGCGCTGATGGAGCATCTTCGCGTCGCCACGCGGCCGACCGAGATGTCCTTCGCTGTATCGCTCGATGGCGGCCGGCTCGAATATAGCGGCACCAGCGTCGCCGGGCTGTTCGCCCAGCGCAGCAATCTGGTGCGCCCGCGCTTCTGGGCGATGCTGCAGGATATCACCCGCTTCTACCGGAACGCATCCAGGGACACGCTGGCGGGCGGTGCGGCCGATGTTTCACTCGGCGACTATCTCGCCGCCGGCGGTTATGGGGCCGCCTTCCGGGACGACCACCTCCTGCCAATGGCGGCAGCGATCTGGTCGGCCCCCTGTTCGGAAATCCTGTCCTATCCTGCCGCCGCCTTCCTGCGCTTCCATCACAATCATGGACTGCTCCAGCTCGCCGGCCGGCCGATCTGGCGCACCGTCACCGGCGGTAGCGGCGTCTATGTGCAGAAGCTGCGCACCGCCTTTTCGGGAGAAGTGAGGCTCGGCTCGCCGGTGAGGCAGGTTCGGCGTGGAACCGACGATGTCGTTCTGACGGGCGACGGTTGGAACGAGACCTTCGACCAGGTCGTCTTCGCCTCCCATGCCGACCAGACGCTTGCCATGCTGGCCGATCCCGACCAGGCCGAGGTCGAAACGCTCGGCGCGTTCCGCTATAGCCGCAACCGCGCCGTGCTGCATGGCGATGAAGCGCTGATGCCGAAGCGACGCCGCGCTTGGGCGAGCTGGAACCATATCGGCGACCGCGCCCGGCTGGACGCCGCCTGCGCGGTCACCTACTGGATGAACCGGCTGCAAGGCTTGCCGAACGAGCCGCCTCTCTTCGTCACGCTCAACCCGCCGGACACGCTGCGTGCGGACGCAGTCCTCCATGAGGAGATCTATGATCATCCGCTCTTCGACGCGGCGGCTCTCGACGCGCAACAGCGCCTCTGGTGGCTTCAGGGCACACGTCGAAGCTGGTTTTGCGGTGCCTATGTCGGATCGGGCTTCCATGAGGACGGCCTGCAGGCCGGGCTCGCAGTGGCCGAGGAACTCGGCGGCGTTCGTCGGCCCTGGCGGGTTCGCAATGAGTCCGGGCGCATTCCAATCGGGCCTCGGCTGGAGCAAGCCGCATGAACTGGCAATCCGCCCTCTATGTCGGCCGTGTCAGGCATCATCGGTTCCGGCCCCGCCCCCATGCGCTGGCCTACCGCGTCTTCTGGATGCTCCTCGATCTCGACGAGATCGATCGACTGGCCGCGAAGCTCGCGCTGTTCTCGCGCAACCGTTTCAATCTCTACGCATTTCGCGACGCGGATTACGGGGATCGCAGCGGCCGGCCCCTGCGGCCGCAGATCGAAGCCGTCCTGGCGAATGCCGGTATCGCGCATGATGGCGGCCCGATCCGGCTGCTGACCATGCCGCGTATCCTCGGCTACGCGTTCAACCCGCTCAGCACCTATTTCTGCTATCGCCGCGACGGCAGCCTCTGCGCCACCGTCTACGAAGTGCACAACACCTTCGGCGAGACCCACAGCTACGTCGCGCCCGCCGATTCCACGGGAGGCGCGCTTCGGCAGGAGGCCGACAAGGTCTTCCACGTCTCGCCGTTCATGAACCTCGACATGCGCTACGCCTTCGCGGTCACCCCTCCCGGACAGCGCATTTCCGTCGCCATAGACGGCCATGACGCCGAGGGCCGCCTGATCACGGCCGTGCTGAGCGGTAAGCGAACGGAGCTCAGCGATGCGGCCCTGCTGCGGCTGCTCGCGACGCATCCGCTGCTCACGCTGAAGGTCACCGCCGCCATCCACTGGCACGCGCTGCGGCTGCTGGCGAAGCGGATTCCCTGGCGACCTCATCCGGCCGCGCCGGAGCGACCCTTCACTCTTGGCAGCGCCGCGACGCCTCACGCGAAAGAATCGATGCAGCCATGAGCCAGCCCGAGACTGAACAACATCTTCGGACGGTCGAACAGCCGCTGGCGCTGCCGCGCGGCGTCGGCCTGTCGCGCTGGTTCCTGCGCCGGCTGCTGTCCCACATCAAGATCGGCCGTCTGACGGTTTTCACACCGGATGGCGAGCGCCATTGCAGTGCTCAAGCCTCGCCCGGGCCGCAGGCGACGATGATCCTCGTCAACTGGCGGGCGATGCGCCGCCTGCTGATCGACGGCGACATCGGGCTGGCCGAAGCCTATCGCGACGGCGACCTCCATACGCCGGATCTCACGGCCTTGATCGAACTCGGCGCGCGCAACGATGCGACCCTGCGCAAGCTGGTCTCGGGCGCCTGGCCGACGCGTCTGCTCAACCGCCTGCGGCATGTGCTCAACGCCAATACGCGTCGCGGCAGCCGCCGCAACATCACGGCGCATTACGATCTCGGGAACGACTTCTATGGCCACTGGCTCGACGCCAGCATGATGTACTCCTCCGCGCTCTATGAAGCACCGAGCGAAACGCTCGAGGCCGCCCAACGGCGCCGGCTCGACAGGATCGTCGCCATGCTCGGTCTTTCGGGCGGCGAGCATATCCTCGAGATCGGCTGTGGCTGGGGCGCGCTGGCCGAGCGGCTGGCCAGCGAAGGCTGTCGCGTCACGGCCATCACCTTGTCGCCGGCCCAGCTCGACGCCGCGCAACGGCGCATCGCTGAAGCCGGCCTTGCCGATCGCGTCAGCCTGCGGCTTCAGGACTACCGCGACATTTCCGGCCAGTTCGACCGCATCGTTTCGATCGAGATGATCGAGGCGGTGGGGCGCGCCTATTGGCCGTCCTATTTCGCGACGCTTCGCCGCTCGCTGCGGCCCGGCGGCCGCGTCGTCCTGCAAGCGATCACGATCGACGACGCCCTGTTCGAGGACTATCAGCAGGGCACCGACTTCATCCAGCGCTACATCTTCCCTGGCGGCTGCCTCCCATCGGTTCCGGTGCTGAAGAGCAGCGCCGAGACAGTTGGGCTCGGGGTGGTCGAACAGCTCGACTTCGGCGACAGCTACGCCCTGACTGCGAAGGAATGGCGCCGCCGCTTCCTGGAGCGCTGGACCGAGATCGCGCCGCTTGGCTTCGACGAGCCGTTTCGCCGGCTCTGGGAGTTCTATCTCTGCTATTGCGAAGCGGGTTTTCGCGCGGGGACGATCGACGTCAACCTGCTTGCCTTGCAGGGCCGCTGACGGGAGCGCCGCTCCATATCGGCGCTCCGCCCCACCTACGGCTAGAGGCGCCGCGCGGTCAGTCCCTTGGCGACGATCGGTCCCGTCGGACGTCCTGTCGGAGAGCCGGCTTCCGGCTCCACGGTGATCTCGAAGAGTTGGTCGGCGCCGAGCGGCAGATTGTCCAGCCGCAGCGGGACGGCGCGGGCGCGGTCGATGAGCCCGACCGAGCGCGGCCCGGCCGCCCGGTCCCAGAGCGTCCAGATTTGAAGGGCGCGCCCTTGCGGCACTGCGATATCCTGAAGTGGCAGCAGCTCGACACGTCCGTCGGCAAAGGTGTTCACCACGGCCGCGGCGATATTCGTGTCCGTCAGCAGAACGGCGACCATCACCGGCTGGCGACGGGCGCGATCAAGGGCCGTGACGAGCCCGATGGCGAGCAGAACCGCCGCGGCGACGCCGGCAAGAGCGGCACCACGCCAGAGCCGCAGATTGTCCCACCATTGCGGAAACCGGATACTGCGCACAGGCCGTGAAGCCGCGGCCCCGCGCGAAGCGCCGGTTCCGTCGAGCCCAGTTTCGATGCGCTGCCAGAGCCCTGCCGATGGCTCGACCCTCTGCGCGGCTGCATCGATCGGCGCCAGCCGTGTCTGCCAGCGCACCACCGCGGCATCCAGCCCGGCATCATCCGCCAGCCGGCTCTCGAAAGCGGCCTTTTCGGCGCCGTCGAGCAAGCCCAGCACATATTCTCCGGCGAGAATCTCGTGATCGGGTTCCAGCGTCATCCGAGGCACTCCTTGAGCGCGATCAGAGAGCGGCGGATCCACGATTTCACCGTCCCGAGCGGCATGCCAAGCCTGCCCGCGATCTCGCCATGGCTCAGCCCCTGAACGAAAGCGAGCAGCACAATCCCGCGCCGCGGCGCTGGCAATGTCTCAAGACAGCCGCGCAGGGCCTTTGCGTCCGAGAGCTTCGCGATCACGGTTTCAGGATCGTCATCCTCGCTGGCCGCCTCCACGGCGACAGGGTTTTCGTCGATCTCCATGCGCCGCTCGTCGCGCAGGATCGAGAGGGAGCGGTTGCGCAGGATGGCGTAAATCCAGGTCAGGCCGGAGCCGCGTTGCGGATCGAAGCGCGCCGCATGTCGCCAGATCAGGATGAAACTGTCTTGCACCGCTTCCTCCGCCAGGGCTCGGCGCTTCAGCATGCGTTGCGCCACGCCGATCATACGCGGGCATTCCTGGTCGTAGATGCGGCGGAGCGCGTTTTTGTCGCCGCCTGCGCAGGCCGCCAGCGCCTGCTCGATCTCCGACCCCTGCGACTGCGCGGCGCTGCCGGCCATTTGGTCTCCTTTTCTCGGCGACGCCGGCCAAAGCAGGCAACGGGAGGATACGCAGTCGCCGGGGCATTGGATGCACCATGCCCGATTTATTTTTCCCGGCGCATCCAGCGCGATGGCCCGGCTCTATCCGGCATGCGCGCCGCGAACCGGCATTCATGCCATGGCGCCCGACAGAACCGGAGGACAAGATGACCAAGACGACCCGTTTCGCCCTCACCGTTTCGACGATCCTGGCTGCTGGCTTCGCTGGCGGCGGGTTCGCCCAAGCCGCCATGCTCGCAGCCCTGACCGGCGACGATACGCTCACGATGATCGACACCGCGACCCTGAAGGCCGGCGCTTCGATGAAGGTCACCGGCATTGCCGGCAAGATCGCCGGCATCGACGTCAGGCCGGCGGACGGCATGCTCTACGCCCTCGGCGCCGACGGCACGATCTACACGGTCGACAAGGCGGGCAAGGCGACGACGAAGTCCAAAATGGACACCGTGCTATCGGCCAGCGCGATGGCCACGGTGGATTTCAATCCGGCGGCCGACCGGCTGCGGGTGATCGGCTCCGACGGCACCAATCTGCGCGTGAACGTCGATGACGGCAAGACGACCGTCGACGGAAAGCTGAAATTCGCCGAGACCGACATGCACAAGGGCGAAGCCCCGATGATCGTCGCCGGCGCCTACACCAACTCCGTCAAGGGCACGAAGGAAACCACTCTCTACAACATCGACAGCAAGATCGGCGGCCTGATCAAGCAGGCACCGCCCAATGACGGCGTGTTGGGCGCGGTCGGCAAGCTCGGCGTCATGCCGAAGGAGATCGCGTTCGACATCGAGGCGGGCCGCGACGGCTCCAATACCGGCTGGCTGCTCGCCGACGGTGCGCTTCACAAGGTCGATCTCAAGACCGGCAAGGCCACTACCGTCGGAAAGGTGACCGGGCTCAGCGCCGCAGCGAGGGACATCGCGGTCCTCCCTGCAATGTAGCCTCGTTTGAGATGAAGCCGACGCCGGCCTTCTGGCGGGCGTCGGGGTCGCCATGGCCCCGCACTTCAGGCGAACATGCGCTGCTTGAAATGTCTGATTCCGGGCAGCCAGCCAATGTCGGCAATTGGCGCGTCGGTCGCGGATCACTCCGTGATTTGCGACAAGCGATTGGCAGGCCGGTGCTGCGAAAGCGCGCTCAGCGCCCCTTCGCAGCTTTGCTGGCGAGAGCTGCGGGATTTTGGCTGCGCTTCGCGCTATGCCGAGACCGCTCTGACCCTCCGGGCGGCGTCCTTGGCCATGTCTGCGCACAACCCGGTGTAAGCGGCCGGGTCCAGAAGATCGGAGATCTCTTTGGCTGTCAGGCGCGCCTTGACCGCTTCGTCGCTCGACAGAAGTTGGGCGAAATCCGCTCCCGTGGTCGCAGCCGATTGGGCGGCATCATAGACGACGTCGTGCGCATGCTGTCGCCCGAGCGTCTTTCCCAGGCTCAACATCACCGCTTCGGACATGATCATGCCGCCGCTGAGGTCGAGGTTCCTGCGCATCCGTTCGGGATCGAGCTTAAGCCCACCCATGATCGTGATCAGACGGGCTAGCATATCTCCGGTCGTGACGCTGACATTCGCCTCGACCGTTTGCATCAGCACATCTGTCGTGCGATCCGCTTCGTGCTCGGTCTGCATGGCCTCAAGCGCGAGAGGCACCATGGCCCTGATCTCTGCGGCGAGGCTGACGACATCCTGCGACAGCTTGGGATTGCGCTTCTGCGGCATCGTCGAACTGCCAACGGTACCAGCCGGAACAGGCTCCTCAAGTTCGCCGAACTCGGTCTTCATCAGCGTGTAGACCTCGCGGCCGACCCTGGAGGAGGTTGCGGCCAGCATACCGAGGAGGCAAACGTATTCCGCTCCGCGGTCGCCGACCGCTCGCGACGGGACATCCATAGCCGGCATGTTCAACTCCTGGCCCAGCAGCGCCTGAAGTTCACGTCCCTCCTGTCCGAACGACGCGAATGTACCAGCAGCGCCGCCGAGCATGGCTGCGATGATCCGGGGCTCGGCCTGGTCCATGCGGTCCAAGTGACGCAGGAGTTCGTCGATCCAGGTCGCCACCTTGTAGCCGAAGGTAATAGGCACGGCGTGTTGACCATGCGTGCGCCCCGCCATGACCATATCAGCGCCGCTCTCGGCCAGCGTCGCCATCGATGCCAGGATCTCGTGGACCTGCCCCCTGATCGTGTTGAGCGCACGGCGGATGAGCAGCAGGTCGCCCGTCGAGACGATGTTCTGCGTGGTCGCGCCCCAGTGGACCCAGCCGCCATGCGGCTCGCCGACGACGCGTCCGAGCTCCCAGACGAGCGGCACGAGCGTGTGAGCCGTGCGCAGGAAACCTTCCCGGATGCGCTCGCTGTCGAGCAGTTCCAGCTTCGCGGCGTTCGTGATCGCCTCGGCCGCGCCGGGCGGGATCATGCCGATCTTCGCTTGCGCGCGCGCCAGTGCAGCCTCCACGTCGAGCCAGGCCTGCCAGCGGCTCTCAAGCGTGAAGAGGGGCCGGATTCCCGGCTCCTTGACGCGGTTTGCGGTTGATGCACTGTCCTGCATGGGGTCGGCCTTTCACGAGACGGGATAGGATAAGTTTGGGCGCTCAGTTGGTGCGGGCGTCGAGCACGTCGCGCAGGCCGTCGCCGAGCAGGTTGAGCGACAGAACGGTCAGGAAGATCGCGAGGCCGGGAAAGATACCGATCCACCAGGCATCGCTGTATTGCATCGCGCCCGACAGCATCGAGCCCCAGGTCGGATCCGGCGGCTGGACGCCCAGCCCCAGGAAGGAGAGCGCGCTTTCGGTGATGATCGCGGCTGCCGCCTTCAGCGAGGCGTAGACGATCACGCTGCCGCGCACATTCGGCCAGACATGCCGCCAGAGGATCCGGGCGTTGGTCTGGCCCATCGCACGCGCCGCCTGGACATAATCGAGCTGCCGCACCGTAATGACTTCGCTTCGGACCAGGCGCGCGAAGTCCGGGATGTTCACGATGGCGATCGCGATGATGGCATTGGTCAGGCTCGGGCCGAGCGCAGCCACGATCGCCAGCGAGAGAATGATGGTCGGAAACGCGAACAGCCCATCCATGACGCGCATCGCGACGTCGTCGAACCAGCCCCGGACGAAGCCGGCGATGATCCCGAGCGTGACGCCGAAAACCAGCGCCCCCGAAATCGCGAGCGCCATAACCTTGAGGGAGGTCATGCTTCCGTAGAGCACACGCGATAGGACATCGCGTCCCAACTCATCTGTGCCGAACCAATGGCGCGCGCTCGGCGCTTCCAGCAATGCCTCGTAATCGATCTCGTTGGGGTCGAACGGTGCAATCCAGGGGGCGAAAGCCGCGCAGCTCAGCAGGATGAGAAGACCTGTCCCGCCGATGCTTCCCAAGCGATGGCGGCACAGCTTGCGCAGGGCCACCAGCATCTGACCACTGCGAGAAGGCATTCCCGATGACTGCGCGGGTCGGCCTGCTTCCGAAACGATACTCATAGCTCGACCCGCCGATCGAGGAGCGAATAGGCCACGTCAGTCACCAGGTTCACGAGGATGACGCCGACCACGATGACGAGGATCGCACCCTGGACGACCATGTAGTCACGCTCGAAGATCGCGTTGGTGATCATCCGGCCGAGGCCGGGAAGAGCAAAGACCGTTTCTGTCACCACCGCCCCGCCGATCAGTCCGCCGAACTGGAGACCGATCACCGTGATGATCGGGATCAGGGCGTTGCGCAGGGCATGGCGCACGATGATGCGCGGCTCCGCCATGCCCTTCGCGCGGGCTGTCCGCACGAAATCCTGCGAGAGAACCTCGGTCATGGCAGCGCGTGTCTGGCGCATCAGCAAGGCGGCATAGGCCGTGCCGACGGTCAGCACCGGCATGACCATGAGCTGCAGGTTACGCAGCGGATCCTCGAGGAATGGAACGTAGCCGGACGGCGGAAGCCAACCCAGGCGCAGGGTGAAGAGCATGATCAGCAGCATGCCCACCCAGAAGAAGGGCATCGCCAGGCTCGACACCGACAGCACGCTGACCAGCGTGTCGATCCAGCTGTTGCGGCGGAGCGCCGCCACGATACCGAGCGGCACGCCGATGCCGATGGCCAGAAGGATAGCCAGGACGGTGAGCTCCAGAGTGACCGGGACGCGGGTCAGCAGCATGTCCATCACCGGCTCGCCGGTCTTGAAGGACTTGCCGAGATCGCCGGTCAGTGCCCGGCCGAGCCAGTCGACGAACTGGAGCGGGACCGGGCGGTCGAGCCCCATCTCGGCGCGAAGAGCAGCCCTGGCTGCAGCCGGAGCATTCTCGCCGAGGATGGTCAGCGTCGGGTCGCCCGGCAGCATGAACGAGGTCGCGAAGACGACCGCGCACATGACGAGTACCACCGGTATGATCTGAATGATGCGTCGGAGCAGGAAGACGATCACCGAAGCCTCGCGCGTCCGAAGGAGGCGATCTGGGCAGCGAAGCGGCGCATGGACTATTTCCGAAGCCAGGCGCGGTCGAACAGATAGGCTCCGCTGAACTCCTGGCGAAGGCCGGCGACGTCCTTGCGGATGATGCCGCGATCCCGGACCGAGGTCAGAGGCAACTGATAGGCATTGTCGAGGAGATGCTGCTGGAACGCGACGTAGATCGCCTTCCGGGCCTGCGGATCGAGCGTCTTGCGCCCCTGCGCGATCAGCTCGAAGATCTTCTCGTCCTTGTGGCCGCTGTGGTTGGCGCCTGCGGTTTTTGCGTAATAGGCGCCGAAATTGACGTCGGGGTCGACCTTAGGCGCGGACATGCGGTGCAGGGCGATATCGTAGTTGTGACTGTAGATCTTGTCGCCCCAGGCTAGGCGCTCCAGCGACTCGATCTCGACCCGCACGCCGATGGCCGCCATCTGGGCCTGGATGACTTGGGCGATACGGGTATCGGGATCGCGTTGGATGATCGAGAGCTTGACGACGCCCTTGTGCCCCGATGCCTGATAGGCCGCCTTGGCCTTTGCCGGGTCGAAGTCGTAATCGCGCAGTGTCTCGCCGAAAATCGGTGACTGGGGTGGCTCCAGCCCTTTCAGGACGAGCCCCTGGCCGCTGGAGGCGACCTTCTCGATCAGGGCCCTGTTGATGCCGTGCACGAAGGCGCGGCGCAGCTTCTCGTCGTTAAAGGGCGCGCGCGTCAGGTTGAAAGACAGGATCTGCAGGTTGCTGCCGAGGCTCTCCTCGAGCATCAGGTTGGGGTCGCGCTCGACTTGGGCGTAGTCCTTCGGCTGGATCGCATCCGTGATGTTCACGGTGCCGGCGCGCGCCTCGACGATCTTCGAGGCGGTGTCGACGATGATGCGGTTGGTGACGCCATCGAGATAGGGGAGTTTTTCGCCCTTCTCGTCGCGGCCCCAGTAGCCGTCGAAGCGCCGGACCTTGATCTGGTTGCCGCTGGTCCAGCTCTCGAAGACGAACGGCCCCGTGCCGACCGGGCGGCGGCCGTAATCCGTGCCGAGCTCGCGGATCGCCTTCGGCGACGAGATCATCCCCGCTTCATTCGCGAGGCCGGAAATCACCGAAGCGGAAGGCTCCGTGAAGTCGACGCGAACGGTGAACGGGTCGACCGCGGTGGCGGATTTCATGTCGGAGACGAACTGCCGCGCCCGCGTCTTCGCCTTGGGGTCGATGATCCGGTTGAGGTTGAAGGCGACGGCCTCCGCGTCGAGCGGCGTCCCGTCGTGGAAGGAGACGTTTTCGCGGAGCTTGAACGTGATCGACAGCTGGTCGGGAGCAATCTCCCAGCTCGTCGCCAGTTGCGGCATGAGGTTGCCCTTCTCGTCCTGGACCAGAAGGTTCTCGAAAATCTGAGTATAGACCGTTCGATCTCGCCCCGGGGCGTTTCCAAAAGCGGGGTCCAGAGATGCCGGCTCCACGTCCATGGACTGCACGAGAACGCCACCGCGCTTCGGACCCTCCTGGGCGACGGCGGTCGACGCTATTGCAACGCCAAGCGCAACAAAGGCTCCGGCAAAACGTCTCATCTATTCCTCCAAGGCTTCGGTACCCTGCATGCCGCGGGTGCTCTTATGGCCGGCGAGCTAAGCGCATCACCTGCCGCAAACTTAAAAAGAGAGCGCTCTCACTGTCAATGAGAGCGCTCTCTTTTTTATTCCCGGACTTCACGCTAAGGTTCGATTGACCGGCGAACGTTCTCCGTTGCGATATGCGGGCGCTGATCCGTCGACAAATTCGCTGCGAGGGCACAGGTGAAGAAGCAAGACGCTCGAACTGATGGTGACACTCTTGCGTTGGCCAGCAGCGGATCGGGCGCAGTGGGCTCAAGGCGGAGCTACGGTCGGGTTACGCTCAAGGATATCGCACTCGACCTGGACATCTCCCTGGCGACCGTTGCTCGGGCCTTCCAGCAGAATGCGATCATCTCGGAAGAAACCCGGCAATTGGTGCTTCGCCGGGCGGAAGAGCTCGGGTACAGAGCCAATGTTCTCGCGAGAAGCCTGGCGACGCGCCGGACACGGATCATCGGCGTGATCATGTCGAGCGTGAATTCGCCGATCTACTCCGAAGTCCTCGCCAAATTTTCGGAGCGGATTCATCGCATCGACATGTCCCTCATGCTGATCCCGGGAAGCTATGCTCAGGATTTCGATGCGAGCCTGAAAAAACTTCTCGCCTATAGCCCCGACGCGATTCTGGTTTTCTCGGGTTTGCTGTCAGGCGCCGCAATCGACCAGGCCAAGAAATCGGGCGTTCCGCTGATCTACTTTAACAGGGTATCGCGCGACCCCGAGGCCTATGGCATCGGCTGCGACAATGAAGCGGCAGGGGCACTCGTGGCGGATTATCTCATCGATCGCGGGCATCGGTGGCTCGCATTCCTCTCCTCCGGCAACGACGCCACGACGAATGTGGAGCGGCATTCCGGCTTCGCCGTCCAGGCGAAGAAGCGGGGCCTGGGCGAACCGAAGGTCATCAACGCGACCGGCTTCGGCTATGAGGACGGCCTCGGGGCGCTGATCGCATCCGAAGCCATGCTGCCGGAGATCGACTGCCTGTTCTGCGCCAGTGACCTTTTGGCGCTGGGTTTCATCGATGGCGCGCGCAGCAGGCTGGGCATACGCATTCCCGGGCAGCTCGCGGTCGTCGGCTGCCAGAACATCGCACTCGCGGCCTGGCCTTCGCATGACCTGACGACCGTCTGCCTGCCCATCGACGACATGGTGGAGGAGACGATCGCGCTGCTGAAGCGCCTGGGAACACCTCAGGACAATGGTCCCGAGGTCTTGCGCCTGCCGCCCGAGGGTGTTGTCGAGCGGGGCACAACTGCGCAGCCATAGGCAGTATCAATTCATAACCGGCCCGTAGTGGCGATAAGATCGTCGCAGCAATTCTGGTACAGGGGCCCTCGGCTGTGGGAGCGGCTGACTCCTCGGCTGGGGCTTTAGGCGTTTCGCCCATTCATTCGGGCCAGTTGAGTAGCTTTCGGCCGAGAGCCGAACACTACGGAATGTCCGGTTTCCAGTGGAAGGCCAATGCCCGCTCCTGGCTTTAGCTCTCGTGAGCGGTAGTTGGCGAGATGGACATGGCTGAGGCCCGGCGCCTTCTCGATGACAAGAACGCCAAGCTGAAGTGGAGGCTGGCCGAGCAGATACTCGACACGCGATCCTGAAGGACGTTTCCGCAAAGAAATGGTGATGCCCGATGTGATGCGGAGGGTGGTAGCTTGTGCCTGCACTGTGCATGCGACGAGCGCGTCCAAACTGACGCGCCCGGTCGGCCTTCCGCTCAAACTCCTGACAGCAGCTCGCTAATATTCTTAACATTGGCCACGCCGTGAAGGCGCTCTAGCAACCCGCGCCCCCGCTCCGCACCGATGCTCGCGGACAGTTCGAGAAACTTGGCGTCGAGCTCATCAGCGGTCATGGGGTTGTCGGGCGCACCGCGGAAATCGTGTCCCTGCGCGGTCAGCTGGCGGCCGTCCTTTAGCGACAGGTCGAGCACCGTCGCCCAAGCGCGGCCTGGGGTCTCGCTCTCGGGATTCAGGCGCAACGCCACGCGCCGTGCCAGCTCCTGGATAGCGCGATCGTCTTGCGGCGCATCCCGGAAGGATTCCGCCTTGCGCGGATCGCGGTAGGCTGCGATGGCTAGGCAATAGGGCAGGCTGTACTGCGCCGTGGCTACGTCGCGCGGAGCGACGATGTCGTGGTGACTCAACACCTTCTCGCTGGTGGCAACCCTGATTGCATCAATGTCAGCACCGGTGAACCGATGCTCCGTCATCAGGTCTTCCATCAGTCGGACCGGCGTATGTGCAGTGATGTGGCAGGCATAGCATTTAACGCAAATCCGAAGCGTCTCCCAATGACTGCCCAGTCGATCGAGGAGCCTTTCCATCTTGGCTCCTTTCGTGAAAGTCTCGAAGACGCCGTATCGGCCTTCAAGTATGACGTCTGGGCCGGTGAAGCCGCTCTTTGCCAGACGCGCCGCCAGAACACCGCTCTCGGCGGCGCGGCCCGTGTGAAGGCGTTTCACCATTCCGCCGTTACCAGCCTTGGTGAAGGCGAGTAGGCCGCCGCATAACGACCCGGCGATGCCAAAGGCTTGGACCATCTCCTCTTCGGTCAGACCAAGGAGGCGGCCCGCGACGATCGTTGCGCCGTAGGTGCCGGTGATGCCAGGCGAATGAAAGCCGACCTTCTCGGCCGTGTTGTCGGCAGCGAGCCCGATCCGCGACATGACCTCCGAGCCGGCCACGAAAGCCGCCAGAATGTCGCGGCCGCTCGCGCCAACTTCCTCCCCGACTGCCAGCGCGGGAGGCACCAGGGTCGAGCCATGATGCACGCCGGCGCTCGGCTGGCGCAGATTGTCCATCTCGAAAGCATGGGCAAGAACGCCGTTGGCCAAGGCAGCGAAGGGAGTGGCTGCCTTGCCGTCGACGCCGAGGATCGTCGATGCGCCGCCGCTCCCGTAGAGCAGTGCATAGTCGATCGCCATCCGACCCCAAGGCAAAGTTGAGCCGTAGATTGATACGCCCACAGTGTCGATGAAAGCGTCGCGCGCCTTGTCAATCACTGCCGTCGGAATGGACTCAAACGTCATGGAGTGGCCGAAGCGAGCCAATTCGCGCGTCGGCGAGACGTGATCTGCTTCGGCCACTACGGGAGTTCCTTCACGCATCACGCTTCCCCTTCGGTGATGGCTCTCACGCGCAGACGGTTGAACCGACGTAACAGCGGCGAGACCAGGATGAGAGTGGCGACGATCAACAGGCTTGCGGAGATCGGCCTGTCGATCAGGATCATCGCGTCGCCGTTCGACATAGTCAGGGACTGCCGCAGAGCTCGCTCAAGCGCATCGCCGAGGACGAAGCCCAAGATCAGCGGCGCAGTCGGAAACTGCAGTTTCGACATCACCCAACCGAGCAAGCCGAATGCAACGAGCAGGCCGATGTCGAACATGTTGCCTGAGACGCTATAGGCGCCTGCGATGGCAACGCCGAGGATGATCGGGTGCAGGACATAGATGGGCACCCTCAAGATCTGCGCAAACACGCCTACCAGGGGCAGATTCATGATCAGAAGGACGATGTTTCCGACATACATGCTGGCAACCAGGCCCCAGAAGATGTCGGGGGATTCCGTCATCATCAGTGGGCCGGGCTTTACGCCCCACAGCACCAGGGCGGACAGCAGGATAGCAGTCGAGGTGCCGCCGGGGATGCCGAGCGTCAGCAGCGGCAGGAGTGCGCCCCCAGTGTCGGCATTGTTGGCTCCCTCCGGAGCTGCGAGCCCCTCGGGCGCTCCATGGCCGAACTCCTCGGGATGGCGGGATACGGCCTTTTCGATACCGTAGGACACGAATGACGCGATTGAGGAACCCGCTCCCGGCAGAAGCCCGATGATGAAGCCGGTTATTGAGCCGTTCACGAAGGCGAAGCGGCAGCGCTTCAGCTCCTCCCAGCTCGGCATGAGATTGCGCAGCCCCTTGGGAACTTTGAGCAGCTCGTTCTTCTCTCTGGACTCAATGCTCAGGATAATCTCAGTCACGGCGAACAGGCCGATAGCGATCGTCATGAACTCAATGCCGCCGAGTAGCGAGCTCTGCCCAAATGTAAAGCGAGACTGAGCGGTGAAGAGGTCGGTCCCGATGCTTGTCAGCCATAGGCCGAGCACCAGGGACATCATGGCTTTGACCATGCTGTCGCCTGCGAGGAGCACCACGAGCGAGAGGCCCATGAGCATTAGCGCGAAATATTCGGGCGAGCTGAAGGCTAGCGCGAATTCCGCAATCGGTGGTGCCAGCAGTGATAGGATCACGACCCCGATCGTGCCTGCGATGAAGGACGCAATCGCTGCGATGCCC
Source organism: Allobosea sp. GW822-FHT05A11 (assembly GCF_058800455.1). NCBI lineage: Bacteria > Pseudomonadati > Pseudomonadota > Alphaproteobacteria > Hyphomicrobiales > Alloboseaceae > Allobosea > Allobosea sp. GW822-FHT05A11. Next base: position 881,413 of record NZ_JBXAMI010000002.1, on the reverse strand, counting down.
AGCGCTGGTCCGGCGCGCCCCTTGCGAGCCATGGCATAGCCGTCGATGCAGCTGACCACGGAAGACGCTTCACCGGGCATGTTGAGCAGGATCGAGGTGGTCGAGCCACCGTACTTGGCACCGTAATAGATGCCTGCCAGCATAATGATGCCGCCGGTCGGATCCATGTTGTAGGTCAGCGGTAGCAGGATCGCGATTGTTGCCGCGGGGCCGAGACCAGGCAGGATGCCTATCACCGTGCCGAGGAAGCATCCGACGAAGCACCAGACGATGTTCATCGGCTGGAGCGCGACGCCGAAGCCGTGAAGCAAGCCTTCGAAAGCGTTCATATCAGAAACTCCAGAACCGGCCGACGGGCAGCGGCGCGCTCAGCATGACCGGGAAGACGAGGTAGAGGCCTACGGCGATGCTCACTGCGGTGATGAGGCTGGTGCGCCAACTGCGGCCGAAGACCACCTTGATTATGAACAGCACCGGCAGCCCGAATCCGACCGTGAAACCGAGCAGCCACATGAGCGGAACGGACGCGATGATCGCCAGCCAGGTAAGCAGCGCGGCTTGGAAGCCAGCGCGATCAATGGGGGCGACAGTCTGCGGGGGCGAAGCGTCGGAGGCGGTCAGGCGCTGTATGATAAGGGTGATGGACAAGCCCAGCATCAGAAGCCCGTAGCCGACGGGGAAAAAGCCGGGTCCTGGGCCTTCGCTACTGAACAGGGTCCAGCGGCTGGCAACGATGATGATGTAGACGCCTAGCGCTGCCAGGACGAGTCCCGCTATGACGTTGCGGTCTTTCCATCGAAGGCTCATTGGCTGCGTTCCTTGTGAGAATCGCCCGGCGCGTCAGTGCGCCCACAAGACGGCGAACAAGCCGCCCGCGATCGCGATTGGGATGAGAGGTGATAGGCGCGGGCGCCACAGAAGCAGTGCTCCGCTTGCGGCCGCTGTGATCAGGGCCAGCGGGCCCGCATCGATGATGCGGAGCACAGAGATGAAGGCGGTTGTGACGAGGCCAGTGCCGACGGGCGCCAGCCCGGCCTCGACAGCGCTATGCCAGCGCTTGCCCTTATGCTTCGCCCATGTTCTGGCGACGATCAGACACAACACGAGACAGGGCAGGAACATCGCGACAGTCGCCACCAAAGCGCCCGACCAGCCGGCAACTTTCCAACCCACGAGCGTGAACAGCATGGATCCGGGTCCGGGCGCCGCCCGCGCGATGGCGAAGAGATCGACGAATTCGCGTGCCGTCATCCAATGCTGGATGTCGACCGCTTGATGCTGCACGGAGGCGATTACGCTCGCGCCGCCCCCGATGGTGACAAGGGATAGAGGCGCAATGACCTGGATCAGGCCCAGATGAGGCTCTTGGCTCATGTCTCAAGCCCACAGATGGCGAGCGCGATACTGACGGGCGCGACCACAAGCACCACGGGCACGATCGGCCAGTTCAGCACGCTTATTGCGATGACCACGGTTGCCAGCACGGGCAGGCCGAACCATTTGCGGACCGCGTGCCGGCCAGCCTTCACGATGACGAGCAGCAGGAGGCCAAGGGCGGCAGCGGCCACCCCGTCAAGTGCGGCGCTGATCCACGGGATGCTCGCGAGCCGGTCATAGACCAAGGCCAGGCCGATGACGATGAAGAACGGGCCGAATAGCATGCCGCCCAATGCGGCGAACGCGCCCAGAGTACCGCGCATGGCTTGGCCAACGTAGACCGCGAGATTGCCGACATTGACGCCAGGAAGGATTTGACAAACGGCGAGCCCGCTCAGGAATTCCTCGTCGTTCATCCATCTCTTGCGCGTGACAACCTCGCGGTAGACCAAGCCACTCATGCCGCCGCCGAAGGACATCAGCCCGATCTTGCCGTGCACGAGCGCGAGATCGAGGAGGGAGACACGCTCCCTCCCAGACTCCTGCTGACCAGGTGAGGCAGGGGGAGTCACCGCTCCGCACCCGGCGAAAGCACTTGCGCCTCAGGAAGACGTATCGCGTCGCCGGCCGCCTCGAACCTCGTCTCGAAAGCGGCCGAGCGCTTGGCGATCATATCAATCACGGCCGCCCCGTCGGACAGGGACAGGACATGTGGGTCAATATTGCCGTCGCACCGAACCGGCAGATATTCGACGCTAACGATCCGGCGGCCTTCGATCGTGCAGCGGACGATCGCCGTCTCGGCTTCGTGCCCCTTCGCGGGGTTGTACTGCGCGAAGGTGAAGTTGCCGAGCGAATAGAAAATTGCCTTGCCGCGATAGACTTCCACGCCCTGAAGCACATGGGGGTGATGGCCAAACACGAGGTCAGCGCCGCAATCCACAGCATGGTGGCCGAGCTCGACCTGATACTCTGCTATCTTCAAGTGTCCGCGGGACACGCCCCAATGGAATGCGCAGACGACGATATCGGCTGCAGCACGCGCCTGCTCGATGTCCTGCGCGAGACGCGCCTTGTCCTGCGGGATCATTGCGGTCCGCACGATTGGCGGGTCCCCCGGCACCTCGAACACCCGCGGCGGCGCTTCGTAGGAGGTGCGTGCGCGCATTACGGCCAGGCCGGGGCTATTCTCGCCGGCGGCCCATTCCGGAATGAAGACGGAGGTGTAGCCGAGAAGCGCCACCCGGCAGCCATCTTTTTCAACGATCGCTGGCGCATGGGCCTCGGCGCGGTTGCGACCGCCGCCGGTATGGGCGATGCCGAGCTTGTCGAGATGGCCAAGCGTCTCGAACAGGGCGGCATATCCGAAGTCGAGCATATGATTGTTGGCGACGCTGAGTGCGTCGAAGCCAGCCGATCCTACGGCCTCCACTTGCCGAGCATCCGCCTTCCAGTTGCTTTCCTTGATCGACCAAGGCTCGCCTGCGTCGGACGTGGAGCCTTCGAGATTACCCAGCGTGAAATCGGCGTTGCTGAGCAGCTGCCGGACATGCTGGAAGACGCTCGGGGGGTCGTCTCGCTGAACGAAGATGTCACCGACGAGAAGAAGTGTCTGTGTCATGTGAGAACCGAAGTCGTAACGAAGGCCAAGAGTGGCGCCGCAACCGCAGGGTCGGGCATGTGACGTCCGGATCGCAGCGCGCCCTGCTCGGCGCCAACTGGCGATCCGGTTTCTCGATCCGACGGTCTATCGGACGATCTTGACCCCGAGAGACTTCAGGATCTCACGGCTCTGGTCAGTGTAAGTCTTGGTGAACGCACTCAGCCCCTCAGCGGGCATGAACGCATCCTCAAGCTGCATTTCCTTGAGGTAGCTCTGCCAGGACGGTGTCTTCACTGCGCGCTGGAACAGATCCTGATAATAGGCGATCGCTTCCTTGGACATGCCGGGTGCGCCGACGACGCCACGCGCTTGAGGCACGTCAATGATGTCGAACCCAGCTTCCTTCAGGGTCGGTACGTCCGGATAGCCATCGAGGCGCTTGCTCGCGATCTGCGCGATTGCGCGCAGCTTTCCGCCCCGAATGAGGCCAGCCTCTTCGCTGGGTTCGATCATCATCATGTCGGTGTGACCGCCGAGCACGCCGGAGATCCGTTCGCCGGCCGTGGGGAAAGAAATGAACGACCACTGTGCTCCGGTCTTGGAGATCAACAATTGCCGCACGATCGCTTCACGGGCCAGGACGGAGCCGCCGGACTGCTTGTACTTGTTCGGATTGGCCTTCGCCGCTTCGACAAAATCCTTCAGCGTCTTGAAGGCCGAGTCGGCGCGGACCACGACCAATGCGGGCTCGAAGATCAGATTGGCGATGGGCGTCAGCGTTTCCATCGTCGTGGTTGCGTCCGCCTGCACCAGCGGATTGATCATGTAGACGCTGGTGAACAGACCGATTGTCAGGTCGTCGCCCTTGCGTTCGTTCATGTAGTTCATCGCATTGGCGCTTCCGCCGCCAACCTTGTTGAGAACCTGAAACCGTACCGGCAGCAGCTTCTCTTTTTCCATGATGGTGAGTAGTGCGCGGCCGAAGGTGTCGTTGCCGCCGCCTGGCCCGGCATGTACGACGACGTTCACAACACCAGAAGGCTTGAATTCTGTGGCCGCTCCTGCGGTCGCGCCCATCAGGACGAGCGCAGCCGAGAGCGCCACGGTGCGAAGAGCACGCATGAGTTTCCCCTTGTTCGATTATTGGTTCGATTGTCGGGCGCGGCCCGGGGCGTCGCTAGCGGACGACTTCGATGCCAGCAGCCTTGATGATGCCGCGCATCTGCTTGGTATAGTCGTCCAAGAATGCCTTGAGCTGAGCAGGCGCCATATAGGCGTCCTCGATCTGGTTTTCGGCGAGATACTTCTTCCAGGTTTCCGTCTGCGTCGCCTTCAGAAACAAGGCAGCATAGTACTCCGCCGCTTCCTTGGGCATGTTAGGAGGCCCAACCATGCCACGTGCCTGCGGGGGCAGCTTTACGTCGTAGCCGGCCTCTTTGATCGTGGGCACGTCGGGGAAGCCGGCAATGCGCTTGTCCGAGACCTGTGCGATCGGCCGCAACTTGCCGGCGCGCACCAGTTCGCCGGCCTCGCTCGCCTCGATGATCATCACATCAGTATGCCCGCCAAGCACGCCGGAAATCCGCTCGCCACCCGTTGGGAAAGAGATAAGCGACCACTGCGCTCCCGTTGCCGACATGAGAACGTGGCGGACGACGGCATCGCGGGCGAGCGGCGAGCCACCTGATTGCTTGTATTTGCCAGGGCTGGCTTTGGCTGCCTCGATGAAGTCCTTGAGGTTCTTGAACGGTGAATCGGACTTAACCACGATCAAGGCAGGTTCGACGATCAGGTTGGCGATCGGTGTCATTTCCTGCATCGTGGTCGTCGCCTCCTTCTGCACCAGCGGGTCGCTGATGAAGACGCTGGCGAAAAGGCCGAGCGTGAGTGGATCGCCAGCCTTCTCCTTGATGTAGTTCATGGCGTTGGTGCTGCCGCCGCCCACCTTGTTGATCACTAGGTAGCGGACGGTGGCGAGCTTCTCTTTCTCCATAACGGCGATCAGCGCGCGTCCGAAGACATCGTTGCCGCCGCCCGGACCCGACTGGGTCACGATTGATACCGGGCCGGAAGGTTTGAACGGTTCGGCTGCCGTGGCCGTCGTTGCCATGATCGGGGCAAGCGTCAGCAACGCCGCAAGCGCGGTCATACGCATGATGTTCCTCCACATTATTTGTTCCGAGGTGTTTCCCCCGGGTTCTTTTCTTGGTCAGGGTGCTGGCTAAGGCAGTCGCAATCCCCCGAGCCTGTAGTTCAGACCGTTCTGCAAATGCGTTCGGACGGCAGTTTCCGCGCGATCGGGATCGCGCGCGCGCAGCGCGTCCAGGATGTCGAGGTGCTCCTCGATGGTGCTGCGATGATCTCCATCAGGGCCAACGAGTCGGCCCCAACCGCGAACCAGTTCGATCTGATCACGCATACCCTCGAGGATTTGGATCAGCCTCCGGCTTCCCGATGCCTCGATGAACAGCTCGTGGAAACCACGCCCAACGCGCCGCCATCGATCGGGGTCGTCCCGGCGGGTCTCTGGGTTGCTGCGGAAGTGCTTCAAATCCGCTTCGTAGGGGTCGAGTTGCTCCGGCCTGAGCGTGACGCAGCTAAGTCGCGCCGCCAGCGGTTCCAAGCCCATTCGGACATGGTAAATCTGCACCACGTCGTCCACCGAGTATGACGCCACGTAGGTTCCGCGACCTTCGAGAACCTCCACGAGACCTTCCTGCTGCAGGCGCAGAATTGCCTCGCGGACTGGAGTGCGGCTTCCGCCCAGTTCTGCGGCGAGCCCGCGCTCGCTCAACGCTTCGCCGGCAGTGAAGCGCCCATCGAGGATGAGTTCCTTCAGCTTTTCGTAAATCGAACTTTGTTCGCGGGCAATCGCTAGTGGCATGGCGGCACCATTCCACTGGTATGCCACTCTGTCAAGCAGGCTTCATGAGCCTAAGAGAAGCAGGCACGGTCGATCAGCCACCGTCGGCCGTGCCAAGCATTAAAGGTCGATCGTTTGAGAGCGCACTTCCTCGCGGCTCCCATGCAGCCCGCAGCGGTCTGAGCGACCCCCGGCCCCCCGTTCCTGCGTGCGGAGCAGCCGAAAGGGACCAGGCGAGCAAAGATGCGTGTGGCTACCGCCGTGGATCGGAAGCTGAAGCCAAGAATCGCATTCTGATACGTCCGCTTTCCGGCATCGACTGAATGTCGGGAGTTGGCGCGTTTAAGCAATCCTGGTTCGAATGATCATGACGGGGCATCCCATCGAGCCCAGACCGCGCTTACGCGGGCATCGGCCTGCCATCCCAGGGGAGACGTTGCCCGTTAGTCGTTGTCCCGAGCCGTTCTGTTCGTGCAGAAGATGGGCCGCCTCACTAGAGTCGTGCTCTCGCGCTGAAGGAATTTGCTCCGCAAAATTGGTGACGTAAACCCGCATATCGGGCTGCCGTAGCGAAGCAGGCTGCCCATGCCATGTGCGAGCAGTGGGCTGGTGGGGCGCCTCAACCTCGCTTTCGGCCAGCTTCGGTCGCGAGGGATACTGAATGACATCCGACAGGACGATACGAGGCGAGGCCATCAGGCCGATCGTGGGCGCGGCTTTGACACGCCGGCGAACCATCCTTCACGCCGAACTGGATCCGATGCTCGGACGATAAACGAGGGAGACTGGCTCAGTCTGACAGGCGCCTAAGCCCTGAAAAGGCGCGTACCGACACACTACGCGGACAATTGCCGACGAGCTTCCCTCCTGGGCCGACAAAGTTCGCGTACCGGACAACTGGGCAGAGGCACAATCGCCCGTCCTTGACACGTATAGTCGCTGCTGCTTAAGCTTAACTCGATGGTTAAGTTTCAGGACGCGCAGCTCGACCGGACCTTCTCCGCCTTGGCGGATCCGACGCGGAGGGCCCTGCTGGCGCGGCTGGAGCGGGAGGACGGGCTGTCCGTCAGCGAGCTCGCGAAACCGTTTCCGGTTTCGCTGCCGGCGATCATGAAGCATCTCGACGTCCTCTCGGATGCCGGGTTGCTGACGCGGACCAAGGCCGGGCGCACCGTGTCCTGCCACCTGAATGCGGAGCCGATGGAGGAGGCGATGGGCTGGCTGGCGCGCTATCAGCGGTTCTGGACCGAGCGGCTCGATGCGCTGGAGGCGCTGCTCGAAGCGCGGCGCAAGGGCGAAGGTTGAGGACGGGAGAGGGAACAGGGCGCATGCATCAACCGGTGACACCCAGCCTCACGATGAAGCGCCGCCTCAATGCGTCGCCGGCCGAAGTCTACAAGGCCTGGACCGACCCGGACCTGCTCGTCCGCTGGTTCGGTCCGGAGAATGTCGTGGCGCAGGAGGCGGAGATCGATCCGCGCGTCGACGGCGCCTATCATATCGTGATGATCGAGAATACTGGCGAGCGCCACGAGGTTCTCGGCCGCTATCTCGAGGTGGTCGAGAACGAGCGCCTCGTCTTCAGCTGGTCATGGATCACGACACCCGAGCGCGTCTCGCGCGTCACCGTCACCCTGAAGCCGGACGGAGACGGCACGATCCTGACGCTTTTGCACGAGAATCTCGCCGACGATGCCGCTGTCCGTGGTCACACCCATGGCTGGACCGGGACCATGGTCAAGCTCGAGGCCTATTTCGCCTGAGCGATTGCGTGTGGAAGCACGCCGAAGAAGCCGCCGGCACCCCGCCGGCGGACAGCAGAGGAGAGGAGACGATGGAACACAGGATCGTATCCCGTGAGGAGTGGCTTGCCGCGCGCAAAGTCCACCTCGCCGACGAGAAGGAGCTGACCCGGCGGCGCGACGCGCTTTCGGCCGAGCGGCGCGCGCTGCCCTGGGTCAGGGTCGAGAAGAACTACACCTTCGAAGGCTGGGATGGCGGGCTCTCGCTGGGCGATCTCTTCGCCGGCAACAGCCAGCTGATCATCTATCACTTCATGTTCGGGCCGGGCGCCCGGGAGGGCTGCCCGAGCTGCTCGTTCCTGGCCGATCATTTCGACGGCGCCAACCGGCATCTCAGGCACCATGACGTCAGCCTCGTCGTGGTCTCGCGGGCGCCCTATGCCGAGTTCCAGAATTTCCGGCACCGTATGGGCTGGGATTTCCCTTGGGTCTCATCGGCCAATAGCGACTTCAACTATGATTTCCACGTCTCGCCGAGCCCGGAGGAAAAGGCGGCCGGCCGCTACGAATACAATTACGCGATGCATGACGGGCAGGGCGGCGAGATGCCGGGCTTCAGCGTCTTCTATCGCAACGACGCGGGCGAGATCTTCCACACCTACTCGACCTATGCCCGCGGCGGCGACCTCCTGATCGGCGCCCATAACTTCCTCGACATGACCCCGAAGGGGCGCAACGAGGTCGGAATCATGGACTGGGTCCGCCATCACGACCGCTATCCGGACAAGCCGCTGGGCGCAGCGAGCTTCCAGCCGGAGCTCGCGGTGAGTTCCTGCAGCGACTGACAGCGGTTTTGCGGACCCATTCCGGGTCCGTAGGGTTGATATCAACATTTTGGATGCGGCCGCCGCCGGCGACTGCGAGCAAGGAGAGATGCAATGGCCTATGTCGATGGTTTCGTCCTCGCGGTTCCCGCGGCGAACAAGGAGGCCTACCGCAAGCAGGCTGCCGATGCGGCGCCGCTGTTCCAGGAATTCGGTGTCCGGCGCCATGTCGAGACCTGGGGCGACGATGTCCCGGACGGCAAGGTGACGGATTTCAAGGGGGCGGTGAAGGCGACGCCGGACGAGGTCGTGGTCTTCTCCTGGTTCGAGTATCCCGACCGGGCGACGCGCGATGCCGCCAACGAGAAGATCATGAGCGATCCGCGCATGAAGGCGATGGGCGAGGCCATGCCTTTCGACGGCAAGCGCATGATCTATGGCGGCTTCGCCCCGATCCTCGACGAGGGCGAGGGCGGCGCGATGGGTTATCTCGACGGCGTCCTCGTCGCCGTGCCCGACGAGAGCAAGGCCGATTACCGCGATTTCTCGGCCAAGCACGCGGCGCTTTTCAAGGAATACGGCGCCCGCCGCATCGTCGATGCCTGGGGCGATGACGTGCCGGACGGCAAGCTCACCGATTTCAAGGGCGCGGTGAAGGCTGAAGCCGGCGAAACGGTCGTGTTCAGTTGGGTCGAGTGGCCGTCCAAGGAGGTGCGCGCCGCCGCCTGGGGCAAGATGATGGCGGACCCGCGCATGGAGGCGCTGAAGATGCCCTTCGACGGCAAGCGCGTCGTCTATGGTGCCTTTGCGCCGATCTTCGATACCGGTCGCGGCTGAGCCCGCCGCACCGGATTCACGCAACGGCCATGCGGAGGGCATCTTGCCCCCGCTGGTCAAATAGCCGAGAGATCGGGCGGCTTCACCGGATCTCTCGTCATGTTTGCTGGCATTCCCCTCGGCGATCTCGCCTTCCTCGCCGTCTCGCTCGTGCTGGCCGGCGCGGTTACCGGGCTTCTGGCCGGCGTCTTCGGCGTCGGCGGCGGCGCTGTCATCGTGCCGGTGCTCTACGAGATCTTCCGCGTCATCGGCGTGGCCGAGGAGATCCGCATGCCGCTCAGCGTCGGCACCTCGCTCGCGATCATCATCCCGACCTCGATCCGCTCCTTCAACGCGCACCGGGCCAAGGGGCTGGTCGATCTCTCGATCCTCAAGGTCTGGGCGGTGCCGGTGATCGTCGGCGTGCTTGCCGGCAGCTGGATCGCTCGCTTCGCGCCCGCCGATCTCTTCAAGATCGTCTTCGTGGCGGTGGCGACGGTCTCGGCGCTGCGCCTGCTCTTCGCGGCGGATCGCTGGAAATTCGGCGAGGACATGCCCGGCAAGCCGCTGATGGTCGCCTATGGCGGCATCATCGGCGTGCTTTCGGCGCTGATGGGCATCGGCGGCGGCCAGCTCTCCAGCCTGTTCATGACTTTCTATGGTCGGCCGATCCATCAGGCGGTCGCGACCTCCTCGGGGCTCGGCGTGCTGATCTCGATCCCCGGTGCCCTCGGCTTCATCTATGCCGGCTGGCCGCAGATGGCCCTGGGTACGCTGCCGCCGCTCTCGCTCGGCTATGTCTCGCTGATCGGCATGATCCTGTTCATCCCGACCTCGATCTGGACGGCGCCGATCGGCGCGCGGCTAGCGCATCGGCTCTCCAAGCGCCGCCTCGAGATTGCCTTCGGCCTGTTCCTGCTCGTCGTCGCCAGCCGCTTCGTCTGGTCGCTGATCCACTGAGGCGAACGGCGATGAGCGAGATCGCGATCCGGCTGCTGCAGCCCGAGGACCACGAGGCGCTGGCCGCATTGATGGTCGAGATGCAGGGGCACTACAGCGTGCCGTGCCCGGCGTCCGAGGAGATCCTCTCGGGGCTCGCGGCTTTGCCGGCCGGCGTGGATATCCTCATCGCCGTCAAGGGCGAGACGGTCCTCGGCTTCGCCTCGGCCTGCAATCTCTATCCGGGACCGGGCCTGAAGACCGGCTATTTCCTCAAGGAGATCTATGTCGCCGATGCCGCACGGGGCGCCGGACTCGGCCGCAAGCTGATGACGGCACTGGCGGAGCTCGCCCTGGAGCGCGGTCATCGCCGCATCGACTGGACAGCCGATGCCGACGACGCCGCGCTGCTGCGCTTCTATGACGGGCTCGGTGCGGCTGCCTATCCGAAGAAAGTGTTCTATCGCCTGACTGGAGACGCGCTGGTCGGTCTGGCCGGCGCGGTCGAGGACTAATTTCAGCCTTTGCGATCGGCCAATCGCTCAGGCAACACTGCCATGATCGCCAGCCGCTCGGCCTCGCTCAGGCATCCCCATTGCGCGATCTCGGCGAGCGTCCGGCCGCAGCCCTCGCAGAGCTTGCTCGCGGGATCGATGACGCAGACCTTGATGCAGGGTGTCGAGGCGCCGTTCACCGCCCGGGCCACGCGATCGCGAGCGCAAGGCCGAGATAGATCGCGATCTCGGCAAGCTGTTGGGCCGCACCGAGGATATCGCCGGTCTGCCCGCCGATCAGGCGCCGCGCCATGCGCGACAGCACTGCCGCCGCGCCATGCGCCAGTCCGAAGCCGATCAGCAGGCCGGCGATCGGCAGTTCAGCCGCAAGCCCGATCCCGGTCGCGAGGAAGAGGCTCAAGCCCAGCGCGATCCGCGCCGTCAGCACGGTCGGCTGGCCGACGGCGGCGGCCGCGCCGCTGCTGCGTGCAGCCGGCTGGGTTGCCAGCATGAAAAGGCCCTCGGCGCGGGACCAGGGGGCCGCGACGAGCAGCGCCGCCGCCGCCGCCCAGGCGCCGGAGCGGTCGAGGATCATCGCGATCAGGCTCGCCCGCAGCAGCAGCGACAGCCCCAGCGCCAGCGCACCATAGGAGCCGATGCGGCTGTCCTTCATGATCTCCAGCCGGCGCTCGGGCGTATGCCCACCGAACAGGCCGTCGGCGCTGTCGGCGAGCCCATCCTCGTGGAAGGCGCCGGTCGTCAGAGCGAGCGCGGTCAGCGCGAGCGCCGCGACGACGAAGCCGCTGAGGCCCGCCAGCCCCGCGCCCAGCGCGATCAGCGCGGCCGGCGCGGCGATGGCCAGTGCAGCGAAGGGCAGGGCGCGCGGTACCTCGCGGAAATCCGGGATGGCGTGGCCGTCGCTCTCGCCTGGCAGCAACGGCACCGGCAGGCGCGACCAGAAGCGCAGGCAGATCGCGGTCGCGATTCCCCAGCCCGGCCAGTCCGGCGGGGGCGTCTCGATCGTCGTTTCCGCCTCAGCCATGTCCGCTGCGCTGCTCCATTCGATTGTCTTCACGCCTCCGACCCTATAGCAGCAGCGTCAATCCTGCCGCCATGCCGATGCGCTGATGCGGCGCCCTCGCGTGATGGATTTGAGCATGGCCGCCTCCGGATTGCCCTTCGACGATATCCGCGAACTCATCGCCGCGATGCCCGGTCCCGACATGGAAGCCGCGAATGCGGTCCGCGCCCGCGATGCCAACCTGACCAAGCCGGCCGGCAGCCTCGGCCGCATGGAGGAGATCGCCGAATGGCTCGCGGCCTGGCAGGGCAAGGGGAAGCCCGCGGTCGACCGGCCACTCGTCTGCGTCTTCGCCGGCAACCATGGCGTGGTCGCGCAAGGCGTCTCGGCCTATCCGCAGGCGGTGACGCGCCAGATGCTGGAGAATTTCGCGGCAGGCGGCGCGGCGATCAACCAGATCTGCGCGGCCTACGATCTCGGCTTCAAGGTCTTCGATCTCGCGCTCGACCTGCCGACCGGCGATTTCACGCAAACCGATGCGCTCGACGAGCGGGCATGCGTCGCCACCATGGCCTTCGGCATGGAAGCGCTCGTCGGTGGCACCGACCTGCTCTGCCTCGGCGAGATGGGTATCGGCAACACCACCTCGGCGGCTGCGATCTATGCCGCGCTCTATGGCGGCGACGCCGCGCATTGGTGCGGCCGCGGCACGGGCGTCGACGACGAGGGCCTGAAGCGCAAGGTTGCGGCGGTGGAAGCCGGCCTCGCTTTGCACCGCGCCCATCTCAAGGACCCGCTCGAAGTGCTGCGCCGCCTCGGCGGGCGCGAGGTCGCGGCGATCTGCGGTGCGATCATCGCCGCTCGCTCGCAGCGTATCCCGGTCATCCTCGACGGTTATGTGGTGACGGCTGCCGCCGCGATCCTGCACGCGATCGAGCCGTCCACCATCGACCATTGCATCGCCGGCCATCTCTCGTCCGAAGGTGCCCATGCCGATGTGCTCACCCGCCTCGGCAAGGTGCCGTTGCTGGCGCTCGACATGCGCCTCGGCGAGGGTTCCGGCGCGGCGCTCGCCGCCGGCCTCGTCAAGGCGGCGGCGGCGGTCCATTCGGGCATGGCGACCTTCGAGCAGGCGCAGGTCGCGCGGAAGGATTAGCCTTCGTAGTCCGTCTTCAGGCCCGCCCGCTCGGCATGGCGCTCCTGCGCCAGCTCGATCAGGCGGGTGATGAGGGCGGGGTAGGGCAGGCCGGAGGCTTCCATCATCTTCGGATACATGCTGATCGCGGTGAAGCCCGGCAGCGTGTTGATCTCGTTGAAGAAGAAGGCGCCGCTCTGGCGGTCGAGGAAGAAGTCGACGCGCGCCATCCCGCTGCATTCCAGCGCCAGGAAGGCGTCGATCGCGAGCTGTCGCACGCGCGCCATCTGCTCGGCATCGAGCTTCGCCGGCAGGTCGACGCTGGCGCCGTCCTGGTCGAGATACTTGGCCTCGTAGGAATAGAATTCGTGCTGCGGGCCGGCATTGAGCTCGCTGGCGACGCTCGCCACCGGCGGATCGCCGTCGAGCACCGCGACCTCGATCTCGCGGGCGTCGATACCCTGCTCGATCAGAACCTTGGTGTCGTACTGGAAGGCGTCGTCCAGCGCGGAGCCGAGCGCTTCCCAGCTTTTGACCTTATGGACGCCGACGCTGGAGCCCATGTTGCAGGGCTTGACGAAGACCGGAAGCGTGAGCCGCCCCTGCGCGACCTTGGCTGAGCCTGCCGGGTCGCGCCGCCAGTCGCGGCGCGACAAGGCGAGATAGGGCGCTACCGGCAGCCCGGCGAGCGCGGCCAGCCGCTTGGCGATGTCCTTGTGCATGCCGACAGCCGAGGCCAGCACGCCCGAGCCGACATAAGCCGCGCCGGCCAGCTCCAGCAGGCCCTGCATGGCGCCGTCCTCGCAGAGCGGGCCATGGATCACCGGAAACACGACATCGACCGGCGCGATCGCCGGTGCCGTGCTGTCGGCCGGCAGGATGGCGGTGCGCCCGCCCTGCGGCTCCAGCCGGATCGCGGGTGAATCGGCGGGGATCGGCAGGCTCTCGGTATTGGCCGTCTCGATCCGGCGCAGGTCGTGGCATTGCCAGCGGCCCTGCTTGTCAATGCTGACCGGAACGGGCTCGAACCGCTCGCGGTCGATATAGCGCAGGACGGAGGCCGCGGATTTCAGCGACACCTCATGCTCGCCCGACTTGCCCCCATAGAGCACGGCGACGCGCGTTTTCCGGTTCATGGTCCGATAGTCCGAGAGGCTGGAGGAAATGCTTCGACGAGGCGGTGAAAGGATGTCGCCGACGGGTGGGGCGAGATTCGGGCGCTCGCGATCACGCTGCGCGGGTCTTCGGCTCGGGCAGGGCGGCGAGCGTGTCCATCACGCGCTCGGCCGGCAGGGTGATCGTGACCTCGGTGCCGGCGCGCGGCCTGGACTTGAGATGGAAGCCGCCGCCATGCAGGTCGATCAGACCCTTGACGATCGGCAGGCCGAGCCCCGAGCCCTGCTCGGCGGTCTTGATCGCGAGCGAGCCGCGCCCGAAGCTCTGCATCACGATCGGGATCTCGTTCTCGGGGATGCCCGGTCCGGTATCGGCGACGGAGACATATTGCCCGCCCGTTGCGGTCCAGCCGACCTTGATCGTGATCTCGCCGCCCTGGGGCGTGAACTTGATCGCGTTCGAGAGCACGTTGAGCACGGCCTGCCGGATGGCGCGCTCGTCCGCCCAGACGCGCGGCAATTGCGGCTCGGCCAGCGCGCGGATGCTCTGGCCCTTCGCCTTGGCGCGCAGCGCCAGCATGTGCTGACAGTCCTCCACGATGCTGGGCAGCGAGAGCGCCTCCTCGTTCAGCTCGTATTTGCCGGCCTCGATCCGCGACAGGTCGAGGATTTCGTTGATCAGATCGAGCAGATGCTGGCCCGATCCATGGATATCGCCCGAGTATTCCTTGTAGGCGGCATTGGCATGCTCGCCGAAGATCTCGTTCTTCATCACCTCGGAGAAGCCGAGGATGGCGTTGAGCGGGGTGCGCAATTCGTGGCTCATCGTGGCCAGGAAGCGCGACTTGGCGAGGTTCGCCTCTTCCGCCTTGCGCCGCGCCTCGTCCGAATTGGCGTTGGCGGTTTCCAGTTCCGCGATCAGCGCGTCCTTCTCGGCCCGGAAGACGATCGAATCGACCGAGCTCGCATAGAGGCGGTTGGCGAGGAAGATGAAGAAGAGCTGGGCCGAGGCCGCCATCAGCGCCATGGTGACGCTGTCCATGTCGCGCCGGTCCCAGAAGAAGACCATGATCCCGGCGATGATCGGGGTCAGCCCGGCATAGACCGCGATCGGGATCGTCGCCGACAGCATCACCGTGAGCGCGCTGACGATCAAAAGGGCGGTGGTGACGAAGACCTTGGCGCCGGGCGCGTCGACCGGGACGAACAAGAGCAGCAGCAGCGACCAGGCCAGGCCGTGCAGGCCCTCGGCGAAGGCGAAGAGCCGGCGCCAGAGCTTCAGCCGGACGTCGTCGGGGACCTGGGCGAGAAAGCGCCGCGCGATCAGCACGATGATCAGCGTCGTGAGCAGCACCGCGCCGCTCCACACCGCGACGATCGGGGTCGGCAGCCAGAGGCAGGCGGCGGCGGCGATGCCGAGCACCAGAACGAACGTGCCGGCCGAGCCGGCGATCCGGTACTGCGCGAAGACACGCAGCAATTCGTTGTCGAAGGCGCGTTCCAGCCCGGTCGACGAGGTCAGCCGTTCGCGCGCGGACCTGACCTCGCGCGTGACCAGCTTCCGGCGCGCCACGGCCGAGGGGTCGGGTCCGCGCCCGCGCTGCACCTGTTCGGCCGTCACTTCCGTCATGGTCGGGAGCGTGTATCCTCATTCGGCCGCTGCGACATGCAGGGGCCGGCTCGCCATCATGGACACCAAATCGTTAAGCTCTTCCTGATGGCACCCTTCGGATTCGGTCGCTCCCGCTATGGACCTTTCGGCTGGCGCCGTGTCGGCCGGCCGGTCGACTTCGTGGTCGCGCTCGGCCTGCTCGGTTTTCTCGGCCTCGCCGGCGCGATCCTGCAATACCGCCTCGGTCCGGCGCGGGAGCTTATCGGCGCGGCTCAGGCGATCGACGGCGATTCGGCGCGCCTGCTCGGCGAGGAACTGCGGCTGGAGGGGATCGACGCGCCCGAATACCGCCAGAGCTGCACCGCGCGCGACGGCAGACGGGTGGCCTGCGGGCGTGAGGCGCGGCGCGCCCTGCAGGCGCTGTTCGCGCGCGGGGTCACGCGTTGCGAGATCGGCAAGGCCGACCGCTACGGCCGCGGGCTCGCCCGTTGCTGGCAGGGCGAGATCGACATCAACGCGACGCTGGTGCGCGAAGGCCACGCGGTATCCTACGGCGCCTATCACGCCGAGGAGGACGCGGCGCGGGCGGCCGGTCGCGGCATCTGGGCGACGCAGTTCGAGCGCCCGGAGGCCTGGCGCCGCAGCCAGGGCCGTTAGGAAGAGCCCATCGCAAATCGTTCAAATGACGGACGTCCTGTTCCGCGGCAGTTGCGATCTTCCGGTCAGGCGGAAGCGCCGGGCTGGGAGGATTGAAACATGGTCGCGCCGTTCACCTATAATTTCTTCGGCCACCCCGAATTCATCTTCAATCTGAGCGGCTCGGTCGGGTTGAACGGCGCCAACAAGAGCGAGGATGTCCAGTTCATCCAGTTTGCTTTCAAGATTCTGGCGAGGCGCAGTCCCTTCGCGGAGCTGAACGCCGCGATCAAATCCATCGCCGTCGGCGAGCCCTGCACTGGCAGGGAAGGCGACAAGCTCGTCACGGCGATCCGGGCCTACCAGAAATGCCGGGCAGGCCTGACGGCTGACGGCAAGATCAATCTGGTTCCCGCCAACACGAACGGGAAGCTCTATACGATATACGCGATCAACATGGATCTCGTCGTTGAAGAGGGGGTGGACTACCCTCGCGTCGACCGGGTGTCCGGCTGCCCGGCCCTTGTGAAACAGGCGATCAGGGACATCTTTCACGACACCAAGGGAGATTGAGCCGCTCCCGGTGTCCGCCCACGCCGCATACGCTCAACATGGTTGACCGCTGCGCCGCCGTCGTGATCGGGTGCCCTCCGACACGGAGGCTGTTCGATGAAGCTCTATGATGGCGGACGGGCGCCGAATCCACGGCGGGTCCGCATCTTCTTCGCGGAGAAGGGTGTGCCGCTGCCGGAGCTCGTGCCGGTCGACATCGCCCGCAAGGAACACCGGACCGAGGCCTTCACCAGGCTGAACCCCGCCCAGCGCCTGCCCGTCCTCGAACTCGACGACGGCACCGCGCTCGCCGAGACGATCGCGATCTGCCGCTATCTCGAGGCGCTGCACCCGCAGCCGCCATTGTTTGGCCGGGATGCGAAGGAACAAGCCACCATCGAGATGTGGAACCGGCGCGTCGAGCTTGGCCTGTTCGCCAGCGTCGCCGCGATCTTCCGCCACAGCCACCCCTCGATGGCGGAGCTGGAGGACCAGGTGCCGGAATGGGCCGAAGCCAATCGTGACCAGATGGACGACCATCTCTGGCTGATCGAGCTGCAGCTCGCGGCCAATCCCTTCATCTGCGGCGAGGCCCTGACGGTGGCCGACATCACCGCCGGCATCGCCATCGACTTCATGAAGCCGTCGCGCGTGCCGTTGCCGGAGGATTTCGTCCATATCCGCCGCTGGCATGGCGCGCTGTCGGCCCGGCCGAGCTGGACGGTCTGATGCTTCGCCTGGCCCTGGCCCTGCTTGCCGCCCTGGCTTCGTTCGTTCCAACGTCGGCCGCCGAAAGGCTGAGCGGCGAGGCGATCGAGCGCGCCTTTCGCGGCAACACGGTCTCCGGCCGCTACACCAATGGCGGCTTCTTCACCGAGTATCACGACCCGAATGGCCAGGCGCTCGGCCACAATGGCTGGCAGGCCAATACCGATGCCTGCTGGATCACCAAGCCTGACCGCATCTGCTACTATTACGGCCCGCAGAGCGACCGGACGGTGCATTGCTTCTCGGTCGAGATGAGCGGCGATCTCTATGTCCTGCGCAACAGCGGCAACGGCATGGTCAATGCTCTGGCCAAGATCGAGCCCGGCAATCCCCGTGGTCATACCGATAACGGCACGCCGTGGTATTGCGACGGGCTGATCTCGCGGGGGGGCGAGCCCCCGATGAGCCGGAAACTGGCGCGGCGCTGATGTCCCGGTTTGCAGGCCTCGCGATTCTTGCCTTGAGTCTGCTGGCGGCGGCCCAGGCCGCGGCTGTCGAGCGACTGAGCGGCGAGCAGATCAGGCAGCTCTTCGAGGGCAACACCGTCTCGGGCCGCTATTCCGGCAGCAACCTGCCGTTCAGCGAATATCATCACGCCGATGGCCGGGCGAGCGGGCATAATCGCAACGTGCCGAACACCGATGCCTGCTGGATCACGACCCCGGACGCCGTCTGCTATTACTACGGCCCGCAGGAGAAGCGCCGCACCTATTGCTTCACCATCGAGACCAGCGGTGACCTCATCGTCATCCGCAGTCGCCCGAGTGGCCGCATCAACGGCCTCGCCCGCGTCGAGAAGGGCGATCCCTACGGCTACGCCGCGAGGAAATCCGACTGGGTTTGCGACGGGCTGATCTCGCAGGTGCCGGGCCGGTCGCGGCTGGCGCGCCGATGAACGCGACGGAGCGGCTCGACGAGGTGCTGGCGGAGCTGCGTGCCTGCCGAATATGCCGCGACGAGCCTCGCTACCTGCCGCCCCTGCCGCATCAGCCCCGCCCGGTCATCCAGGCATCGGTGACGGCCAGGATCTGCATCGCCGGCCAGGCGCCGGGCACGCGCGTCCATGCCAGCGGCCGGCCCTTCACCGACCCCTCGGGCGTGCGCCTCAGGAGCTGGCTCGGCATCGACGAGACGATTTTCTACGATGCGGCGAAGGTCGCCGTGGTGCCGATGGGGTTCTGCTTTCCCGGCCTCGACGCCAAGGGCGGCGACAAGCCGCCGCGCCGGGAATGCGCGCCGACCTGGCGAACCCGCGTCTTCGCGGCGCTGCCCCGGATCGAGCTCGTCTTGGCAATCGGGCGCTATGCCCAGAACTGGCATCTCGGCCCGAAGGAGGCCGCCAATCTCTCCGCCACCGTCGCCAACTGGCGCGAGATCCTCGCCAGGCCGGTCCTGCCGCGCGTCCTGCCTTTGCCGCACCCGTCCTGGCGCAACAATGCCTGGCTCAAGCGCAACCCCTGGTTCGAGGACGAGCTCGTACCGGTCCTGCGGGAAGAGGTGGCGCGGCTGCTGCGCTGACAGATTGGTTCAGTAGCGGAAGGGGCTGGAATCGAGCCCGCGATTGACCTGGCCGCGCACGCCGACGACCGAACGGACGGGCCCCAGCGCCGTCTCTCCCCGGGTTTCGAGATACACCAGCCCATCGGCCCGGCTGCCGTAGCCGTTGCGCGAACTCTTGCCGAACTCGGCGCGGACCGAACCGCCGGCCCGCACGCAGAATGCGGAGCCCTCCACCCGGACGAAGCCGGCACCGTATTCGGGGCAGGGGCGGGCGGCGGCGCCGGGCTTGGGAGCGGGCTTGGCGTAGGCTTCATGCGGCGCGGGCTTTCGCGGCAGCGGCTCGCCGATCGACTGCGCCGAGGCTGCGGACGCGAGGCCGGACAGAAGCAGGGCAAGGGCAGTGCGGAGCATGGCTGGAATCCGGGGCGACGATCCCTGCTACTGAGCCAGCAAGGCGTAGTTGTGGCAAGGCCGCCGGCTCTCGGTCGCCAATAGAAAACCCCGGCTTGCGCCGGGGTGAGTGTCCCTCGCGCCACGGCTCCGTTGGATCAGAGCAGGTTCGAAACGCGCGAGCGGATCAGGAAATTGTCGAACGTGTATTCGGCGATCTGGAACCAGAGATATTCGTCGCCGCGGAACGCCGCCATCGAATCGTAGAGCTTCTTGAAGTCCGGGTTCTTGGCGGAGGTTTCGGCATAGACCTCCTTCGAGGACTTCAGGCAGGCTTCGAGGATCTCCTGCGAAAACGGCCTGAGCTGCGCGCCGCCGGCGACGAGGCGCTTCAGCGCGGCCGGATTGCGGGCATCGTATTTCGCCTGCATGTCGATATTGGCCTGGGCGGCGGCCGTGGTGAGCAGCGATTTGTAGGTCTTCGGCAGCTCCTCCCATTTCTTGTCGTTGATGAAGAAATGCAGCGCCGCGCCGCCCTCCCACCAGCCGGGATAGTAGTAGTAGGGCGCAACCTTGTTGAAGCCGAGCTTCTCGTCATCGGCCGGGCCGACCCATTCGGCCGCATCGATCGTGCCCTTTTCGAGCGCCGGATAGATGTCGCCGCCGCCGATCTGCTGCGGCACGACGCCGAGCTTGCTCACCACCTGCCCGGCGAAGCCGCCGATGCGCATCTTGATGCCTTGCAGGTCGGCGACCGTCTTGATCTCTTTGCGGAACCAGCCGCCCATCTGGCAGCCGGTATTGCCGCCAGGCAGGGCGTAGATGTTCGCCTTCTTGTAGAACTCGTTCAGAAGCTCGTTGCCGCCGCCATGGTAGAACCAGGCGTTCTGCTGACGCGAATTCAGCCCGAACGGCACCGCGGTGCCGAAGGCGAAGGTCGGGTCCTTGCCGACATAGTAATAGGATGCGGT
Source organism: Allobosea sp. GW822-FHT05A11 (assembly GCF_058800455.1). NCBI lineage: Bacteria > Pseudomonadati > Pseudomonadota > Alphaproteobacteria > Hyphomicrobiales > Alloboseaceae > Allobosea > Allobosea sp. GW822-FHT05A11. Next base: position 861,055 of record NZ_JBXAMI010000002.1, on the reverse strand, counting down.
ATGGCACATCTCGACCGTGCCGTTGGTGACCGCGTCCGCGGCTTGCAGGGCAGGCACGATCTCGCCGGCCGCGAAGACCTGGATCTGGAACTTGCCGTCCGTCGCTTCCGAGACCGCCTTCGCCAGCACCTCCGATGCGCCGTAGATCGTGTCGAGCGATTTCGGGAAGGATGATGTGACGCGCCATCTCACCTCGGGCATGGACTGCGCGATGGCCGGGCTCGCGATCACCCCGGCAGCAGCCCCGGCCCCGGCAACCTTCAGGAAATGACGACGACTCATCGATTTTGCCCTCCCCAAGGCCATGCGCGCCGGTTTTCCGGTCGTCGCGAACGCCTGTGAGGAAAGCAGGTCTGTTGGCGGGCGCAAGAGGAATTTGCATGGCAATCATGCAAATTCGTCATGAGTCGGCTGCGAACCTTTTCGAAGCGCGATCGATGAAGCCGCGCGTTTCCGCCGTTTCGATGAAAAAAGGCCCGGCTTTCGCCGGGCCTCCTGTCGATGAGCCGTCGTGGCGCCTGATCGCTCAGCGGGCGCGCGTGCGGACCTGGAAGACGTCGAAGCTGAGTTCGGCGACCTGCCACCAGAGATACTGGTCGGAGCGGAAGGCGGCCATGGTCTCGATCGCCTTCTTGAAGTCCGGGTTCTTGGCCGAGATCTCGGCATAGAGCTCGTTGGAGGCCTTGAGGCAGGCTTCCATCACGTCCTGCGGGAAGGGGCGCAGCTGCGTGCCGGCCGCGACCAGGCGCTTCAGCGCCGGCGGGTTCACCACGTCGTACTTCGCCGCCATCTGCGTGTTGGCATAGGTGCAGGCGGCCGTCAGCGCGGCCTGGTAGGCCTTCGGCAGGGCGTTCCACTTCTCCAGGTTGACGAAGGCGTGGACGGTCGGCCCACCCTCCCAGAAGCCCGGATAGTAGTAGTACGGCGCGACCTTCGCGAAGCCGAGCTTCTCGTCGTCATAGGGGCCGACCCACTCGGCGCCGTCGATCGTGCCCTTTTCGAGCGCCGGATAGATGTCGCCGCCGCCGAGCTGCTGCGGCACGAGGCCGAGCTTCTGCAGCACCGAGCCGGCGATGCCGCCGATGCGCATCTTCAGGCCCTGGATGTCGGCGACCGACTTGATCTCCTTGCGGAACCAGCCGCCCATCTGCGCGCCGGTATTGCCGCAGGGCAGGCCGTAGGCGTTGAACTTCTTGTAGAACTCGTTGAACATCTCGTTGCCGCCATGCTGGAACAGCCAGGCGTTCTGCATGCGGGCATTGAGGCCGAACGGCACCGAGGCGGCGATCGCGAACGTCGGGTCCTTGCCGACATAGTAATACGAGACGGTATGGGCCATCTCGACGGTGTTGTTCGTGACCGCATCGAGGGCCTGCAGCGCCGGAACGATTTCGCCGGCCGCGAAGACCTGGATCTGGAACTTGCCGTCGGTCAACTCGGAGACCATCTTGGCCATGATCTCGGCGCCGGCATAGATCGTGTCGAGCGACTTCGGGAAGCTCGACGCCAGGCGCCATTTGATTTCCGGGTTCGACTGGGCGACGGCCGGCATGGCGACGGCGGTCGCGGCAGCGCCAGCCGCGGCGGTCTGGATAAACTGACGACGCTTCATCTAGACATTCTCCTCGGATGTTTGGCGGATGCGGGCGTTTCGAAACAGGTTCTGCCGCCCGGCGTTCGGAATCGGGTTGTAGCGAATGGATTTTCCAAGTGCGAGGGATTTCATCGCCGATTCCTGCGACTTTCGGCTAGTTTCCATCCCCATCTTGGCGGGCTTCTGCGGCAGTGGTTAAAGCGGGCATGATCGAGACCGAAAACCTGCGCCTGCGCCGTCCCGAAATCGGAGATCTCGAAGCGATCCATGCGATGCGCAGCGATCTCGCCATCGTCCGCTTTCTCGGCGGCCGGGCGCTTAATCGCGAGGAAGCCTGGCATCGGCTGACCCGCATCGTCGGCCACTGGGCCCTGCGTGGCTATGGCATGTTCGCGGTCGTCGAGAAGCGCAGCGGCGCCCTCGTCGGAGAGGTCGGCCTGTTCGACGGTTGCAGGGGTCTCTCCCCGGATTTCGACAATGCGCCGGAGGCCGGCTGGATTCTGGCCGGCGAGGCGCACGGCAAGGGCTATGCGGGGGAGGCGGCGGCGGCCGCGCATCGCTGGTTTGCCGCCGCACATGGCGAGCAGCGCAGCGTCTGCATCATCGCGCCCGAGAATCTTGCCTCCTTCCGTGTGGCGCACAAGCTCGGCTACAAGAGCTTCGGACAGGTCGATTACCAGAACGGGCCGGTGGTGATGCTCGAACGCATTCCCGGCTGACGAAGCGGAGCGGGAAATATGGATCAGGACAGGCTCGCGAAGCTGCGGGAGCGCTATTCCGGCAGCGGTGGCGGCGAAATCCGCGACCCGCATTTCGCCAAGGTGGCTGCCGGCCAGTTCACCGGCGACCAGCGCAAATGGCCCTTCGCGGATGTCGCGACCTTCCTCGGCGCGCCCTATCGCCCTGACGCCCTTGCCGCGCCCGGCCTCGGCGGTCTCGATGTCGCGATCATCGGCGTGCCCATGGATCTCGGCGTTACCAACCGCGCCGGCGCGCGCCTGGGCCCGCGCGCCGTCCGCGCCATCGAGCGCATGGGGCCGATGGATCATGCGCTGGGCACCGCGCCCTTCACCATGCTCAAGGCGGCCGATATCGGCGACGTGCCGTTCCGCTCGCGCTATTCGCTGGAGAGCTGCCACGAGGATATCGAGGCGACCTTCAGGACGATCGTCGAGGCCGGCGTCTCGCCGCTCGCCGTCGGCGGCGACCATTCGATCACCTACTCGATCCTGAAGGCGGTCGGCGCGAAGCGTCCGGTCGGCATGGTCCATATCGACGCCCATTGCGACACCTCCGGCCCTTACGAGGGCTCGAAATTCCACCATGGCGGGCCGTTCCGGCAGGCTGTGCTCGACGGCGTGCTCGACCCGCAGCGGGTCATCCAGATCGGCATCCGCGGCGGCGCCGAATATCTCTGGGAGTTCTCCTACGAATCCGGCATGACCGTGATCCATGCCAATGAGGTCGACGATCTCGGCCTTGACGCGGTGATCGCCAAGGCGCTGGCCGTGATCGGCGACGGGCCGACCTATGTGTCCTTCGACGTCGATTCGCTCGATCCCGGCTTCGCGCCCGGCACCGGGACGCCGGAAGTCGGCGGCCTGAGCCCGCGCGAGGCCCTCGCGATCCTGCGGGCGCTCAAGGGGCGCGACATCGTCGCTGCGGATGTCGTAGAGGTGGCGCCGCAATACGACGCGACCAGCAATACGGCGCAATGTGCGGCCCAGGTGCTCTTTACGGAGCTTTGCCTGTTGGCTGAGGCGCGCGCTTCGGGAAAAGGAAGACCATGATTCGGATTCGATCGATCGCGCGGATCGCCGCGCTGAGCGGGCTGTGCCTGCTGGCCCCGGCTGCGCGTGCCGAGGTGCCGGCCAATGGGCAGGCCTATCTGGATGCGGCCCTCGCTTCCGTCGAATCGCTGCTCAGGCTCTACGATGGCAAGGGAACTCTTCCGCGCCTGTCCGATCCGGTCGATGGCAAGGTTCTCGCCGATGTCTGGAATGTGCCGGCGATCCTCGGTAAGGCGCCCTACGGCGCCGCCGATCTCCCGGCGCTGCACGATATCGTGCAGAAGCAGACCCGCGTCCTTCAGGTCTACGCCCTGTTCCAGCCGGGGCAGGGCCGAAAGGAACCGGACCTGGCCGCGAACGCCGTCGAATTCCAGGATGAATTGACCCGCGCGCGCGTCTTTCTGCTCAAGGCCGCCGGCGGCACCTTGTCGGCGATCAACGATTTCTCCTTCAGGCTGAAGGAGGAAGACAAGACCGAGGCGCGCGCGCAAGGCTTGCGGCAGATGCGGCTCGGCCTGCAGGAGATCGTCGTCGGCGCGGCGCTGGCGCTGCGCGGCACCGGGCTGCGCGATGCGAATCGCCTGCTGCTCGCACAGGCTTTCGCGGAAAATGCCGGGGGCATTGCCGCCGCGCTCGCCCCACCGGACCGCAACGCCCTCGTCGGCGCGCTTCAGGCGGTGAGCCCGACCCTGAAGCCGGAAGCGCAGAAGGCGGTTGCGGAATTTGCCTCTGTCGTGGCCGCCGCTCCCTGCGAAGGCTTCTGCAAGGTCAATTGAGACAGGCCCGGCCTTTCAGGGCCGGGTTGCCAGCCAGATCACGTGGCGCGCCCCGCCGCCGGTGCGGCGGGCGCGTGCCGTCACCTCTTCGGTGGCGAAGCCGGCCTGGCGCAGCCGCCGGGTGAAGCCATGGTCAGGCCCCGAGGACCAGACCGCGAGGATGCCGCCGGGCCGCAGCGCGGCTTTGGCGGCCTGCAGCCCCGCCGCCCCGTAGAGCTGGTCGTTGCCGGCCACGGTCAACCCCTCCGGACCATTGTCGACATCGAGCAGGATGGCGTCGTGGCGCCCTTTGCCGGCCGCGATGGCCGCGGCGACGTCGGTGACACGCATCTGCACGCGGGCATCGTCGAGGCTGCCGCCGAAGACTGCGGCCATTGGGCCCCGCGCCCAGGCGACGACGGCGGGGATCAACTCGGCCACCTCCACCTGCGCGTCGTCAGGCAGCTTGGCGAGCGCGGCCCGCAGCGTGAAGCCCATCCCCAGGCCGCCGATCAGGATGCTCGGCTGCCGGCGCTGTCCCAGCCGGTCGCAGACCAGGGTCGCCAGCGCCTCCTCCGAGCCGCTGAGGCGGCTGTTCATCAGCTCGTTGCTGCCGAGCATGATCGAGAATTCGCTGCCGCGCTGCTTCAGCCGGAGGTCGCCGCTGCCGTCCGGCAGCGCTGCGGTATCGAGGGTGGTCCAGGGTATCACGTCGCTCTCGCCTGTCTGGGAAGCCGCCTTATAGCTCATTCGGCTCGAACGCCTGGAAGCCAAAACGATATGCGCTGATTGCATGAAATATCGTCACGCATGACGTTGATCGGTCGATGATGCATGGCTATCTCATGTTGCGGCGCAGCATTGCGCCTGCTTCTCCGTGAAAGCTCGTCATGACACTCGCCGCGAACGATCGCAGCCTGGATGCGCCGGTATCCGCCCGTACGCCCGTCCCGGTGGGGCTGGTGCTGTTCGCGCTGGCCATGGGCGGCTTCGCCATCGGCACCACCGAATTCGCGGCGATGAGCCTGTTGCCTTACTTCTCGGCGGGGCTTGGCGTCGACGAGCCGACGGCCGGCCACGTCATCAGCGTCTATGCGCTCGGCGTCGTCGTCGGCGCGCCGCTGATCGCGGTGCTGGCGGCGCGGATTCCGCGCCGGACGCTGCTGATCGGGCTGATGGGCCTGTTCGCGCTCGGCAACGGGCTGAGCGCGCTCGCCCCGAACTATCATTGGATGCTGGTCTTCCGTTTCCTGAGCGGGCTGCCGCACGGCGCTTATTTCGGGGTCGCGGCGCTGGTCGCAGCCTCCCTCTCGGCGCCGAACCGGCGGGCGCAGTCGGTGGCGCGCGTCATGCTCGGTCTGACGGTCGCGACGATCATCGGCGTTCCCGTCGCAAGCTGGATGGGGCAGGTCCTGGGCTGGCGCTCGGGCTTTGCCATCGTCTCCGCGCTCGCCTTGCTGACGGCCCTCCTGATCGCGCTGTTTGCGCCGCGCGATGCAGTGCAGCCTGGCGCGAGCCCATTGCGGGAGCTCGGTGCGCTGAAGCGCCGGCAGGTCTGGCTGACGCTCGCGACCGGCGCCATCGGCTTCGGCGGGCTCTTCGCCGTCTACGCTTATCTCGCTTCGACGCTGATGGCGGTGACCGGGGTCTCGCCCGCGCTGGTCCCTGTCGTGCTCGCGGTCTTCGGTCTGGGGCTGACGGCAGGCACGCTCGTCGCCGGCTGGGCGGCTGACAGGGCGCTCGTTCCCGCAACCGCAGGCATGCTGCTCTGGAGCGCCTTCTGGCTGGCGGCCTTTCCCTTCGCTGCCGGCAATATCTGGGCGGTGTCGCTGGTCATCTTTATGATCGGCAGCGGCGGCGGGCTCGGTGCCATGCTGCAGACCCGGTTGATGGATGTCGCCGACGACGCGCAGACGCTGGCTGCCGCGCTCAATCACAGCGCCTTCAACACCGCCAATGCGCTCGGCCCCTGGCTCGGCGGCATGGCGATCGCCGCTGGCTACGGCTGGACCTCGACCGGCTGGGTCGGTGCGGCGCTGGCGCTCGGCGGTCTCGCGATCTGGATCGTCGCGGTTCTCGACGCTCGCCGCTGAGTAGGGCGGCGGGTCTCCGCCCCGCCTGTACCCCTGCTTCTTTGGTCGCATCTCGGCTCCAGGCGCGGATTTGGACGCGCAAGCTGCGAAAAGCTGCATCGCTCCCTCTTGCGAGTGGAATGAAACTGCGCCCAATCTGTCGCCACAGAACCGGACCGGGACAACAGCAAGACCGGCCGGCTGAATCTGCGGAGGTCCCATGAAGAGTTTCGTTCGTTTTATCGCGGCGGCGGCGTTGACGGTCGTCGGCGCGACAGGGGCGCTCGCCCAGGCCAAGGAGTGGAAGGAGATCCGGATCGGCACGGAGGGTGCCTATCCGCCCTACAACAACCTGAATGCCAAGAAGGAGCTCGAGGGCTTCGAGATCGATTACGGCAACCTGCTCTGCGAGAAGATGAAGGTGAAATGCACCTGGGTCGTGCAGGATTGGGACGGCATCATCCCGGCGCTGCAGGCCAACAAGTATGACGTCATCTTCGCCGGCATGAACGCGACCGATGAACGCAAGAAGCAGGTCGACTTCACCTCCGTCTACAGCAAGACCCCGATCTGGGTGATCGGCCCGAAGACCACCAAGTCGGACGACATCTCGCCGGCCGCCCTCAAGGGCAAGTCGATCGGTGCGCAGGGCTCGACGATCCACGCCAACTACGTCGAGAAATTCTACAAGGATTCGACCGCGCGCCTCTATCCGACCCAGGAAGAGGCTAATCTCGATCTGCTCAACGGCCGTCTCGACTATATCGTCGCCGACGCGCTCGCCCTTGCCGATTTCCTCAAGGGGAAGGGCAAGGATTGCTGCAAGAAGATCGCCGAGGTGAAGCGCGACGACGCCATCCACGGTCCCGGCGTCGCCGGCGCGGTCCGCAAGACCGACACGGCGCTGAAGGACATGATCAGCAAGGCCATCGCCGAGACCATGGCCGACGGCTCGCACAAGAAGCTCGAGGACAAGTGGTTCAAGTTCGACTGATCTGACATCGACGATGATCACCCGCCGGCCGCATCGGGCCGGCGGGCTTCAGTTCCTCGCGCGCCGGCCCTCCCATGTTCGACAAATTCGCTCTGCTTGGCTTCGGGGCCGGCGGCTGGGGCCTGGCCCTGCTGCAAGGTGCCGCCAACACCATATCCGTCGCGCTCGCGACCTTGCCGTTCGGCCTGGCCCTCGGCCTGATCATCGCGCTGTTGAAACGTTCCGACAGCGTGTTTTTGCGCGCGCTGGCGACGATCTACACCACCGTCTTCCGCGGCGTGCCGGAACTGCTGACGCTCTACATCATCTATTTCGGCATCCAGGTGCTGATGCAGCGAATCTGGACCGGCTTCTCGATCCCGCCCTTCGTCGCCGGCATGGTCGCGCTCGGCCTCGTGCTCGCGGCCTTCTCCAGCGAAGTCTGGGTCGGCGCTCTGAACTCGATCCAGAAGGGCCAGCGCGAGGCCGCTTCGGCGCTCGGCCTGTCGAAGGCGCAGGCCTTCCGCCTCGTCGTCTTCCCGCAGCTGATCCGCGTGGCGCTGCCCGGCCTCGGCAACAACTGGATGGTGCTGCTGAAGGAGACTTCGCTGATCTCGGTCATCACGCTGCAGGACATCATGTTCATCGCGACGCGGGCCAATGTCGTGACCAAGGAGCCGTTCCTGTTCTTCGGCACGGCGATGCTGCTCTATTTCTTTTTCTCGCTGGTTTCCGCCTGGGGCATCGACAAGCTCGAACAGCGCACCAATCGCGGCCAGGCCGCCTTCGGCGGAGCGACGCGATGAACTGGTGCGAATATCCCGGTTATCTCGTCGGCAGCGAGGTCCTGCAGAACTACGGCTGCCGGATGGCGAGCGGCCTCTGGGTCACCTTCGAACTGGTGGTGATCACGGTCGCCATCGGCTTCGTGCTGGCGCTCGGCCTCGCCATTGCCAGGCTCTATGGCCCGCGCTGGGCGCGGATGGCGGTCAGCGGCTACACCACCTTCCTGCGCGGCACGCCGCTGCTCTGCCAGCTCTTCCTCGTCTATTACGGCCTCGGCCAGTTCCGCGAGTTCTGGCAGGATGTTGGCCTGTGGTGGTTCTTCCGCGAGCCGTTCTACTGCGCGGCTTTCACCTTCACGATCAACACAGCCGCCTATCAGGCCGAGATCCTGCGCGGCGCCATCCAGTCGGTCCCGCGCGGGCAGTTCGAGGGGGCGCTCTCGCTTGGCCTGCATCGCTGGGCGACCCTGCGCCGCGTCGTGCTGCCGCAGGCGATGATCCTGGCGCTGCGCCCGCTCGGCAACGAATTGATCGTGATGATCAAGTCGAGCGCGATCGTCTCGCTGGTGACGCTGTTCGACCTGATGGGGGCGACGCGGCTGGCCTTCGCCCGCTCCTTCGATCTTTCGATCTATCTCTATGCCGCGTTGATCTATCTCGTGCTGGTCGAGATCATCCGGCGTGTCTGGGACAGGCTCGAGATCAGGCTGAGCCGCCATATGGCATTGCGCTGACCCGGCCTCAACCCGGCAGGGTCAGGACCACCGCGCCGCGAGGCGTCGCGACGACGGTATGCTCGTACTGTACGGTGGGCGCGCAAGGATCGCTGTAGAGCGTCCAGCGGTCGCCGTCGCCATGCTCGGCCCAGTCCGCGCCCAGAGACAGGAAAGGCTCGACGGTGAAGACGAGCCCGTTCGTCATGGTCCGGCGCTCTTTGCGATCCGGCCATGTCGCGATCTCCGTCGGCTCTTCGTGCAGCGAGCGGCCGACGCCGTGGCTCGCGAGATTGCGCACCAGCGTGTAGCCGTTCTTCTCGGCGAAGCGCCCGACGGCCTGCCCAATCCCTGCAAGCGGCTTGCCGGCGCCGACCTGGCCGATACCGGCCCAGAGCGCGCGGCGGCCGTCGCGGCACAGGCGTTCCAGTTTCGGCCTGACCGGCGGCACGGCGAAGGATGCGCCGGTATCGCCGAAGAAGCCGTTCTTCTCGGCGGAGACGTCGATATTGACGAGGTCTCCCGCGAGGATGCGGCGTTCGCCGGGAATGCCGTGGGCGACCTCCTCGTTGACGCTGATGCAGGTCGCGCCGGGGAACTCATAGGCGAGTTCCGGGGCAGGGCGCGCGCCATGGCGTTCGAGATAGTCGCGGCCGATCGCGTCGAGCTCGGCCGTGGTCATGCCGGGTTCGATCGCCTTGCCCATGGCCGCGAGCGCGCGGGCCACGATGCCGCCGATCTCTTTCAGCGCCTGCAATTCGTCGTCGTTCGATATCGTCATGAGCCGGAGCTAAGCCGCTGGTCCTCCGGCCGCAAGGGAAAAGCCGCATGGGCGGATGGCGTGCAATCGCCTTTCCCGCCCGGCGTGCGCACGCTAAAGCGTGGACATCTTCGGAGAAAAGCGGGAGCTCGGCATGGCCAAAGTCGCATTCATCGGTCTCGGCGTGATGGGGTTTCCCATGGCCGGCCATCTCAAGGCCAAGGGGCATGAGGTCACCGTCTACAACCGCAACCCGACGAAAGCGCAGGAATGGGTCTCCCGCCATGGCGGCGTCTCGGCGCCGACCCCGGCCGATGCCGCGAAGGGCCAGGAGATCGTCTTCTGCTGCGTCGGCAACGATGACGACCTGCGCGCCGTGACGATCGGCGAGAACGGCGCCTTCGCCGGCATGGAGAAGGGCGCGGTCTTCGTCGACCACACCACGGCCTCGGCCAATGTCGCGCGCGAACTCTATGAGGCCGCGAAGCAGGGCGGCTTCGGCTTCGTCGATGCGCCCGTCTCGGGCGGGCAGGCCGGCGCCGAGAACGGCGTGTTGACCGTGATGTGCGGCGGCGAGCCCGAGACCTATGCCCGGGTCGAATCGGTGATCGCGAGCTTCGCGCGCATGTGCAAGCTGATGGGCCCGGCCGGCTCCGGTCAGCTCACCAAGATGGTCAACCAGATCTGCATCGCGGGACTGGTGCAGGGCCTGTCGGAGGGCGTCCATTTCGCCAAGCGCGCCGGGCTCGATGTCGAGGCCATGCTGGAGGTCATCTCGAAGGGCGCCGCCGGCTCCTGGCAGATGGAGAACCGCGGCAAGACGATGAACCAGAACAAGTTCGATTTCGGCTTCGCCGTCGACTGGATGCGCAAGGATCTCGGCATCGTCCTCGACGAGGCCCGCCGCAACGGCGCGCAACTGCCGGTCACCGCGCTGGTCGACCAGTTCTATGCCGAGGTCCAGAAGATGGGCGGCAAGCGCTGGGATACGTCGAGCCTGATCGCCCGCCTGGAAGGCTGAGATCACGCTGGCCCGGTCTCATATCAGCGACCGGGCCGTTTCCGCACGAAACCGACGGCGGCGAGGCCCGCCGTCGTCAGAAGCCAGATCATCAGGTTCATCGATTGTGGCCAGAGCGTCACGAGCCAGCTGATCAGCACGGTCAGCGCCGCGCTGAAGCCGAGCTGGACAGCCCCCAACAATCCCGCTGCCGAGCCGGCCAGTTCCGGGCGGGCCGACAGCGCTTCGGCCGTCGCGCCGGGGATGGTCATGCCATTGCCGGCCGCGTTCAGCGCCAGAGGCAGGAACAGCGCCAATGGCGACCACCAGGGCGTGAACGACAGGGCCATCGCCACGGCCGTTCCGATGAAGGAAATCACGAGGCCGCGGCGCACCATCGTTTGCGTGCCGACGCGCACCGCCAGCCGCGACATCGCGAAATTGCCGAGCATGTAGCCGAGCGCATTCAGGATGAAATAGGCGCCGTAGACGTCCGAGCCGCGGCCCATCGTCTCGACGACGATATAGGGCGTCGCTGCGATGAAGACGAAGAAGGCCGAGGACGCAGACGATCCCGCCACGACGTTCAGCATGAAGTCGCGGTTGCGCACGAGCTCCGGAAAGACGCGGAAGACGCCGAGCAGTGAGCTCTGCCGGCCGAGATTGGGCGCCGTCTCGGGCAGGCGCGCGAGCGTGAAGACGAGCACGGCGACGCCGAACAGCGTCATGAACCAGAAGATCGCGCGCCAGCCGAAGGCGGTCTCGATCTGGCCGCCGAGCCAGGGCGCGAGCATCGGCGCCACCACCATCACCATGGTGACTGTGGCGATCTGGCTCGCGGCATGGTCGCGATCGGCGGTGTCGCGGATGATGGCGCGCGACAAGGCGAAGACCGCGCCGCCGCCGGCCCCTTCCAGCACCCGCGCGATCAGCAGGATATGGGTCGAGGGAGCGAGCGCCCCCAGCACCGAGCCCAGCACGAACAGGACCACGCCCGCATTGACGCAGGGGCGGCGTCCGAAGCGGTCCGATAGCGGCCCGATGATGAGCTGCGTTACGGCGACGGCGACCAGGAACAGCGTCAGCGTGAGCTGGATGGTGGCGTAGTTCGTGGTGAAATGCCGGGCGAGCGCCGGCGTGGCCGGGGCGAGCAGGTTGAGCGCGATCGGCTGCAGCGCCGAGATCGCGACGAGGATCGCGAGTGTCGGCTTGACCGCCGCCGTCACGCCGCCGGCTTTCGCGTGAGCTTCAGGTTGGAATCCGGCCGCACGCGCTGGCGATGCATGGTGTAGAGGCCGCTGCCGACGATGAGCGCGACGCCGATGGCGGCGTAGAGATCCGGCACGTCGCCCCAGACGACGTAACCCAGCACGGTCGCGAAGACGATGATGGCGTAGCGATATTGCGAGATCACGCCGACATCGGTGCGCCGGAAGGCGCTGATGATGAAGAAGGTGCCGATCGTCACCAGAACGGCGGCGAGCGCGATATAGGCGGTTTCCAGCCGCCAGACCGGCAGCCACTCTTCGGTGAGGCCATAGGCGAGCGCGACGAGGCCGACCAGGATCGTCGTCGTCAGCGACACCACGGTCGAGGGGACTTCGGCGCCGATGGTGCGGGTCGTCAGGTCCCGGCCGGCGACGAGACAGGCGCTGATCACGGCGACGATGGCGGCGGCATTGAAGGATTCGGCACCCGGGCGCACCACGAACAGCACGCCGATGAAGCCGACGGTCAGCGCCATCGCGCGCCGCCAGCCGACGCTCTCGATCCGCAGCAGCACCGCCAGCGCGACGATGAGCAGCGGAGAGGCCATGTTGATCGCGGTGAGGTTGGCGAGCGGCATCAGGCCCAGCGACCAGCCGAAGGTCAGCGCGCTGAAGGCCTCGAGAATGCCCCGCTGCAGCACGCGCGGACGGAACGCCAGACGCAGCCGGTCGCTTTCCCGCGCCGCGAAAACGAGCGCGAGTCCGACCACGACCGCGAAACCGGTCCTGAGTGCGATCGCCTGTCCGGCCGGATAGATCTCGCGAGCGAGCTTCATGAACACGTCGTTGACGACGAAAAGCGACATCGCGACGAGCATGAAGATGATGCCGCGGCGGTTTTCGGCAGCGCTGGCCAAGGGATGGAAATCCTGTTCGGGAGGCTTCAGGCCGGCAGCCTGTCCGTATGGCGCGGAAACTCAGCCATACAGGGGCTGGCGATGCGGGTCCAATGCGTCTCCGGCAGGGGCGGCGCGCGGCAGCGTGGAAGCCTTTGTTAACCAGCCGGGACCATAACCGGACCCGAGCTTGACCTATGGTGAGACTGGGTAGGGGATGCAGGGCAGGATTCGACGCTGGTTGGGCGCCCGAACTCCGGTGGAGGAAGTCCCCGCAGCGCCCTTGCCTGTGGAGGACGTCACGCCTCGGCAGACCGCCGCGACCCAGCCTTATGACGTGTCCGCCCACGATGCCGTCGACGATATCGAGCGTGACATCCTGTTCGCGATGCAGCGACTGACGAAGGAATTGGGCGAGGCCGAGCAGCGTTCGACCGAGTCCGAAAGCGGCTCGCGTGCCATCCTCGAGAATGCCGGCAGCATGCGCAGCGCCGTCGGTGCCGCCAGCGAGAACGCCTCCGCTCTTGCTGCCGCGACTCATCAGGTTTCGCAGGCGGCGGAGCAGGTCGACGGAGCGGTGGTCAGCGTTCGCGACAGGCTTGATGCCGCCGTATCGCGGGCCGGCGAGGCTGCGGTGATGCTGGATGGCCTGGCCGATGCAACGGGGGAGATCAGGGGCATCGTCGATTCGATCGCCGAGATCGCGCGCCAGACCAATCTCCTTGCGCTCAACGCGGCGATCGAGGCCGCCCGCGCCGGCGAGGCCGGGCGGGGGTTCGGGGTCGTCGCCCACGAGGTCAAGACCCTCGCGGTGGAGGTCAGCGACGCCGTCGGCCATATCCGCGAGCGTGTCGACCGGCTGACCCGTGCCGCTCAGGGCTCGACCGGTATCGTCAACGACACCCTGGAGATCGTCCGGGGCGTCAATCCGATCATGGCGACGATCGGACGGGCGTCCCAGGAGCAGGTGAATTCGACCGCGGAACTCTCCCGCAACGCGCGGGAAACGGCGCTCTTCGTCGAGGGCGTTGCGCAGCGGGCCGACGAGATCGACCGGGTCGCGCATGAGACGGTGGCCGAGAACGAGCGCGCCCGCCGGGCCACGCAGAAGGGCAGCCGCCTGGTCGGCAACATGCTCAGGCGCTTCAAGCCCGTGCTGCGCCATTCGGCCTTCGCGGACCGGCGCCGCTTCGACCGCTTTCCCACGGCCCGTAGCGCGCATCTTGCGCTCGGCAGTGCCGATGTGTCCGGCCGGCTGGTCGACCTCGGCCGGGGCGGGGCCTTGCTGGCCGGCTCGCATCAGGCCCGGTTGCCGATCGGTGGCGCCGGCGTGGTCACGATCGAGGGCTTGCCGCCGCTACCTTGCCGCATGACGGGCACCAGTGAGTTCGGCCTGCACCTTGCCTTCGCGGGCGATGCCGCTGCCGGCTGCGGCGAACTGGCGGGCATGATCGAGGAGATCGAGCGCTCCTGGCGTCCGCTGATCGAGCGCGCCCAGGATTTCGCACGGGAGACCGCGGCGGCGATGGAAGACGCCATCGACCGCGGTTTGCTCTCCGAGAATGATCTGTTCGATCTCCGCTATGTGCCGGTCCCCGAAGTCGAGCCGCGGCAATATCTGAGCCCGAGCCTGCCGGTGCTCGAAACGGTCCTGCCGCCTTTGCTCGCCGATGCGCTCGGCTCGGACAAACGTCTGGTTTTTGCTCTGCCGAGCGATCGCAACGGCTATGTCCCGGTGCATCATGCCGGCTGGTCCCAGCCGCCGCGCCCCGGCGATCCCGCCTGGAACGCCGCTCACGCCCGCAATCGCCGGATCGTCGACAGCCGCGCGGGCTTGAGCGCCGGGCGCTCGGTCCGCCCCTTCCTCGTCCAGCTCAGTCGGTACGAGCATGAGGACGGCCGCGCCGAACTGCTGAGCGAGATCAATGCCCCGCTGCGCGTCCGTGGCCGCCATTGGGGCGGCGTGCGGATGGCCTATCGGCTTTGATGGGACATCGTCGCGCTTGAGGGCGTGACCCGGTCCCGCCTGTCATCCCGCACGCGCTGCGGCGCGGAGTGCCGCTGCGCAGATGCGGGACCGTTCTCCGGAAAAGGCGCCTTCTCGTCACGCGGTCCCGTGTCTGCGGAGCACCGCTTCGCGCTGCACCGCGCACGGGATGACAGCGCATGTGACGGTTTACAACCGGTCCCAGTTCACGCTGATATTCAGCTTCTGGAACGCTTGTTTCCACAGCGTGGCGGTCTGCTCGAGCCGGGCCGGATCGTAGACGCCCTGGACTTGATGCACGCTCAGCTCCCAGGTCCCTGCGCCCGAATCCTGCCAGACCTTGCCGAGCAGCCGCCGCAAACGCTCCGGATCGCGCGCGCCGGCGGCATTGCCGAACATCGTGAACTGACCCGAGTTCTGCAGCATGTCGGAGACGAGCAGGAGCTTGCGGTCTCCGCTCGGGACGCGGTTCTCGCGGCGCGAGACGACATCCCCGATCGCCTCGACGATCGGGGACTGATTGCCCTTTCCGGGCTGGGTCAGCACGGTCAAAGCCTCGTCGAGCGGGCGGCCGAATTTCTCGACCCATTTGACGTATTCGCGCCGCGGATTGCCGATCAGTTCGCTCGCGGTCTTGCCGGGATTGCAGAGCGAGACCAGCGCAGGAAAACCCGGCTCGAACACGTCGTTGAACACATAGATCGACAGCATCCTGTCTGTCGGCAATTCGTCGCCGACCTGCTTGACCAATGTCTTGAGACGCCCGGCCTGCACCTCGCTCCATGGATCGCTCTTGTCGACGAGGATGAGGGTGTGCCCGACAGGCCCGCTCTTCGGGCACAAAGTCTCCTGGTCGCGCGGCGGGCCGCGCAGCAGGGAGGGGGCCGCGAAGAAGCCGACGAGGCCAAGCCCGGCGAGCACGGAGGCGACGATCGCCCAGTTCTCGGTCTTCATCTGTCGACCTTTAGCGCGGCATTGCGGCGAAATCCTCCGCCGCCTGCTTCTGGGCCGCCTCGTCCTGCTCGAATGCCTCGCGCCCCGCCTGCGCCGCCCTGAGCTTCACCTGCTCGATCTCGCCGGCAAGGTCGACGCCGCGCAGCAATACCAGCCGGTCCTTGAGCTTGGCCTCGATCAGGGCCGGCATGCTGGTGAGCTGCTGCTCGAAGTCGTCGATCTGGCGGCGAGCGGCGACATATTCCGGCAGCTCCGCCGGCTGGTCGATCTCGGCCAGATTGAGCGATTGCGTGAAATAGGCCGGGGGCAGGTCGGTGCGGACCCTGAGATTGGCCTCGCGATATTGCATCATCGCGGCGTCCTTGGCGGCGCGCAGTTGCCCGAGGCGGGAGGTATAGAGGTCGCGCGCCTTCTCGGCTGCCGCCTTCACGCCCTGCAGCTTGCCGAGTTCGTCACGGCAATCCTCGCGGAAGCCGTCGACCTGGGTGCGGATCGCTTCCAGCTCCGGCAGCAATTCGGCATCGAGCCGGCGCCGCTCCTCCTCGACCGCGCTCCAGCGCTGGCGCCAGCGCTTATAGGCGGTGGCATGGCCGGGATAGGTGCCGAAGGCGGTATAGCCCTTGGTCGCCGAGATAAAGGCGACGAGGCAACCGATGATGACGAGCGCGACCGACTTGATGTCGAAGATCGCGAACGGGTTTTCCATCATGCGCGGCATGACCTGGAAGGAGCGCGCATCCGGATTGGCGATCAGCATCTCGCGGTAATGCCCGACGGCGAGGTTGAACAGCACGATCAGCCCGATCATTCCGGCATAGGCTGGCAGGGCCCAGAACAGGTGCGAGCTCTTCACATGCTGGCAGTAGCGCGCTGGGCCGACACCCATGAAGAAGCCGAGCGCGATGTTGAGCGCCGAGATGATGACCGCGGTCGCAGCACCGCCGACCAGGCCGAAATCGCTGGCCTCGGCAAAGAAATTGCCGTTGAGCAGGCTCTCGATCACCAGCGGCACGACCAGGAAGAACAGGATGAACTGCCACTTGTCGAGCTTGGGATCGGCCCGGCGCTTGTTCTCGTAATTGAAGAAGGCGTATTCGCGCTTGGCACGGAGCGCATCGTAGACGCGCTGCTCCAGCTCGCCGCCATGCTTGCTGAGCATCGCGCGCATCGTCGCCTCGACGCCGCGCACGCGCCCCTCGAAGCGCTGCTGCGTGAACAATTCGCGCCGGCTGATGATCTGCGCCTGGATGGCATTGAGCCGCTCCGCCGCCTCCTGCCGCAGCGTGGCGAAATGCTCGCGCGCCCGGGCGACCAGCGTCTGCTCGGTCTGCGAGAGCATCGTCGCGTGCGCAGGCGGCTGGTTCTCGACCGCATCGCTCGCGCCGTGATGCCCGGCCTTGACCGACTCGGCCAGATGATGGGCCGTCGGAGCAGGTGTCATGCGCACGACTCGCGAGGTTGCGCCATCGTCATTCGCCATGGGCGGCTCGCATCAGGAAATGGCGGGCCTCGACGACATCGACCCAGAAGTCGCGGAAGCCGGGATAGGCCGGGCGCAGATAGGCGCGCTTGAACCAGATCGTCAGTGCCACGAGCCCGCAGAGGCCGAGCGTCGGCAGGACCGCGCCGGCAAGAGCTGGAATTCCCTCGGCAGACAGATGAGAAGCCATCAGCGCCAGCCCGAGCGCGCTCGCGATCGCCAGCAAGGCGAGGACACAGTGGCGCCCGGTGTCGTAGGCGAGTTGCAGGGCCGCGGTCATGATGACGATGGCGAAGGCCGCGCAGAGTTCGAGCACGGCAAGCCCCGCAACGACAGCCGCGATACCGGCCATGATTCCGGTCGGGGAGGCTGGCGACAGCACGAGGAAGACGCTGCGCGCCGAAGACCAGGCCAGGAACAGGCAGAACAGCAGCGTCGCGAGAAGAAGCATGGCGAGAAGGGGCAGGGCGCGCCGCAGACTAGCAGCCATGATGGCGAGCCGTGCCGCATGGGTCTGCCTGATGGCATCATCGATCGCGCTCGCGGCCGCCTTGATCCGGCGGGCCATCGCCTTGAACTGTGACCGCATGCAACTCCACCCGTCGGCCCGGACGGTGACCGCATTCGGCCGAAGGGTCAAGCGAGGGGCGGGCGCCTCGGCGGGCTCAGCCGCCGGTGACGCTCATGTGACGGCCGACGGCCGGGCCGGAATGGCGGCGATCGATGATGAAATCGTGGCCCTTCGGCTTGCGCGCGATCGCCTCGTCCATGGCGCGGAAGAGCAGGGCGTCATCCTGCGAGGCCCGGACGGGTGCGCGCAGGTCGGCGGCGTCTTCCTGGCCGAGGCACATATAGAGCGTGCCGGTGCAGGTCAGCCGCACGCGGTTGCAGCTCTCGCAGAAATTATGGGTCAGCGGCGTGATGAAGCCGACGAGCCCGCCGGTTTCCTTGACGCGGACATAACGCGCCGGCCCGCCGGTGCGGTAGGGATCGTCGACCAGCGTGTACTTGTCCATCAGGCGCCCGCGCACGACCGAGAGCGGCAGGTACTGGTCGACGCGGCCGACCTCGATCTCGCCCATCGGCATGACTTCGATCAGGGTCAGGTCCATGCCGAGCCCATGCGACCACAGCATCAGGTGCTCGATCTCGTCGTCGTTGACGCCTTTCAGCGCCACCGCGTTGATCTTGACCCGCATGCCGGCCTTGCGCGCCGCCTCGACGCCGTCGAGCACGACCTTGAGATCGCCTCGGCGGGTGATCTCGCGGAACTTGTCGGGGTCGAGCGTGTCGATCGAGACGTTGATGCGGCGCACGCCGTATCCGGCGAGTTCGGCGGCATAGCGATGCAGCAGCGAGCCGTTGGTGGTCAGCGTCAATTCGTCCAGCGCGCCGGAAGTGAGATGGCGCGAGAGCGAGCGGAACAGGCTCATGATATCGCGGCGCACCAGCGGCTCGCCGCCGGTCAGGCGCAGCTTGCGGGTGCCGCGCGCGACGAAGGCGCTGGCGATCCGGTCGAGCTCCTCGAGCGTCAGCAGCTCCTTGCGCGGCAGGAACTTCATGTCCTCGGACATGCAATAGACGCAGCGGAAATCGCAGCGATCCGTCACCGAGATGCGCAGATAGGAAATCTTGCGGCCGAACGGGTCGACCAGGGGCGACCGCGTCAGCGGCTTCATGTCGTCGAGCAGCACGTCTGCCTCACGTTCCCGCATTGTGGAGCGGCCGGTCCGCACAGGATGCGGGCGCGCCTTCACATTGCTATAGCATGACATTGGCACTGCGCCCGTGAAGGTCAAGCGCCTGATCATGGTAGCCTGCGAAGGACGAATACCGCCCATGTCATCCTGGCCGACCGAACTGCGCCTCTCGAAGGACCGCCGGACCCTCCATGTCGCCTTCGAGGATGGCGCTCATTTCGCACTGCCGGCCGAGCTTCTGCGCGTCGAAAGCCCCTCGGCCGAGGTCCAGGGCCACCATCCCAGTCAGAAGACCATCGTGCCCGGCAAGGCCGAGGTCGAGATCCTCCGGGTCGAACCGGTCGGCCACTACGCCGTCAGGCTCGGCTTCGACGACATGCACGATACCGGCATCTATGCCTGGGATTATCTGCGCGATCTCGGCGAGCAGGGCGAGGAGAAGATGCGGGCTTATGTCGCGGCCCTGGCCGAGAAGGGGTTGTCGCGCGAGCGGCGGCGGTAAGGAAAGGCTCCGGCTTTCGGCCGGCGCCGCTTCGGCGCCAGCTCAGGATGGTGCCACGCCGCCGGAGTGGAGATGGCGCTCGAAAGCGAGATTGGCGGGTTCGAAGCACATCAGCCGCTTCCACTCATGCAGGCCGGGCGAGCCGTGCTCCATGGCGCCATACATGAACCAGCGCAGGCCTTGGGTTTCCGGCGCCTGCCGGTCCAGCAGCCAGCGTGTGGTCTCAAGGAACAACAGCTTCATCGCGCCCGATTGCAGGTAGTCGCCATGGCACATGATGTCATGCGTGCGGCAGAGGTCGCCGACGCGCCGCAACGAGAGATGGGCGACCAGTCGCGGGCCGCTTTCTTCCTGCACGAAGGCGCCCCAGGTCATCGTCCAGTGGCTGGGACAGGGTGGGGACGAGGGCGGCTCCCGCGTATCGGCGATGATGGAAGCCGGGCGGAACCATGCGCTCAGCACCGGCCCGCCTGAGCGGAAGCGCTTCGAGGCGCCGATCGCCGCGATGCTCGCCCTGTAGCTTTCGGGGCGGATAGGCGCGCAGGTGATCCCGAGGCGCGCCGCCTTCTTTGCAGCCCGCGGGATATTGCCGTGCGAACGCTTGGACACGGCGCGCAGATAGGCCTCGGCCGTGGGATAGCGCGCGATGTCGATGAGCATCGCCGTCGGCACGCCCCGGCGCCGAAAACCCGCCCGCGGGGCGTTGCGGCTGTGAAACCGGATCGCGTCGTCGACGAGGAGCCCGCAGAGCGGATGGTCGCAGCGGTGAGGCGCTTCCGCACGGATATGGGCAATCGGCAGGGCGGCGCCGGGCGAGAGGTCGAAATTCCGCAACCGCGACTTGCGCGCTGCGGATTGCCAGGGTTCCAGCAGCTTATGCAGCCGGCTGGTGAGAAAGCGGGCAAGCGCCATGGGATGGTCGTTCCGGGCAGGGGCGGCCAACGAAAAAGGCCGGCGTCGCCGCCGGCCTCGTTCCAACCGTGCGTTCCGCTCAGCGGGCGACCACGACGCGGGTGCCGACCTTGGCGCGCTCGTAAAGATCGATCACGTCCTCGTTCAGCATGCGGATGCAGCCCGAGGAGACCGCCTGGCCGATCGTCTCCGGCTCGTTCGAGCCGTGGATGCGGTAGAGGGTCGAGCCGAGATAGAGCGCGCGCGCCCCCATCGGGTTGTCCGGGCCGCCGGCCATGAAGCGCGGCAGGTCGGGGCGACGCTTCAGCATCGAGGCCGGCGGCGTCCAGGTCGGCCATTCCTGCTTGCGCGAAATGGTCTGCGTCCCCGCCCAGTCGAAGCCCGGGCGGCCGACGCCGACGCCGTAGCGCATCGCCTTGCCATCGGCCATCACGAAATACAGGCGCCGCTCGGCCGAATCGATCACGATCGTGCCCGGCCTCTGCTTCGTCGGATAGTCGACAATCTCGCGCGGAATGGCTGTGGCCTGTGCCTTGGCCGGGTCCACATACTGGACCAGCGGCTGGCGGGTCAGAGGGTCGATTTCGGCTCGGGCGGCGGAGCCCAGAGCGAGCAGGCCAAGGCCCGCGAGCAAGGCCAGGCGGAGGGAGCGAATCATCGGAGGAACCTCGGGCGGGTCGGGACGGCGGATCGCGAGAATGACGCAGAAAAGTCAACGTCTCATCAACGTCCTGTCAGCTTCCCCGTGACCGTGCAATCGCGCCGCAATCACATCGCCGGGAGCCATCGAGCTTTGCCGCGATGCGTTGCGCGCATGCAACATCGCTGGATTGCCGTCAGCTCCGCAATACGACGCAGGCACCGCGATCGGACTGGATGCGCCGGCACAATGCGATCGCCTCGGCCCGCGTCGCGGCCGGCAGGCGCACCCGGTAGAAGGCACGGGTGCCGCGGCTGCGCAGGCGCGTCCCGATCACCATCGGCGGCAACGCCCCGATGATGGCGCGGTGGCGGGCTCCGGCCCGCTGGAAGGTCGCCAGCGCCCGCGCCTTCGAGAAATTGCCGGCGAGCTGAACGCCCCAGGGTGCGAAGGGCGCTTCCGCGATAGCGGGAAGGGCAGGGCGAGACCGTCGGATCGCGACGAGCGTCGGCGCACAGCTCGCCTGCGCATCGCTGTCGCGCGTTGCCGGCGGCATCGGCGGCGAGCGCCCGTCGCCATTGGCGCGGTCGATCGCCTCGTCGGCCCAGTCCTCGGCGGTCCGGCCGGTGATGGTGAACACGTAGTTTTCGGTCTCGCCCGGCAGGAAACGGGCCTGCCCGGCCTTGCGCGCCGCAAGCCAGCCCGCGATGCGGTTGGGCCCGCCGTTATAGGCTGCTGCGGCAAGGCCCCAGTTGCCGAAGCGGTCGCGCAGTTCCGCCAGGAAATGCGCTGCCTTGGGCACAGCCTGCTCGGGATCGAAGGGATCGGCGAGGCCGCGCTCGCGCGCCGTACCGGGCATGAACTGGGCGACACCCTGCGCGCCGGCCGGGCTGGTGACGCCAGAGCGGAAGCTCGATTCCTGGAAGATCAGGCGGGTCAGGAAAGCGGCGGGCACGCCTTGCGCCTTCGCGGCGTCGTCGATCAGACGGCACAGCGCATCCTGGATGCCGGACGATGCCGGCAACGGCTCTTCCGCCGCCTGTGCAGGGCAGGACAGCGCGAAGGCGAGCAGCAGGGCTGCAAGCCCGCGCGGCAAGCGGATCGAACGGTGGAAACGGCCCGGCATCATCCGCCCTCTCTGCCATGTTCGGTCGCCTGCGGCCATCAGGCGCGTCTTTCGCGTTGTGACGAGGTGCCGGCCTGTGCGATGAGGACGCCGCGCGGTCGCCGGGTCATCGCGTGGCCGTGCCTCGGTTCGGTGAAGCTCGCAGCGGAAGGCCGGAATGGCGAAGGCCTGGATTCAGTGGTCGCGATGGTTCCTGGGGGCAGCGGTCGTCGGCGCAGGCGTGCTCTTCGCCTTCGTCGCGACGCTCGATCCCTTCGGCATGCGCGTTCATGCCGGACAGGCGCCGCGGCCGATCATGGATATCAACCAGCGCTTCATGTACCCGCAGCTCGTTCGCTCCGGACGCTTCGATGCGGCGGTGATCGGCACGTCGACGATGCGGCTGCTCGACCCGCAAGTCCTGTCGCGCGGCCTCGACGCCCGCTTCGTCAATCTCGCGATGAATGCGGCAACCCCTTGGGAACAGACGCAGATGGCGCGGCTCTTCCGGGAGCATGTCCAGGCGCCCAAGCGCCTGATCTGGGGCATCGACACGACCTGGTGCGAGGCCGACGCGACCGATGAGGCCAGGCGCCTGACGCCGCGACCGGTGCCGGGCTGGCTCTCCCGCGAGGTCGGCTGGAGCGACTGGCCGAAGCTGCTCAACCTGACCAATCTCGAGATCGCCGGCCGGCTGATGGCCTATAAGCTCGGCTGGTCGCGGGAGCGCATCCGCGGCGACGGCTACGAGGTCTTCACACCGCCGGAGGCGAGCTACGATCTCGCCCGGGCGCGCAGCCATATCTATGCGAGCCATGGCGGCGCGATCGCCGATCTGGCGCCCCTGTCGCCATCGGCCGCCATAGCGCCGGCCGAGAGCGCCGGCTGGCACTTCCCGGCCCTGTCCTGGCTGGAGGAGGGCGTCGCGGCCTTTCCGAAGGCGACGCAGGTGATGCTGGTGCTGCCGCCCGCTCATCTTGCGGCCTATCCGCGCCAGGGCTCGGCCGCCTGGCAGCGCTATGCCCGCTGCAAGGCGGATATCGCCGCGCTGGCCCGCCGCCATGGCGCTGTGGTCGTCGACTACGCCCACGCCTCGCCGATCACGGCGCAGGATTCCAATTATTGGGACCCGCTGCATTTCCGGCTGGCGATCGCGGCTCGCTTCGGCGAGGAACTCGCGCAGATCGGCAAGGGGGGTACGGCGCGAGACGACGGCGCAGCGATCGTACTGCGCTGACCGAGTCGATCGGCAAGCCCTGAGCTGCGGCGTTGAACCGGTTACCCTGCCGCAGCGACTACCTCACGGATGCACAATCCTGTTTTTGACTTTGCCCGCTGGCTTGCGCCGGCGGGCTTTTTGCGTTCGCGGGGAGCGGCCGGTATTGGAGCGTGATGGGTGGCGCATGCCGAACTCTGCCGTGCTGCCGTCGGACGCCCATCAGCACAGGATTGAAACCGATCATGCCGAAGCTCTGCAAGTTCACCTCGCCTGCCGATGGCAAGCCCGTCTACGTCAATCCGGAGCAGGTGGCGGTCGTCTATCAGTTCAAGGGTGAGCCGCCGGACACGATCATCGCCTTCCGGAAGGACTTCCTTCTCGGCGTCAGGGAGAGTGTCGACGAGGTCGTGGCGACCCTCGAGCGGGCATCGTCGGATAAGGCCGGCTGACGCCCAGGCAGACTGCGGCTGGACGCCGCACGCCGATAGATGATGAGGTTTGGGAGCGTCCGGGAAAATGGTGGGCGATACAGGGATCGAACCTGTGACCCCTCCCGTGTGAAGGGAGTGCTCTACCGCTGAGCTAATCGCCCGAACCCGGCCTCTCCTAGTCGGCGCGCCTCATGCCGTCAAGGATGCGCGGGAAGGAGATTTGAGCACGCGGTCGACCGCCCCGGCCAGCTCGCCGAAATGCTGGATGACGAAATCCGGCTCCAGCGTCTCGATCGGCACATCGGTATAGCCGAAGGGCACGCAGATCGTCGGGATGCCGGCGGCGCGCGCGGTCGCGATATCCGTGCGGGAATCGCCGATCATCACGGCCCGCGCCGGATCGGCCTTGGCTGCCGCGATCGTCAGGGTGAGATGGCGCGGATCCGGCTTGAAATAGGGGAAAGAGTCGCGCCCGGCGACCGCGGCGAAGCGCCCGGAAATGCCGAAATGGTCAAGGATAAGCCGTGTGTGCAGGATCGGCTTGTTGGTGCAGACCGCGAGCGCATACCCGTCGGCGGCGAGCGCATCGAGCGCTTCGAGCACGCCGTCGAAGAGATGGCTGTTTGCCGCGGTATCCTCGGCATAGATCGTCAGGAAATCCGCGAAGAGCCGCTCCAGCGTTTCGGCATCGAGCGGCCGGCCCGAAACCTTGAAGCCGCGTTCGATCAGGGCCCGGGCGCCCGCGCCGACCAGTTCGCGCGCCCGCTCCAGCGGCAGCGCCGCGAGGCCTTCGCGCACCAGGATCACGTTGAGGACCCGCATGATGTCCGGCGCCGTCTCGGCAAGGGTTCCGTCGAGATCGAAGACGACGATGGGAGGCAGGCTCATGGTCGGGACTTTCGAGGCGATGCGAGGGGGAAGAGCTTCGGTTAAAGGTCTTCGGCGCCGGGCTGGCAAGTCCCGTGATGACGCCTCCCCAAATTTGCCGCACGGGATGGTATCGTTGCCGCGATTCGTCGCGCGGCCGGCGACAGGGAAGATTGTCATGTCGAAGATTACGGGAATCGCAGGCGCGGTGCTGGGGATGGCGGGCACGCTGCTGGGCGCGGCGCCGGCCTGGGCCGGTCCTTTCGAGTTCGCGCCCGCGCCGCAGAACGATCTCAACCGCGTCTATCGGATCGACAAGGCGACGGGCGAGGTCGGCGCCTGCCAGTTCCAGCTCAAGGAGGGCGGTGTCGGCCTGACGGTCTGCTTTCCCTCGGGCGAGGGAGCCGGCCCCCAGGCGCCCAGCGATTACGGCCTGATGCCGTCGCGCCACGAGAAGGAAGGCGGCATCTTCCGCGTCAATATCCGCACCGGCGAGATGAGCATCTGCTACGTCTTCGACGACAAGACGGTGTGCACGCCCCAGACGAAATGAGGCTGGGAGCCCTCCGCGCGCTGGACTCGAACGCGGCCGCGGGGCAGGAGAGCGCCGTCGTCCGCCAAGGCTGCTAGGATGGGGCGGCGGGTGTTTTCCACAAGTTGAGCCGGACGAAGCTGATGACTGCCGACGACCTGAAGAAGCTGGCTGCCGCCCGCGCGCTCGAGCTCGTGCGGCCGGGTATGCGCCTCGGCCTCGGCACCGGCTCCACGGCGAAGCATTTCGTCGATCTGCTCGGCCTGCGTGTCGCGGCGGGCTTCGAAGTTCTCTGCGTCTCGACCTCCGAGGCGACGCAGGCCCAGGCGGTTGCGCTGGGCATTCCGATGTCGACGCTCGACGAGACGCCGGAGCTGGATCTCACCATCGACGGGGCCGACGAGGTCGATCCCCAGCTGCGCCTGATCAAGGGCGGGGGCGCGGCGCTGCTGCGCGAGAAGATCGTCGCGGCGGCTTCCGCCCGCATGATCGTGATCGCCGATGACGGCAAGCTGGTGCAGACGCTCGGCCGTTTCCCGCTGCCGATCGAGGTCGTGCCCTTCGGGCTCGAGGCGACGCGCCGGGCCGTGGCGGCGGCCGTCGCCGCCGCGGGCTCGACAGGCCGGCTCTCGCTGCGCCAGCAGGCGGACGGCACGACGCTCGTCACCGATGGTGGCCACTACATCCTCGACGCCCATCTCGGCACGATCGAGCGCCCTGAGTTGCTCGCACAATCGCTGAATATCGTGCCCGGCGTCGTCGAACACGGCCTGTTCATCGGGCTGGCCTCGGGCGCCATCCTGGCCGGCGCCGATGGGCTCGGGCTGCTCGGCGAGATCGAATGATTCCATTCCGGCGCAAGACACGCTAAGGAACGCGCCACAATGACCGATTCATCGTTGTCGGAGGCGCAATCGCGCGCTCCGGCGGTGGGTCGCTGACAAAGGGGTTTCAACGCATGATCCGTCGTTCTCTCGCCCGGGCTGCCCTTGGTCTGGCGCTCATCTGCGCAGCGCCCGCCTTCGCCCAGGCGCCGGCGCTGACGCCGAGCCATCTGCAGGTGGCGCGCGAGGTCGCGGACGTGACCGGCGTCACCGCCGGCATCACGAATATCTACAGCGAGTTCGAGAAGAGCGTGCAGGACATCCTCGCGACCCGGCCGGAGATGAAGAAGGACGCGGACGCCGTCGTCGCTGCCCTGAAGCCGGAAGCCGACAAGCGCGCCGACGAGATGGCCAATACCGCGGCCGAGGTCTTCGCCCGGAAGATGACCGAGGCGGATCTCAAGGAGATCGCGGCCTTCTTCAAGTCTCCGGTCGGCCAGCGCTACAATGCGCTGCGGCGCGAGGCGATGGACGATCTGCTGCTCGTCCTGCAGCCCTGGACCGTGCAGACCAGCCAGTATCTGTTCGACCGCTTCTCGCAGGAGATGCGCAAGCGCGGCCACACTTTCTGAGCCGGCGCCCACCTGCGTATCGCGTTGTCGTAAGGCCGGCGAGCATTCGCCGGCCTTTTCGTTGGGGCGTGTGGCTGCAGCCGGTTCGCCGGCCCGCGCCCTGGCATCGGAGCCAAGTTCGCCTTATGGCCGATATGATCGAACCATCAGGATCAATCCTCCTGATGGGCGACGTCGTGAAGCCGGAGCCACAGACATGACCCGCGATCTCGTCCTCGTGACCGGAGGCTCCGGCTTCCTTGCCGGGCACTGCATCCTGTCGCTGCTCGAAGCCGGTTACGACGTCCGCGCGACGCTGCGCGATCCGGCCCGCGAAGCCCCTCTCCGGGAAGCGTTGCGTTCGGCGGGGATGGATGCCGGCGACCGCCTGCAGATCGCGGTCGCAGACCTGATGAGGGACGAAGGCTGGGACGAGGCAGCATCCGGTTGCGCCTATGTCCAGCACGTGGCTTCGCCGCTGGCCGCCGCCGCACCGAAGGATGAGGACGAGCTGATCCGCCCGGCGCGGGACGGGACGCTGCGCGTCCTGCGGGCTGCGCAGCGAGCCGGGGTGAGGCGCGTCGTGCTGACCTCGTCCTTTGCCGCGATCGGCTATGGTCGCGCCGTGAAGCGCCCCTATGACGAGCGCGACTGGACGAACGCGGCTGCGCCGGGGCTGGCTGCCTATCCGAAATCCAAGACATTGGCCGAACGGGCTGCCTGGGATTTCGTCGACGGCGAAGGGCAGGGGCTGGAGCTTTCGGTCGTCAACCCCGTCGGCATCTTCGGACCGCTGCTCGGTCGGGACCTGTCGGCTTCGATCCTGCTGGTCAAGACCATGCTGGACGGCAGGCTCTGGGCGGTACCGCGCCTGATGTTCGGCGTGGTCGACGTGCGCGATGTCGCCGACCTGCATCTGCGCGCCATGACCGACGCGGCGGCAGCCGGCGAACGCTTTCTGGCCACGGCCGGCGACTTCATGACGATGCAGGCGATTGCCCAGGCGCTGAAGGATGGCCTTGGCGAGAACGCGGCGCGGGTTTCGACCCGCGTGCTGCCCGATTGGCTGGTGCGTTTTGCAGCGCGTTTCAGCGCCACGGCGCGTCAGGCGGCGACGCCCGAACTCGGCCGCAGCAAGAACGCGACGAGCGCCAAGGCGCAGGCCATGCTGGGCTGGCAGCCGCGCCCGGCCGCGGAGGCTCTCGTCGCCACGGGCGAGAGCCTCATCCGGCTCGGCTTCGTCAGTCCTCGGAAGCCTTGAAGCGGTTCAGCCCCTTCATCGCGAACGGTGCCACCAGTGCCAGGAAGGCGATGCCGAGCAGCGTCGCCGAGATCGGGTTCTCCAGCAGGATCATCGGATCGCCCAGGCTGATCTGCAGCGCGCGGCGCAACTGCGCCTCGGCCATCGGGCCGAGGATGAGCCCGACGACCATCGGTGCCACCGGATAGTCGTAGCGGCGCATCAGATAGCCCATGAAGCCGAAGGCGAAGAGCATGCCGAGCTCGACCGGCGAGCTGTTGACCGCCAGCGTGCCCATCGTCGCGAAGACGATGATGCCGGCATAGAGCCAGGGCTGCGGGATCGCCAGCAGCCGGACCCAGAGCCCGATCAGCGGCAGGTTGAGGATCACCAGCATGACGTTGGCGATGAAGAGTGAGGCGATCAGGCCCCAGACTAGGTCAGGCTTCTCGGCGAAGAGAAGCGGGCCGGGATTCAGCCCGTATTGCTGGAAGCCGGCGAGCATGATCGCCGCCGTCGCCGAGGTCGGCAGGCCGAGCGTCAGCAGCGGCACCAGCGTGCCGGCGGCCGAGGCGTTGTTGGCCGCTTCCGGTCCGGCGACGCCCTCGATCGCGCCCTTGCCGAACTCGTCCGGGTATTTGCAGAGCTTCTTCTCGGTCGAATAGCTCAGGAAGGTCGGCACCTCGGCGCCGCCGGCCGGCAGGGCGCCGATCGGGAAACCGAAGGCGGTGCCGCGCAGCCAGGGCGCCCAGGAGCGCTTCCAGTCTTCCTTGGTCATCCACAGCGAGCCCTTGATCGGAATGATCTCCTCGGGGTCGCGGAAGCGCTTGGAGGCGACGTAGAAGGCCTCGCCCACCGCGAACAGGCCGACGGCGAGCGTCGTGACCTCGACGCCGTTGAGCAGTTCCGGCACGCCGAAGGTCAGGCGCGCCTGGCCGGTGAGCTTGTCGATGCCGATCAGGCCCAGCGTGATGCCGAGGAACAGGCTCGTCAGGCCGCGCAGCGGCGAGTCGCCGAATGTCGCGGAGACCGTGACGAAGGCGACGATCATCAGCGCGAAATAGTCCCACGGCCCGAATTTCACCGCGATCTGGACGAGCCACGGCGCCAGGAACGCAAGGCCGATCGTCGCGATCAGGCCGGCGACGAAGGAGCCGATCGCCGAGGTCGCGAGCGCCGGTCCGCCACGGCCGGCCTTGGCCATCTTGGAACCTTCGAGCGCGGTCGCGAGAGAGGCGCTTTCGCCCGGCGCATTGAGCAGGATCGCGGTGGTCGAGCCGCCATACATGCCGCCATAGTAGATGCCGGCGAACATGATCAGAGACCCGGCCGGATCGAGCTTGAACGTCACCGGCAGCAGCAGCGCCACGGTCAGCGCCGGGCCGATGCCCGGCAGCACGCCGACGGCCGTGCCGAGGAAGACGCCGATCAGGCAGAACATCAGCTTGGCGGGCTCGAAGGCGACGCCGAAACCGTGCATCAGGGAGAGCATCGTATCCATGTCGGGCTCTCCTCAGAGGAACAGGCGCTCGAGCGGACCCGACGGCAGGATCAGCGTCAGGAGCTTGGCGAAGACGAGGTAGATGACGAGGCCGAGCACGAAGCCGATCACGGCGTCGACCAGCAGGCCCTGCCGGCCCATGCCGCGGGCGGTGCAGGCGAAGACCACTGCGATGGCGATGATGAAGCCGCCGCCGAGCCCGATGCAGGCGATCAGGAAGATCAGGCCGCCCGCGATCCAGAGCAGGGCCTTGCTGTCGGCCTCCTCGGGCCGCGGCAGGCCCTCGCGGAAGGCGACCACGAAATGCGCCAGGCCGAGGATGACGAGCCCCGCCGCGACGACATAGGGCATGGCTGTCGGGCCGACGCCGTAGGTGGAGGTGATCGTCTGCTGGGAGGCGTCGTAGCCGACGAAGGCGGCGACGATCAGCAGCAGGACGCCCACCAGC
Organism: Allobosea sp. GW822-FHT05A11; assembly: GCF_058800455.1. Lineage (NCBI taxonomy): Bacteria > Pseudomonadati > Pseudomonadota > Alphaproteobacteria > Hyphomicrobiales > Alloboseaceae > Allobosea > Allobosea sp. GW822-FHT05A11. Next base: position 831,556 of record NZ_JBXAMI010000002.1, on the reverse strand, counting down.
AGGGCCGGCTTGTTGGCACCTTGCGTGCGCGTATCGTTGGTCATGGCGTTCCCGCAGTGGTGGCCGGCGTCGTTCTTGGCGCTTCTGGCGGTTGGAAAAGGGGCCGGTTTCCCGGCCCCTGCTGGTTCTGGTGCGATGCTGGCTTACTTCACCAGGCCGACTTCGGTCATCACCTTGGAGACGCGTTCGATCTCGTCCTTCAGGAAGGTGTCGAAGGCCGCGCCCGCCAGGAAGGAGTCATCCCAGCCGCGGGCCTTGAGGATTTCCTGCCATTCCTTCGACTTGACCATCTTCTCGACCGTGTCGATCAGGGCCTTGGTCTGTTCGGCGGAGAGGCCGGGAGGCGCCACGACAGAGCGCCAGTTCAGGAGCTCGAGATCGATGCCCTGCTCCTGCAGCGTCGGCGCGTCAGGCGCGTTCTCGAGGCGCTTGGGCGAGGAGACCGCGAGCACGCGCAGCTTGCCGGCCTTGATCTGGCCCTCGAACTCGCCATAGCCGGAGACGCCGGCGGTGACGCGCCCGCCGAGCATCGCCGCCAGGGCCTCGCCGCCGCCCGAGAACGGGATGTAGTTGATCTTCTTGGCGTCGGCGCCGACAGCCTTCGCGAACAGCGCCGCGAGGATGTGGTCGGTACCGCCGGCCGAGCCGCCGGCCCAGGTCACCTTCGCCGGGTCGGCCTTCAGGCGCTCGGCCAGGTCCTTGGCGGTCTTGAGCGGCGATTCCGTCGGCACGACGATGACTTCGGCCTCGGCGGTGAGGCGCGCGATCGGCGTGACCTGGGTCAGGTTGACCGGCGACTTGTTGAGCAGGATGGCGCCGACCATGACGAAGCCGTTGACCATCAGCTGGTCGCCGGCGCCCTTGGCGCCGATCAGCTGGGCGAGGCCGATGGTGCCGCCCGCGCCGGTCACGTTGTTGACCTGCACGCTCTTGACGATGCCGGCGGCCGTCAGCGCCTGCTGCATCGAGCGGGCCGTGCCGTCCCAGCCGCCGCCCGGCGCCGCGGGGGCCATGATCTTCAGCTCGGCGAGCTGGGCGAAGGCCGCCGTCGAGAGGGCAGCCAGGGCCACCGCCGTCAGGGCCGTGCGCTTCAGGATGGATGTCAGCATGAATTCCTCCGCTTGCGGGGCTTTGCCCGCGGGTTTCTTGAGGCGCTCCGCCTGTGGCACCTCGCCGCGCCGGTCGTCAATTGCGCCAGATTGCATAATCGGAAGTCAAGAATTTTCGACGGAGGCGGGCGGCGGCCGCAGAATCTACACCTTTCATCCTACGACTGTGGCGCATTCGCGTGACAACGCGCTGGCGGCCTTTCCCGCGATCGCGTAATCGCAGGCCATGAGCCAGACGCGTCTCGCCGATCGCCAGAATTCCGCGCCGCACCGCGGGCCGTTTCCGTCGCGGCTGATCGGGATCGGCGTGGCGCTGATGGTGCTGATGCCGATGGCGATGTGGCTCGCCAACCGCTCCTCGACGCTTCTGCTCGGCCTGGCGGTCATTCCCTTCGTCGCCGTGGTCGTCGCATCGGGCCGGGTGGGCGATCTCGCCGGGCGCATGTGGCGCCTTCTCGCGACGCCGCTCGGGCTGGCCGTCGCCGCCTTTCTCGCCTGGGCGCTCGTCTCGATCCTGTGGAGCCACCGGCCGCTTGCCTCCCTGCGGGCCTGGGGCGAGCTTGTGCTGCCGATCGTCTTCGCCCTCGCCATCGCCGCTTCCGGCCGGTTCCGGCCGCGGCCCGCCTGGCTGCGGGCGCTCGCGCTCGCGATCATCCTCGCCTGCCTGCTGGCGATCATCGAACTCGCTTCTGGGCTGTCGCAGCGTGCCGCGCTCGGCATCGGCAAGCTGATGAGCTTCGTCTTCAACCGCCCGGCGATCACCGCGCTCGTCCTGGCGGTGCCGGCGATCCATGGCCTGTGGAGCCTGCCCGGCGCGCGCCGGTCGGACCGGATACTGGCGATTGCTCTCGGCCTGGCCGTGGCCGCTCTGGCGCTGCGCTCGGAAAGCTCCTCGGCACGGCTCGGCGTCGCCGTCTGCGCCCTCTGCTGGGGGCTGTCGGCGCTCTGGCCGCGCCTGACGCTGACGGCCGCAGGATGCGGCTTTCTCCTCGCCATGATCGTGGCGCCCGTTCTCGGCATCGCCGCCCAGAATTGGCTGCCTTCGCTGATCCTGAACCGCTTCGCCGTCATGACCGGGCAGGCCCGCATCGATATCTGGCACAGCTTCGGCGAGGTGGCGCGGGCCCGGCCGCTTGCCGGCGCCGGGTTCGGGACCTCGGCCAGCATGCAGGATCATCCGGTGGCCGTGGAGGTCGTACCCGAGCATCGGCAGCTTCTCGGAGCGGGCCACCCGCATGACATGCCCCTGCAGGCCTGGGCCGAGACCGGGGCGATCGGAGCGGGTCTCCTCATCGTGGCGGGCCTGCTGCTGTTGATGCGGTTGCGCCGCCTGTCGGCGCGGGAGATGGCGCCACGCCTTGCGCTGTTCGCCGGCGCTTTCGCGATTTCGGTCGTCGGGCACGGTGCCTGGCAGGGCTGGTGGATTGCCGTTCTGGGGGCCGCGGTCCTCTGGTTCGGTCCGGGCGCCACAGCGTCCCAGGGAGAAGACCATGGCTGATTTCGACGTCGATCTCTTCGTCATCGGTGCCGGTTCCGGCGGTACGCGCGCGGCCCGTATCGCCGCCGGCCACGGCGCCCGCGTGATGATCGCCGAGGAGGACCGGATCGGCGGCACCTGTGTCATCCGCGGCTGCGTGCCCAAGAAGCTCTTCGTCTATGCCAGCCGCTTCGCCGAGGATTTCGAGGACGCTGCCGGCTTCGGCTGGACGCTGCCCCAGGCGCCCGTCTTCGACTGGCCGACATTGCGCGATGCCGTGGCCAACGAGGTCACGCGTCTGTCCGGCCTCTATCGCAAGGGACTTGAGGGCGCCAAGGTCGAGATTCGCGAGGAGCGCGCCGTCGTCGAGGGGGCGCATCAGGTCAGGCTGGCGAAGAGCGGCGAGGTCATCCGCGCCCGTCACATCCTCGTTGCGACCGGCGGCTGGCCCTCCTTCGATCCGCCGATCCCCGGTGGCGAGCTCGGCATCTCCTCCAACGAGATCTTCCATCTGCCGGCGCTGCCCAAGCGCCTGCTGGTCGTCGGCGGCGGCTATATCGCGCTGGAATTCGCCAGCCTCTTCGCCCGCCTGGGCGTCGCGGTGACGGTGCTGCACCGGGGCGGCAACATCCTGCGCGGCTTCGACGAGGACATCCGCAACCGCCTGCGCGACGCGCTCGTCCATGCCGGCATCACCCTGCGGCTCGGCAGCACGATCGAGCGGATCGAGGAACTGCCGGACGGTGCCCGTCGCGCCCATTGCGCCAAGGGCGAGCCGATCGACGCCGATATCGTCCTCGTCGCCACCGGCCGCCGGCCGAACACGCGCGGCCTTGGCCTGGAGCAGGCCGGCGTCGCGCTCGGCTCGCTCGGCGAGATCAAGGTCGATGCGGCATCGGCCAGCAGCGTGCCCTCGATCCATGCCGTCGGCGACGTGACCAACCGGGTCAACCTGACTCCGGTGGCGATCCGCGAGGGCCACGCCTTCGCCGACAGTACCTTCGGCAGCCGGAACTGGACCGTCGACCATGCCACCATCGCCTCGGCCGTCTTCACGACGCCGGAGGTCGGCACTGTCGGCCTGTCGGAGGAGCAGGCCATAGCGGCGGGGCACAAGGTCACCGTCTTCGAATCCGGCTTCCGCCCGATGAAGGCGACGATCTCCGGCCGGCAGGAGCGCATCTACATGAAGCTCGTCGTCGACGCGCAGTCGGACAAGGTGCTCGGCGTCCATATCCTCGGCCACGATGCCGGCGAGATCGTCCAGGCCGTCGCGATCGCCGTGACGATGGGCGCGACCAAGGCCGATTTCGACCGCACCGTCGCGCTGCATCCCAGCGCAGCGGAAGAGCTGGTGACGATGCGCACGCCGCGGGCGGGCTAGCGTCCGCCGCGTTGAAACGCCTTGTGAAGCGCTTGAATCTGGATGGCAAGCCGTTGCCGCGATAGGCCAACGGCTTGCGCTATCTCGTTACGGAGAATCGCCTTTCCCGATGCGTTCGCTGAGCGGCGACGCTGCCGGGAGCGCGGCCTTCCGCCAGATGGTGGTCATTCCCACATCATCGGTGTATAGCCGCCCCTTCGCGCTACCAAGAGGTTAACGTTGCGCGATCTCACAGTCAGGAGCACGTAGTCCCATGTCCGAGCGGTGGACGCCAGAGAGCTGGAGGGCCAAGCCCGTCCAGCAGATTCCGGAATATCCGGACCAGGCAGCCTTGAAGGCGGTCGAGCAGCAGCTCGCCGGCTTTCCGCCGCTCGTTTTTGCAGGCGAGGCGCGCAAGCTCAAACGGGCGTTGAGCAAGGTCGCCGCCGGCGAGGCCTTCCTGCTGCAGGGGGGCGACTGCGCCGAGAGCTTCGCCGAGCATTCGGCCGACAACATCCGCGATTTCTTCCGGCTGTTCTTGCAGATGGCGGTCGTCCTGACCTTCGCCGGCGGTTCGCCGGTGGTGAAGGTCGGCCGCATCGCCGGCCAGTTCGCCAAGCCGCGCTCGGCCCCGACCGAGACGATCGGCGGCGTCGAGCTGCCGAGCTACAAGGGCGACATCGTCAACGACAACGAGTTCACGGCCGAGGCGCGCATCCCCGATCCGCGTCGCCAGCTCGAGGGCTATCGTCAGTCGGCGGCGACGCTGAACCTGATCCGCGCCTTCGCGACCGGCGGCTATGCCAATCTCGACAACGCGCATCGCTGGATGCTCGGCTTCGTCAAGGATAGCCCGCAGTCGCATCGCTACCAGGAGGTGGCCGAGCGCATCACCGAGGCGCTGGACTTCATGCGCGCCATCGGCATCGATCCGGAGACCCATCCGGAGATGCGCACGACCGACTTCTACACCAGCCACGAGGCGCTGCTGCTCGGCTACGAGCAGGCGATGACGCGCACGGATTCGACGACCGGCGAGTGGTACGCCACTTCCGGCCACATGGTCTGGATCGGCGACCGCACGCGCCAGATCGATCATGCCCATGTCGAGTTCTTCCGCGGCATCAAGAACCCGATCGGCCTGAAATGCGGCCCCTCGACCACGGTCGATGGCCTGCTCAAGCTGATCGACGTGCTCGATCCGCAGAACCAGGCGGGGCGGCTGACACTGATCGCGCGCTTCGGCGCCGACAAGGTCTTCGACCATCTGCCGGCGCTGGTGCGGGCGACGAAGCGCGAGGGCCGCAACGTCGTCTGGTCCTGCGACCCGATGCACGGCAACACGGTCAAGGCCGCGAGCGGCTACAAGACCCGGCCCTTCGATCTGATCCTGGGCGAGGTGAGGAACTTCTTCGCCGTCCATGAGGCCGAAGGCACCCATGCCGGCGGCCTGCATCTGGAGATGACCGGCAAGAACGTCACCGAATGCACCGGCGGCGCCCGCGGCATGACCGATGCGGACCTCAACGACCGCTACCACACGTTCTGCGATCCGCGCCTCAACGCGGAGCAGGCGCTGGAGCTCGCCTTCATCGTCGCCGAGCTGGTCAAGCGCCAGCGCGCCGGCCGGGCGCGGCCCGAGGTCGAGGCGGCCGAGTAGGGCGCTTCGCCAGCGGACGAAAAAGAAAAGGCCGGGGCTTTGCCCCGGCCTTTTCTTTTCGAGCCTTGATGCTCTGCGTCAGAACTTGACGCCCGCGCCGACGCGCGCGGTATCGATGACCGCGTTCACGCCTTTGTAGTCGCTGAAATAGATGCGGTTGTATTCCGCACGGAACAGGATGTTGTCGGCGATCAGCGCGTCGATGCCGGCCCCGAGCACGATACCTGGGACATAGCCCGAGGAGATCTGGGTCGCACTCGTAGCGGACGTCGCGTCGGGCCGGGCGATCGTACCGGTACCTGCGTAGGTCGTGCGGGTCACGGAGCCGCCTGCGGAGCTGGTATTGAAGCGCGAATAGTTTTCGATCGTTGCATGCCCCTGCGCCATCTCGGCATTGGTCGAGACGCGGCCGACCGCCAGGCCGACATTGGCGAATGGCATGAAATTGCCGAGCGCATAGCCTGCCCTGGCCTTCAGCATGATCATGTCGTCGATCTTGTTGGTCGTGCGCCCGGCCACGCCGATGGCCGTTAGCGTATTGAGCGGATCGGTGGACGGAGATGACTGGACGGTGGTCGGAAACAGATTCTCGAACACCGCGCCGTTCGAGCCGCGCTGGTCTGTCTGGATGTTGAGGCGAAGATATTCGGCTTCGACACCGAGAATAGCATCGCCGAAGGCGGTGTTATAGCCGATGAACCCGCCAAAGTTGACCTTGTCCTTGCTCGCTCGCCCGAAGTTGTAGAGGCCGGTGCCCGCATCTCTGACCACGGCGTTCCCAAAAGCTGCTCTCGTGAGTGTCTGGGATTGCTTCTCGGCGTCGAACTGCCCGGTGACGTACCCGGCGCTTCCACCGATGTAGAAGCCACTCCAGTTGGGGGAGGAGCCGAAAGACGGAGCCGGTGGCGCGTCCTCAATCTGCGAGCCGCGCAGCACCGGATAATCGGCGGCGAGCGCGGGGGCGGTAAGTGTCGTGGCGGCGAGGGCGATGAGCCCGAAGCTTGGCGCGATGGAACGGATGCGCATCCTGATCTCCCCGAGCAGCGGTCCGGTTCCACCCGTTTCACCCTGCTCCGAGGATGATTCATGCCTCGGTAACCCTAATGTCGGGTTAACGATGGGGAACTTCGCTCAACGACGCGATTGTCGCGTGCCGGCAAACACGCCATAAGCCGGGCCATGACACTGTCTGCTGCAATTCGGCCTCTGGTTCGCTTCGCGCCGTCGCCCACCGGCTACCTCCATATCGGCAATGCCCGGCCGGCGTTGTTCAACTGGCTGTTCGCCCGCCGGCATGGCGGCCGCTTCCTGCTGCGCTACGACGATACCGATATCGCCCGCTCGAAGGCGGAATATGCCGAGGCCATCGCCGAGGACCTGGGCTGGCTCGGCATCGTGCCCGACCAGGTGATCCGCCAGTCGGAGCGGCTGGCGATCTATGACGCCGCAGCCGAGCGCCTGCGCGGGGCAGGGCGGCTCTACCCCTGCTACGAGACGGCAGACGAGCTCGACCGGCGCCGCAAACGCCAGCTCGCCCGCGGCCTGCCGCCGATCTACGACCGCGCCGCGCTGAAGCTTACCGACGAGCAGAAGGCGGCCTTCGCGGCGGAAGGACGTAAACCTCATTGGCGCTTCCTGCTGGAGGCCCGCGAGGTCGCCTGGGACGATCTGGTCCGCGGCGCCTCGCATGTCGACTGCGCCTCGCTTTCGGACCCGGTCCTGGTGCGCGAGGACGGCAGCTATCTCTACCATCTGCCGTCCGTGGTCGACGATATCGAGACCGGCGTCACGCATATCGTCCGCGGTGAGGACCATGTCACCAACACCGCGATGCATATCCAGATGTTCGAGGCCCTCGCAGCCGGGCTGCCTACGATGGCGCACGTCAACCTGCTGACGACCGCGAGCGGCGAGGGCCTGTCGAAGCGCCTCGGGCATCTCTCGCTGCGCGGCCTGCGCGAGACCGGCGTCGAGGCGCTGGCCGTGGCGGCGCTCGCGACGCTGGTCGGCACCTCCGATGCGGTGCGCCCGGTCGCGAGCCTCGACGAGCTCGCAGGCCTTGTCGAACTCGCCCATGTCTCGCGCGCGCCGGCCAAGTTCGACGAGCACGAGCTGGAGACGCTGAGCGCCCGCACGCTGCATCAGTTGCCGCTGGCAGCGGTATCGGAGCGGTTGGCTGCGCTCTGCCTCCCGGTCGACGAGGCGTTCTGGCAGGCCGTGCGCGGCAATCTCGCCAAGCTGGACGAGGCCGCCCAGTGGTGGCGCGTCGTGCAGGGACCGGTCACACCGGTGATCGCCGATGCCGGCTTCGCCGCCACGGCTGCCGGGTTGCTGCCGGCCGAGCCCTTCGATGCCACGACCTGGAAGAGCTGGACGCAAGCCGTCTCGGCCGCGACGGGTGCCAAGGGCAAGGCGCTGTTCATGCCGCTGCGCCAGGCCCTGACCGGGCTCGACCACGGACCGGAGCTTGCTGCGCTGCTGCCGCTGATCGGCCGAGAGAAGGCGCTGAAGCGGCTGGCCGACCAGAGCGCCTGAGCGCTCCCGCCGTCATTCTCGGGCCGCGCAGCGGACCCGAGAATCTCGTTCAGGATAGAGCAGTGGTTTCCGAGATGCCCGGGACAAGCCCGGGCATGACGGCTCTTTCCTCACTCATGCCGCTCCATCGCCGAGGCGTGCTTGGTGTCGCGCATGGTCGAATAGACCAGGAACGACAGGAAGATGATGCCGGCGAGGTAGTAATAGAACCACTGCTCATGGCCCTGCTGCTTGAAGAACAGGGCGATGGCGGGCGCCGTGCCGCCGAAGATCGAGACCGTGACGGCATAAGGCACGGCAACACCGGTGGCCCGGATCGCGGTCGGGAACAGCTCCGCCTTCACCACCGCGTTGATCGAGGTGTAGCCCGCCGTGAACAGCCAGGCGCCGCAGAGCAGCAGGAAGGCGACGAAGGCCGATTTCGTCCCGGCCAGCGTGGTCAGGATCGGCACGGTCAATAGCGTGCCGGCGAGCCCGAAGAAGATCAGCAGTGGTTTGCGGCCGATACGGTCGGAGATCGCGCCATAGATCGGTTGCAGCACCGCCGCGAAGATCAGCGAGCCCGCAATGACATAGGTCGTGGTAATGTCGGAGAGGCCGACCGTCTGCTTGACGAAGGTCTGCATATAGGTGGTGAAGGTGTAGAAGGCGGCGGTGCCGCCGGCTGTCAGGCCGACCACGATCGCCACCTCGCGCGGATATTTCAGCAGGCCCTTGAGCGAGCTTTCCTTCTTCATCGTCGCCTTGGCGGCCTCGAAGGATTCGGTCTCGTGCATGTGCCGGCGCATCAGCATGGCGGTGACGGCGAGAACCGCGCCGATGACGAAGGGAATGCGCCAGCCCCAGTCGACGAGCTGCTCATGTGTCAGGAAGACGTTCTGGAGCAGCAGCAGTACCAGGATCGCGGTGAGCTGGCCGCCGATCAGCGTCACGTACTGGAAGCTCGAATAGAAGCCGCGATGCTCGGGATCGGCGATTTCGGTGAGATAGGTCGCGCTCGCCCCGTATTCGCCGCCGAGGCTCAGGCCTTCGATGATGCGCGCCAGCGCCAGCAGGGCCGGTGCCGCGAAGCCGATCGTCGCATAGGTCGGGGTGAAGGCGATGATCAGTGAGCCGAAACACATCATCAGCACTGACACCATCAGCGAGAGCCGCCGGCCATAGCGATCGGCGAGATGGCCGAAAAGCCAGCCGCCGATCGGCCGCACGATGAAGCCCGCCGCGAACAAAGTCGCTGCATTGAGCTGCTGCACCACCGGATCATGCGAGGGGAAGAAGGCCGGCGCAAAATAGAGCGCGAAGGCCGTATAGGCGTAGAAATCGTACCACTCGACGAGATTGCCGACCGAGCCGATGAAGATCGCCTTGAGGCGGCGTTTGGCATCGCCGAATTCGATGGGATGGGCGGGAGGTGTCGCAGTTGTCTCGGACATGGCGGCCTTCTGAGCTGGGGAGCGTCAGAAGCGGGCGCGCGGCGCGAGGGCCGCGGGACGGGTCTGGCGGCCTCCCGGAGGCGGCTTGGATGGCCCTGTTATGCGGCGGTTTCGGCTATGCGTCCAGCAGCCGGCGTGCCGTTCCGGGGTGGTCTTCCATGCGTCGCTGGCATGGAACTTTTCGCCTTCAGGGCCGCGCGACCTGCGGGCTCAGGTTGGGAGCGAGATTGGGCGCGACGATCCGCACCGCGCGGCGCTCGCCGGTCGTGCTGCGCGATTCGCTCTTCAGCCCGTCCTTCTTGTCGAGCACTTTCTCACCCACCGCATCGGGGCCGACGCCGGCCGATTCGGTGCCGGATGTCGGCGAATCCTCGGATGGCATCGGCTTCTCGTCCGGGATCTCCGGAACGGGCGCCGGGGCCGGCGCCACCGCCTGGGCAGCCGCTCCTTTGCGCTTGGGATCGGGCTTCGGGCGCGACAGTTCGGCGGCGCGCTGCTCGCTGACGATGACGTCGCCCTTGCGCTTGTCGAGCAGGTATTCGGCATCCTTGAGGGCGGCCGACCAGCTCTGTCCCTGCCCGCGGCAGGTGCAGGCGGCATCGAAGCTGCGGGTGTATTTGCCGGCATTGGCCAGCGAGGAATAGGGCTGACCGGTCGCGCGCGAGGCGGCGTTCTGGATGTCGCCGCCGGTGCTCATGCCATAGGCCAGCGTCTCGGTGCCCGGGCAGAGCGCCTGGCACATCTCGTCGCCATTGCCGGTATTGTTCGAGAGCGGGAAGAAGAAGCCGTCGCAGGTGCGGACGCAGACGGTCTGCGGGCCGCCCAGGCGCGGCTTGGCCGGCTCGGTCGGCTGCTCGGGGTCGAGTTCGGGCAGGGTCGAATCGATTTCGCCGGGGCCGGGATCGCGCCCGAAGATCGTGTCGAAGAAACCGCGCGGCTGCGCCCGGCAGTTGTTGTTGATGGCCGACGCGAGCTGGGCCCGGCGTTGTTCGATGCCTCCACCCTCCGCCTGGCTCTGCAGCGCGCCGTACTGGTTCTGCAACTGGCCGAGCTGCTGGCGGATGAAATTGCATTGCGGCGGCGGCGAGTCGAAGAAGCTGAAGCCGCGGTCGCAGCCCATGGAGCGATACTGGTTGCTCAGTTGCGCGAGCTGGGCGCCAACGCGCCGCGCGGCCTGCGCCGCGCGCGGATCGCCGCCGCTGCGGCCCTGCAGGCTTTCCAGCTCGGCGCGCCAGGCGTTGCAGGACGCCGACTGCGCCACAGCGGTGCCACCGAGGGCCGCCAGCATCAGAAGGGCCATGCCGAAGCGTCTGGAAAGTCGCAGCATCATCGCGGGTCGGGTCACGTCATCCATGGTCGAGCCGGCAGGCCGGCTCTGTCGGGAGCTTTGGTCTAGAACACCCGCCAAACACGACGGAACTATGGAGCGGAGCCTCGCCTGATAGGCCGCGGGGACGCTCCATCGCGAGGGCCTCGCATGCCACATTCAGGCAGGCGCAGCAATCCGGGGACGCATGCGCCGCGCCGATGGTGGAAAACTTCCGTTCTGGTTAGAAGACCTGTGGCAGCGGCCCGGCCGCGCCGGCCTTCCGTGCAGCGCCAATGAGGCAAGCCCCGCCCATGTCCGATTATCTGCCTCTTCACGAAGCCGTCATCCCGGAGCTGCCGAACTATTATCGCGGCAAGGTTCGCGAGAATTACGACCTGCCCGACAACCGCCGCATCCTGATCTCGACCGACCGGCTCTCCGCCTTCGACCGGGCGATCGCCGCGATTCCGCTGAAGGGCCAGGTGCTGACGCAGACGGCGCGCTACTGGTTCGAGCAGACCGCCGATATCTGCCCCAACCATGTGCTGGAATACCCGGACCCGAACGTGGTGGTCGGCCGGCGGCTGGAGATCCTGCCCGTCGAGATGGTGGTGCGCGGCTATCTCGCCGGCACGACCGGCACCTCGATCCTGACCATGTACAAGCAGGGCCGGCGCGAGATGTACGGTATGACGCTGCCGGAGGGTCTGCGCGACAACGAGGCGCTGCCGCAGGCGATCATCACCCCGACCAGCAAGGCTTTCGACGGCGGCCATGACGAGCCGCTCTCGGCCGCGCAGATCGTCGGCGAGGGTTTGCTGACGCAGAAGCAATGGGACGAGGTTTCGGCCTATGCGCTGGCGCTTTTCGCCCGCGGCCAGAAGCTCGCCCGCGAGCGCGGGCTGATCCTTGCCGACACCAAATACGAGTTCGGCACCGATGCCGAGGGCCGCATCGTGCTGGCCGACGAGATCCATACGCCGGATTCGAGCCGCTACTGGTTCGCGGAAACCTATCCCGAGCGCTTCGCTGCCGGCGGAAAGCCCGAATCCTTCGACAAGGATTTCGTGCGCAACTGGGTCGTGGCGCGCTGCGATCCTTATACGCAGGACCTGCCGCCGATCCCGCAGGAGCTGATCGACCAGACGTCGGCGGTCTATGTCCGGGCCTATGAGGCGATCACGGGCACGGCTTTCGCCTATCCGCCGAAGGGCGAGGACCCGGCGCAGCGCATCCGGCGCAATCTGGCGCAGTATTTCTAGGTCAGGCTCGTCATTCTCGGGCGGAGCGCAGCGCAGACCCGAGAATCTCAGGCAGGACGAGGCTCCGGCGCCTCCGCGTCATGAGATGCTCGGGTCAAGCCCGAGCATGACGGCTGCGGTCCAGTGACCCCTAAGCCCCGTCCTCTTCGCGATAATTCCCGGCCAGATGCCGGCCGCGCTCCGTCAGCGTCGAGAGCACGCGCTCGAACACCTTGAGCTCGTCGGGCGCGATGCCGTCGATCCAGCGGGCTTCGAAGCCGAGCGCCAATGGCACGATCTGGTCGTAGATGCGCTTGCCCGCCGGCGTCAGCGCGACGAAGGATTCGCGCCGATCCTGCCGGTTCTCGGCGCGCGAGACCAGCCCGCGCTTCTCCAGCTCGCCCACGGCGCGCGAGACCTTGGTCTTGTGCATCTGGGCGAGCTCGCCGATGTCGCGCGAGGTCAGCTTGCCGAACTCGCCGAGCTGCGCGACCACCCGCCATTCCGGGATGCCGATGCCGAAGCGTTCGCCATAGATGCGCCCGAGCGCGCGTCCGCCGAGCGTGCCGACGACGTTGAGGCGATAGGGCAGGAAGCGCTCCAGGTGGAGCGCCTGTTCTTCCGGGGGGGCGGACGGTTTCCTTGTCATGGCGATGATCCGGCCACGCCTCAGCGTGCCTTCAGCCGGTTCATGAACGAGTCGTAGGACAGTTCCGCGATCTGCCACCAGAGCAGGTTCTCGCCGCGGAAGGCGACCATCGAATCGTAGCCCTTCTTGAAGTCCGGGCTCTTGGCGCTGGTTTCGGCATAGTATTCTTCGGCCGCCTTCAGCGCCGCTTCCATCACCGGCAGCGGGAAGGCCTTGAGTTGCGCGCCCTGCGCCACGAGGCGGCGCAGGCCGCCCGGATTCACGAAGTCGTATTTGGCGAGCATCCAGTTATTGGCGGCTTCGCAGGCGTTCTGGACGATCGCCTGATAGTGCTTCGGCAGCTTGGCCCACGCATCCTTGCCGATGATCAGGTGCAGCATCGCGCCGCCCTCCCACCAGCCGGGATAATAGTAGTATTTGGCGACGCGGATGAAGCCGAGCTTCTCGTCGTCATAGGGGCCGACGAACTCGGCCGCATCGATCGCGCCGCGCTCAAGCGCCGGATAGACGTCACCGGGTGCGATCTGGGTCGGCACCACGCCGAGCTTGGCGAGAACCGCCCCGCCCATGCCGCCGATGCGGAACTTCAGGCCCTTGAGGTCGTCGATGCTCTTCAATTCGTTGCGGAAGAAGCCGCCCATCTGGCAGCCGGAATTGCCGCAGGGGATCGCATAGGCGTTGAAGCGGTCGAGCACGCCGTTCACGATCTGCTCGCCGCCGCCGAAGAACCACCAGCTATGCTGCTGGCGGGCGTTGAGTCCGAAGGGGATGCCGGTGCCGAGGCCCAGCGTCGGGTCCTTGCCGATGTAGAAATAGGTCGGCGAATGCGCGCATTCGACCGTGCCGGACGAGACCGCGTCGAGTGCCTGCAGGCCGGGTACGATCTCGCCGGGTGCGAAGACCTGGATCTCGAACTTGCCGTCCGTCGCCTCGGAGACGAGCTTCGAGAATTGCTGGGCCGTGCCGAAGATCGTGTCGAGCGATTTCGGGAAGCTCGACGTCAACCGCCATTTCACCTCGGGCTGCGACTGCGCGATCGCCGGCATCGCGACCGTCGTCGCGGCGGCGGCCAGTGCCCCCGATTTCAAAAAGCTGCGACGTTCCATATGGTTTCCTCCCGAAGGCTGGTTATGCCTTTATTGGCGCGTCCGGGAAGGAATGAAAAGACATGAAGCTTGCCTCGCTCGCGCATGGCCGTGACGGCCGTCTCGTCGTCGTCTCCAGGGATCTGACCCGCGCCACCGATGCCTTTCCGGTCGTGCCGACGCTGCAGGCGGCGCTCGACGACTGGGGCCGCCACGCCCCGCGCCTTGCCGATCTCGCCGAGGGGCTCGAGCACGGCTCTGTCCCGTCCTTCCGCTTCCACGAGCATGACTGCGCCGCGCCCCTGCCGCGCGCCTATCAATGGCTCGACGGCTCGGCCTATGTGAATCATGTCGATCTCGTCCGGAAGGCGCGGGGTGCCACGATGCCGGAGAGCTTCTGGACCGATCCGCTGATGTACCAGGGCGGCAGCGACGCCTCGCTCGGCCCGCGCCAGGCCGTGCAGGCCCGCAGCGAGGAGGACGGCATCGATTTCGAGGCCGAGATCGCGGTCGTTACCGGCGACGTGCCGATGGGCGCGACCCGCGAGGAAGCGCTCGGGTCGATCCGTCTCATCATGCTCGTCAACGACGTGAGCCTGCGGAATCGGATTCCCGGCGAATTGGCGAAAGGCTTCGGCTTCGTTCAGTCGAAGCCGTCCTCGGCCTATTCTCCGGTCACGGTGACGCCGGATGAGCTGCGCGGGGCCTGGCGCGACGGCCGGCTGCATCTGCCGCTGCTCGCACTGGTCAACGGCACGCTCTTCGGCAAGCCCGATGCCGGCGCCGACATGACCTTCGATTTCGGCACGCTGATCGCCCATGCCGCCGCGACGCGCCGTCTCTCGGCCGGCACGATCATCGGCGCCGGCACGGTCTCCAATCGCGACGCCGATGGCGGGCCCGGTCGGCCTGTCGCCGAGGGCGGGCGCGGCTATGCCTGCATCGCCGAGCAGCGCATGGTGGAGACGATCCGGCAGGGCGAGGCGAAAACGCCCTTCCTGCGGTTCGGCGATACGGTCCGCATCGAGATGAAGGACGCTTCCGGCCATTCGATCTTCGGTGCGATCGAGCAGGAAATCCTGCCCCACGGTTGATCGAGTTCCCGGCTGCCACGGCTTGGCGGCAGCCGGGCGGCCGGATAACGTTGCGACCGCAGCGCCGATCCCAGACGCGAGAGCCGAGACGCCATGACCGAGACCGTGCCGTTCTATTCGACCGCCATCCCGCTGGCCTTCTTCGTCTGGGGGCCGGTCCTGGTGGTGCTGCTGTTCTGGGCGGTCGGTGTCTGGTCGAACCGTCAGGGCGTGCCGCGCATGCTGGAAAGCGACTGGGACGGCTACAGCGTCGCCGATGTCGAGAAGCTCTTCACCCTCTACGGCGAGGACAAGCGCGCGCGTTACCGCAACCGCGTGCTGCCAGCCGATGTCGCCTGCGCCTTCACCTATGCGATCGTCGGCGCGCTGATCATCGCCGGCCTCAGCCTGCGCGGGCAGCCCTGGTGGGTGGCGGCGCTTTGTGGCGGCGGCTGGCTTCTGGGCGGGCTCTGCGATGTCGCGGAGAATTTCGCCGTGGCGCGGCTGCTCGATCGCTATCCCCAGGTCGATGGCGGCAATGTCGCCTTCGCCAGCACCATGACACGGCTGAAGCTGGTCCTCTTCGCCCTCGGCGTCGTCGGCGCGCTCGCCGCCGCCTATCTCGTCTTCAAGCCGCTGGCGGGTTGATGGCCGCTCGAGGGAGATGCGTGATGAGACGACTGCCTGCGCTTCTGCTCTGGGGCGGCCTGTGCCTCTGCCTGGCTCGGCCGGCAGCGGCCGACGCCGAGCATGACCGCTGCATCGCCGCGTCCGACGGCACGAACACATCCTGGGCCACCTGCGGCGCTGACCTGCTGAAGCGCGAGGACGGGCGACTCAACGGAGCCTGGAAACGGGTCTTCGCCGGGCTGCCGGACGAGACGCGAAAGAACCTGCTCGACGAGCAGCGCGCCTGGAACGCCTTCAAGGAGACGAGCTGCCTGTTCTACCGCAGCGACGATTGGGGGCGGGAAGGGCAGGTGCTGCACTTCCCGCTCTGCCGTGCGGCGGTGATCGCCGAGCGCGTCAAGGCGCTGGAAGGTTACGGCACCTTCTTCAAGCAGTGACGGCGCGCTGCGAGGCTGGCATTCCGGCGCGAGCGCTACCATATCGCGTCGGCCCGAAGCCCGCCCCGTTCGAGACCTGCCGGAGTTCACGATGAGCCTGTCCCGCCGCCTGCCAGCCATGCTCCTCCTCGGTCTCGCCTGCGCCGGCCCGGCGATGGCGCAGGAAGACCTGATCTTCCGCAAGTCGACCGTCTGGAAGATGTTGACGCCGAACGACAAGCTCGCGGTCTATGGCGTCGACGATCCCATCGTCGAGGGCGTTGCCTGCCACTACACCGTGCCCGAGAAGGGCGGCGTCTCCGGCATGTTCGGCGTTGCCGAGGAGGTCTCCGAGGTCTCGCTCGCCTGCCGTCAGGTCGGTCCGATCAAATTCAAGGAAAAGGCCGAGCAGGGCGATGTCGTCTTCCGTGAGCGCCGTTCGCTGGTCTGGAAGAAAATGCAGATCGTGCGCGGCTGCGATGCCAAGCGCAACGTGTTGGTCTATCTCGTCTATACAGACAAGCTGATCGACGGCTCGCCGCAGAACTCGACCTCGACCGTGCCGATCATGCCCTGGGGCAATTCGGGCGAGCCGCCGAAATGCTCGGAATGGATTCGGTGAAGGCCGGGCGCTCGCCGCCAAACGGCGCTCGGATATGCAAGCCCTCATCCTGAGGAGCAACCGGAGGCTGCGTCTCGAAGGATGCTCCAGTTATCTCCAGAGCCTCCTGAAGCATCCTTCGAGACGCGCTCCGGCGGAGCGCTCCTCAGGATGAGGACTCTGTAGACCTGTCGGGGCTGCTTACTCGCCGCAGGTGATGCTGAGCGGCTGCTCGGCCAGTTGCGCCGGGCTCTGCTTCGTCACCGATCCGGTGAAATCCTCGCGGGCGGCGACGCCGAAGGTGACCGCCTTGCCGAAGCCCTGCGATTCGCACCAGGCGTTCGCGACGATCTGGCCGCATTCGGCCCTGGAGGAGATGCAGTCGGCGACGCCGTAGCCGTCGCTGGCCGGGATCAGGAAGGTGCGCGGCTCGCTTGCGGCGGCTGAGCGGCTGCTCGGCATGATCGAGAGCGAGATGCCGGCGGCGACGACCCCGAGCAATCCGACAAAGGCCACGGCGCGGCGCATGAGGTGAAGTTCCTGATGGATCGCGGACGGAGAGCCCGCGAATCGGGAGGATGGTTCCGCCCGGTTAAATTTGAATGAACTGCGGCAATATCGAGGCGATGTTGCATCGCAGCAATCGGGCGCCCTCTTGACGGAAAGCCCGCGGAAAGGCAATCAGTTCCTCCCATGACGCGAGCCGCCATCAACAGCCTCTGCATTATTTGCCGCTAGCTTTCGCTGGCCGGCTGCTCACGTCCTCGTCCTGAAAACGAACCGACAAAAGCGCCCCGGCCAGCGGCCAGGCCCTTTTTCGTATTTCGCCGTTCGTTTCGTTCCAGGATTTCGCCCCGATGTCGCCGACCCTGAGGCTCTACAACACGCTGACGCGCACGAAGCAGGACTTCGCGCCGATCGATCCGTCGAATGTCCGCATGTATGTCTGCGGCCCGACGGTTTACGACTACGCCCATATCGGCAATGCCCGCCCGGTCATCGTCTTCGACGTGCTCTACCGGCTTCTGCGTCACATCTACGGCGCCGATCACGTCACCTATGCCCGCAACCTCACGGACGTCGACGACAAGATCAACGCCCGCGCGGCGCGCGACTATCCCGGCTTGCCCCTGAACGAGGCGATCGCCAGGGTCACTGAGACGACGACGGCGCAGTTCCACGCCGATATCGATGCGCTCGGCACGCTGCGGCCGACGACGGAGCCGCGCGCCACCGAGCATATCGAGGAGATGAAGGCGATCATCGAGCGCCTGATCGCGCGCGGCGTCGCTTATGTCGCCGAGGAGCATGTGCTCTTCCACGTCCCGGCCGTGGCGCATCTCGTGAAGGCGCCGAAATACGGCACGCTTGCCCGCCGCTCGCTCGACGAGATGCTGGCCGGCGCCCGCGTCGATGTCGCGCCCTACAAGCGCGACGCGATGGATTTCGTGCTCTGGAAGCCGAGCCGTGACGGCATCGATCCCGGCTGGCCGTCGCCGGCCGGCATCGCCACGCCCGGCCGTCCCGGCTGGCATATCGAATGCTCGGCCATGTCGATGGCGAAGCTGCTGACCCCTTTCGGCGGCGGTCTCACCTGCGACGATCCCGAGAAGAACGTCTTCGACATCCATGGCGGCGGCATCGATCTCGTCTTCCCGCATCATGAGAACGAGATCGCCCAGTCCTGCTGCGCCTTTGGCGGTGGCGAGGGGCAGTCGCGCATGGCCAATATTTGGATGCATAACGGCTTCCTGCAGGTCGAAGGCGAGAAGATGTCGAAGAGCCTCGGCAACTTCGTCACCATCAACGAACTGCTGGAAACGGATGGCTTCGGCGGCCGCAAATGGCCGGGCGAGGTGCTGCGCCTCGCGATGCTCAAGACCCATTACCGCCAGCCGATCGACTGGACGGTTATGCGGCTGAATGAGGCGAGTGAGCTCATTAAAAAGTGGCGCTCGATTTTGGTCGAGACTTTTCCGGAAGAGGTGCGGCACGCGCATTTTTGGCAAACGCTGCCGTTCTGGGCGGAAGAGCAGCCAGGGTCTAGGGATGCTATCGTTGACCTGTTGGCGGATGACTTGAACACCCCGCTCGCTTTCACACTCATGAGTGGCCAAGCGGGAGATTGGTGGCAGGCCAATACCGTTGAGTCCAAGAAGCGAAATGCTCGTTGGTTGGCATGGAGCCTGTATTTGTTGGGAGTGCTGGATGAACGGTCGTTTGCCATTGCGGATCGTCCACGCATTGAGCATCTGATCGCCGCCCGTCTCGACGCCCGCCGCGCGAAGAACTTCGCCGAGTCCGATCGTCTCCGCGACGAGCTCGCCGCGATGGGCATCGCGCTCAAGGATGGCAAGGACCCCGCCACCGGCGAGCCCACGACCAGCTGGGAGGTGAAGCGATGAGTCCGAAGATCCGCCCGGCGGGCTCGCTCTCCTTCGCCATCAAGCTGGTCATGCTGGCGATGGTCGTGCCGCGCGTCGTCCGCTTCAAATTGAGGCGGGAGCGATGAGCGCGGCACGCGTCCATCTCTTCGACACGACGCTGCGCGACGGCGCCCAGACCACGGGCGTCGACTTCTCGCTCGACGACAAGCGGGCGGTCGCGGCGCTGATCGACCGGCTCGGCGTCGATTATGTCGAAGGCGGCTATCCCGGCGCCAATCCGCTCGATACCGCCTTTTTCGAGCAGAAAGCGACGAAGCAGGCGAAATTCGCCGCCTTCGGCATGACCAAGCGGGCAGGGCGCTCGGCCGCGAACGACCCCGGCATCGCCGCGCTGCTGGAGGCGAAGGCTGACGCCATCGTCTTCGTCGCCAAGGCCTGGGATTATCATGTCCATGTCGCGCTCGAGATTTCGCTGGAGGAGAACCTCGCCGGCATCCGCGAGAGCGTCGAAGCGGCGAAGGCCGCCGGCCGCGAGGTGATGCTCGATTGCGAGCATTTCTTCGACGGCTACAAGGCCAATCCCGATTACGCGCTCGCCTGCGCCCGCGCCGCCTACGAGGCTGGCGCCCGCTGGGTCGTGCTCTGCGACACCAATGGCGGCACATTGCCTGATGAGGTCGGTGCGATCGTGCGCGAAGTCGCGAAGGTCGTTCCCGGCGACAATCTCGGCATCCACGCCCATGACGATTGCGGCTGCGCCGTCGCCAACTCGCTCACCGCCGTCGAGGCCGGCGCGCGCCAGATCCAGGGCACGCTGAACGGGCTCGGCGAACGCTGCGGCAACGCCAATCTCGTCACGCTGATCGGCGCGCTCAAGCTCAAGGAGCGCTATCGCGACCGCTTCGAACTCGGTGTCGACGAGGAGCAGCTCGGCGAACTGACCCATGTCTCGCGCGCGCTCGACGAGATGCTGAACCGCGCCCCGAACCGCCATGCGCCCTTCGTCGGCGCCTCGGCTTTCGCGACCAAGGCCGGCATCCACGCTTCCGCGGTGCTGAAGGATCCGCGCACCTACGAGCATGTCGCGCCGGAGGCGACCGGCAACACCCGCAAGGTCCTGATCTCCGATCAGGGCGGCAAGTCGAACCTCGTCGCCGAGCTGGAGCGCATCGGCGTCACGCTCGGCCGGGACGATCCGCGGCTCAACCGCGTGCTGCAGGAGGTCAAGGACAAGGAGGCGCAGGGCTATGCCTTCGAGGGCGCCGACGCCTCGTTCTTCCTGCTGGTGAAGCGCATTCTTGGCGAGGTCCCGGATTATTTCGCGGTCGAGCGTTTCGCCGTGAATGTCGAGCGCCGCCACAATGCGCTGGGCGAGCTCGTCACCTTCTCCGAGGCGATCGTGAAGGTGAAGGTCGGCGACGAGGTGCTGATCTCGGCGGCGGAGGGCGATGCCGGCCCGGTCAATGCGCTCGACATCGCCTTGCGCAAGGACCTCGGCCGCTATCAGTCGCTGATCGGCGGCTTGCGCCTCGTCGACTACAAGGTTCGCATCTTCCAGGGCGGCACCGACGCCGTGACGCGCGTGCTGATCGAATCCGGCGACGAGACCGGCGAGCGCTGGACCACCGTCGGCGTCAGCGCCAACATCATCGACGCCTCGTTCCAGGCGCTGGTCGACTCGATCACCTACAAGCTGGTGAAGGCCGGTGCGACGGCGTGAGGCCTTGCGTCGTCATGGTCGGGCTTGTTCCGATCATCCACGTCTTCGCTTCATCGATCGAATGCGGTGTCCAAGGCGTGGATGCTCGCCACAAGGGCGAGCATGACGGCGGTGTGTCTCGATCCGCGCCTCACTCCGTCAGGCGAATGACCCGGTCCCTGCACAGGTCCATATCGGCGTCGCTCTCGGCCTCATCGTCGAACCGCGCCTGCACCGTATAGGAGCAGCCCTGCGGCTTGTTGAGCTTGAGCGCGATGCTCTTGCCGGGCGCCAGCGGCTTGGCGAGCTTGGCGACGAGGCGCGGCTGATCGCCGGGCGTGGCGATCGCGAAAGTGCTCAGCGGCACGGCGCGCTGGTTGGTGATCGTGATCTGCGGATGCGGCCGGGAGCCCTGTGCCACGGCGGGCAGGGCGAGGAGGATGGCGGCGGCGATACCGATCCCGGAGGCGACAAGCTGTTGAGCCTTCATGGTGTTTCCTTCCCCGATGGCAGGCGTCGAGCGCCCTGATCGGGATCAGATACCCGTGATGGGGCGATGGCAAGGCAGCTTTCGGGCGAGCTGTCGCATGCTCCCCACGCAACGACATTCCCATGCAATGGCGTCCGATTGCGTCTATACGGGCGCTCTAACTGGAATCGTTTGAAAATGTCCGCGCCGTCAACGCCGCCCCCGGCGTCGAGCTTTCAACGCTCTGCCGTGATCCAGCCCGGGTCCGGTTTCTTCGCCACCTTCCGTGCGCTCTGGCCCTATCTGTGGCCGGTGGAGCGCGCCGATCTGCGCGGCCGCGTCGTCGCGGCCTTTGCGCTGATGGTGGCCGGCCGGCTGGTGCTGATGGGCGTGCCCTTCACCTTCAAATGGGTGACGGATGCACTGGCCGGTTCCTATTCGAATCTGGAGAAATGGCTGCCCTGGCTGGTCGGCGCGCCGCTGGCGCTGACGATCCTCTACGGTCTCGCCCGGGTCGGCGCCGCCGCCTTCGTGCAGTTGCGCGATGCCATCTTCGCCCCGGTCTTCATGCATGCGGTGCGTACGCTGGCCTTGCAGACCTTCGGCCATCTCCACCATCTCTCGCTGCGCTTCCATCTTGAGCGCAAGACCGGCGGGCTCACCCGCGTGCTGGAGCGCGGCCGCAACGGCATCGAGGAAATGGTGCGCCTCGGCCTCAATCAGCTCGTGCCGGTGATCATCGAGGTTTCGTTGATCATCGCGGTGCTGCTGTATCTGTTCGACTGGCGCTATGTCGCCGTGCTGGTCGCGATGGTCACGGCCTACATGACCTACACCATCAAGGCGACGGAGTGGCGCATCGCCATCCGCTTGGCGATGAACGAGTCGGATACCGACGCCAATGCCAAGGCGATCGACTCGCTGCTCAACTACGAGACGGTGAAGTATTTCGGCGCCGAGGCCCGCGAGACCGCGCGCTACGACCAGTCGATGGCGCGCTACGAGCGCAACTCGATCAAGTCCTACACCTCGCTCGCCTGGCTGAATTTCGGCCAGGCCGCGATCTTCGCGGTGGGGCTGACGCTGTCGATGGTGATGGCGGTGCGCGGCTTCCAGGCCGGCACCAACACGGTCGGCGACCTCATCCTGATCAACGCCATGCTGATCCAGCTCTATATTCCGCTGAATTTCATGGGCACCGTCTATCGCGAGATCAAGCAGGCGACGCTCGACATTGCCCAGATGTTCTCGCTGATCGGCCGCGACCCCGAGATCCAGGACAAGCCCGGCGCCCTGCCGCTCGCGGTCTCGGCGGGAGAGGTCGCCTTCGAGGACGTGCATTTCGCCTATGTGCCGGAGCGGCCGATCCTGCGCGGCGTCTCGTTCAAGGTCCTGCCGGGGCAGACGATCGCCATCGTCGGCCCGTCCGGCGCCGGCAAATCGACGATCTCGCGCCTGCTCTTCCGCTTCTACGAACCGCAGAAGGGCCGCATCCTGATCGACGGCCAGCCGATCGCCGATGTAGAGCAGGTCTCGTTGCGCGCCGCGATCGGCATGGTCCCGCAGGATACGGTGCTGTTCAACGACACGATCGAGTACAACATCCTCTACGGCCGCCCCGAGGCATCGATGGAGGAGGTTGCGGAGGCCGCGCGTCTCGCCCAGATCGACCGCTTCATCCGCACCCTGCCGGAGGGCTATGCCACCTCGGTCGGCGAGCGCGGGCTGAAGCTCTCCGGTGGCGAGAAGCAGCGCGTCGCCATCGCCCGCACCATCCTGAAGGGGCCGCCGGTGCTCGTCCTCGACGAGGCGACCTCTGCGCTCGATTCCTTCACCGAGAAGGAGATCCAGGATGCGCTCGACCGGGTCAGCGAAGGCCGCACCACGCTGGTCATCGCCCATCGCCTGTCCACGGTGGTCAATGCCGACGAGATCATCGTGCTCGACAAGGGCCAGATCGTCGAGCGCGGCCATCACCGCGACCTTCTGGCTGCGAACGGCGTCTACGCCGCGATGTGGAACCGCCAGCGCGAGGTCGACGAAGCCAAGGCGACCCTCCAGCGCGCCACCGAAGCCGAGGGGGAGAGCGTCAGGGTGACGCTGTCGTAAAATGCGCGTCATGCTCGGGCTTGACCCGAGCATCTCTTGCCGGAGGAGGCTCCAGCACTTCGTTCTGCTGGAGATTCTCGGGTCTGCGCTTCGCTCCGCCCGAGAATGACGTGCTTGGCCAGTTTGAAACCGCTCGCAAGCACGGCCCCTTTCCTGCATGCTGCCCCGGCAGGGTGAAGCTGGGGGCTGCCATGTTCGATCCGACCACATTCGTGGGTTTCCACACCTGGCTGAGCCTGGTCGCCATTGTTGCCGGATGCCCGGTGGCGGCCGGGCTGCTCCATGGACACACGCGGCCGGGCTGGACGGGAGTCTTTCTCTCCACCGCCTTCGCCACCAGCGCGACCGGCTTCGGCTTTCCGTTCAATGGCGTGTTGCCCTCCCACATTGTCGGGGCGATCCATATCGTGCTGGTCGCGATCGCGGGCTACGCGCTCTATGGGCGGCGGCTGGAAGGCGGCTGGCGCCGCATCTATGCGATCATGGCCGTGCTCTCCTTCTATCTGCTGATCTTCGTGCTGATCGCGCAGCTCTTCGGAAAGGTCCCGGCCCTGCATGCCCTGGCGCCGACGCAATCCGAGCCGCCTTTTGCCGTTGCCCAGGGGATCGTCCTCGTCATCTTCGCGCTGCTGACCTGGAGGGTGGCGGTGCGTTTCGTCCAGGTGCCGCACCGGGCGGCTTGACCGGAGCAGCCGCGACATCGCGCGCCGTCCATCGACGCCGGCCGGGGGCTTTCCCTTCGCGGCGGAACCTCCTAAATCAGCGCAACGCTTGCTGCCGGCCCCCGGCGGCGGCCATGCCATTCCCGTGCGCCCGGCGCCGGCAGCCAACGGAACTCCCTCATGTCCCTCGTCGATTCCGTCCGCAAGGTGATCGTGCCCATCCACAAGGAGGGCTATGTCTTCATCGCGATCGGCCTGGTGGCGACGATCATCCTCGCCAATCTCTGGTCGCCTTTCGGCTGGATCGGCGCGATCGTCACGATCTGGATCTGCTACTTCTTCCGCGATCCCGTCCGGGTCACGCCACAACGCGAAGGACTGGTGATCTCGCCGGCCGACGGCCGCATCAGCCAGATCGCGCAGGCCCTGCCGCCGCCGGAGCTCGAATTGCCGGCCGAGCCGATGACGCGCATTTCGATCTTCATGAACGTCTTCGACTGCCACGTGAACCGGGCGCCGGTGCCCGGCCGCATTGCCAAGATCGCCTATACGCCCGGCCTCTTCCTCAATGCCGAGCTCGACAAGGCGAGCGACGACAACGAGCGCAATGCGCTGGCGATCGAGACCACATCCGGCATCGTCGGCGTCGTCCAGATCGCCGGCCTGATCGCCCGTCGCATCGTGCCCTTCGTCAAGGAAGGCGATGTGCTCGGCACCGGCGAGCGCTTCGGCCTGATCCGCTTCGGCTCGCGCGTCGACGTCTACCTGCCGACCCATGTCGTGCCGCTGGTCGGCGAGGGCCAGACCGCGATCGCCGGCGAGACCGTGCTCGCTGACATGAGCGGCAACGAGCTGGTCACGCGCAGCTTCCGCGACATCTGAGGGCGCGACCGAAGGGCAGGGTCATCCCGTGCGCGCTGCGGCATGCGAATGCCGCTGCGCAGACACGGGACCATCCCCCGAAAGGGGCGCCCCCACCTGAACGCTGCCGGGAAGAACTCACTCTCCTGATGACGGTCCCGCATCTGCGCAGCGGCACTTCGCGCCGCAGCGCGTGCGGGATGACACGCGCCGGCGCCTAGCCTGCGTCCCAAAAACCGCGTATTCCGGCTGACATGAGCGACCTGTTTCCTCCCTTCGAGCCCGAGCGCGTCGAGTCCAAGCGTGCCCGCTTCAAGCCGATTCCCTTCCGGCTGCTGGCGCCGAACGTCATCACGCTGCTGGCGCTCTGCCTCGGCCTGACCGCGATGCGCCTCATCGTCGAGGGCAAGCTGGAGACGGCGACGATCTGCATCCTGATCGCAGCGGCGCTGGACGGCATAGACGGTCGCCTGGCGCGCCTGCTCAAGGGCACTTCGCGCTTTGGCGCCGAGCTCGATTCGCTCTCCGATTTCGTCAATTTCGGCGTCGCCACCGGCTATGTCCTGTGGATCTTCGTCCTGCACGACCTGAAATCCTTCGGCTGGATCATCGTGCTGACGCTGGCCTGCGCCATGGCGCTCAGGCTGGCGCGCTTCAACGTGATGATCGACGATCCCGATCGCCCGGACTGGCAGAAGGATTTCTTCGTCGGCATGCCGGCCCCTGCCGGCGCGATCACGGCGATGCTGCCGGTCTATCTGCACATCATCGGTGTGCCCGTGCAGGAATACGGCGCGCTCTTCGTCGGCATCTACATCCTGTTCATCGCCTTCCTGACGATCTCGCGGATTCCCTGCTATGCCGGCAAGACGCTCGGCACGCGCGTGCCGCGCACCCAGGTGCTGCCGATCTTCGTCGCGGTCGTGATCGTTGCAGGCCTGCTCTTCGCCTACACCTTCGAGGTTCTGACGGTCGTCGTCATCGCCTATCTCGCGCTGATTCCGGTCAGCGTGGTGCGTTACCGCAAGCTGGAGCGCGCGCATGCCCTGCCGGCGCCGGTCGCGGAAACCGCCTCCGATAGCCAGGCCTGACCGTCTGAATACAGGTCGGTTTAGCGGTGATATCCGCTGAGCCGGGCGGCGTTGGCGCGGGTGCGTCGCGCGAAAGGCTCCAGCGTGCTGTCGGCAACCTTGACCGCCGCCGTCGCCAGATCGAACTGCCCGGGCGGGTGGAGGGCAAGGCCCCACCAGAACGCGGTTGTCGCCTGCATGGCGGCAAGGCTGCTCTCGAACACGGCCGAGGCCTTCTCCATCACGGCCTTGGTGGCTTCGCGCTGACCACGGCTGTCGCCGAAGGCGCCTTTCATCAGCAACGGCATCCGCATGGCGATGGTCAGGCCGGCGTCGGCCTGCATCGACATCAGGCGCGCCGCAAGAGCCTGCGCCTCCGCCCCGGTCGCAAGGGCGGAGCCCGTCGATTTGCGCGATCTCGGCATGGTTAGGACTCCGGTAAGCCGACGAAACCAGGAGACGTAACGCCGAGGGGAAGGGAGTCTGCCGTCAAAGGCCCGGCTTGGCAATGCCTAGTATACCAGAGCCGTCGGCCGTGACCGCATGGAACCGGCGTGCTCCGTCCAAAACCCGGAAGGCGATGTTCCGGCCGATACCGTCGTGGATGGATTTATCGCCCTGCCGAAATGCTCTAAGGCTTGATCCGCGCCGAAACCCTGCGGCCCGGATTCCTGTCGAGCAGCCTGTTGAGCCTTTTCTCCACTCCCAAACATTCCGGCTGGCGGCCGATGCTGGTTCTCGCGTCGGCGTCGCCGCGCCGCCTCGCGCTGCTGGAACAGGCCGGGCTGAAGCCGGATGCGCTGCTCCCCGCTGATCTCGATGAGACTCCGTTGAAGGGCGAGCGCCCGCGTGACCTGGCCCGTCGGTTAGCGCGCGAGAAGGCGCAGGCCGCGCGTGAGGGCGCGAAGGCCCGCGCCGATCTCGAAGGCTGCTATATCCTCGCCGCCGACACGGTCGTCGCCGTCGGCCGGCGCATCCTGCCCAAGGCCGAGATCGTCGACGAGGCGGCGGCCTGCCTGCGGCTGCTCTCGGGGCGGGCGCATCGCGTCTATACCGGCGTCGCGCTGGTGACGCCCTCAGGCACGGTCCGCGACCGCATCGTCGAGACGCGCCTGCGCTTCAAGCGCCTCTCCAGCGAGGATATCGAGACCTATCTCGCCTCGGGCGAATGGCGCGGCAAGGCCGGCGGCTATGCCGTGCAGGGCATCGCCGGCTCCTTCGTCGTCAAGCTCGTCGGCTCCTATACCGGCGTCGTCGGGCTGCCGCTCTACGAGACGGTCAATCTCCTCGGCGGCGAGGGCTTCCCCATCCGCTTCGGCTGGATGAACGCAGCCTGACACGGCGCCCATGCGGGTTGCCTGATCGCTTTTCACGATCGATCCTGCGGCCGGGAAACGCGACGCGCTGGAACGCGCCGACAAGGGGGAAGCGGAGATGACGGGACGTCTGAGCGGCAAGGTCGCGATCGTGGCCGGGGCAGGGTCGATCGGGCCGGGCTGGGGCAACGGCAAGGCGACGGCGACGACCTTTGCCCGCGAGGGCGCGAAGGTGGTCTGCGCCGATATCAACCGTGACGCGGCCGAGGAGACGGCCGGTATCATCCGCAACGAGGGCGGCGAGGCCTTCGCCATGCAGGCGGATGTCACCAAGGCCGAGCAGGTCGCCGAACTCGTCGCCCATGCGCTCGGCCGCTATGGCCGCATCGACATCCTCGACAACAATGTCGGCATCGCCGAGGTCGGCAGCGTGGTCGATCTCGCGGAGGAGGTCTGGGAGCGCGTCTTCAGGGTCAACCTCACCGGCCCGTTCCTGGCGATGAAGCACGTCATCCCGGTGATGCAGCGCCAGTTCGAGGAGACGGGCGAGGGCGGTTCGATCATCAACATCTCGTCGATCGCCTCGATCCGCCACACTGGCGTCCCTTATGCCAGTTATTCCGCGACCAAAGCGGCGCTGAACCAGCTCACCCGCACGACGGCGGCGCAATACGCCCCGCCGAAGATTCGCGTGAACGCGATCCTGCCCGGCCTGATGAAGACGCCGATGGTCGAGCATTCCGCCGGCCTTGCCGCCGTCTACGGCAAGGGCGATGTCGATGCGATGTGGGCCGCCCGCGCCGCCCAGGTCCCGATGGGGCATATGGGCGAGGCCTGGGACGTGGCCAATGCCGCGCTCTTCCTCGCCAGCGACGAGGCGCGCTATGTCACCGGCATCGAGCTCGTCGTCGATGGAGGAATCACGCTCAAATATGACTGACACCGAAAACGCCCCGCCGGCCGCCAAGCCCTGTCCGATCTGCGGCAAGCCGGCGGTCGCGCGCTTCAAGCCATTCTGTTCGGCGCGCTGCGCCGATATCGATCTCGGCCGCTGGCTCAAGGGCAGCTACGTGATTCCCGGCGAGCCGGTCGACGAGGCGGAAGAGGGCGCGCCGCAGGAGCGCGAGCGCGAGGACTGAGTTCTTCCGCCGCGCCTCACGGGAGTCGCCATCCTGCGCCACGATGGTAGCCTTACCCATCCGGCTCTGGAGTGGTTCGACAGATGAGCAGTGGTCCTGAACCTCACATCGTTATTGTCGGCGCCGGTTTCGGCGGGCTGGAAGCGGCGCGCAACCTCGCGGACGCGCCGGTCAGGATCACGCTGATCGACCAGCGCAACCATCATCTGTTCCAGCCGCTGCTCTATCAGGTCGCGACCGCTTCGCTGCCGACCTCGGAGATCGCCTGGCCGATCCGCTTCCTGCTGCGCGGCCATAAGAACGTCACGACCCTGCTCGGCACGGTCACGGGCGTCGACAAGGCCAACAAGCAGGTGCTGCTGGAGGGCGAGCGGCCGATCGCCTTCGATACGCTGATCCTCGCGACCGGCGCGCGCCATTCCTATTTCGGCCATGACGAATGGGAGCCCTATGCGCCGGGCGTGAAGACGCTGGAGGACGCCACCCGCATCCGGCGGCGCATCCTCTCGGCCTTCGAGCAGGCGGAATGGGAGACAGACGCCGAGCGGAGGGCGGAATGGCTGACCTTCGTCATCATCGGAGCAGGGCCGACCGGCGTCGAACTCGCCGGCACCATCGCCGAGCTGGCGCATGACACATTGCGCGGTGATTTCCGCAATTTCGACACGCGCAGCGCCCGTGTGATTCTGGTCGAAGCCGGTCCGCGCATCCTAGCAGGTTTTACGGAAGATCTTTCCGCTTATGCCGAACGGGCGCTGAACGGCCTCGGGGTCGAGGTCAGGCTCGGCCAGCCGGTCTCCGAATGCCGCGCTGACGGCATCATGCTCGGCGGGGCGTTTCTATCGGCCCGGACCATTCTCTGGGCTGCCGGCGTCGCAGCCTCGCCGGCGGCGGAATGGCTGGGAGCGGCGGCCGATCGGGCGGGCCGAGTCCGCGTCGAGCCCGATCTCTCGGCTCCCGGTGAGCCCGACATCTTCGTGATCGGCGATACCGCCTTCGTTGCGGGCGCCGACGGCAAGCCCGTGCCCGGCATCGCGCCGGCCGCCAAGCAGCAGGGGCGTTATGTCGCTGGCCTCATCAAGGCGCGGCTGCGGGGCAAGCCGGCTCCACCCCCCTTCGGCTATCGAAACGCGGGCAATCTCGCGACGATCGGCAAGCGGGCGGCCATCGTCGATTTCGGCTGGATCAAGCTGCGCGGGCGCCTGGCCTGGTGGATCTGGGGCATCGCCCACATCTTCTTCCTGATCGGCCTGCGCAACCGGCTCGCCGTCGCGCTCAACTGGCTGTGGATCTATGTCAGCGGACACCGCAGCGCCCGACTCATCACGCAGCGCGAGCCAGGGGGCAGCCGGGACGCGCGGTGACGCATCACGCGAACTGTTTCAAGCCGCCGATGTCTTTGTGGAGCCGACCGCATAGCGGAAGAATGGTGCCCAGGGACGGAGTCGAACCGCCGACACTGCGATTTTCAGTCGCATGCTCTACCAACTGAGCTACCTGGGCGAACCGGGAGCGGCGCAAGGCCGTCCGTGTTGGTGGGGGCGATATAGAGGCAGGCGCCCGGCCTGTCCAGTCACTTCAGCCGGCTTTCTTCACCGCGGCCGCCAACGGGCTTCCGGCCTGTGGATCGGATCGATGCAATCCGGTGCCGCCTGGTGGCGGATGCGATCCAGGAAGGCGCCGCTGCTTCCGGGATCGGCTGCGGCCGAGCACCGTGGCGAGGCCATCGATGGCGGCGGGCGCCGCGCGCGGGCCTGCCCGATTCTCCGATCGCGGCATGGCCATGACGCGACGGGGCGAAGCCGATGACATGGCTCATGACCTGGAACGAAGCTTCGTCCAGCTCGCAGGATTCGCGCTTCCAGCCGGTGGCGGTCAACACGGGCTGGCCCGGGCGACCGTGAGCGACCGGTCAGTCTTCCGAATCCTGGGCGATCGGCGTTTCGGCGGGGCGGAAATGCTTGCCGTTGATGACGCGGACCAGGGTCCGCACGAGGGCGCTGACGACGATGACCAGCGGCAACGCGATCACGGCGTTGCCATCCAGCGCCAGCCAGATCGCAAGGCCGCAGCTCACGACGATCCCGAGGACGAGCAGGAGCTTCATCTGGATGAGCATGGTCCCAATGCGGGAATCGGGCAAGTTTTGCCCGCAAACGAGGTTCATCGCCGGCTTCGATCGATAAGTCGACATGACGTTCGGAACCTGCAAAAGGCAGAAGTATGGTTGTCAGACAACTGATAACATGACAATGCTGCGCTCAGCAGGAAACCGCCATGCAGCTGTCGTCCATCGGATCCAGGCCCAATCTCGCGAGCGATGCCGCCACCGCGCTGGCGACGTCGATCCGCTCGGGCGCCTTGCCGCCCGGCGCGCGTTTGCCTTCCGAGACCGAACTCGCCCGCCAGCTCGGCGTCAGCCGGCCGGTGGTGCGCGAGGCCATCGCCTATCTGAAGGCCGACGGCATCGTTGAAACCCGCCGGGGGCTCGGGCTCTTCGTCAACCAGCAGGATTCCCTGCGCCTGCGGCGCGCGGAGATCGCGGCTTCCGAGCAGTCGATCCTGCAATTCCTGGAGTTCCGCCTCGGGCTGGAAGTGGAGGCGGCGCAATTGGCCTCGCTGCGCCATACGCCTGAGAATCTTGAGCACATGGGCGCCGCCGAGGCCGCGCTGAATGCTGCCGACGATGCGGGGGAGGACAGCTCCGCCCATGACCTGGCGCTCCATCTCGCCATTGCCACGGCCGCGCATAACCCACTCTTCCTGACCGTGCTCCAGTTCGTCTCGAGCCCGCTGCTGAACTCGATCCGCAGCATGCGCGACAAGGATCGCGGCGAGGAGGCCAACGTCGCGATCCGCCGCGCCGATCATGCTGCGATCCTCGACCGCATCCGCGCCGGGGACCCGGCCGGGGCCGGCGAGGCGATGCGCAAGCATATCGGCGAATCCTATCGCCGTTACGCAGCCCAGCTCGCCGCGGGCGGCCCGATGCCGGCCCACCCGGCGCTCCAGACCAAAGCGAAATAGGACCTCCATCGTGACCTCACCTTTCGATCTCTCGGGGCGCACCGCGCTCGTGACCGGTTCCTCCCGCGGGCTCGGCCGTGCCATGGCCGAAGGGCTCGCGGCAGCCGGCGCGAGCATCATCCTCAACGGTGCCGATGCTGGTCGTCTGGCGGAGGCGGTGGCGGCGATGAACGCTGCCGGGCACACCGCGCGCGGACTCAACTTCGACGTCACCGACGAACAGGCGGTCGTGGCCGCCTTCGCCGCGCTCGATGCCGAGGGCATTGCGGTCGACATCCTCGTCAACAACGCCGGCATCCAGTTCCGCAAGCCGATGCTGGAGCTGGAGACGGCAGACTGGCGCCGCGTGCTCGACACCAACCTGACCAGCGCCTTTGTCGTCGGCCGCGAGGCCGCCCGCCGCATGGCGAAGCGCGGCCATGGCAAGGTCATCAATATCGGCTCGCTGACCAGCGAGCTCGCCCGCGCCACGGTCGCGCCCTACACGGTGGCGAAGGGCGGCATCAAGATGTTGACCAAGGCCATGGCGGCCGAATGGGGCGAACTCGGCATCCAGGCGAATGCGATTGGCCCCGGTTACATGCTCACCGACATGAACCAGGCCCTGATCAACAACCCGGCCTTCGACGCCTGGGTGAAGGGTCGCACCCCGGCGCGCCGCTGGGGCCGCCCGGACGAGCTCGCCGGCACCTGCGTCTACCTGGCCTCCTCGGCCGCCGATTATGTCAGCGGCCAGATCATCTATGTCGACGGCGGCATGATCTCGGTGCTTTGAGCCTCCAATAGCCAACAAGCGGCGAGGGGCCTTGGCGCCCGCTCCCGAAAAGATCCAACAGGACGGAACGCCATGAAGATCACCGCCATCGAAACCCTGTGCGCCGAGGAATTCGGCAATGTGCTCTGGGTCCGCGTGCACACCGATTCCGGCCATGTCGGCCTGGGCGAGACCTTCTACGGTGCCCGCTCGGTCGAGGCGCATATCCATGACACGCTGGCCGGGCGCCTGCTCGGCAAGAACCCGCTGCATATCGAGGCGTTGCATCGCGAGATGACCAACCTGCCGATGGCGCAGTCCTCGACCGGTGCGGAATCCCGTGCGACCTCGGCGATCGACATCGCGCTCTGGGACCATTTCGGCAAGGTCTGCGGCCAGCCGGTGCATCAGATGCTCGGCGGGCTCTGCCGCGACAAGCAGCGCATCTACAACACCTGCGCCGGCACCCGCTATGTCCGCTCCAGCAACATCAAGCCGGTCTCTAACTGGAGCCTGGGCGACGAGGCCAGCCCCTATGAGGATCTCGACGGCTTCATGAACCGCGCCGATGTCCTTGCCGAAAGCCTCCTGGAGCAGGGCATCACGGCGATGAAGATCTGGCCCTTCGATCCCGCCGCGATCGAGAACCACGGCCTCCACATCACCGCCGAGCAGATGAAGAAGGCGGTCGAGCCCTTTGAAAAGATTCGCAAGGCCGTCGGCGACAAGATGGAGATCATGGTCGAGTTCCACTCGCTCTGGAACCTGCCGACCGCCAAGCAGATCGCCCGCGTGCTCGAGCCCTACAAGCCGACCTGGTACGAGGACCCGATCCGGATGAACTCGCCACAGGCGCTGGCCGAATACGCTCGCTCGACCGATGTCTGGGTCTGCGCCAGCGAGACGCTGGGTTCGCGCTGGCCCTACAAGGACATGCTGGAGCGCGACGCCGCCCATGTCGTGATGGTCGACCTGTGCTGGACCGGCGGCCTGACCGAGGGCCGCAAGATCGCGGCGCTGGCCGAGACCTGGCACCGCCCCTTCGCGCCGCATGACTGCATCGGTCCGGTCGGCTTCGTCGCGGCGGTCCACACCTCCTTCAGCCAGCCGAACACGCTGATCCAGGAATCGGTGCGCGCCTTCTATCGCGGCTGGTATCTGGAGCTGGTCACCGAGATGCCGCGGATCGAGAACGGCTATGTCTATCCGATGGAAGCGCCCGGCCTTGGTGTCGACCTGCTGCCGGCCGTCTACGAGCGCTCCGATCTGACCGTGCGCCGCTCGACGCTCTGAGACGACAGCGTTCGAAAACAAAAAAAAGCCGCCGCCGGGATGCCGGCGGCGGCTTTCGTCTTTTTTAGCGGGCCCGGATTACTCGGCCGGGGCCATCAGGGGCTCGTCGAGGAAGTCCGGCAGCTTGCCGGCAAGCGCCGCCTTCAGGCGGTTCTCGTCGAGCTCGCCTTCCCAGCGCGCCACCACCACCGTGGCGACGGCATTGCCGATGAAGTTGGTCACCGCGCGGCATTCCGACATGAAGCGGTCGATGCCGAGGATCAGCGCCATGCCGGCGACCGGCACGGCCGGAACGACGGAGAGCGTCGCCGCGAGCGTGATGAAGCCGGCGCCGGTGATGCCGGCCGCGCCCTTCGAGGAGAGCATCGCGACGAGCAGCAGCAGGATCTGGTCGCCGAGCGGCAGATGGATGTCCATGGCCTGGGCGATGAACAGCGCCGCCAGCGTCATGTAGATATTGGTGCCGTCGAGATTGAAGGAATAGCCGGTCGGGATGACCAGGCCGACGACCGAGCGCTTGCAGCCGGCCGCCTCCATCTTCTCCATCAGGCTCGGCAGGGCCGCTTCCGAGGAGGAGGTGCCGACGACGAGGAGAATCTCGTCCTTGATGTAGCGGATCAGTGCCAGGATCGAGAAGCCGTTATAGCGCGCGACGATGCCGAGCACGCCGAGCACGAAGACCGCCGCCGTGATGTAGAAGGTCAGGATCAGGAAGGCGAGATTGGCGACCGAGCCGATGCCGTAGCGGCCGATGGTGAAGGCCATCGCGCCGAAGGCGCCGATCGGGGCGGCCTTCATCAGGATCGCCACCAGCTTGAAGATCGGCGTCGAGAGCGCCTGCAGGAAGTCGAGCACGGGCTTGCCGCGCTCGCCGACCATCGCCAGGGCCAGACCGAACAGTACGGAGAAGAACAGCACCTGCAGGATGTCGCCCGAGGCGAAGGCGCCGACGATCGTGTCCGGGATGATGTTCTGCAGGAAGCCGACGACGCTCGCGTCATGCGCCTTGGCGGCATAGCCCTGGACGGCCTTGGCATCGAGGCTGGCCGGGCTGATATGCAGGCCGGCGCCGGGCTGGACCACGTTGCCGATGATCAGGCCGACGATCAGCGCCAGCGTCGAGAAGCAGAGAAAATAGATCATCGCCTTGCCGGCGACGCGCCCGACCTTCTTCATGTCGGTCATGCCGGCGATGCCGGTCGAAACCGTCAGGAAGATCACCGGCGCGATGATCATCTTCACCAGCTTGATGAAGGAGTCGCCGAGCGGCTTCATCGCCGTGCCCTGGTCCGGCCAGAAATGGCCGAGCAGGATGCCCGCCGCGATGGCGAACAGCACCTGCACATAGAGATGCTGATAGAATTTTCTGGGATGCGCCGGATGAGCGGGCGCGATGTCGATCGGGGTCGCCATGTTCTGCTCCTTGGGTCGGCGGTCGTCTTGGTTTTGTTCGAAACCGCTGCCCCTCTTTCGCAACCCACGTGCCAACCAGACCGTTTTCCGGAAATCCAGATAAACCAATGAGTTGCGGTTCAGTTCGGAATCGTTTTGCGAGCGTTGCGGGCGGAATTCCGCACCCCGCCTCTTGATTTGTGCGGGATTCCGCACAACGACAGATGGATGAGCCGTTCCGGGCGCGATCCGTGGAAGAGTGCCGCGACGCTGCGCTGGCTGGTCTTCGGGCTGGTCGTCGCGGGGCTCGCGGTCGCCTCGCTTTTCACCGCCGGTGAGATCGGCCGCAGCCGCGCCATCGCCGCGACGGAGAGCCGCGCGACGGATAGCGGCACGCTGGCGCTCGCGATCCTGCGTGGCGAGCTGGAGAAGCAGCGCGCCCTGCCGGTGATCCTCGCCCGCGATCCTGATGTGCGGCAGGCCCTGACCGGCGGCAGCCGCCATGGGCTCGACCTCAAGCTGGAGGCGATCGCGAAGGAGGCCCGAGCCGCGGTGATCTATCTGCTCGGCCCGGACGGTGTCGCGATCGCGGCCAGCAACTGGAACGAGCCGACGAGCTTCGTCGGCAACGACTACAGCTTTCGCGACTATTTCAGGGGCGCGGTCGCGAATGGAGCGGCCGAGCAGTTCGCGCTCGGCACCGTCAGTCAGCGCCCCGGCCTCTATGTCACCCGGCGGATCGAGGAGGGCGGCCGCAGCCTGGGCGTCATCGTCGTCAAGGCCGAGTTCGACCGCGTCGAGGCCGATTGGCGCGCGCTCGGAGGCCAGACCTATGTCGTCGACAAGCGCGGCGTCGTGCTGCTCTCGACGGTCGAGGACTGGCGTTTCGGGGTCGAGGCGCCACTCGATCCGGCGACCGCGGCGGCGATCCGGGATTCGCTACAGTTCGGCACCGCGCCGCTGACCTTGCTGCCCCTGCAGGAGCGCGGCGATCTCGTTCAGGGCGCCGGCGCCTTCGCCGGCCGCTATGTCCGCATGCGCCAGCCCGTCGCGACGACGGATTGGCTGCTCGAGGTGCTTCAGCCCGTCGATGCCGCGATCACCGCCGGGCGCTCGCAATCGCAGGCGCTGGTCGCGCTCCTGCTGATGCCGGGGGCGGCGCTGGCTGGTTTCGCCCTCTATCGCCGCCAGCGCAACCTCGCTCGGCAGGAGGCCGATGCCCGCTCCAAAGCCGAGCTGGAGGATCGCGTCGCCGAGCGCACGGCCGAACTGGCCGGTGCGAACGAGCGCCTCGTGGCCGAGATGGCGAAGCGCACGCGGGCGCAGGAACGGCTCTCCAATCTCCGCGAGGAGCTGGCCAAGGCCAACCGCCTCGCGACGCTCGGCCAGATCACGGCCGGCGTCGCCCATGAGGTCAACCAGCCGCTGGCGGCATTGCGCACCTATGCCGAGAACGCGCGTACCTTCCTCAAGCGCGCCGAGCCCGCGGATGCCGACGGCGCACTAATCCGCATCGTTTCGCTGACGGACCGGATCGGCGCGATCACCGAGGCTTTGCGCGGCTTCGCCCGGCGCGGCAAGGAACCGCTCGCCCCGGTCCCGATCGGCACGATCATCGACGGTGCTCTGACCCTGCTCGAAGGCCCTCTGCGCCAAGCCGGCGTGACGCCGCACGTCATCGCTCCGCCGGAGCCGGTCCACGTCATCGCCCGTCCGATCGAACTCGAACAGGTTTTCGTCAATCTGCTGCGCAATGCCATCGAGGCCCTGATGGAAGGCGGGCAGGGCGGCGAGTCTGCGCTCGCGATCACGGTCACGCCGAAGGACGACCGGGTCGAGATCGCAATCACCGATCGCGGCCCCGGCCTGTCCGAGCAGGCTCTGGCGCAGCTCTTCACGCCGTTCAGCACCTCCAAGCCCAAGGGGCTCGGCCTCGGGCTGGTGATCTCGCAGGACATGATCGTCTCCTTCGGCGGCACCTTGACCGCGACAAGCGCTCCTGGCGCCGGCGCCAGCTTCGTCATCACTCTCGAAAGGGCGGCGGCATGAGCGATTCCGCAGGCTCCATCGCCGCGATCGAGGTCTCCTTCGTCGACGACGATCCCGACCTGCGCGACGCCAATGTCCAAGCCTTGGGCCTCGCCGGGTTCCGGGCGGTGGGGCTGCCGTCCGGGGAGGCGGCGCTGGAGCGGATCGGGCCGGATTACGCGGGCATCGTCGTCACTGATATCCGCATGCCCGGCATGGACGGGATCGAGCTGTTCCGGCGCTTGCGGGCGCTCGATCCCGATATCCCGGTGATCATGATCTCTGGTCATGCCGATATCGCCACTGCCGTCGGTGCGATGAGCGAGGGAGCCTATGACTTCATCGCCAAGCCCTATGCCGGCGAGCGCCTCGTCGAGACGCTCCGGCGGGCCGCCGAGAAGCGTGCGCTCGTCCTCGAAAATCGCCGCCTTCGCGCGCTGGCCGAGCAGGGCGAGGAGGAGACTGCGTTGATCGGCGAGACCGCTGCGATCACGCGGCTGCGCCAGACCATCCGCGAGCTCGCCGATGTCGATGTCGACGTGCTCGTGCTCGGCGAGACCGGCACCGGCAAGGAGGTCGTCGCCAGCCTGCTGCACCGGCTCGGGCGTCGCCGTGAAAAACCGTTCGTCGCGCTGAATTGCGGCGCGCTGCCCGACAGCGTCATCGAGAGCGAATTGTTCGGCTACGAGCCCGGTGCCTTCACCGGCGCGCAGAAAAAGCGGATCGGCCGCATCGAGCATTCCAGCGGCGGCACGCTCTTCCTCGACGAACTGGAGAGCATGCCGCTCTCGGCGCAGGTCAAGCTGCTGCGCGTGCTGGAAATGCGCGAGATCGCGCCGCTCGGCTCGAACGACCTGCGCCGCGTCGACCTCCGGGTCGTGGCCGCGACCAAGGCCGATCTCGGCGATCCCGCCCAGCGCCGCGATTTTCGCGAGGACCTCTATTACCGGCTGAACGTGGTGACGCTGCGTATCCCGCCTTTGCGCGAGCGCCGCCGCGACATTCCGTTGCTCTTCACCCGCTTCCTGGCTCGTGCGGCCGAGAAATACCGCCGGCCGGTGCCGGCGCTGGATCGCGCGGTCGAGCGCCATCTGGTCGAGAACGATTGGCCCGGCAATGTCCGCGAGCTCGTCCATTTCGCTGAGCGTGTCGCGCTTGGCCTCTCCAGCGATCTGCCGGCGCAATCAGCCCGCCCTGACGTTCCGGTCGCGAGCCTGCCGGATCGCCTCAATGCGATCGAGGCGAACCTGATCCGCGAGGCGCTGGAGGCCAATCGCGGCGATGTCCGGGCGACGCTGGAAATGCTCGGCATCCCCCGCAAGACCTTCTACGACAAGCTCACCCGCCACGGAATCGATCGGGCGGCTTACGCGATAACGGAGTGAGCGAGGCTCAGCCGAACAGCGCCTGCGGATCCGGCGTGTAGCGGCCGAGCTTGTCGCGATCGATCGTGACGCCGAGCCCCGGCAGGTCGGGAATCGTCAGCCAGCCTTCGGCATCGAGCGCGAAGGGCTTGGCGAGAATGCCGTCGACATAAGGGCTGCCGCCGATGAACTCGACGAGGTCGGCATCGGGGAAGGCACAGGCCATCTGCAGGTCGGCGGCGAGGCCGAGCGCCGTGTTCCAGCCATGGCCGACATATTTGATGCCGAGATCATAGGCCATCCAGGCGATGCGGCGCTGCTCGGAGATGCCGCCGACCTTGGTGACGTCGGGCTGGACGATGTCGAGCGCACCCGTCGTCAGCCAGGGAATGAAGCTCTGGCGACGGGTCAGAACCTCGCAGCCGGCGATCGGCACGGGCGAGGAGCGCCGCAACTCGCGATAATCGTCAATGGCATCGGGCCTGACGGGCTCTTCGAACCAGCCAACCTCGTAATCGGCCAGCATCTCGGCCGTGCGCTTGGCCCATTTCAGCCCATGTGGCCAGAGCGCGTCGCTGGCGCCGGCATCGACGAAGAGCCTGGATTTCT
Source organism: Allobosea sp. GW822-FHT05A11 (assembly GCF_058800455.1). NCBI lineage: Bacteria > Pseudomonadati > Pseudomonadota > Alphaproteobacteria > Hyphomicrobiales > Alloboseaceae > Allobosea > Allobosea sp. GW822-FHT05A11. The sequence goes on along the minus strand of NZ_JBXAMI010000002.1, from coordinate 792,796 downwards.
CGCCGGCGGCCTCGCGCGCCGCGCGCACGATCGCCTCGTCGAGCTTGGTGTCGAGCGCCCGGCCGAACGGCCCCCAGCCGATCTTGAAGGCGCTGAAGCCCTTGTCGCGGTAGCTCGCGACGACGTCCTTCATCGCCGCTGGCTCTTCCATCAGCAGCGAGCAATAGGGCTGCACGCGCTCGCGATAGCGCCCGCCGAGCAGCCGCCCGACGCTCAAGCCCGTTGCCTGGCCGAGAATGTCCCACATCGCGATGTCGATGCCGCTGATCGTATGCGTCAGCGTGCCGCCACGGCCCATCCAGAAGGTGTTCTGGTGCAGCTTCTCGCTGACGAAATCGGGCGACAGCGCATCGGCGCCGAGAAAGAGCGGCTCTAGCACCTTGAGGCCCGCCTGGACGAGGCGGCCATCGGTGAAGACGCTGCCATAGCCGGTCAACCCCTGGTCGGTATGCACCGCGATCAGCGCATGGATCGAATCCTCCGGCCGGATCTCCGCCGACCAGCCGCCCTTCGGGCTCTCGCCGAAGAGGGGAGCAGCCTCGATCCGGGTGATGCGGAAGGGCGGCAACCCCGCCCGGCTTGCTGCGCGCGTTTGGATGGGCTGGTCGTTCACGGCAAATCCCTTTCCTTGCGGCGCTGGGCGACGATGGCCTCGTAATCCATCGCGTGATTCATGACGGTGATGTGCTCGTCGAGCGTGCGGGTGATCACCGCGATATCGCCGGCCTCGAAGGCCGCGAGCAGGTCGACATGTTCCTCGACCACGCCGGCCATCGGCTTGCCGAAGGTGGCGAGGCCGAAGATGATCGTGCATTGCGGGGCCAGCGTCTCCCACAGGTCGAAGGTGACGCTGTTGCCGCCGAGCCGGCAGAGCGCACGGTGGAAGTTGGTATCGGCGACCGCGACGCCATAGGCGCTGCCGCGTGCTGCCATCAATTCCATCTCGGCGACGGCGCGGCGCAACTCGTCGAGGTGATGGCCGCGGTTGCGACCGGCCGCGACGGCGCGCACCACCGCGCTGGCCTCGAGCGCAATGCGCGCCTCGATCAGGTCCGAGACGCGCTCGTTCGTCACCGGGCGGAGCCGAATGCCCTTATAGGGTTCGCTGACCACGACGCCCTGGCTCTCGAGCAGGCGCAAGGCCTCGCGCACCGGCACGCGGCTGACCCCGAGCTTGCGGGCGAGATCGACCTCGACGATCCGGTCGCCCGGCAGGATCAGCCCGGCGGCGGCTCCGGCGATGATCGCCTCGATCGCATGATCGACGAGCGTCTGCGGCTGCAGCGGCTGCCAATCGGGGGCGGCGCTTTTCGCTCGCTCCGGTGTCGCTGTTTCGGCTGCCCGCACTTGTCCGCCCGTATCCGTCATCCGGCTCTCTGCCTCTCGCTTGACAGGTCGTATGATCGTATACAATCATACGAAACGCAAGAGCGAGAGGGGTTCGCCATGGCGTCCGAAAGCCGGGTTCGTTGCGAGATTGATTTCGAGGTATCCGGGCGGCAGGCCGGTTATCTGCGGGCGCCGCTGTCGCGCAATACGTCCGGCTGGGGCGTCGTCGAAATCCCCGTGATCAGCGTAAAGAACGGCTCCGGCCCGACGATCCTGCTCACCGGTGGCGTCCATGGCGACGAGTACGAGGGTCAGATCGCTGTCTCGCGCCTCGCCCGCAGCCTCGATCCGGCGAAGGTGCAGGGGCGAGTCATCATGATCCCGGCGCTCAACATGCCTGCCGTCCTGAACGATACGCGCCTCTCGCCGGTCGACAACCGCGACATGAATCGCTGCTTCCCCGGCAATCCGCGCGGTACATTCTCGGAGATGCTGGCGCATTTCGTCGATACCGTCGTGCTGCCGCTGGTCGATATCTCCGTCGATCTCCACACAGCCGGCCATTCCGGCGACTCGGCGCTCTCGACCAACATGCACTACGTCGCCGACGCCAAATTGCGCGAGCGCACCATGGCAGCCGCAGCGGCCTTCGGCGCGCCCTACAATGTCGTGTTCTGGGGCGTCGATGAGGGCGCGACGCTGACCTCATCGGTCGAGCGGCGCGGCATCCTCTCGCTCGGCACCGAGCTCGGCGGCTGGGGCCGGGTCAATGTCGAGGGTGTGCGCATCGCCGACCGGGCGCTGACCAACATCCTCAAGCATTTCGGCCTGATGGACGGCAAACCCGACACGACGCAGCGCGACGGTTCGCCCGGCACCCGCCACATGATGGTGCGCGATGCCGCCGGCTATTCCTTCGCGCCGGCCGGCGGTTTGTTCGAACCGCGCAATGTCGTCGGCGATATCTGCCGCGCCGGCGATCTCGCGGGCTACCTGCATTTCATCGAGGACATCGACCGCGACCCGCTGGAGGTGCGCTACCGCCGCGACGGCGTGCTCTGGATGTCCGCCGGCCCGGGCCGGGTGCAGCGCGGCGATGCGGTTGCCGTCCTGATGGAGGATTACGACGCGGTGCGCGCCGCCGCCTGACCAAACTTACGCCTGAACCACCACGTGCCTGACCATCAATCCTGAGGGGACAAGAACATGGCAAAGCACATCATCTTCGGCGCCGCTCTCGCGACGGCGCTCATGCTCGGAGGGGCACAAGGCGCGCTGGCCCAGCGCAAGGGCGGCGACGTCGTCATCGGCATCAGCCAGGCACCGCCTTCGCTCGATGCGCAGATCACCTCGGCGCAGGCCTCGCGCAACGTCACGCTTCATATCTTCGAGACGCTCTATGCCCGCGACGAGAACGCCAAGCCGGTGCCGGAGCTGGCCGAGGGCGTGACGGTCTCGCCGGATGGCAAAACCTATGTCTTCCCGATCCGTAAGGACGTGTCCTTCCATAACGGCAAGAAGCTCGATGCCGCCGATGTCGTCGCCTCGCTGGAGCGCTATCGCAAGGTCGGCGCCTCGCCGGCGCTGGTCGCCGCGATCGACACGATCAAGGCGAGCGGTGAGCACGAGGTCACGGTCACGCTGAAGCAGGCGCAATCGACCTTCCTCGACAATCTCTCCTCGCCGCGCGCCCCGATCGCGATCTATCCCGCGAGCGAGGCGGCCAAGGAAGCCGGCAAGATCGAGATCATCGGCACGGGTCCGTACAAGTTCGTCGAGTACAAGCCGGACAGCCATGTCAAGCTGACGCGCTATGACGGCTATGCACCCAATCCGAAGGGCACCGGCCGCGACGGCTTCGCCGGCAAGAAGGAAGCCTTCCTCGATACCGTCACCTTCCGCTTCATGCCGGAAGGCGGCGCCCGCACCGCGGCGCTCGAAGCCGGCCAGATCCAGTTCAACGAGACCGTCGACGGCCCGACCGCGAAGCGGCTCGGCACCGACAATCGCTTCACCATCCACAAGATGGTGCCGTTCGGCCTGCAGGTGATCAAGTTCAACCAGGCGCAGGCACCGGCCAACGACGTGAACTTCCGGCTCGCCGTCCAGGCGGCGCTCGACATGGAGGAGATCATGGCGATCTCCTATGCCGATATCTACCAGATGGACCCGAGCTGGCTCTATCCGGGCTCCGCCTTCCATTCGACTGTCGGCAGCGACAAGTACAACAAGCACGACCTGAAACTCGCCAAGGAGCTTCTCGCGAAATCCTCCTACAAGGGTGGCAAGGTCACCTTCATCACCGACAATCTGCGCCCCAATGTCGACACCGCGACGCTGGTTCAGCAGAAACTGAAGGAGATCGGCGTCGAGGTGGATATCTCCGTCGCCGACTGGCCGACCGTCTCGAAGATTGGCTTCACGCCGACGGGCTGGACCTTCTGGACGCACGGTTTCGGCATCGAGCCCTATGAAGGCCCGGGCTCGGTGATGGCGCCCTGGGTCAACGGCCTCTCGCAGCAGGCGAAGGACCCCGAGATCGACCGCATCGCCGCCGCTTTCAACGCCGAGATGGACGAGGGCAAGCGCAAGGCGCTCTACGACGCCTTCCAGAAGCACATGTACGACGCGGCAGTCGCGATGAAGGCCGGCAATTACGGGATCTTCCAGGCCTCCACGTCCAAGCTCAAGAACTTCAAGCCCTATCGCATCCCGCGCATGTGGGGCGTCTGGCTGGAGCCCTGAGGGCAAGCGGTCGATGCCAGCCGTTGTAGGTGTCGACCGCCGTCATATCAGCGTGTCATCCCGGACAAGCCGCGTAGCGGCGCAGATCCGGGATCCATTCCTGAACCTTTGCCGGAAGCGTTCCGGAATGGATCCCGGGTCTCCCTTCGGTCGCCCGGGATGACGCGCACTTATCAGAACGAAGGCTTAACGCTCGAAAGGAGGGCGGCATGGGAAACTTCCTGATCCGCCGGCTCGCGGGCGCCTTTCTCGTGCTCGTCCTGGTTTCGCTGATGTCCTTCGCGCTGATCTGGCTGGTGCCGGGGGATCCGGCGGCGGCTTTCCTCGACGCCTCGGCGACGCCCGAGCAGGTCGCCAAGCTGCGCAGCGCGCTTGGTCTCGACCTCTCGCTGCCGCAGCAGATGTTCGGTTGGTACGGGCGCATTCTCAGCGGCGATCTCGGCCAGTCGATCCTGCTCAACCGCTCGGTGACGGCGGCCCTGATCGAGCGCCTGCCGGTCACGCTCTCGCTGGCGGCGTTGGCGCTGGCCTTCGCCGTGTTCTTCGGCGTTGCGGCGGGCATCGTCGCGGCGGTCAACCACAACCGCTGGCCCGATCAGGCGGTGATGACGACGGCCCTGCTCGGGCTCTCGGTACCGGATTTCTGGCTCGGCCTCGTCATGGTGCTGGTCTTCGCGGTGTCGCTCGGCTGGCTGCCGAGCGGCGGCTTTACGCCTTTCACGGAATCGCCGGGCCAATGGCTGCGCGGCATGATCCTCCCGGCCCTGACCCTGGGCCTCGTCCAGGTCGGCTTCATCGCCCGGATGGCGCGCGCCTCGATGCTGGACACGCTCTCGCAGGATTATGTCCGTACCGCCGATGCCAAGGGGCTGGCCAAGCTCCATGTCGTCCTGCGCCACGCCTTGCCCAACGCGATGATCCCGATCCTCACCGTCATCGGCATCGTCTCCGGCGCTCTGCTCGGCGGCGCGGTCATCGTCGAGCAGGTCTTCTCGATCCCCGGTATCGGGCGCCTGATCGTCGGCGCTATCGCCTCGCGCGATTTCCCGGTGCTGCAGGGTGGCTTGCTCTTCCTCGCGGTCGTCTATCTCGCGATCAACCTCGTCGTCGACATCCTCTATGCCGTGGTCGATCCGCGCGTGAGGCTGGCCTGATGCAGGGCACGCCCCTCGTCGGCCGCGCCCTCTGGGGGCGCCTGTTGCGCAACCGCTCCTTCGTGATCGGGGCGGTGCTGGTGCTGCTGATGGTCGCCGTCGCGCTTGCTGCCGATTGGCTCACGCCCTTCGATCCGCTCAAAAGCAATGTCCGGGCACGGCTCGCCGCGCCCAGCGAGATGCACTGGTTCGGCACCGATCATTTCGGCCGCGACATCCTCTCCCGCGTCATGATCGGCGCCCGCATCTCGCTCGCTATCGGTGCCTTCACGGTGGTGCTGGCCGGTATCGCGGGGACGCTGAGCGGCGCCATCGCCGGCTATTTCTACCATCTCGACCAGCCGACCATGCGGATCATGGACGCACTGATGGCCTTCCCGTCGATCGTGCTGGCCATGGTCGTTTCGGCGGTGCTCGGCGCCTCGCTCACCAATGTCGTGATCGCGCTCGCCATCGCCACGACGCCGCATACCGCCCGCATCGTGCGTGCCTCGGTGCTGCTCGAAAAGGAGCAGGAATATGTCTCGGCCGCGCGCTCGATCGGCGTCGGCGAGATGACCATCCTGTTCAAGCATGTGCTGCGCAATGCCGCCGGCCCGCTGATCGTGCGGCTGACCTATGTCTTCGCCATCGCGATCCTCGCCGAAGCGGCTCTGTCCTTTGTTGGTGCCGGCCCGCCGCCACCGGCGGCCTCCTTCGGCTCGATCATCGCGCAAGGCCGCGATTTCATGCGCGAGGCCCCCTGGATCACGGTATTCCCGGGCCTCGCGATCATCACCTGCGTGCTCGGCCTCAACCTTCTCGGCGACGGCCTGCGCGACGTACTCGACCCCCGCCTGAAATTCTGAACCCGCCGGAGCCGCCCGATGAAGCGCATCCTGATCGCCGACTGCAAGCAGGAGATCTCCTCCTTCAACCCGTTGCCGTCGCATTACGAGAACTTCCTGATCCACCATGGCGAGGGCCTTTACGTCCAGCGCGGCCAGAACCAGGAACTCGGCGGCGCGCTCGCGGTCTTCGAGGCGAGGCCCGATATCGAGATCGTGCCGACGATCTGCGCCCGCTCCGGCAGCGCCGGCCCGCTTTCGGCTGCGGGCTGGAAGAAGCTCTCCGAGGAAATCCTCGCCGCGATCTTCGCCAAGCTCGACCGCATCGACGGCATCTATGTCTCGCTGCATGGCGCAATGGGCGCCGATGGCGAACTCGACCCGGAAGGCTACCTGCTGGAGAAGCTGCGCCAGCGCGTCGGCCCGGGCATGCCGATCGTCATCTCGCTCGACCTGCACGGCATCCTGACCGACCGCATGCTCCGCAACGTCGACGGTTTCGCGATCTACTGGACCTATCCCCATGTCGATTTCGCCGATACCGGGCGCCGCGCCGCCGAACTCCTGCTGAAGCTGATGGCTGGCGGCATCAAGCCCGTCGCCGCCCGCGTCGTCATTCCCGCGCTGGTGCGTGGCGACGAACTCATCACCAAGACCGGCTGCTATGGCGAACTCCTCGCCGAATGCCGCCGGCTGGAGGAGGAGGGACGGGCGCTCGCGGCCGGTATCATGATCGGAAACCCCTTCACCGACGTGCCCGAGCTCTGCTCGCAGGTGCTGATCCTCACCGATGGCGACAAGGCGACGGCCGAGCGCGAGGCTATCCGGCTCGCAGAGGAGTTCTGGCCCTTGCGCTTCCGCATGCAGGGCAAGCTCGTCCCGCTCGACCGAGCGGTTGCCCAGGCCCGCAGCATCGACGGCCCGGTGATCTTCACTGACGCGGCCGACGCCACCTCGTCCGGCGCCTCAGGCGACAGCAACGCGATCCTCGCCGCCCTGCGCAAGGCCGGCTACGACAAGCGGGTGCTGGCCCAGATCGTCGATGCGCCTGCCGCCGCCGCTGCCCATAAGGCCGGCGTCGGCGCGACGATCGAGATCACGCTCGGCGGCTCGATCGATCCCGCGCGCTTCCCGCCGATGCAGGTGAAAGCCAAGGTCAAGCTGCTCTCCGATGGCGAAGCCGCGCTGGAGACGATGAAGGCGCCGCTCAGCGCCGGGCCGACCGCCGTGCTGACCTGGGACAATGTCACCGTAGTGGTGATGAGCCGCTCGGTCAGCCTGTTCGACCGGGCGATGTATTACGCCAACGGCATCGACCCCACCGATTTCGATCTTATCGTTGTGAAGTCGCCGCACACCGAGTTCCACATGTTCGACCAGTGGTGCGCGCGGAACTTCAACATCGACGCACCCGGCGCGACCTCCGCCAATCTCCGGAGTCTCGGCCACACGATCTGCGCCCGGCCGATCTATCCGCTCGACGAAGGCGTCACCTTCGCCCCGCGCGCCACGATCTGCGAACTGTGAGGATGAAGCCCGTGCCCAGGATCGAGGCCGTCGATTTCTTCTATCTCGCCATGCCCGTCGTTACCGACGAGGCCGATGGCAGCCAGGATGCCTTGCTGGTCAGGGTCGCCGCCGGCGGTCATGTCGGCTGGGGCGAATGCGAAGCGGCGCCATTGCCCTCCATCGCCGCTTTTATCTGCCCGATGTCGCATGGCGTCTGCCGCCCGGTCGCGGATTCCGTGCTGGGCCAGAATTTGGAGAGCCCGCAGGACATCGCCCGCATCGCCGCAGCCGTCGCCTATAACTCGATGGACCTGCTCCAGGCGCCGCACACCTTCTCCGGCGTCGAGATGGCGCTATGGGACATCCTCGGCAAGATGCGTTCCGAGCCGGTCTGGCGCCTGCTCGGCTACGCGAAAAGCCATTCCAAGACGCCCTATGCCTCGGTCCTGTTCGGCGACACGGCGCAGGAAACCCTTGAACGCGCCCGCGATGCTCGCAAGCGCAGCTTCCGCGCCGCCAAGTTCGGCTGGGGGCCGATCGGTCGCGGCAGCGTCGAGGCGGATGCCGAGCATTTCGTCGCGGCGCGCGAAGGGCTGGGGCAGGACGGCATCCTGCTCGTCGATACCGGCCAGATCTTCATCGAGGATGTCGAGCGCGCCGCCGCTCGCTTGCCCGCGATGGAGAAGGCCAACGTGCTCTGGTTCGAGGAGCCCTTCCATGCCAGTGCGCTCGAAGCCTATGGCGGTCTTGCCAAACGCAGTCCCAAGGTCCGGCTGGCCGGCGGGGAGGGCGCCCATAACGAGTCGATGGCCCGGCAGCTCATTGACTATGGCGGCATTGGCTATGTCCAGATCGATTGCGGGCGCATCGGCGGCATCGGCCCATCCAAGGCCGTGGCGGATTACGCGGTCGCCAAGGGCGTGACCTTCGTCAATCACACCTTCACCTCGCATCTGGCGCTCTCCGCCTCGCTCCAGCCCTATGCCGGTCTCGCTGCGCACGAGATCTGCGAGTATCCGGCCATGCCGAAGCCGCTCGCGACCGCGATCTCAGCCAATCACCTGGAGCGCGATACGAACGGGCAGGTCGCCGCGCCTGATACTCCCGGCCTCGGCATCGAGGTCGCGACGACCGCGCTGCGGGGCTACCTGCAGGAGGTCGAGATATCCGTCGGCGGCAAGCGGCTCTACAGCACGCCGCGCCTCTGAAGCGATGTTCGCTTGACGGCGCGCCGCACCCTTATAGGGTGTGCGCCGATCGAGGTTCTCCGGGTTGCTCCCGGAGCTAAGAGGGAATTCGGTGAGGCACTTCCAGTGCCAAAGCCGAGGCTGCCCCCGCAACTGTAAGCGGCGAGCTCTCCGTCCATCGTCCACTGGCGCTTGCCGCGCCGGGAAGGCCGGGCGGAACCGGCATCGACCCGCGAGCCAGGAGACCTGCCCCGGTCGTCGAAGACGTCTTTCGGACGGGGTGTTCCGGAGCCTGTGTGTCGATGGTGGCCCTGCGCCGCTTGTCCGCCCCACATGCCCAAAGCTCCCCCGGCCGTCATCTCGGGGAGCGATGAAGTCCATGTTCATGAAGTCCACTGCACAGGCCGCTCAAGGCGGCTTGACGTTTGCCTGCCGCGCACTCTATCAGAAATGCAACATTGTTACATTTCGGATGGCCTCGATGCCGGCTGCGCGCCCGTTCAATTCCCTGCTCCGCCTCTCGGCCGCCGCGCTGTTCGGCGCTCTCGCCATCGGCACGGCCACTGCGGCGCCGACCAAGTACCCGCTGACGCTGGAGAACTGCCGCGAGACGATCACCTTCAACGCCGCGCCCAAGCGCGTCGTCGCGATCGGTCAGACCCAGACGGAAATCCTCTATGCGCTCGGCCTCGGCGACCGTGTCGTCGGCACCGCGGTCTGGTTCTCGCCGGTCGCCAAGCCCTATGAGGCGGTCAATGCCAAGGTGAAGCGCCTCGCCGACAACGATCCGAGCTTCGAGGCGGTGCTGGCGCAGGAGCCCGATCTCGTCACCGCGATGTTCGAATGGCATGTCGGGCCCAACGGCATCGTCGGCAAGCGCGACCAGTTCGCCAAAGTGAAGGTGCCCACGTACGTCTCGCCGACCGATTGCGTCGGCAAGGACAATTCCGGTGCCGGCGACGGCGTTCGTACGCAGATGTTCACGATGGAGCTGGTCTATCGCAACATCCGCGAATTCGGCGCGATCTTCGATGTCGCCGACCGGGCCGAGACGCTCGTCGCTGAGCTCAAGGCCCGCGAGGACAAGGCGGTCGAGCAGGTCGCCAAGCTGAAGGCGCAGGAGGTGCCGGTCGTCGTCTGGTTCTCCAGCAAGGACATCAAGGGCGACGGCTTCATGGCCGGCAAGAACGGCGTGCCCGCTTATATCCTGTCCAAGCTCGGCGCCCGCAACATCATCACGACCAACGAGGAATGGCCGCTGGTCGGCTGGGAAAGCATCGCCGCCGCCAATCCGGCCGTGATCGTCACCGTGAAGATGGATCGCCGCCGCTTCCCGGCCGACGATATCGAGAAGAAGCTGGAATTCCTGAAGACCGACCCGGTCGCCAGCAAGCTCGACGCCGTCAGGAACAACCGCGTCGTCATCATGGATGTCGGGGCGACCCGCGCCGGGCTCGACACCATCGACGGCATCGAGACGCTCGCCAAGGCGATCGCCGGCTTCGGGCTTTCGCGTTGAGCCACGCCGCCCATGGGCCGAACTGGCCGGCGCGGATCGGCATCGCGCTCGCTTCGCTGCTGGCGCTGACCTTCTCGGTCGCGCTGGCGGTCACGATCGGCGAGATGCGCATCCCGCTGGACACGGCCCTGAAGGCGCTCGGCAACGGGTTGTTCGATCTCGACTTGCCCGTCAGCGCGATCCAGCAGGGCGTGATCTTCGATTATCGCCTGAGCCGCGCGCTAATGGCGGGGCTCTGCGGCGGCGCGCTCGCCCTGTCCGGTGCGATCCTGCAGGCGCTGCTGCGCAATCCGCTGGCCGAGCCCTATATCCTCGGCATCTCGGCGGGGGCCTCGACCGGCGCCGTCGCGGTGCTGATCCTCGGCATCAGCATCGGCGGTACGGTGCTGTCGGTTTCGACCGGCGCCTTCATCGGCTCCTGCGCTGCGCTCGTGGTGGTCGCCATGCTGGCGGCGGGGGCGGGCGGGGCGAGCGACCGCGTCATCCTCGCCGGCGTCGCCACCTCGCAGCTCTTCAATGCCGCGACGGCGACGATCGTGACGACGCTCGCCAGTGCCGAACAGGCCCGCGGCGTGATGTTCTGGCTGCTCGGCAATTTCGGCGGCGTGCGCTGGCCCGATCTCTGGATGGCGGCACCCGTCGCCTTCATCGGCTTCGGCATCTGCATGCTCCACGCCAAGGCGCTCGACGCCTTCGCTTTCGGTGTCGATGCCGCGGCCTCGCTCGGCGTCGCCGTCACGCGGGTCAAGGTCGTGCTGTTCGCCACGACGGCGGTGATGACGGCGGTGATGGTCTCGATCGTCGGCACGGTCGGTTTCGTCGGGTTGATCATTCCCCATGCCGCACGCTTCCTCGTCGGTTCCGGCCATGCCCGCCTGCTGCCGGCCTGCCTTGTCGTCGGGGCGATCTTCATGATCCTCGCCGACATCCTCTCGCGCGTGCTGATCCCGCAGCAGATCCTGCCGATCGGCGTGGTGACGGCCTTGTTCGGTGCGCCGGTCTTCGCTCTGATCCTTTACCGCGCCCGGAGGCCGGCATGACGCTCGCGACCCGCGAGGTCCGCTGGGGCGCCGGCGGCCGGATGATCGTCGATGGCGTGACGCTGGAAGCGGCGCCCGGCCGGGTGCTCGGCCTGATCGGTCCCAACGGCTCCGGCAAGTCGAGCCTGCTCCGATTGCTCTGCCGCCTGCGCAATGTCGCAAGCGGTGTCGTCACCCTCGACGGCTATGACATTGCCGGCGTGCCGCGCCGCGAACTCGCCCGCCGCCTCGCCTTCGTCGAGCAGCAGGCGACGACCGAGATCCAGCTCTCCGTCTGCGACGTCGTCCGCCTCGGCCGCACGCCGCATCGCGCCGCGCTCGCCTCCTGGAGCGAGGCCGACGAGGCCGCCGTCAATGAGGCCTTGGCGCGGGTCGGGCTGACGGAGCGCCATGACCAGCACTGGCACACACTCTCAGGCGGGGAGCGCCAGCGCGTCCATATCGCCCGCGCTCTCGCGCAGGAGCCAAGCGAGCTGATCCTGGACGAGCCGACCAATCATCTCGACATCCAGCACCAGCTCTCGATCCTGAGCCTGGTTCGCCGCCTCGGCATCACCTGCATCATGGCGCTGCACGACCTCAACCTCGCCGCCATGTTCTGCGACGAGATCGCGCTGCTGCATGACGGGCGCTTGCAGGCGGCCGGCCCTCCGGAGGAGGTCCTGACCGCCGAGGCGATCAAGGACATCTTCGGTGTTGCGGTCTCGATCCGACTGGGAGATTCAGGCCGCCGGCACATCGAGTATCTGATCGAGGCCGAGCCGCGGAAAGGCGTGCCCGGAAGCGGTTGAGGCGGGGCTTTTACTCCGCAGCCGCCTGCCGCTTGTCGAAGAAGCGCTCGCAGGCTTCGGCGACACGCGCGACGGAGGCGTCGTTCACATCGAGATGGGTCACCCAGCGCAGCGTGCCGTAACGCCCGCTGACGGCGATGCCGCGTTCGCGCAGGAAGGCGGCGAAGGCGGCGGTATCGAGCGCCTTTGGCAACATGAACACCATGTTCGTGCGGGCAGGCCCGGCGCCGAGTTCCGGGAAACGTCCCAGCACTTCCGCCAGATCGGCCGCGCGCCGGTGATCCTCGCTGAGCCTCGTGACATTGTGCTCCAGCGCGTAGATCGCGGCTGCGGCGATCACGCCGGTCTGGCGCATGCCGCCGCCCAGCATCTTGCGGATCCGCCGGGCCTTCTCGATGAAATCCTTCGGTCCGACCAGAATGGACCCGACCGGCGCGCCGAGGCCCTTGGAGAGGCACAGCGACACGGTGTCGAACTGCCCCGCGATCCAGGCGGCATCGCGGTTGCTCGCTGCGGCCGCGTTCATCAGGCGGGCGCCGTCGAGATGGGTGGCGAGGCCGCGCGAGCGGGCAAGCCCGGTGGCAGCCTCCAGATAGGCATCGGGCAGCACCTGGCCGTTGAAGGTGTTCTCCAGCGCCAGAAGCCGCGTCATCGCGAAATGGAAATCGTTCGGCTTGATCGCATTGGCGATGGCGTCGAGCGCGATCGTGCCGTCGGCCTCGTTCGGAAGAGGCTGCGGCTGGATCGAGCCGAGCACGGCGGCGCCGCCACCTTCCAATCGATAAGTGTGGGCCATCTGGCCGACGATGTATTCCTCGCCGCGGCCGCAATGGGCCATCAGCCCGGCGAGGTTCGCCTGCGTACCGGTGGGGAAGAACAGGGCCGATTCCTTGCCGAGCCGCTCGGCCGTCATCGCCTCCAGCCGCTTCGTCGTCGGGCAATCGTCATAGACGGCGTCGCCGACCTCGGCCGCGGCCATGGCGGCCCGCATCCCTTCGCCGGGGCGCGTTACCGTATCCGAACGGAAGTCATCCACGATCATCGATCCGATCCTTGCAGGCTGTGCGTCCACCCTATCGGGCGCTTGCCCGATCCATCATGCAAAAATGACAGGGGAGGGCTCAGCATTCCGGCAGGTTGACCGCGAGCCCCCCGAGGCTGGTTTCCTTGAAGCGCTCGTTCATGGCCTCGCCGGTCTGCCGCATCGCCTCGATGCAGTTGTCGAGTGGCATGAAATGCGAGCCGTCCCCGCGCAGAGCCAGCGACGCGGCCGCGACTGCCTTGATCGCGCCGATGCCGTTGCGCTCGATGCAGGGCACCTGGACGAGGCCGGCCGCAGGGTCGCAGGTCATGCCGAGATGGTGCTCCAGCGCGATTTCGGCGGCGTTCTCGATCTGCGCTGGCGAGCCGCCGAGCACGGCGCAGAGCCCGGCCGCGGCCATCGCGGCGGCGGAGCCGACTTCGCCCTGGCAACCAGCCTCGGCCCCGGAGATCGAGGCGTTGTGCTTGATCAGCCCGCCGATCGCTGCCGCCGTCAGCAGGAAGTCGGAGACCTTTTCCGGCTCCGCCCCGACGCAATGGTCGAGATAATAGCGCAGCACCGCCGGCACGACCCCGGCGGCCCCGTTGGTCGGAGAGGTGACGACGCGGCCGCCGGCCGCGTTTTCCTCGTTCACCGCCATGGCGTAGACGCTGAGCCAGTCCGTCGAGGCATGCGGCTGCGAGCGATTGGCCAGTTTCTCGGCCGCCAGTTGCCGGTGGATATGCGCCGCCCTGCGCCGCACGCGCAGACCGCCGGGCAGTTCGCCCTCCTGATTCATGCCGCGCTCGATGCAGTCGTTCATCACCGACCAGAGGCGGGCGAGGCCGCTTTCGACCTCTTCTTCTGGCTGGAGATGGATTTCGTTGGCGCGCTTCATCGCCGCGATCGACAGCCCGCTCTCCTTGGCCATGCGCAGCATCGTTGCCGCATTCGCGAATGGATAGGGCCAGGACGATGTCTGCGTAGAAGCGGCCGGGGCTTCGCGCTCCTGCGCCGTGACCACGAAGCCGCCGCCGATCGAATAATAGGTCTCGGACAACAACTCCGCCCCGGCGGAATCGCGGGCGCAGAAGATGAGCCCGTTGGCATGGCCGGGCAAAGGCGGTCCGTAGTCGAAGACGATGTCGGTCGCGGGATCGAAGGCCAGCGGCGGCAGGCCATCATGGCGCAGAAGATGGCTGCGGCCGAGTTCGTCGAGCTGGCGTTCGGCCGCATCGAAGTCGAAGGCTGCCGGCGTCCAGCCGAGCAGGCCGAGCGCCACGGCCCGGTCGGTGGCGTGGCCCTTTCCGGTGAAGGCGAGCGAGCCGTAGAGCGTCGCCTTGACGGCTGCCGCGCGATCGCGCGCTGGGTCCCGGCGCAGCAGGTCGAGGAAGTGCCCCGCCGCCGTCATCGGCCCCATCGTATGCGAGGACGAAGGGCCGATACCGATCTTGAAGACGTCGAATACGCTCAGGAACATCCCCGCCCCCTGTCGAAGCCGGTCTGGAAATCAGACGGAGATCGCCATTCCGTCGCGCTGCGGGTCGGCCCCGCCCGAACACGTGCCATCGACGATTCCGATCGCATGAAGGGCTGCGAAAGGGAATGTCTGGGCCGAACGTTTGACGTCATATCCGGCGGCGGTGAGCTCGGCGCTGACATTGCGGCGGATGCGGTTGGAGATGTCGATCGTGTTCGAGACGGCCATGACCCGCGGTGCGGCGACGGCCTCGAAGGGCGACATGCCGAAATCGAGCATGTTCATGATCCCCTGCGCGATCGCCGGCGCGATATAGCTGCCGCCGGGCGCGCCGATGACGATGCGCGGCGTCTCGCCGTCGAAGACGACGGTCGGCGCGGCGGAAGAGGCGCGGCGCTTGCCGGGCGCGATCGACGCCGCCCGGCCGGGGCGCGGGTCGAAGCGGCTCATCGTGCCGTTATAGATGAAGCCGAGCCCGTCCGAGATCGCGCCGGAGGGGCTACCCAGGGTATGAGTCAGCGCCACGGCGTTGCCCTCGCGGTCGACGACGGTGACATGCGTCGTCTCGCGCTGCGATTTGTCCAGCCTGTCGATGACCGCGCGCTCGCCGCGCCGGATCGCCTCGGCCTGCTCGGCCGCATGCGCCTTCGAGATCAGTCGCTCGACAGGCACGTCGACATAGGCCGGGTCGCCCATGAAGCGATCCTTGTCGATGGTCATGCGCCGCATTGCCTCGGCGAGCAGGGTGATGTGCTCGACGCTGCCATGCCTGAGCGCGCCGATGTCGAAATTCTCGAGGATGTGCAGGATCTGCAGCATCGACATGCCGCTCGCCGGCGGCGGCGAGGTCGAGATCCGGTGCCCGCGATAGGAACCCCAGATCGGCTCGGCGACCGAGAGTTCATAAGCCGCGAAGTCGCGCTCGCTGATCAGCCCGCCCTGGGCCGCGAAGTCGGAGGCCATCCGGGCGGCCAGCGCGCCATGGTAGAAATCGTCCGGGCCGCTCTTGGCGAGATGCTCCAGCGTGGCGGCGAGATCGGGATTGACCAGGGTGTCGCCGACGCGCTTGGGGCTGCCATCGGGCCGGAAGTAGACGTCGCGTCCGGTCTTGCTGTAGCGCAGCTTGTCGCCGGTATTGACCTCACCGCCGCCGCTCTGGTCCTGGCTCCAGAACCAGTGCATGTGCGGCCGCACGAGCACGCCTTCATGCGCCTGCCTGATCGCGGGTGCCATCACGTCGCGCCAATCCATCGTGCCGAACCGGGAGAGCGCATGGGCATAGCCCTTGACGCTGCCCGGCGTGCAGACGGCGAGATGGCCGAACTCGTTGATCCCGCCCTTGAGCAGGAAGGCGAAACCGTCCCGCGTCTGCCCCTGCAGATGCTGCAGCCACATGTCCGGCGTCGCGGCGAGCGGAGCTTTTGCATAGAACTCGACGATCTCATGGACGCCGCGGCGCGGCATGTAGACCTGCATCGAGCCGAAGCCGCCGATGCCGCACATCAGCGGATCGACCACGCCCTGCATGAAGGCGCAGGCGATCGCCGCGTCGATGGCGTTGCCGCCGCGCTCCAGAACCTCGGCCCCGGCCTCCGCCGCTTCCGGCTGCGGCGCGACGATCATCGCGTTCTTCATCGTCGGCATCGGTGGCGTTTCCTCGTCCCGGTTCGCGTCGGCGGCATCATCCGCACCGCGGCGAATCCTGCGGCCCCATCACTGCCTCATAATGCAGCGCGGGGTCCATCCTGATCCCGGCGGCCTGCGGCGGGACAGGCATCCTTTTGGAACATGGGCGAGGCGGCCGAGCGGGACCATCGTCACGGGTCCGATGGTCTAGGCCGGCTTCCTGAGGTCGACGATCTTGATCGTTCCGCTCGGCTTGCGTTCATTCACCGCATCTTCGGAGATCTCGACGGGGTCCGAATGATGTTTCTCGGCCGCCAGGCCTTCGGGATCGTGCGGCTCGTAGGGAGCATGGGGACCGGTGGCGTGAGCCGAGCGCGGGTTCGGGCCGGCGCGGCTTTCGTTTTCGTCTCCTGGCTGCCCGGGCCTGCGAGCCGTGCTGAAGACAGCCGGGACGCCGCTCGCCTGATCGGAAACCTTGCTCATCGATCGATCCTCCTCGGAGGTGAACCTCCGCGGGGCCGATCGGGTTCCGCATAGGCCTTGCCGATGCCCGGCTGCCGGCGGGATCAGCCGCCAAGCGCTTCCCGATGCGCCTTCGCGAGATCGGCCATGCTGTTGAAGCGGAAATCATATCTCGGCATGTCGCCCGGATGCATCGTCGCGCCGAAGCCGTCCTTGTCGTGGCGGCGATAGATCCAGCAGGAGGCCAGTCCGTGCCGGTTCGCCGGGCCATGGTCGTGGAACATGCTCTCGGCGGTGTGCAGGATCTCGTGCTTCCGGATGCCCAGCGTCTCCAGCTTTTCGAACATGTAGTCGAAATTCCGATCCGCCGGCTTGTAGGAGCCGATATCCTCGGCCGTGTAGATCGCATCGAAGGCGACCTGGAGCTTCGCATTGCTTGCGGCGAAGCTCTCATTGTCGACATTCGACAGGATCACGAGCTTGTAGTGACGCTTAAGGTACCGGAGCGCTTCAGCGGAATCGGGGAAGGCCGGCCAGTTCTTGACCGATTGCCCGTACGCCACGCATTCCTCCCAGGACGCCGACAGGCCCCATTCCTCGGCGAGGCGCTTGTAGACGATCGGCAGCAGGTCCCGGTAGATCCGGGTCGGCGTCTGCAATTGCTGCGACGATTCATGCCGCGCATGCGCTTCCAGCACCTGATCACGCGTGGGCGGGGTCGCGAGCCGGCTGGTGAGCGGCTTCAACCCTTCGAACATGCCGGTTTCCCAGTCGATCAGCGTGCCGTAGCAGTCGAAGGTCAGAGCCTTGAAGTCGGTCAGTTGCATCGGTCTTGTCCCTTCTCCGAAAAAGGCTAGGCTACCTAAATACCTAATTCTATAGGTATCGGACACTTAAGTGTGCGGCTGGCTTGTCGGCCTGAAAACCGGGCTGGAGGCGGTTCCGATGGATGTGGATTTCCGACAGGCCTTCGAGAATGCCCCGGTCGGGCTTGTCGTGGGCCGCAATCGCATCATCCTGGCCTGCAACCTCGCATTCGCCAGGATATTCCGCGGATCGATCGGCGATCTCGTCGGCCAGACCTTCGAGCGGCTCTACCCGACGCAATCCGATTACGAGGAGACCGGGAAGCGCGTCGGCGCGCGCCTGTCCGATGAGCGCAGCTATACCGATGACCGCGTGATGCGGCGCCTCGACGGCAGCCTGTTCTGGGTCAGGGTCAGCGGCTTCACCTATACGCCAGACGACGCGCACGGGCATGCGCTGTGGGTGTTCTCCGAGCTCGCAAAGGCTGAAGCTGCCGGGCCGTCGCTGCGAACGTCGCTGACGCCGCGCGAACGCGACGTCGCCGCACTCCTGATCGAGGGCAGGACGGGCAAGGAGGCCGCCAAGGCACTGGGCATCAGCCCGCGCACCGTCGACATCTATCGCGCCCGGCTGCTGCGGAAATACAACGTCAACAGCACCAGGCGACTGGTCGAGCTTCTGCTGAGCGGCTGACCGCCCGGCAGGCCGTGGGGGATGATGCCCACGGCCGGGCCGGCTCGAGCGCTTTCCGTCTCCGGGAGCTTCAGCCGATCGTCATCAGGCTGGCATTGCCGCCGGCGGCCGTGGTGTTGATCGAGGTCGAGACCTCTTCCAGCAGCCAGTTCAGGCAATAGGCATCGGGATCGCGCTTCAGCTCCTCCGTGCTCGCCGCCTGGACCAGCACGAGCGGGCCGGAAAGCCCGGCGATCCGGCGGTTCACCTCGCCGATGCGCTGGGTATCGCCCTCGACCAGCGCGCCGGAGAACGGGCCGTCGGCCTCCCAGTCCGAAGTCCAGCCGATGCGGGTTTCCACCGCAGCCGGCAGCCCCGACAGCGCTCCCTTCAACCCGGAGGCCGCGTCGATGACGAGCTGGTTGCCGGTCGCCAGCGCCGCCGCGACCTGCCGATGGAGGCCTGCTTCCGTCTGCGGCGCGAGCAGGATACGGCCGCGCGGATGCAGCGCATAGAGATTGCGCTCGCCGACCGGACCGGCCAGCTCGATATGCAAGCCCAGCGCCGAATGGCCGCCGGTCTCGCGGGCGGCATCGGCTTCCGCCTTCAGCCCCTTGCTCGCGAGCCAGGCGGCATATTCGAGCAGCGCCGGGTCGATATGGACCGAGCCGTGCTGGGGCGGCACCGGCGCCTTGCGCACGAGGCGGCCGATATAGAGCGGCCCGCCGGCTTTGGGACCGGTGCCGGAGAGGCCACGGCCGCCGAAGGGCTGCACGCCGACGACGGCGCCGATGATGTTGCGGTTCACATAGAGATTGCCCGCCTTGATGCGGCTGGTGACATGGGCGATCGTCTCGTCGAGCCGCGTATGCAGGCCGAAGGTCAGGCCGTAGCCGGAGCCGTTGACCTCGTCGATCAGCTTGTCGAGATCCTCGCGCTCATAGCGGATGACGTGCAGGACCGGCCCAAAGACCTCGCGCTTCAGGTCGGTCAGGCTCTTCAATTCGACGATGGTCGGCGGCACGAAGGTGCCCTTCACCGCGCTCTCCGGCAGCGGGAGCTGCTCGACCTTGCGGCCGAGGCCGCGCATGCGCGCGACATGCTCGTCGATTTCGCCCTGGGCACCCTCGCTGATCACCGGGCCGATATCGACGCTGAGCTTGTCGGTGCGGCCGATGGTGAGTTCCTTGAGCGCGCCCTGCAGCATGTGCAGCGTGCGGTCGGCGATGTCCTCCTGCAGACAGAGCACGCGTAGGGCCGAACAGCGCTGGCCGGCGCTGTCGAAGGCCGAGGCGATGACGTCGGCGACGACCTGCTCGGCCAGCGCGGAGGAATCGACGATCATGCCGTTCTGGCCGCCGGTCTCGGCGATCAGCGGGATCGGCTTGCCCTCGGCCGAGAGGCGCTCCGCCAACTGGGCCTGGATGCCGCGCGCGACCTCGGTCGAGCCGGTGAACATCACGCCCGCCGTCTCCGCCGCGCCGACCAGAGCGGCGCCGAGGCGCCCGCTGCCCGGCGTGAACTGCAGGGCGCCGCGCGGGACGCCGGCCTCATGCAGGATCTTGACGCTCTCATGCGCGATGATCGGGGTGACGCCCGCGGGCTTGGCCATCACCGCGTTGCCCGCGACCAGCGCGGCCGCGACCTGCCCGGTGAAGATCGCCAGCGGGAAGTTCCACGGGCTGATGCAGACGATCGGCCCGAGCGGCGCATGCGCCGGGCCCAGCGTCTTGCGCGCCTGGTCGGCATAATAGCGCAGGAAGTCGATGGCCTCGCGCACCTCGCTGATCGCGTTGGCAGCCGATTTGCCGGCCTCGCGCATGGCGATGCCCATCAGCGTCTCGATGCGCGCCTGCATGAGGTCGGCGGCGCGGTCGAGGCAGGCGGCACGTTCGGCCGGGGGCACGGCGGCCCAGGCCTTGCCGCCCTCGGCGGCGAGACGCGCGATCCTGGCGGCATCCTCGACGGCAAGCTCGGTGACCTGCCCGACGACGTCGGCATGATCCGCCGGATTCAGGACCGGTCGCGTCGTGCCGGCGGTGGAGTTATCCGCCAGCAGCGGCACGGCATGCCAGTTCTGCCCGACCGTAGCAGTGAGATTGCTCGCGAGCTCAGCCAAAGCCGCCTCGTTGGAGAGGTCAATGCCCTTCGAATTGACGCGGTCGGCGCCGTAGAGGTCGCCCGGCAGCGCAATCTGATCGTGCAGCATGCCGATGACCGGCATCGCTTCGACCACGTCGACGGGGTCGGCGACGAGCGAGTCGATGGTCACGCTCGGATCGGAGATGCGGTTGACGAAGGAGGAGTTCGCGCCGTTTTCCAGCAGGCGCCGCACGAGATAGGCGAGCAGCGTCTCATGGGTGCCAACCGGCGCATAGATGCGGCAGGGCCGGTCGAGATTGTCCTTGCCGACGACCTCGTCATAGAGCGGCTCGCCCATGCCGTGCAGGCACTGGAACTCGTATTTGCCGACCGCGAAGTCGCTGTCGGCGAGGTGGTAGATCGTCGCCAGCGTCTGGGCGTTATGCGTCGCAAATTGCGGGAAGATCGCGTCGGGAGCTGCCAGCAGCTTGCGGGCGCAGGCGACATAGGCGACGTCGGTATGGACCTTGCGGGTATAGACCGGGAAATCGGCGAGCCCGTCGACCTGAGCGCGCTTGATCTCGGCATCCCAATAGGCGCCCTTGACGAGGCGCACCATCATGCGCCGGCCTGAGCGGCGGGCGAGATCGATGATCCAGTCGAGCACGAAGGGGCAGCGCTTGCCATAGGCCTGCACCACGAAGCCGAGGCCGTTCCAGCCTTGCAGCGCGTTATCGAAGCTCAGCGCCTCCAGCAGGTCGAGCGAGAGCTCCAGCCGGTCGGCTTCCTCGGCATCGATATTGAGGCCGATATCGTAGGATTTGGCGATCAGCGCGAGCTCACGCACGAGCGGCAGCAGCTCGCTCATGACGCGGCCAGCCTGCGCGCGGCTATAGCGCGGATGCAGGGCCGAGAGCTTGATCGAGATGCCTGGGCCTTCGAAGACGCCGCGCCCGTTCGCGGCCCGGCCGATAGCGTGGATCGCGTTCTCGTAGTCGCGATAGTAGCGCGCGGCATCGGCGGCGGTGGTCGCCGCCTCACCGAGCATGTCGTAGGAATAGCGGAAGCCGCGCGCCTCCAGCGGCCGGGCGCGCTTCAGCGCCTCGTCGATCGTCTCGCCGGTGACGAACTGCTCGCCCATCATCCGCATCGCCATGTCGACGCCGCGCCGGATCACCGGCTCGCCCGCGCGAGCGATGAGGCGGGTCAGGGCGGCGGCGAGGCTGCGGTCATTGACGGTCGAAGTCAGCTTGCCGGTGACGACGAGGCCCCAGGTCGCAGCATTGACGAAGAGCGATTTGCCGCCGCCGACATGGGACTTCCAGTCGCCATCGGCGATCTTGTCGCGGATCAGCGCGTCGCGCGTCGCGGTGTCTGGGATGCGCAGTAGCGCCTCGGCGAGGCACATCAGCGCGACGCCCTCCTGGCTGGAGAGCGAATATTCTTGGACGAGCCCCTCGACGCCGGTGCCCTTGTGCTTGGCCCGCAGCGCCTCGATCAGCTTGCGCCCCGTGCGCGCGATCTCCTGCTTGCTCGCTGGCGCCAGCTTCGCAGCCGCCAGCAGGGGCGGAAGGCACTCCGTTTCAGGCCGGCGATAGGCGGCGGTGATCGCCTGGCGCAGCGCCGACTGCTCGCGGATCGGCGGAGCGAAGCCCTCGAAAGGCGCCGGGCTGGAGGCGGTGTTGGCGGCGGCAGCGGTGGCTTGGCTCATGGCTTGTCCCGGCGGGTTCGAACGCGACGGGCCGGGGGCGATACCCTCTCCCGTTCTTTGCGCGGGAGCTTATCATGAGCGCGATTCTCAGGCGGTCTAAATTTTGTTATCCTGCAGTCCGTTCAGACTTCAGATTTGAGGATTGCAAGTGAAAAAGCCTAAGGAAATGCCAATCGAAGGCGATTTGGATGCGCTTGATCGCAAGATCTTGGACGTGCTCAGGGAGGATGGCCGGATCTCGATCGCCGAGCTCGGCGCGCGGATCGGCCTCTCCAAGACGCCGTGCCAGATCCGGTTCCGCCGGCTTGTCGACGACGGCTATATCGAAGGCTTCCGGGCGACGCTCAATCCGGCGAAGCTGAAGCTCGATCACATCGCCTTCGCCGAGGTCAAGCTGTCCGACACCACGGAAAAGGCGCTGACGAAATTCAACGAGGAGGTCAAGAAAATCAGGGAGGTCGAGGAGTGCCACATGATCGCGGGCCGCTTCGATTACCTCCTGAAGATCCGCACGCCGGATATCCGGCGCTACCGGGCCGTGCTGGGCGAGAAGATCTCGAACCTGCCCCATGTCGCGAACACCTCGACCAATGTCGCGATGGAAACGGTCAAGGAAACCTGGTGAGGCCCTCGCGCTTGCGGTGTCGGCATCGCCGGTCGGCGGCCCTGCTTGATCGCGACGACCCAATCCAGCCGCCGACCAGCGCACCTGCCGGGCTGGGAGATCGCCACAGCGATGAACAAGGCCCGATCGGACGCTCGCCGATGCATGAGAATGCGCGCGCCCGTGCGACGCAACCGCGTGCGAATTCAAGTTCAAGCGAACGAAGGAGGGGCAGAAAAAGAGTGGCGGAGACGGAGGGATTCGAACCCTCGATACCCTTGTGGGGTATGCTCATTTAGCAAACGAGTGCCTTCAGCCTCTCGGCCACGTCTCCGGCGAGAGGCTCTATGCCCGATTGCAGAGCCGTTTGACAAGCCTCGTCGGCAACTTCCTTCGCTTCGCCTGTGCATGCTCCTCAGTGGGCCACCGAGCACTCCCGTGTGAAGGGAGGGCACATCAGAAGTTGGCCTCCGCAAAGCGGCGTCTCTGACAACCAAGCCCTGCGCCGGCTCGCCTTGCTCCGCCGCAGGGCAGCCATTAGATTGAGCCTGTCCGTTGGGGTGCCGAGAGGCTGAGAGGCGTGGTCAGCGCCAACCCATCGTACCTGATCCGGGTAATGCCGGCGAAGGGAACGGTCTTCGGCTCGCAGACACTTTGCTCGTGCCCAGGCCGCTGCCTTCCCGGGAGCAGGGAAGAGCATGACGGCAGAACGCCCTCATTCCAGCCTGAACGTCGCGGTGGTCGGCGCTGGTGTCGTCGGCCTGGCCTGCGCCACCGAATTGCTGGCGCGCGGCGCACAGGTCACCATCCATGAGCGCGGTCCGCGCATCGGTGCCGAAGCCTGTTCCTGGTTTGCTGGCGGCATGCTGGCGCCGTGGTGCGAGGGCGAAAGCGCCGAGGAGCCGGTGATCCGGCTCGGCCAGCAGGCGGCCGACTGGTGGGAGCGCCATGCCGGTGGGGTCGTCCGCAACGGCACGCTCGTGGTCGCGCCGAGCCGGGATCGTTCGGAATTGCGCCGCTTCGGGCAGCGCACGAGCCATTTCGAGGAGATCGATGGCGAGGCCATCGCCGTGCTCGAGCCCGATCTCGCCGGACGGTTTTCGCGCGGCCTGTTCTTTGCGGGTGAAGGACATCTCGATCCGCGTGAAGCCATCGCCGCGCTGGCTGAGCGCCTCCTCGCGAACGGCGGCACAATCCATTTCAACAGCGCCGTCGAGCCCGTCGATCTCGATGCCGATATCGCCCTCGATTGCCGGGGGCTAGCGGCGCGTGATGTCCTCCCGGGCCTGCGCGGAGTAAAAGGCGAGATGCTGCTGCTGCGCAGCGACGATATCAGCCTGTCGCGCCCTGTCCGGCTGCTGCATCCGCGCATTCCGCTCTACATCGTCCCGCGCGCGGACGGGCTCTTCATGGTCGGCGCGACGATGATCGAGAGCGGCGAGCGGCGTCGCATCTCCGCTCGCGCCATGCTGGAACTGCTCGGCGCGGCCTATGCGCTGCACCCTGCTTTCGGCGAGGCGGAGGTGGTCGAGATCGGCACCGATGCCCGCCCAGCCTTTCCCGACAACCTGCCGCGGCTGACGCGTCGCGGCCGCGTGATCCATGTCAACGGGCTCTATCGCCACGGCTTCCTGCTCAGCCCCGCCATGGCGCGGATGGCGGCGGATGCCGTGCTGAACCCGCAAGCAACACCGGAGATGCTGCATGACCTTGCTGCTTAATGGCGCCCCGCAGGACGTCGCGGCGAAGACGCTGGCCGAGGCGCTGGCGGAGCTGGGCTTCGGCGGCCGCATCGTCGCGACCGCGGTGAACGGCGATTTCGTGCCGGCCCGCAAGCGCGCCGAAACGGCCCTAAGCGAAGGCGACCGCATCGAGATCGTCGCGCCGATGCAGGGAGGCTGAGATGGCGTCCTTCTATGGCTTCGAGCCGCAGAACCCGCTGTTCCTCGGCACGGCGCAATACCCGTCGCCCGCGATCCTGGCCGAGGCGGTGAAGCGTTCGGGCGCCGAGGTCGTCACCGTTTCGCTGCGGCGGGAATCCTCCGGGGGGGCCGGCCAGGCCTTTTGGGCGCTGATCCGCGAGCTCGGCGTCAAGGTGCTCCCGAACACGGCCGGCTGCCACACCGTCAAGGAAGCCGTGACCACGGCGCAGATGGCGCGCGAGGTCTTCGGTACCGACTGGATCAAGCTCGAGGTGATCGGCGAGGACGACACGCTCCAGCCGGACGTGATCGCGCTGGTCGAGGCCGCGCGCATTCTCGCCGATGACGGCTTCAAGGTTTTTCCCTACACGACCGAGGATCTCGTGGTCGGCGGGCGCCTGCTCGATGCCGGCTGCGAGGTGCTGATGCCATGGGGTGCGCCGATCGGGTCGGGCAGGGGGCTCAACAACCCCTATGGCCTGCGCAGCCTGCGCCAGCATTTCCCGGATGTGCCGCTTGTCGTCGATGCCGGCATCGGCCTGCCGTCCCATGCCGCGCAGGCGATGGAGATGGGTTATGACGGCATCCTGCTCAATACCGCAGTCGCCAAGGCGGGCGATCCCGCCGCGATGGCGGAGGCCTTCTCGCTCGCCATCCGCGCCGGTCGTCAGGCTTTTGCCGCGCAACCGATCGAGGCGCGCGACATGGCCGCTCCCTCCACGCCCGTCATGGGCAAAGCCTTCCTGGCCTGAAAGATCGCTCCCGCATGAAGCTCGATCCGTTCTACCCCATCTTCGACAGCGCCGACTGGCTGGAGCGGATGCTGCCGCTCGGCGTCAAGCTGGTGCAGTTGCGCGTCAAGGACCGGCCCGAGACCGAGATCGCCCGCGAGATCGCGCGGGCGAAGACGCTTTGCGCCGCGGCCGGCTGCGTGCTCGTCGTCAACGACTACTGGAAGCTCGCCATCGCCGAGGGGTGCGACTGGCTGCATCTCGGCCAGGAGGATCTCGACGAGGCCGATCTCGATGCGATCCGCAAGGCCGGCCTGAAGCTCGGCATCAGCAGCCATGACGAGCCGGAGCTGGAGCGCGCGCTGGCGGCGAAGCCTGATTATGTCGCGCTCGGTCCCGTCTATCCGACGATCCTGAAGCAGATGCGCTTCGGCCCGCAGGGCCTCGAGCGGCTCGGCGACTGGAAGCGCCGCATCGGCGACCTGCCGCTGGTCGGCATCGGCGGCATCTCGCTGGAGCGGGCGCCGGGTGTGTTCGAGGCCGGCGCCGATATCGTCGCGGCGGTGACCGACATCACGCTGAACGCCGATCCCGAAGGCCGGCTGAAGGCCTGGGTTGCGGCGACGCGGAAGCACGCGGCCTGAGAGGGCGTCATTCTCGGGCGGAGCGAACCTTCGACCCGAGAATCTCATGACGAGAAGGCACTGGTTTCCGAGATACTCGGGTCAAGCCCGAGCATGACGGCCAACGAAAGGGCGTCTCAGCTCTCCGCCTCGGCCGACATCGTGTGCCCGTCGACATGGCCGAGGCTGCGTTCGGGGTCGAGCCGGTCGCGCACGCGCTGCTTCAGCACCTTCGAATCCGGGAAGCCGCCATCGGCCTTGCGGTCCCAGATCAGCTCGCCGTCATAATGGATCTGGAAGATGCCGCCGGTGCGCGGGATCAGCGCGACCTCGCCGAGATCCTGCCCGAAGGTCGAGAGCAGTTCCTGCCCGAGCCAGGCCGAGCGCAGCATCCAGTTGCACATCGAGCAATAGGTGATGGCGATGCGGGGGGCGGGCTTGGTCTGGGTCATGAGCGGTCACCGAAGCAGGAGGTCGTCTCCGACATCCCGCTTCGGAAGCCCCGATGCAAGTCCGAAAGCTGCATGGCCGATCGGCATGAGGCGCTTTTTCTAAGTCTTTGTTTTGAATAAATAAAATGAATGCGCTTAGACCTCGTCGATATAGCGTCGGCGCAGATGCGCCTTGAACACCGAAGCATCGAGCGGCCGGCCGGTGGCTTCAGTCAGCAGGTCGTCGGTCTGGAGCAGCGAGCCCTTGCCGTGGATATTGGTGCGGAGCCAGCCGACCAGCGGGCTGAAATCGCCCTTGCCGATGCCGGGCAGGATCGAGGCTTCTGCCTTGCAGGCGGCGTCGAAGATCTGGGCCGCGGTCATCGCACCCAGCGTATAGGTCGGGAAATAGCCCCAGCCGCCCGACGGCCAGTGGATGTCCTGCAGGCAACCGAGCCGGTCGTTGGGCACGGTCACGCCGAGCAGGGACTTCATCCCGGCATTCCAGGCGGAAGGCAATTCGGCGAGCGGCATCTCGTCGGCAATCAGCGCCTTTTCCAGCCGGTAGCGCAGGATGACATGGGCCGGGTAGGTCACCTCGTCGGCATCGACGCGGATGAAGCCGGGCTCGACGCGGGTATAGCGATGCCACATCGCCGTGCTTTCCCACGCCGGCCCCGCACCTCCAAAACTCTCGCGCATCAGCGGCGCGGCGTAAGCCAGGAACTGGCGCGAGCGGCAGGCCTGCATCTCCATCAGCAGCGACTGGCTCTCATGCAGGCTCATGCCGCGCGCCGCGCCGACCGGCTGGTTGAGATGCGCTTGAGGCCGGCCCTGCTCGTAGAGCGCGTGGCCGGTCTCGTGCAGCACGCCCATCAGCGCCTTGGTGAAATCGGTCTCGTCATAGCGCGTGGTGATGCGGACATCGTTGTCGGCGCCGCCGCAGAACGGATGGGTCGAGATGTCGAGCCGGCCGCGCTCGAAATCATAGCCGAGCGCCGCCATGAACTTGAGCCCCAGCGCCCGCTGCGTCTCGGTCGCGAAGGGGCCTTCCAGCGCAGGCAACGCAGGCCGGCGCGCCTGCACCGCCATCGCTTCCTGCGTGAAGCCCGGCAGGAAGGCGGCAAGATCGTCGAACAGCCCGTCGATCTTGGCGGAACGGCCGCCCGGCTCGTAATCGTTGAGCAGGGCATCATAGGCGGAGAGCCCGAGCTTCTCGCCCTTGGCTCGGCCGATCTGACGCTGGAGATTTAGCACTTCGGCGAGATAGGGCAGGAGACCGGCGAAATCGGCATCGGCCCGCGCTTGGCGCCAGCGCATCTCGCAAGCGGAGATCGCCTTGCTCGACGCTTCCACCAGTTCGGAGGGCAGGGCGGTGTCGACCGTCCAGACGCGTCGGATCTCGCGCAGGTTGGCCTTCTCCCAGGCGCCGAGGCTGCCGTCGCTCTCGGCCTCGCCGAGCCAATCGCCGATGCGGCTATCGGTCGAGAGACCGTGGCGCATGACCTGGAGCAGGGCCATGCTTTCGGCCCGCGTCTCGGCCGCGCCCTTCGGCATCATCACGTCGTTGTCCCACTGCAGGATGCCGATGGCATTCGACAGGGCAGCGATGCGGCCGAAATGGGCGGAGAGGTCGGAATAGGCGGTCATGCGGCTCTCTGATGTGGGAAGGGGCAGCGCAATTGAAGCGCTTTTCCCGGCCCGGACAAGCTGCGTCAGCAGCGCCGGGCCGGAATGACGGTGGTGGTCCGGTTCAGGCGAACAGCTTGGAATATTGGCGCGGCTGCGAACGCAGATACTGGTTCGGCGCCTTGACGGTGGCGCCGAGCTGTGCCGCCGCATGCCAGGGCCAGCGCGGGTTGTAGAGGATGCCGCGCGCCAATGCGACGAAATCGGCCTCGCCGGTGCCGATGATCGCCTCGGCCTGCTCGGCCTCGGTGATCAGGCCGACCGCCATGGTGGCGACGCCGGTCGCCTGCTTCACGGCGCGCGCCAGCGGCACCTGATAGTTGGGGCCGAGCGGAACCTTTTGCGTGGCCGAGAGCCCACCGCCGGACATGTCGATGAAATCGGCGCCGCGCGCCTTGGCGGCTTGGGCGAAGGCGATGCTCTGCTCGATGTCCCAGCCGCCCTCGACCCAATCCGTGCCCGAAACGCGGAAGCCGACCGGATAGCCTGCCGGCACCACGGCTCGCACCGCATCGAGCACCGCGAGCGGGAAGCGCATCCGGTTCTCCAGCGAGCCGCCATACTCATCCTCGCGCTTGTTCGAGAACGGCGAGAGGAACTGGTGCATCAGATAGCCATGGGCGCCATGCAGTTCGATCGCGGCGAAGCCGAGCCGGACGGCCCGGCGGGCCGAATCCGCGAAGGCCTCGATCAGCCGGCCGATATCGTCGCTTGTGAGGGCACGGGGCGGCCGCGGGTAGGTCTCGAAGCCGATTTCCGAGGGGGCTTCGACCGTCCAGCCGCCCTGGTCGAGGCCGAGCTGGCCGCCGCCCTTCCAGGGCTGGGCGAGAGAGGCCTTGCGCCCGGCATGGGCGAGCTGGATCGCGATCGGCATGTCCGACCAGCGGCGGGCGGAATCCAGCGCCTTGCCGAGCGCGGCTTCGGTCTCGTCGGACCAGAGGCCGAGATCGAACGGGCTGATGCGCCCGTCCGGCTCGACGGCTGTCGCCTCGATGATCAGGAGGCCGGCGCCGGACAGCGCGAGATGGCCGAGATGGATGGTGTGCCAGTCGCTGGCGCAGCCATCCTGTGCCGAATACTGGCACATCGGGGCGATGACGATGCGGTTGGCAAGCGTAAGGCTGCCGAGCTGATAGGGGCTGAAGAGCTGGCTCATGTCGGGAATGGGTCTCGAAGGGGCAGGTTTCCGGCACAGTCTAGAAGCCTTCGCGCCGGCAAGGCCAGTGGCCCTCGCGCAAACGCGATGCCCGATGCGTGCAGATGCACCTCGCGGCGCCGGCGCTCTCGATGCTAGCCTCGACGCGACCCTTCGCGCTTGGAGACCGCCATGTCCGACGCTTCCGATTCCGTTGAGCTCACTCGTGACGGCGGCGTCGCCATCCTGACGCTCAACCGGCCGGCCGTGCTGAACGCCATCGACGCGCCGATGGCCGAACGCTTCCTCACGCAGGTGAAAGCGATCGCGGCCAGCGGCGACGTGCGTGCTATCCTGCTGCAAGGCAATGGCCGGGCGTTCTGCGCCGGCGGCGACGTCTCGCAGTTCCTCGCGGGCAGCGACATCGCGGCCGGCATCGAGGCGATCATGGCGCCGCTGCACGAGGCGCTGCGTCTGCTCGATTCCCTGCCGCAGCCTTCGGTTGCATGCCTGCACGGGGTCATCGCCGGAGGCGGCTTCAGCCTCGCGCTCGCCTGCGATCTCGCCGTCGCGGCCGATGATGCCCGCTTCACCATGGCCTACGCCCGGATCGGCGCGACGCCCGATCTCGGCGGTACCTACCGGCTCGCCCGCCTCGTCGGCCAGCGCAAGGCGCGCGAGATCGCGCTTCTGGCGGAGACCTTCGGAGCGGAGGACGCGCTGAAGATCGGCCTCGTCAACCGCGTCGTGCCGGCTGCTCAGGCGCGCGACGAGGCTCTGGTGCTGGCCCGCAAGCTCGCGGCGGGGCCGACCGGCGCGTATGGCCGCATCCGCACCCTCCTGACGGAAGCCCCGGATGCCGATCTGGCAACGCATCTCGACGCGGAACGCGACGCCTTCCGCGAGACGACGGCGACTGCCGATTTCCGCGAGGGTGTGACGGCCTTTCTGGAAAAGCGGTCAGCCGCGTTCGCCGGCCGGTGATGGGCATAGCTGCAGCGCCTGTTCACCTTTGCGTGCGTTGCACAATCTGCTCCTGAAAATGCCGTAATCGCACATATGATAAGCAGGCTTACGGTTGGGAGGCCTGTGAATGAAACGACCCCTGCGGCGGGAACTGATGTTCCAGCTCGTCGAAACCTCGCGTCTGCTCAGGACCTATGTTGAGCAGCGCGCCCGCCAGCACGGCACGACGCGGGCGCAATGGGGCGTGATGTCCCGGCTCAGGCGGCAGGAAGGGCTGAACCAGGCCGCCCTTGCCGAGCAGATGGACCTTCAGCCGATCTCGCTCGCCCGCCTGCTCGACCGCTTGCAGAGCCAAAACCTGATCGAGCGCCGCGAAGACCCTGCCGACCGCCGCGCCTACCGCCTCTTTCTCACCCCGGAAGGCCGGGCGCTGGTCGACGATCTCGATTCGGTGCGCACCGAGATCGCTCAGGAGGTGCTCGGCGGCGTCGAAGAGGCGGCGATCCTGTCGGCGCTCGAAACCTTGTCCGCGATCCGCGAACAGACCCGTACCCGATCCGAAGACAAGGCGCCGGCCTCTGCCGGCAACGCAGCCTGAGCGAGTGGACAGACAATGAAGCGTTCAGGATTGATCATCGGCGTCATCGTCCTCGGCCTCGCTGCCGGCGGCGCCTGGTATTTGCATTCGCGCACCCCTGAGGCCGCTCGCAGCGCGCGTGGCGGGAGAGGCGAGGGGGCCGCCGTGGCGGTGGTGTCCGCCGCCGCGATCCAGGCCGATTTCCCGGTGCGCAAGCACGCCATCGGCTTCGTCGAGACCCCGGCGAGCGTGCTCGTGCGCTCGCGCATAGACAGCCAGATCATGGCCCAGCACGTCACGGACGGACAGTTCGTCAAGGCCGGCGACCTGCTCTTCACCCTCGATGATCGCGACCTCAAGGCCCAGATCGCCAAGGACGAGGCGATGCTGGCCCGCGACGAGGCGACCCATACCCGCAATCTCGCCGATCTCGACCGCTACAGGCAGCTCTTCGCCCGCAATGCCGGCACCCAGCAACAGGTCGACCAGGCGACGGCCGACGAGAAAATCTCGGCCGCCACCATCCAGGGCGACCATGCGACGCTCGATGCCGACCGCCTCAAGCTGGGCTACACCCGCATCACCGCTCCGATCGACGGACGCATCGGTGCGGTCCAGGTCACGCCGGGCAATCTCGTCAATGCCAGCGCCAACAGCAACGGCACCGGCCTCCTGACCATCACCCAGATGAAGCCGCTGCGCGTCTCCTTCGCCCTGCCGGAGAGCGAATTGCCGACCCTGCAGGGGGCGCTCGCCGCCGCGAAGCCCGTGCCGGTCACCGCGCGCGTGCCGAATGCCGCCCGAACGGCGGCCGAGGGCAAGCTCAATTTCGTCGATTCGACCGTCGACGTCACCTCCGGCACGATCACTGCCAAGGCTGCCTTCGCCAATGACGACCTGAGCCTCTGGCCGGGGCAATATGTCGATGTCGAGATCATCCCGGAGACGCTGACCGGCGTCACGGTGATCCCGACCGTCGCCGTGCAGACCGGCCAGAAGGGGCCCTACGCCTTCGTCATCAAGCCGGATTCCACGGTCGATCTGCGCCAGATCAAGGTCGCGCTCAGCGATGGCGAGCGCACTGCGGTCACTGAGGGCATCGCGCCGGGCGAGCGCGTCGTCACCGACGGCCAGATGCGCCTGAAGCAGGGCACGCGGGTGCGCGAGCGGGCGGCTGCGGGCGAGAAGCCGGCGCAGGCCACGCCGGTTGCTGAGGGCGCACGCTCATGAACGTCTCCGGTTTCTGCATCCGCCACCCGGTTGCGACCATCCTGATGTCGGTCTCGCTAGTGCTGGCGGGGCTCTTCGCCTACCGCTTCCTCCCGGTCGCGGCGCTGCCACGCGCCGAGTTCCCGGTCGTCAACGTCTCCGCGCAATTGCCGGGCGCCTCGCCGGATACGATGGCGACCTCGGTCGCGACGCCGCTGATCAAGCAGTTCGGCACCATCGCCGGCATCGACTCGATCTCGACCACGAATTCGCAGGGCTCCACCTCGATCGCCATCCAGTTCGTGCTGAATCGCGATATCGACGCTGCCGCCGCCGACGTGCAGGCCGCGATCGCCCGCACCCAGCGGCAATTGCCGGCCGAGATGACGACCCAGCCGAGCTACCGCAAGGTGAACCCGGCCGATGCGCCGATCATCCTGCTGGCGCTGAAGAGCGATGTGGTGCCGTTGTCGCAGCTCGACGCCTTCGCCCAGCAGGTCATCTCGCCAGCGCTCTCCACCGTGGACGGCGTCGCGCAGGTGCTGATCTGGGGCAGCCAGAAATATGCGGTGCGTATCCAGATCGACCCGACCGCACTCGCCGCGCGCGGCATCGGCCTCGACGAGTTGCAAGCCGCGATCACCGCGACCAACGCCAATACGCCGGTCGGCACGATCCAGAACACGGCCCAGCAGCTGACGATTCAAGCGAAAACACAGCTCGCCAATGCCGCGCAGTTCGCCAACGTCATCATCACCACGCGCTCGGGCAAGCCGGTGCGGCTCGGCGACGTCGCCAAGGTCATCGACTCCGTCGAGAACACCCAGACCCGCAGCACCTATGACGGCACGCCGGCGATCGTGCTCGCCGTGCAGCGCCAGCCCGACGCCAATACCGTCGAGGTGGTCGACCGCGTCAAGGCGATGATCCCCGCCTTCGAGGGCCAGTTGCCGGCAGCGGCCTCGCTCTCGCTGCTCAACGATCGCTCGACCTCGATCCGCCAGGCCGTGGACGACGTGCAGTTCACGCTGCTGCTGACCATCGCGCTGGTGGTCATGGTGATCTTCGTCTTCCTGCGCCGGGTAGCCGCGACCTTCATCCCGGCCGTTGCGGTGCCGATCTCGATCATCGCCACGCTTGCCGCGATGTACCTGCTCGGTTTCTCGATCGACAACATCTCGCTGCTGGGCCTGACGCTCTCGGTCGGCCTCGTCGTCGACGACGCTATCGTCATGCTCGAGAACATCGTCCGGCACATGGAGGAGGACGGGCTTTCCGCCTTCGAAGCCTCGCTGAAGGGCGCCGGCGAGATCGGCTTCACCATCATTTCGATCTCGCTTTCGCTGGTCGCGGTCTTCATCCCCGTCCTGCTGATGGGCGGCGTCATCGGTCGCATCTTCAATGAGTTCGCGGTGGTGGTGACGGTCTCGATCCTCGCTTCCGCCTTCGTCTCGCTGACGCTGACGCCGATGCTCTGCTCGCGCCTGCTCTCGGGCTATTCCGAGCACCACCAGGAGAACGCGCTCGGCCGCTGGCTGGAGAAGGGCTTCGACAAGCTGCTCGCCGGCTACGATGCCGGCTTGAAATTCTGCCTGCGCGTCCAGCCGGTGATGCTGCTCGCCTTCTTCCTGACCATGGCGGGCAGCGTCTGGCTGCTCCAGAGCGCGCCGAAAGGCTTCTTCCCGCAGGAGGATATCGGCCAGCTCCAGGTCTCGACCGAGGCGCGGCAGGACATCTCCTTCGAGGCGATGCAGAAGCTGCAGGCCGAGGTCGCCGATATCTTCCGCAAGTCGCCTTATGTGGCCCATGTCGCCTCGACCGTCGGCGGCAATGGCGGCGGCGGCAGCGCGCTGAATGCCGGCCGCCTCTTCGTCGAACTGAAGCCGCTCGACGAGCGGCCTCATATCCAGGCGGTGTTGGCCTCGCTCAGGCGCGATCTCGCCCAGGTGGCGGGCATCAACACCTATATGACCCCCGTGCAGAATCTGCGCATCGGCGCGCGCTCCTCGAAGAGCCAGTACCAGCTCGTCGTGCAGGGGCTCGACCAGCAGCAGATGAACGGCTGGGCCGTGCGCCTCGCCGACGCGATGAGCCGCGACCGCTCAACCTTCGTCGATGTCACCACGGATCTGCAGGACAATGCCTTGCAGGCGACCGTCATCGTCGACCGCGACAAGGCCAATGCGCTCGGCATCGGCTCCGACATCCTGCGCTCGACGCTCTATTCCGGCTTCGGCGTCCGTCAGGTCTCGACGATCTACACCGCCGGCGACAGCTACGATGTGGTCGTCGAGTTCAACCCGAACGAGCATTGGACGCCCGAGCGGCTGAACGCCATCCGCATCCGCACCAAGACTGGAACGCTGGTGCCGCTGGGCGCCATCGCCCGGATCGAGCGGACGGCCGGCCAGCTCACGGTGAACCAGCTCGGCCAGCTTCCGGCGGTGACGATCTCCTACAACCTGCCGGCCGGCGTCGCGCTCGGCGACAGCGTCAACCGCATCGAGGCGATCAAGGACGAGCTCGGCCTGCCCAAATCGATCTCGACCACGCTCGCCGGCACCGCCAAGACCTTCCAGGACTCGCTCGCCAATCAGGGCCTGCTGATCGCCGGCGCGATCCTGACGATCTACATTGTGCTCGGCATCCTCTACGAGAGCTTCATCCACCCGCTGACGATCCTGACCGGCCTGCCATCGGCGGCGGTCGGTGCGCTCGGCGCGCTCCGGCTCTTCGACCTCGAGCTCTCGGTCATCGCGATCATCGGCCTTCTGATGCTGATCGGCATCGTCAAGAAGAACGCGATCATGATGATCGACGTGGCGCTGGTGCTCAGGCGGGAGGGGAAATCGGCACAGGAGGCGATCCATCAGGCCTGCGTGATGCGCTTCCGGCCGATCCTGATGACGACGCTCGCTGCCCTGATGGGCACCTTGCCGATCGCGCTCGGCGCCGGCGCGAGCGCCGAACTGCGTCAGCCGCTCGGCATCGCCGTCGTCGGCGGCCTGATGATCTCGCAGGTGCTGACGCTGTTCATCACGCCCGTCCTGTTCCTCTACATGGACAGGCTGTCGGAAGGGCTGGTGAAGCTCGGCGGCTTCTTCCGCGGCACGAAGCACGCTCCGCCCGTCACGCATCCGGCGGAGTGAGCCGTTGTCCAGCCAAGAAGGGACTGCGTTGAAAACCTCTTCCGGCAGAAAGAGGGCAGGATAGGGGGAGGGGCCGTTGGACAGTTTGGCCGGAACCCACCCGCTCAACCGAGGAGGGAACGCTCTACCAGTCCAACGGCCCAAATTTCGCCGCCCGCCTCTCTCCCTCTTGCCGGAGAAAGGCCCGCGCGGCCTGTGTCGAGCCGGTCTCGTGGGAGAGGTATGAGTCCGATCGCGGCCTCAGGCCGCGTCGAGACCGTACAGCGAGTGCAGCGTGCGCACCGCGAGCTCGGTATAGGCGGCGTCGATCAGCACCGAGAACTTGATCTCGGAGGTCGTGATCGCCCGGATGTTGATGCCCTTCTCGGCCAGCGCGCGGAAAGCGCGGGCGGCGACGCCCGCATGCGAGCGCATGCCGACACCGATCGCCGAAATCTTCACCACATCGGTCGCGCCCTGGATCTCCTGGTAGGAGATCGTGTCGTGCTTGCTTTCGAGCAGCGCCTTGGCGCGCTCGTAATCGGCCGTCGGCACGGTGAAGGTGATGTCGGTCGTCGCCTGGTCGTCCGAGACGACCTGGATGATCATGTCGACATTGATGTTGGCATCGGCGAGCGGGCCGAAGATCGCCGCGGCGACGCCGGGCTGGTCAGCCACGCGGCGGAGGGTGATCTGGGCTTCGTCCCGGGAGAAGGCGATGCCGGTGACGATGGGCTGTTCCACGATGTCGTCCTCGTCGCAGATGAGGGTGCCAGGATTGGGGTTTTCGGGGTCGTCGAAGGAAGAGCGCACATAGGTCGGCACGCGCTGCGTCATGGCGATCTCGACCGAGCGCACCTGCAGCACCTTGGAGCCGAGCGAGGCCATTTCGAGCATTTCCTCGAAGGAGACCTTGTCCATGCGTTTGGCCTTCGGCACCACGCGCGGGTCGGTGGTGTAGACGCCGTCGACATCGGTGTAGATGTCGCAGCGATCGGCCTTGAGGCCGGCGGCGAGCGCGACCGCGCTGGTATCGGAACCGCCGCGGCCGAGCGTGACGATGCGGTGCGTGCGCGGATTGACGCCTTGGAAGCCGGAGCAGACCGCGATCTCGCGGTTGCGGTCGAAGCCCGCAAGAATGCCGGCGCCGTCGACGCTCTCGATCCGGGCCGAGCCATGCGCGTCGGAGCCGTAGAGCGGAATCTGCCAGCCCTGCCAGGAGCGCGCCGGCAGGCCCATCTCCTGCAGCACGATCGCCATCAGCCCGGAGGTGACCTGCTCGCCCGAGGCGACGACGGTGTCGTACTCGGCCTGGTCGAAGGCCGGGGCCGCTTCCTTGCACCAGCCGACCAGCTCGTTGGTCTTGCCGGACATGGCGGAGACCACGATCGCGACCTCGTTGCCGGCGTCGAACTCGCGTTTGACGTGGCGCGCCGCGTTCTTGATGCGCTCGACGTTGGCGACTGAGGTGCCGCCGAATTTCATCACCAGACGGGCCATGACGGTCTTTTCGATAGCTGTCCCCGGCAAGCCGGGTCGAAAGGTCGCCCTCGCACTTGCAGCGGGGCGGGTGTAGATGACGGGCGTCAGGCGCGGTGTCAATGCGGCATCGCATCAGCGAAGGACCGGTTCATGGCGGCTGAGACCCAGCGCACAAGCTCGACGATCGACCCGGCCGAGGTCGCCCGCTTCGATGCGATCGCCCGCGACTGGTGGGACCCGAAGGGCCCGATGGCCGTCCTGCACAAGTTCAACCCGGTCCGGCTCGCCTTCGTCCGCGATGAGGCCTGCGCGCATTTCGGCCGCGATCCCAGGCGGATGCGGGCGCTGGACGGCCTGAGCCTCGTCGATATCGGCTGCGGCGGCGGCGTGCTCTCGGAGCCGCTCGCAAGACTGGGCGCCGAGGTCACCGGCCTCGATCCGGCGCCGACCAACATCGCCGTCGCCCGTGCCCATGCCGAGAAGGGCGGGCTTTCGATCGACTATCGCGAGGAGACGATCGAGGCGGTCGTGGAATCCGGCAAGCGCTTCGACATCGTGCTGGCGATGGAGGTCGTCGAGCATGTCGCCGATGTCGAGGCCTTCGTCGCGGCCTGCTGCGCCGCGGTGAAACCGGATGGCCTGCTCATCATGGCGACGCTCAACCGCACGCTGAAATCCTATGCACTGGCGATCGTCGGCGCCGAATATGTCCTGCGCTGGCTGCCGAAGGGCACGCATGACTGGGAAAAGTTCGTGACGCCGGCCGAGCTCAGCGGCGCGATTGAGGGCAATGGCTTCGCGCTGGGAACGCAGACCGGGGTGGTCTTCAATCCGCTGACCGGCCGCTGGAGCGCCGCGCGCGACATGGACGTGAACTACATGCTCGCCGCCAGCCGGGGTGGCGGAGCCTGACGTTCAACCCTCTTGCCCGGCGAGCCTTTCGCTCGCCCTGGCGATCTGTTGCAACAGATCCGGCGAGAAGAGCTCCGCGGCCCGCGCCTGAGCATCTCGCCAGGCCGGCAGCGCGCTCTGAAGGCGCCTGAGCCCTTCCTCCGTCAGCCAGACGGCGCGACGCCGCAGATCCTTCTCCACCGAGGCGATCTCGATCAGCCCGTCGCGCTCCAGCGCCCTCAGATTGCGGGACAGGGTCGAGGGATCGAGCCCGGCGCGTGCCGCGAGGGCTGCCATGCGATCGTCCGTGCTTGTCGCGACCAGCGCCATCAGCCCGATCTGGGCGAGGCTGAGCCCGCTCTCCCTCAGCGCCTCGTCATAAAGCAGCGTCGCGCGGCGCGCAGCCTGGCGCAGGTTCAAGCCCACGCAGCCGGTGGCCAGCGCCCGTAACTCCTCGCGAAATCCGCTTGCGTCCTTCATGACGAATCAGAATTTACATGTAGATACAATAATTGCATATACATCTAATTGCCTTCCGGGGATCGCCATGCCCATCGACATCCTGAGCCGCATCGGCGGTACCACGCTTCTGCCGCTCCGCCGGATCGTGCCGGCGAAGGGCGCGCGCGTCCTGCTGAAGCTGGAGAGCGAGAACCCGACCGGCAGCATGAAGGACAGGATGGCACTCGCGATGATCGAGGCGGCCGAGCGCGACGGCCGTTTGCAGCTGGGGGGCAGCGTCGTCGAATACACGGGTGGCAGCACCGGCGTTTCGCTCGCGCAGGTCTGCGCGGTGAAGGGCTATCGCCTGCATATCGTCACCTCGGATGCCTTCGCTCGCGAGAAACTGACCCATATGCGCCTGCTTGGCGCCGAGTTGACGGTCGTCCCGAGCGAGTCCGGCCGCATGACCGAGAAGCTGACGAAGGACATGATCGAGGCCGCTCGCGTCATTGCGGCCGAGACCGGCGCCTTCTGGACCGATCAGATGCGCAATACCGACCAGCTCGCGGCCTATGACAAGCTGGCCGACGAGATCTGGGAGCAGACGGAAGGCCGCATCGACGGCTTCGTCCAGAGCGTCGGTACGGCGGCGTCCCTGCGGGGAACCGGCGAGGCGCTGCTCCGGCGCGACCCAAAGATCGTCCTGATAGCGGTGGAGCCGGCCGAATCCGCCGTGCTGTCGGGCGGCCCGACCGGCGCACACAAGATCGACGGCATCGGTGCCGGCTACGTCGTGCCGCTCTGGCGGGCCGATCTCGTCGATGCCATCGAGCCGGTTTCGACGGCCGAGGCGACCGCGATGGCGCTGCGCCTGGCACGGGAGGAGGGGCTGTTCGCGGGGACCTCGACCGGCGCCAATGTCACAGCCGCCTTGCGCCTGGCCGAACGCCTCGGCCCCGACGCGATTGTCGTTACGGTGATGTGCGATACCGGGATGAAATACCTGAACAGCTTCGGCGCGCAGCTCGCGAGCTGATGCTCACGGCCGGATGACGGCCATCCCGATCAGCAGCAGCAGGCCCGATCCTGTCGCGATCACGACCCGCAGGGCGTCGGCCGGAAAACGCGTCGGAATGCCGTAGCGGTGCCAGAGCCAGGCGCCGGCGAAAGCGCCTACCAACAGGATGCCGGTGTTCAGCATCACGCCGAACCCGCCGTCGCCGAGCAGCAGGTCGGCGAGCCAGCCGAACAGCATCGCGCCGAGCACGATCATCGCGAGGACGATGACCACGGACATCAGGGGCATATCGGGCAGGCCGACCATCAGGAACAAGCCGCGCATCGTTTCTCCTTGGCGCCGCGCAGGACGTCAGCATCTCAGCAAACGATGAAGAAAGCGCAAGCGCCGGAAAGAAAGGGTTTTGCGCTGCAATGTGATTCCTTAGAGTAATGGCGCAGCGCAGCATAAGATGCATGATCGGCATCCCATACCGCCGACACGCTCCGGGCTGGGCAACGACGGAACAGAGCAGGGAGACGACCATGTCGAAGTCGCAGGCCGCCGTGAAGCCGCTCAAGGATCTCTACGAGCTCGACGAATTGCCGCCGCTCGGCCATGTCCCGGAGAAGATGTATGCTTGGGCGATCCGGCGCGAGCGCCACGGCCCGCCGCAGGACTCGTTCCAGGTCGAGGTCGTGCCGACATGGTCGATCGGCGAGGAGGAGGTCCTGCTCCTCGTGATGGCCGGCGGTGTCAACTACAACGGCATCTGGGCGGGCTTGGGCCAGCCGATTTCGCCCTTCGACGTGCACAAGGCGCCGTTCCATGTCGCCGGTTCCGATTGCGCCGGCATCGTCTGGGCCGTCGGCTCCAAGGTGAAGCGCTGGAAGGTCGGCGACGAGGTCATCGTCCACTGCAACCAGGACGACGGCGATGACGAGGAGTGCAATGGCGGCGACCCGATGTTCTCGTCGACCCAGCGCATCTGGGGCTACGAGACACCGGACGGCTCCTTCGCGCAATTCTGCCGCGTGCAGTCGCGCCAGCTCATGCTCAAGCCCAGGCACCTCGCCTGGGAGGAGGCCGCCTGCTACACGCTGACGCTGGCCACCGCCTATCGCATGCTGTTCGGCCATGCCCCGCACACGATCAAGCCGGGCGACAACGTTCTCGTCTGGGGCGCTTCGGGCGGCCTCGGCGTCTTCGGCGTCCAGCTCTGCGCGGCCTCCGGCGCCAACGCCATCGGCGTGATCTCGGACGAGACCAAGCGCGACTACGTGCTCGGCCTCGGGGCCAAGGGCGTGATCAACCGCAAGGACTTCAACTGCTGGGGCCAGATGCCCAAGGTCAATTCGCCCGAGTACAACGAGTGGACCAAGGAGGCCCGCAAGTTCGGCAAGGCGATCTGGGACATCACCGGCAAGAAGGATGTCGACATCGTCTTCGAGCATCCGGGCGAGGCGACCTTTCCCGTCTCCTGCCTCGTCGCCAAGCGCGGCGGCATGGTGGTGTTCTGCGCGGGCACCTCGGGCTTCAACATCACCTTCGACGCCCGCTATGTCTGGATGCGGCAGAAGCGCGTGCAAGGCTCGCATTTCGCCCATCTCAAGCAGGCGAGCGCGGCGAACCAGTTCGTCATCGACAGGCGCATCGACCCCTGCATGTCCGAGGTCTTCCCCTGGGACAAGATCCCGCTCGCCCATCACAAGATGTGGAAGAACGAGCATGCGCCGGGCAACATGTCCGTGCTGGTCTATGCGCCGCGCACGGGCCTGCGGACCTATGAGGATGTTGCCGAGGCGCTGGCTGGCTGAGCGTCGCGGAAGGGTGGTGGGCGTAAACTGCTTGTAATACGCAACCGGATTGTCTGTTCCGAGATTGCGAATTGTCGTCGGTCCGGAGGCGCGCCGGATCGCGATTGAGCCCATCGACGATGGAAGCATGGGGTGGGGGCGCTTGCGCTCTGTCAGGTGCCGTCGATTGGCGCTAGAGACGGTGAGGTCCAGCGGTTCCGGGTTTCGATGTCCTCGCCTCTCATTCTGCGCGCGATACCGCTGCTCTTCACCTTCCTCTGGTCCACGGGCTGGGTGGTCGCCGGCTATTCGGCCCGCCATGCCGATGCCCTGACCTTCCTCGTCGTGCGCTTCTCCTGCGCCGCGGCGCTGCTGACGCTGATCGCGCTTGCGACCGGCGCGCCCTGGCCGCGCAGCCGCCGCGCCGTCATCGACGTGGCGATCACCGGCATCCTGCTGCACGGCATCTATCTCGCCGGCGTCTGGTGGGCGGTGCGCCATGGCCTGCCTGCCGGCATTTCCGGCCTGATCGCAGGGCTGCAGCCGATCCTGACGGCGCTCTTCGCGCCCGCGCTCGTCGGCGAGCGCATCTCTGGCGTGCGTTGGCTCGGCATCGCCTGCGGCTTCCTCGGGATCGCACTGGTGCTGGAGCCGCAGCTCGCCAATGTCGAGCCGGCCGCGCTCTGGGGCATCGCCGTGCCGATGCTGATCAATATCGGCGGCATGTTCGCGGTGACCTTCGGTTCGTTCTACCAGAAGGCGCGGGTCGTCTCCGGTGATCTGCGCACGATCACCGCGATCCAGTATGTCGCGGCAGGGCTTGTCGTATTGCCCTTCGCCGTCGCCTTCGAGCCGATGCGGATCGACTGGAACCTGACCATGCTGCTTGTGCTGGCCTGGTCGGTGATCGTGCTCTCGATCGGCAGTATCTGGCTCTATCTGTTCATGCTCCGGCGCGGCGAGGTCTCGCGCATCGTCACCTTCCTCTATCTCGTTCCGGCGCTTGTCGCGGTCGAGGCCTGGCTGCTCTTCGGGGAGACGCTGACGCCGCTCCAGATTGGCGGCATGGCGGTGACGATCCTCGGCGTCGTGCTCGCCAGCCGGAAGTAGCCATCTCCCCAAAAAGGAGGGTTTCGGTTTCCAGTGATCTCCCCTTATGCTGCGTCGCAACAAAGGGAGGGTCGAAGACCATGAATGCCAATACGGCCGCAAAGGCTGAGAATCGCGCGAATGCGATCGCGCTGATCGCGGCGGCGCTGCCGGGCTTCGAGACCCTGTTCCAGGAGGCCGTTGCGGCAGTGCGGCAGAAGGTGCTGGTCGATGGCCGCATCTCCTCCGCCCGCCTGGAGGCCGAGCAGCACGCCGCCCACGGGCTGTCCTGGCTCGCGACCTACGTCACGGCCCTGCGCGAACTCAAGGCCTATGGCGAGCGCCTTGAGGCCGAAGGCCGCTACGGCGCCGTCGAGGATTACGCCCTGCGCATCGGCGCCGGGGAGTACGCCGCCCAGATCTTCGGCGGCATTCCGATGAGCCAGGGCGAGATCGTCAGGCTGCTGGCGCTGGGCCTCTCGCAGAAAGCCATTGCCGCCGCCGGCTCGGCAGCCGTCGATGTCCTGATCGCGGAGGGCAACACGCCCGAGAACCGCGCCCGCTTCGTCGCCCTGTTCAGCCAGGACCAGGGTGCGGCCAGCATCGGCGATACCGGTCTCGACGAGACGCTGGAAGCGATCCGCTCGGAGATGCGCCGCTTCTGCGCCGCCGAGGTCACGCCGCATGCCCATGAATGGCATCTGGAGAACGAGTACATCCCGATGCCGGTGGTCGAGAAGATGGCCGAGCTCGGCGTCTTCGGCCTGACCATTCCCGAGGAATTCGGAGGCATGGGCCTGTCGAAGGTCTCGATGTGCGTCGTCTCGGAGGAGCTCTCGCGCGGCTATATCGGCGTCGGCTCGCTCGGCACCCGCTCGGAGATCGCGGCCGAACTCATCCTATGCGGCGGCACGCCCGCACAGAAGGAGAAGTGGCTGCCGAAGATCGCCTCCGGCGAGGTCCTGCCCACTGCCGTCTTCACTGAGCCCAATACCGGCTCCGACCTCGCCTCTCTGCGGACCAAGGCGGTGAAGGAGGGCGATGTCTGGAAGGTCCATGGCAACAAGACCTGGATCACCCATCCCGTCCGCGCCGACATCATGACGCTGCTGGTGCGCACGGATCCGTCGGAGCCCGGCTACAAGGGCCTCTCGATGCTGATCGCCGAGAAGCCGCGCGGCAGCGATGCCGATCCGTTCCCGGTCGAAGGGCTCACCGGCGGCGAGATCGAGGTGCTCGGCTATCGCGGCATGAAGGAATACGAGCTCGCCTTCGACGGCTTCGCGGTGAAGGGCGAGAACCTGCTCGGCGGCGTGCCCGGGCAGGGCTTCAAGCAGCTCATGCAGACCTTCGAGGCGGCCCGCATCCAGACCGCGGCGCGCGCCATCGGTGTCGCGCAATCGGCCTTCGACCTCGGTTTGCGCTACGCACAGGAGCGCATCCAGTTTGGCAAGCCGCTGATCGCCTTCCCCCGTGTCGCCGACAAGCTCGCGATGATGGCAGCCGAAATCCTGATCGCCCGCCAGCTCACCTATTTCGCCGCCCGTGAGAAGGATGCCGACCGGCGCTGCGATCTGGAGGCCGGCATGGCCAAGCTGCTCGGCGCCCGCGTCGCCTGGGCAGCCGCCGACAACGCGCTCCAGATCCATGGCGGCAACGGCTTCGCGCTGGAATATCCGGTCAGCCGCGTGCTCTGCGACGCCCGCATCCTCAACATCTTCGAGGGCGCGGCCGAGATCCAGGCGCAGGTGATCGCGCGGCGGCTGGTGGAGGAATAGCCGGCGCGGCGGCCTGCCGAGTCGCATCGTGATAATTTCGACAAGATGTCCTTGCTCGGATGCGCGGCCGGCCGATGGAGCCGGCAGATCAGGAGACATCATGTCGAATCGCCTTGCCTTCGCTCTGGCCGGAACCGTGCTCGTCGGCGCCGCCGCGCTGCTTTCCGCCCCCGCGATCGCCCAGCAGAATCCGGCCGGTCAGCAGCCCAGCCCGCGCATCAGCGTGATCGGGGAAGGCGAGGTCGGCGTCGCGCCGGACATGGCGATCCTCAACCTCACCGTCCTGCGCGAGGCCGATACGGCCCGAGCGGCACTCACCGCCAACAACGAGGCGATGAAGCAGGTGCTGGCCGCGCTCAAGGAAGCCGGAATCGCCGAGCGCGATCTCCAGACCGCGGGCCTCAACATCCAGCCGCGCTATACCCAGCCCGGCAAGGACCGCAATGGCGAACCGAAGATCGTGGGCTACAGCGTCAGCAACGCGCTGACCGTGCGCGTGCGCAATCTCGCGGATGCCGGCGGCATTCTCGACAAGGTGGTGGGGCTCGGCGTCAACCAGGGCGGCGGCATTGCCTTCGACAAGGACGATATCAAGCCGACGCTCACCGAGGCGCGCAAGCGCGCCGTTGCCGATGCGGTGGCACGCGCCAAGACTTTGGCGGAAGCGGCCGATGTGAAGCTCGGCAAGATCCTGTCGATCGAAGAGCAGTCGATCATGCCGCGCCCGATGCCCTATGGCGGTGGCGTGCGCATGGCGGCGAAGGATGCCTCCGTGCCCCTGGAGAGCGGCGAGAGCACCTACCGGACGCAGGTCAACGTGATCTTCGAGATCGCGCCCTGACCTCGCGTTTCTAGGCGCGCCCGGCCTGTTCCGGGCGCAGCTTCGATCCGGGGGCGGCCGGCAAACTGGTGATGACGACGCCGCAGAGGACCCAGAGCCCCGGTAGCAGAAGCTCGGCCGGCGGCAATTCCGCCAGCAGGAGATAGGCGGCGAGCGTGATCAGCGGCACGCGCAGGGTGTCGCCGCTGCAGAGTTGCAGCGGCGTGGCATGGCGGGAGGCGTTGGCCAGCGCGGCCTGCGAGACGAAGCCGCCGACGATCAGCGCGAGCACGGCGCCGCCGATCACGGCAAGCTCGGGCAAGGCGAAGGCCAGCCGGTACGGCTGGGGCGGCGGCG
This sequence comes from Allobosea sp. GW822-FHT05A11, assembly GCF_058800455.1. Classification (NCBI taxonomy): domain Bacteria; kingdom Pseudomonadati; phylum Pseudomonadota; class Alphaproteobacteria; order Hyphomicrobiales; family Alloboseaceae; genus Allobosea; species Allobosea sp. GW822-FHT05A11. Next base: position 748,165 of record NZ_JBXAMI010000002.1, on the reverse strand, counting down.
ACCACTGCTCCGGCACGAAGAACCACAGTAGCAGATAAAGCGGCAGCTGGATCGTATGCATCAGCAGCACGATGGACAGCGTGCTGCGCTGTGCCGCCAGCCGTGCCAGCATGAGATTGGTGCTGGTCAGCGCCGCGACGGCGCCGATGGCGATGGCGAGGTCGCGATTGGGGACGGCGTCGAGCCGGAACACCAGCAAGCCGATCCCGGTCGCGAGCACGGCAAGGCCGACGGTTGCACCGGTGCCGGGTCGGCGGCGCAGGACCAGGAAGAGCAGCACGCCTGCGAAGAGCGGACCGGTGAACTCGATGGTGGTGACGAGCGCGAGCGGCAGATGTGCCAGGCTCCAGATCAGCGCGAGCGAGCCGACGAGATGCAGGATGCTGCGGGCGATATCCTCGCGCAGCTTCGGGGGGAGAATGGTGCGACGCTGTTCCGCTCCGCCGGCCCAGACGGCCGAGCCTGCGATGGCGAGGCTGCCGATCGAACGCAGCAGCCCGATCTCGATGACGGTGAGATAGCCCGAGAGCAGCCGGATGGAGAGAGCGATCGCGAGATAGGAGGCGAGATAGGCGCTCATCCACCCGAGGAAGGCCGGAAATCCTCGACCTGCCCCGTCCAGGGAATGCCCAGCAACATGCGCTCCAGGATGGCCATTCGCATCGGCACGGAGAGCTGGACCTGGCGGAAATAGCCTGCGTTCGGGAGGCTGTCGCATGAGGTGTCGAGCTCCGAGAAGCGCGGAAGAGGGTTGAGGATCAGTGTGTCCGAACGGGCATCCAGGACCTTGCGGGCGGTCAGTGTGAAGGGCTCGCTCTCTTTTTCCTTGTCGACGGCTTCGTTGCCGAGGGAGGCGTGGGCGAATTTGCTCATGTCCTGCATCTGGATGCTGAGCACGTCATGGTCGAGCGTATGGCGGATGTCGTGGACGAGCCCGACCTGCGTGCCGAGATCGGCGAGCACGGTCATCGCCTCGCGCATCGCCGGGTTGAGCGGCGTATCCGGCAGGCAGCACAGCGTGAAGCGCTTGGGCGGGGAAAGGCGCAGCATCTTCACGAAGGAGATCGCGAAGCGGGCGCGTGAATCGCTCGACAGGGCGATGCTGAGATTCTCGATCGCGCCGCGCATCTGCCGGATCGCGAAGATGTCGACCAGAGCCTGGGTCGGGTGCTCGTCGGCTCCGTTGCCGGCATTGATGACCGGCAGATAGCTCAGCCGCCCGACGCGGTAGGGCATGTCCTCCATATGCGAGCGCACGATCAGCACGTCGCTGTAGAGCTCGACCGTATGGATATGGTCCTCGATCGATTCGCCGGTATCGGTGCCCATGCGGCTGCGGTCGGTGTCATAGGCGTCGATCGACTGGTGGCCGAGCCGGGCGGCCGCGGTCTGGAAGCCGAGGCGGGTGCGGGTGCTGCGCTGGTCGAACAGGGTGGCGATCACCTTCGGCCGGCGGCGCGGGGCGGGCGGCTGCTCGGGCAGGGGCAGTCCGGCTTTTTCCAGCTCTTCTTCGTGGAGATGCCGCTCGGCGCGCGCGATGATGTCGTCGAGATCGAAGCGCGAGACGGCATCGGCGCTCAGCAGATCCTTCCCGCTCGGATAGTTCGGGCGCATCAGGGCCTCCGGCTCGCGCGATCGTCTGCGTCCGGGGCGCGTCAGGCAACCTGACTGAAGCGGCCCGGCTTGCGCGAGCCGGAACGCGAGCGCGTCGACCCCATTCGCCCCGTCGCCACACGATCGCCGATCATGGGCAGCAAATCCTCCGCTGTCATCGGCTGGGCGAAGATATAGCCCTGAATGCCGTGGACGGCGTGCTTTTCGATGACGGTGAGCTGCTCCTGCGTTTCCACGCCCTCGACGATGAGGCGCAGCTTCAGGTCATGCGCGAGTTGGGCGATTGCGTTCATCAGCGAATCCGCCTTGCGCGAGGTCCCGAGTTCCTGGGTAAAGGCCTGGTCGATCTTGATCGTGTCGATCGGCAGATGTGCGAGATAGCTGAGCGAGGAGTAGCCCGTGCCGAAATCGTCGAGCGCGATCCGCACGCCGAGCGCGCGCAGCGCCACGAGGCGGGAGACGACATGGTCGGGATCGTCGATCAGCGAGCTTTCGGTGATCTCGATCGTCAGCCGGTGAGGTTCGATGCCGCTCATCCGCAGGAGCGCCTCGACGACGCCGACGATGTCGTGGCCATGATCGAACTGGCGGGCCGAGACGTTGACGCTGACGCCGACGCTGCGCGGCCAGGACAAGGCTGACCGGATCGCCTCGCCGAGCACCCAGGAGCCCAGCACGGTGATCAGCCCGGTCCGCTCGGCCAGCGGGATGAAGACCGCGGGGCTGATCATGCCGCGTCGTGGATGCTGCCAGCGCAGCAGCGCCTCGGCCATGGTCGCGGTGCCGGAGCGAGGGTTGTAGATCGGCTGGAAATGCAGCTCGAACTCGCCGCGGCGGATGGCGTCGCGCAGTTCCGTCTCGAGCGCCACGCCGTCTTCATGCTCATTGCGGATCGCATCGGTATACATGACGAAGCGGTTCCTCCCGTCGAGCTTGGCCCGATAGAGGGCGATGTCGACGCATTTCAGGGCCTCGTCGATCGAGGCGGCGCAGCCGGCGGGCGCGATTCCCATGCTGGCCGTGGCGGTGACGTGGCGTCCGCCGATGACGCGCTGGCTGGCGAGCATCATGACGAGGCGGGCCGCCAGCGCGCTGGCACCCTCGGCATCGCGCGTGGTGGCGACCATGAATTCGTCGCCGCCGGTGCGCGCGGCGATGTCGCCGACGCCGAGCTCGGCGAGCAGCGTTTCGCTGAAGCCCTGCAGCAGCGCATCGCCGATATCGTGGCCGAGGCTGTCATTGATGCTCTTGAAGCGGTCGATATCGATCGAGATCAGGGTCACCGGGCGGCCGGAAGTGGCCATTTGCCGGATCTCGCGCATGAAGCCGCGGCGGTTGTAGAGGCTGGTGATCGTGTCGTTGACGGCCAGATGCTCGAGCTCGCGCATGGTGCGCAGCCGGGCGAGGAAGATCCGGTGGATCACCTGGGCACTCGAGAAGGTCAGGACGGCCGTGAGCGCGACCGATAGCCCGATCACCAGATAAGCAGGGTCCCGCGTCCACAGCAGGGCGAGCGTGAACGGCGTGGCCGCCGCCAGCACCTGCACGCGGGTAATCACCGGCCGCGAGCTGTTGCGCCCGGAAATGCCGGCGAGATAGCCGATCGTCTGGGCGATCGCCAGCGCCGCGACGGGCTCGTAGGTATAGCGCAGGATGGCATAGCAGCCGAAGGCCGAGATCAGGGCGGCGGTCGACCAGGCGCCGGCCATGGCAAGGTTTTCGAGCGTGCCGATCTGGCGTTCCGTCGACGTCGCGAGGTGGATGCCTGTGTAGTAGCGGTGCGACAGGTAGCGGAACACGCCGATCGCGACCATCGCTGCCGCCATGAGGTGGAAGACGATATCGCCGCCGGTCAGTAACGCGCTCGCGGCCATCACGGCCGCGACCGTGACGGTGCCGATGAAAATCGTGCCCGGCGTGGCATAAAGCGCCGCCACCAGTTCCGATTTCATGGCGAGATCGTTTTCGTGAACGTCGACGATCATCAGGCGTCCCGTCGCTGTATCTGCTTTTTTGGCCGGCGTAGGTGCTATTCTCGCTAAAAATCTATTAAAGAACTGTATGTCGCTTCGGAGGTTTCGCCGACAAATTATAATTCTACGCCGATATAGCGCGGCCGGCTGCGCAGACGGTACTTGGCGAAATCTTCAAACCCGCCTCTGGTCGGCTCCGCCTTCAGGCCTGCGGGCCATTTTCCGGCGCCGTGGGCGAGGTCGAGGATGCGTTGCGCTTCCGGCGCGACGCGCTGGCCATCGGCGCCGTAGCGCGAGGTTTGCGTGACATCGGATCCGATAGGTCACGCCGTCGATCACGGCGAAATCGAACGCGAGGCAGGCTGGGCTGATCAGAGGCTGCTCGTCTCTCTCAGCGAAGGCGATGCGGTTGAAGATGCCGGCAACGCGATCCAGATATTCCCTTACGTCATTGGTGCTGACTTTCACGATCTACACCGTATTCGGATACAGGCAGATGTCGGCGATACTCTTCAGCGCTGGCGGGCCGGCGGGGATGGCGATTCCGGCCTTGAGCGTCCTGCGGCGGTTGAGACGCTGTCACGCCGGACGGTGGAAGCCTTCCATGCGCACCCGCCCGTCCGCGCCCTCGGTCCAGCCCCGGACGCTGCCATCCGCTTGCCGCTTCGCTTTTACCCGGAAGATGCCGCCCGCGACGAGCGGGCTCAGGCCCCGGTAGTCGAGCCGGATCGGTGCGCCTCCGGTCAATGTCGCCAGGATGTTGGCGATCAGCGTCGCCTGGATCGGCCCGTGCACGACCAGCCCGGCATATCCTTCCGTCCCGGTCGCATAGGGGAAATCGTAGTGGATGCGATGGCCGTTGAAGGTCAGCGCCGAGTAGCGGAACAGCAGCAGCGGGCTGGCCTCGACCTCCCAGGTGAGGTCGGCAGGCTCGCCCGCGGCGGCCGGGCCCGGAGCGCCGGCCGCGGAGGCGCCCGGCTCTGCCGCCTCGCGATAGACGATGTCGTGCCGCTCGCGCAGCGCCACGCCGCGCTCGGTCGTATAGTCGTGGTGGACGGCGACGAAGCAGAGCGGGCCGCTGCGACCTTCCTTGTAGGAGATCTCGCCGATCCGGGAATGCCTGATGACGCGGTCGCCCTCGCGCAGCGGCGACAGGGTCTCGATCCGCCCGCCGGCCCACATCCGCCGGGGCAACGGCACCGGCGGCAGGAACTCGCCCTTGGCGGCATGCCCATCGGGTCCGCAGGCGCCGATATCCGAGATCGGCGGTGCCAGGCACCAGTGCAGCGCCAGCGGCGCCTCGCCGGGATGGTGAGGGGCGAGATGGCGGCCGAAGGTGGCGGCGAAGCTCTGCACCAGCCGCGGCGTGACGATGTCCTGCGCTTCCTCTGTCCTGCCGGTCCAGGCTGCGAGCTTGGCGATGTCGATGCTCATGAGGGGCTTTCCTCTGTCTGGCGGGCGAATTCGGCGCGCAGTGCCGCGTCGTGTTGGCCCAGCGCCGGAACCGGCCGCATTCCGACGCGCTTGCCATCGACGATAGCGGATGGCGCCAGCACCTCGACGGGGCCGTTCGGTGTCGGGACGGGCAGGGCGGTCGCCGCCGGATGGTCGATCAGCCCACCCACGGTGGACACCGTGCCATAGGCGATGGCATGGCGATCCAGCGCGGCGGCGATATCGGCAAAGCGCCGCCGGCCAAGGAGCACCTGCACCTCGCCATCGAGGGTCGCGCGCTCCTTCACCCGCAGCACATTGGAGGCGAAGCGGGGATCGGCTGCGAGCTCGGGGCTTTCGAGCACGTCGCGGGCGAAGACCTGCCATTCCCGTTCGCTCTGGATCGAGACCAGAACCTCGCCGTCAGCGAGCGAGAACACGCCATAGGGCGCGATCGAGGGATGGGCGAGCCCGACGCGCGCCGGCTCGATGCCGCCATAGCGGCGCGTGAGATAGGGGACGTTCATCAATTCGGCGAGCGTGTCGAACAGCGAGAGCGCGATCGCCGAGCCCTCGCCGGTGCGCGCCCGCCTCAGCAGGGCTTCGAGGATCGCGGCATAGGCCGCCTGTCCCGTGGCGATGTCGGCGATCGAGACGCCGATGCGCGACGGACCGGATTCGGCCGTGCCGGTGATCGCGGAGAGGCCCGATTCCGCCTGGATCAGCAGGTCATAGGCCTTGCGCCGCTCATGCGGCGTGCCCGGCGCATAGCCGCAGATATCGCAGGTGATCAGCCGCGGATGGCGTTGCCGAAGCGTCCCGCTGCCGAGCCCGAGCCGGTCGGCCGCACCGGGCGCCAGATTCTGGATGAAGATGTCGGCCGACGCGATCATCGCCTCGACCAGCGCGAGGTCCTCCGGCTGTCGCAGGTCGACCCGGCAGGATTCCTTGCCCCGGTTGATCCAGACGAAATAGGAGGACTGACCCTTGGCGAAGCCGTCATAGCCGCGCGCGAAATCGCCTTCCGGCCGCTCCAGCTTGATCACGCGTGCGCCGGCATCGGCGAGCTTGCAGCTCGCGACCGGCGCGGCCACCGCCTGCTCCAGCGCGACCACGACGATTCCTTCGAGCGCATTCGACATCGGCATCCCCTGGGCAGAGTGGAGAGGAAGAGCGCCCCGGTGACTGCAAGTCAAATGGGGCGGTTGGTTGGTGCGGGATGTGGCGTCTCGACAGATGGGAGCGCGGCGCCCGCGAGGCCGGCGCAACTTGAATCAACATGTCACGAATGGGCGCTATGTCTCTGATGGAATGCTGAAAGAGCCGCTGCCCAAGCTTGGCTTTGCCCGCCTCACATCCTGACGATATGCCGGATCGTGCGGCCCTCGTTCAGCGCGTCGAAGCCCTCGTTGATCTCGTCGAGGCTGCCGGAGCTGGTCCAGAGCTTGTCCACCGCCAGTCGCCCGCGCTGGTAGAGCTCGACGAAGCGCGGGATGTCGCGCGAGGGTACACAGGAGCCGACATAGGATCCCTTCAGCGTCCGCTCCTCGGCGACCAGCCTGACCGGCGAGAGCGAGAGCGTATGGGCGGGGTTGGCGAGGCCGGCGGTGGTCGTCGTGCCGCCGCGCCGCGTGATCTGATAGGCGAGATCTAGCGCCTTGACCGACCCGGCCATCTCCAGCCCGTGATCGACGCCGCCCTTCGTTGCTTGCCGGATCGCGTCGACTGCATCCGGCGTATCGGCCTTGAAGGCGTCGGTCGCGCCCAGCGCCAGCGCGAGGTCGAGCTTGTCCTGCGCGAGATCGACGGCGATGACGCGCGAGGCGCCGCAGGCGATGGCGCCGAGCAGGGCCGAGAGCCCGACGCCGCCGAGCCCGACCACCGCGACCGTCTCGCCGGCCTTGATCCGCGCCGTGTTCACGGCAGCGCCGACTCCGGTCAGCACGGCGCAGCCGAACAGCGCTGCGATCTCATGCGGGATATCGGCCTCGATCTTGACCAGCGAGCGGCGCGAGATCACCGCATGCTCGGCGAAGGCGGAGACGCCGATATGGTGATGCACCGGCTGGCCCTCGACCGAGAGCCGCCGTCCGCCGCCGAGCATCTCGCCGCGCCCGTTGGCGGCATTGCCGGGCTCGCAAAGGGCGGGGCGGCCCTCGGCGCAGGGTGCGCAATGCCCGCAGGACGGCACGAACACCATCACCACCCGGTCGCCGGGCTTCAGGTCATCGACGCCTTCGCCGGTCTCGACGACCTCGCCTGCCGCCTCATGGCCGAGCACCATCGGCACCGGGCGCGGGCGGTTGCCGTCGATCACCGAGAGGTCGGAATGGCAAAGACCAGCGGCGCGGATGCGAACCAGAACCTCATCGCGCCCGGGCGGGGCGAGGTCGAGCTCTTCGATCCGCAGCGGGCGGCTCTGCGCATAGGGCGCCGCAACCGGGCTGGCGTTCAGGACGGCGGCGCGAATCTTCATGGGGCGTCGGGCTCCGGTCTCGATATCCGTCGCCATCCCGACAGGAGAGGGCGCCGCTGTCAAAGCCTCAGGGCTAGCCTTCAGGCCGCGTCGGTCAATGTGCCGCCGAGGAAGAGCTGGCCGATGCGCGGATCGGCGAGGATCTCCGCCGCCGGCCCCTGCATGCGCGTGCGGCCGAGTTCGAGCACCAGCCCTTCATCGGATATCTCCAGCGCCGAGCGCGCGTTCTGCTCGACCATCAGGATCGAGACGCCCTTGGCGCGAAGGTCCTTCAGGATGCCGAATGTCTCCTGCACCATCAGCGGAGAAAGGCCGATCGAGGGTTCGTCGATCAGCACCAACTTGGGGTCGAGCAGCAGCCCGCGCACGATTTCGAGCTGCTTCTGCTCGCCGCCTGACAGCGTCGAAGCCTGCTGGCCGGCCTTGGCGCGGAGCGCCGGGAAGCGGTCGAGCGCCGCCTCCAGCCTTTGCGGCATGTCGGTGATCCCCGAGCCGGCCGCGACGGTGCCGAGCTCGATATTGTGGCGCACCGAGAGCTCCGGGAAGATGTTGCGCCCTTGCGGCACGTAGCAGATGCCGGCTTCGAGCAGCTTGCGCTGGTTCCAACCGGTGATGTCGCGACCATCGAAGCGGATGCGGCCCTCGCGCAGCTTAAGCAGGCCGAAGATCGCCTTGAACACGGTCGATTTGCCGGCGCCGTTCGGCCCGATCACGGTGGTGATCGCGCCGCGCTTCACCGCGAAGGAGGTGCCGTTCAGGATGGTCATGGCGCCATAGCCGCCGACCACGCTGTCGAGTTCGAGGATCGGTGTGCTCATCGCCGCGCTCCTCAATGCCCGAGATAGGCTTCGATCACGGCCGGGTTAGCGCGGACCTCGGCCGGCGTGCCCTCGGCCAGAACCTTGCCCTCGGCCAGCACGATCACGCGCGTGCAGAGCGACATCACGAAATCCATGTTGTGCTCGATCACGACGAAGGTCGCGCCCTGTTCGGCATTGATCGCACGCAGGCGCTCCTTGAGATCGCCCAGCATGGTCAGGTTGACGCCGCCGGCCGGCTCGTCGAGCAGCACGAGGCGCGGGCCGGCCATGAAGGCCATCGCCGCGTCGAGCAGCTTCTGCTGGCCATAGGACAGGCCGCCGGCCTTGGCCTCCGCGAGATGGCCGAGCTTGAAGAAGCCGATCATCTGCTCGGCCTTGTCGGATAGCCCGGCATCGCGCGCACCGAACAGGCGCCCGAGCATCGAGCCCTGATGCTCCTGACCGGCGAGGATCAGGTTCTCGCGCACCGAGAGTTCCGGGAAGACCTGCAGCAGCTGGAAGGTGCGGCTGACGCCGAGCCGGTTGAGCGCGGACGGGCGCATATTGGTGACATCGCGGCCGTCCAGCTTCACCGCCCCTTGCGTCGGTTCGAGCTGGCCGAGGATGCAGTTGAACAGGGTCGACTTGCCGCAACCGTTCGGCCCGATGATGCCGAGGATCTCGCCCTCGTTGACCGAGAAGGAGACGCCGTTCACGGCCTTGATGCCGCCGAAGGCCTTGTGCAGGTCGTGGACTTCGAGGACCGGGCTCATCGCGTGCCTCCGGTCTTGCGCCGAAGCGCGTTCCAGCCGCGCTCGATCAGGCCGCTAACGCCTTGCGGGCAGATGACCAACAAGGCGAGCACGATCGTCGCGAAGATGATCAGGTAGAGCGAGCCGGCGAAGCGCAGCCATTCCGGCAGGACGACACCCAGCAGCGCGCCGACGAAGGGGCCGAAGAGATAGCCGGCCCCGCCCGCGACGACCATCAGCAGCAGGAACAGGCTCTGCGACAGCGAGAAGGGGGAGGGGTCGATGAACTCGACCAGCGGCGCATAGAGCGAGCCGGCGAAGCCGCCATAGGCCGAGCCGATCGCGAAGGCGAGCAAGGTGTAGGCGCGGGTATCGATGCCGAGGCTCGCGGCTCGGACCGGGTTTTCGCGCAGGGCCGTGAAGGCACGCCCCCAGGGCGAGCGGACGAGCCACCACAGCCCCAGCGACAGGATCAGCGTGACGACAACGACGAAGCGATGGAATTCCAGCGCACCGAACAGCTTGATGCCCAGGAAATCGGGGCGATTGATGTTGGAGATGCCGAAGACGCCGCCGGTCAGCCATTGCTCGTTGCGGAGCACCAGCCAGATCAGCGTCGAGAAGGCGAGCGTGACGAAGGCGAGGTAATGGTGGCGCACCCGCAGCGCCGGGAAGCCGAGCAGGAGGCCTACCGTGAAGGTGAGCAGGCCCGACAGCGCGAAGGCGGCATACCAGCTTACCCCGTATTTCGTCGTCAGGATCGCGGTCGCATAGGCGCCGAGCCCCATGAAGGCCGCCTGCGCCAGCGAGGTCTGGCCGGCATAGCCGAGCGTGAGGTTGAGTCCCATCACGCCGATGCTCATGACGAGCCAGAGCGAGAGCACATAAGTGCCGTAGCGGCCCATCCCGACTGGCGCAAACCAGAGGATGACGGCGCCGAGGAGGAGTCCGATCAGCGCGGCGTCGATCCGGCGGGCCGGGGGGCGCGAGGCGGCGGAATTCTGGACGGCAGGGGCGCTCATACGCGGCGCTCCTCCTTGCGACCCATCAACCCTTCTGGTTTGACTAGGATGATGGCGACGAGCAGGACGAGCGGCACGGCGAGCCGGTACTGCGACGAGACATAAGCCGCAGCGAGCGAATCCGCGACGCCGATCAAGAGGCCGCCGACGAGCGCGCCGCGAATCTGGTTGAAGCCGCCGACGATGGCGGCGATGAAGGCGAAGAGGCCGATGGTCTCGCCGTTCGAGAACTTCGCCAGATAGATCGGGGAGATCAGGAGCGAGGCGACGACCGCGAGCGCGGCATTGAGCAAGAAGGTGAGCAGCACCATCCGCTCGACGGGGATGCCAAGGATGCGCGCGACGGTCGGGTTCTGCGCCGTCGCCTGCATCTGCCGGCCGAGCCGCGTGCCGCCGACGAACCATTGCAGCAGGCCGATCGCGGCGAAGGCGACGACGATGATCGCGAGATGCTGCAGCGAGATCGATACGCCGAGCAGGTTGATCATGTCGGTCGGCACCAGCGAGGGGAAGCTTTGCGCCTCGGCCGAGAAGCCGTCCTTGGCGCCTTCCTTCATCACGATCGACAGCGCCATGGTGGCGATGGCGAGCGGCAGCACGCCATGCTTGATCATCGGATCAACCACGACGAGCTTGAAGCCCGCGCCGAAGATCAGCAGGAAGACCGCGATGCCGAGCAATCCGCCGGCCCAGAGCGGCAGGCCGAAGAGCTTGACCGCGAGCAGGATCAGCACGGCCGGCAGCATGACGAACTCGCCCTGGGCGAAGTTGATCGTCTGCGAGGTCTGCCAGACCAGCGTGAAGCCGATCGCGGCGAGCGCATAGATCGCGCCCGTGGCGATGCCGGCGATGAGATAGGCAATGAATTCGGCCATGGCTTCCGCTTTGTGCCCAAACTCATGTCATCCCGGGCGACCGCAGGGCGACCCGGGATCCATTTCGGAACCTTTCCGATGAAGGCTCAGGCATGGATCCCGGATCTTCGCTTCGCTCCGTCCGGGATGACGTCGAGGGTATGCTGGCTGCTTACGGCTTGATCCGAGGCAGGGTGGTGTTGATCACCTGCTTGCCGTTGACGACTTCAGCCAGGAAACTCTCGCGGTCGAGATCGCCGTTCTGCTCGATCACGGTGTCGATCAGGATGCCCGGCTCCTCGCTCGCCTTGATCGTCGCGCCGCGCAGCGTGTCGGCGAGGCCCTTCTTGTCGAGCTTCTTCTGCTTCTCGGTCGCCCATTTCACCATGAACACGGCCATGTAGCCCTTCACGCCGTTATGGTCGGAGGCGAAGCCGTACTTTTCGCGGTAGCGCTTGCCGAATTCCTGCAACGCCGGGATCGGCGCGTCGGTCGAAAGGCCGACATGGCCCTTGGCGCCGTTGGCGGCGTCGCCGGCCAGCTCCAGCACCTTGGCGCCGAGCAGGGTGGTCTCGCCGATCATCGGCTTGGCGATGCCCTGCTGCTTGGCGGCGCGCAGGAAGCGGGCGCTCTCCTCTTCGTTCAGATAGACGAAGACGGCGTCGGCATTGGCGTTCTTCACCTTGATCGCGTCGGCGGTGAAATCGGCCTGGCCCTGCTCGGTCGAGACGTCGACGGCGACCTTGATGCCGGCCTTTTCGAGTTCGGGCAGGATGGCATCGCGGCCGCCCTTGCCGAAGTCGTTATTGACCCAGACCACGGCGATCGAGCCGGCCTTGACGGTGTCCTTGAGATACTTGGCGATCTTCGGCATCGCCGCCGTCTGGCTCAGCGAGGTGCGGAAGATGTAGGGATTGCCCTGCTTGGTGAAGCCGGCCGCCTCGCCGCCGACGATCTGCGCGATCTCGGCGCGCTGCGAAATCTGCATGGAGGCGCCGATCGGTCCGGAGAAGATCGGACCGAGAATGGCATAGGCGCCCTCGTCGATGCCGCGCTGCACGGCGGCGCGGGTGTTCCCCGGATTGGTCTGCGTGTCGTAATGCACGATCTCGACGGGCTTGCCGAGGATGCCGCCCTTGGCGTTGATGTCGGCGGCGGCCATGTCGGCGCCGTTCTTCCAGTTGGTCCCGGCGGCGGCGCCCGCACCCGACAATTCGATGACGTCGACCAGCTTGACCTTGTCCTGTGCCTGCACGGGCAGGCTGAGGGTGGCGCCGAGCGCGGCCGCCATGACCCAAAGCGATTTCATGTTCCTGTTTCCTCCCGGACGTGTCTTGTCGCATGCGCGGTCTTGATGCCGCGGGCGCTCGTCGGCTTTTTGCGCGGCTTTGGGGCGTGATGTCCAGAGGCGTCGAGGCCGGGCGGCGCCGAGGCTTTCGCTTTGCCGGGGATGGCGCTGGAACGGCCGCTGACGCGGGCTGTCAGCATGCGGCCGGATCGGCCTGCTGCGACGGGCCGATGGTGCTAGACAGGTGGAGCCTAGCCGGAGGACCCCGCATGAAACAGGACCCGTTGTTCGAACGCCTCTGGGACGGCACCGCCGCGATGGAGGAATGGACCGCCGCAGTCTCGCATGGCGCGATCACCCAGGTGGACGACAATATCATCACCGTTCACACGACCTATTTCTGCGGCAGCGTGACGGCGATCCGCACGGCGGAAGGCCTTGTGCTGATCGACACGGCCAAGCCCGACACCGCCAAGCAGACACTCGACGTCATCCGCTCCTGGGACGATGCTCCGATCCACACGGTGATCTTCACGCATGGCCATATCGACCATACCAGCGGCATCAAGTTGATCGACGAGGAAGCCGACCGCCGGGGCGTTCCACGTCCGCGCATCGTCGCCCATCGCAATGTCGCCCGGCGCATGCAGCGATATGTCGACTCGCACGGCTTCAACAGCCTCGTGCAGAGCCAGCAGTTCAACATGCCCGGCTATGTCTACCCGATCGGCCAGCGCCGCCCGGACGAGGTCTATGACGACACCCTGTCGCTCGCGATCGGCGGGGAACGGCTCGAACTCTTCCATGGCCGCGGCGAGACCGATGACGCGACCTTCGTCTGGTTGCCCGAGCGGCGCGTGCTGGCGAGCGGCGATTTCGTGATCTGGGTGTTTCCCAATGCTGGCAACCCCCGCAAGGTTCAGCGTTACGCCGCCGAATGGGCACAGGCGCTCCGGCGGATGGAAGCGCTCAAGCCGGAAACGCTGATCCCCGGCCACGGGCCCGTCGTCTTCGGCGCGAAACGGGTGTCGCGGATGCTGAGCGACGGCGCCGAGGCGCTGGAGCATCTTGTCCGCGAGACGCTGGCGCTGATGAATGCAGGGGCAACGCTCGAAGACGTCCTGAACAAGGTCAAGGTTCCCGAGAGCTATCTCGCCAAGCCCTACCTGCTGCCGAAATACGATGATCCGGAGTTCTTGGTCCGCAGCATCTATCATCTCAATGCCGGCTGGTTCGACGGCAACGCCGCCCATCTGAAACCGGCCCGGACTGCGGAACTTGCTGCCGAACTCGCCGAACTGGCCGGTGGCGCCCGCAAGCTGGCCGAGCGTGCCGAGGCTCTGGCGGGGCAGGGGCAGAGTCGGCTCGCCGTGGCGCTGGCGGAACTCGCGGCGGCGGCCGCACCGGGCGATCCGCAGCTCCAGGCGATCCGCGCCGCGACGTTGCGCAAGCTGATCGACAGCGAATCCTCGCTGATGGGCAAGGCCTTCCTTGCCGTCTACGAGCGCGAGGCGGAAGGGCGTTCGAAGGGCTGAGGGCGGGTTTTGTCTATGGCGTGACCGCCAGTTCCTGGGACTTCCGGTCGAGCGCGCGGAACACCGGCAGCGACTGCGCTGCGAAGCTCTTCAACTCGGCGTCGTCCCCTTCGTTGGCATAGCGCTCCATCATCAGCGCGGCTTCGCGATGCGTGTTGCGCTGGGCTTCGACATAGGCCTTGTCGAAGGCGGCGCCTTGCTTGTCGGTGAGGTCGCGCAGGAGGTCGAGATGGCGCCCGTCCGGCCGGTCGGGCAGGGCGATATCCGAACGCTTGGCGATGATGCGGCGCAGGCCGCTCGTCACCGCGCCCTGTTCGCTCGCGAGAGCGTGCGCGAAATCCTTGATCGCGGGCGAACTGCTCTTGTGCAGCGCCAATGTCGCCGATTCCATGCCGAACATCTGGGCGATCGCGGTCTGGCGCACGAATTCCGCGGCCGGAACGGCGGACTGCGCTGTGGCGGCGGAGCCGAGCAGAACAAGGCCGGCGACCCCCTGCAAAAGCGTCCGCCGGGTACGAAGGATCATCTGGGTCATGTTCGGGGAACCGAAAAGCCGCCCGGAGGTTCCATGGCGCCGAAGCCGGGCACCGGTGCCTCGCCTCGCCTTGTCGCGCCCGGCCGGCTGCGATAGCAGGACGTGACGCGCTTGCCCGTCCGGATGCAGAGGAATTCCCATGCCGACTACCATCGAGACCGTGCGCGATGCGCTGGTGAAGGCCCGCCGCGACCGCTCGCTGGCCGAGATCGCGAGCCTGCCGGTGCCGGCGACCCTGTCCGAGGGGCTCAAGGCGCAGGCGGCCGTGGGCGAGGCGCTTGGCCTGGCCGAGGCCGGCTGGAAGGTCGGCATCGCCGAAGACGGCACGGCGGTCGCCGGCCTGATGCCCGGACCCTGGCTCGCGCCCGGCGAGGTCTATGAGGGTGCGATAGGTGCCGAGCTGCGCATCGAGATCGAGATCGCGCTCAGGCTTGCCCGGGACGTGCCGTTCCGCCCGGGCCAGCCCTGGTCGCGCGCCGAATTGCTCGCCTGCTGCGACAAGGCCTATCTCGGTATCGAGATCGTCGAGAGCCGCCTCGCCAACTGGTCCGGCAATGTCGCGTTCCCGCTCTGGCTCGCCGACGCGATGGGCCATGGCGGCTACCTCATTGGCCCCGAGCTCGACATCGCCACGTTGGACGATCTCACTGGCCTCGGCTGCTTCATCTCGCTCAACGGCGTGACGATCTACGACCAGCCGGCCGTTCACGGTAACGGCGACCCGATGACGCCTTTCCTCGCCTGGGCCAACCGCCAGAGCGACGATCTCGGCAGCCTGAAGGCGGGCCAGATCGTGACCACGGGCAGCCTCTGCGGCGGCGTGCTCTCGCCGGGCAAGGGCGAGGTCGTGACGCGACTTTCGCCGCTCGCGACGGTGACCTTAACCCTTCGTTAGCGGGATCGGTCGAGTCCTTGAGCATTGCGCATGTGGGCTCGCTGCCTATGATGGCGGCGGGCATGGGCATGATTTTGCGTGTGGCGGGGGTTGCTTGGAGGGTGGATGCGGTTCTGGCGTAGGGCAAGGCATGCGGTCGCGCTGAGCGGCGGCTGTGCGTTTGCCACACTGCTGAGCCTGCAGGCGGAACCTGCCCGGGCTTTCGACCTTTCGTCGCTCGACGTGTTCGGCCTCTTCACCAAGAAGGACGAGCCGCCGGCGCCTCGCCCGTCTGCCTTGCCCTACAAGCTCGAATTCGATCTCGGCGAGGCCGATGATGCCAAGGCCCTGACCCGCTCGCTGCAGGACGCCTCGCTGCTCTATCGCCTGCGCCAGGACGCCCCGCCCGACGGCGAGAGCCTGTCGCGCCGGATGGCGACCGATCTCAACCCGATGCTCGATGCGCTCTGGTCGCAGGGCTATTTCAACGCCGATGTGACGTTGATCGTCGACGGCGTCCCGCTCAAGGTCGGGGCCGAGCCGAACGCCACGCTGGTGCGGGCGCTGGAGGCGCATCGCAACCGCGACGCCGTGCCGATCACGGTCGTCGCCCGGCCCGGCAAGATCTTCGGCCTGCGCAGGATCGACATTGTCGAGCGCGACGAGTCCGGCTCCCCCGCGATCGCCGATGCGGTCAAGGTCTCTCGCCTGAAGGCCGGCGATCCCGCGACCGCTGCGGCTTTGCGGGCGGCGCAGGCGGCCCTGGTCGATCATATGCGGGCGCAATCGCGTCCGCTTGCCAAGGTCGTCGAGCTGCGCCCGGTCGTCGACCACGCTGCCGGCATCATGGACGTGACCTATGTCCTCGCGCCCGGCCCGCTCGCCGGCTTCGGCGACATCACGGTCGGCCAGACCGACGAGATCCCGCCGGAGGTCGTGCGCTCCTTCATCTATCTCGAACCGGGCGATCCCTACTCGCCGAAGGCGCTGGCCGATACCCGTCGCTCGATCGCGACGATCCCCGCTGTCGGCTCGGTCCGGCTCCGCGAGGGCGACAAGCTCGACGGTGCCGGCAATCTGCCGATCTTCGTCGAGGTGACCGAGCGGCCCAAGCGCCTGCTCGGCTTCTCGGCCCGCTATTCGACGATCGACGGCCCGGCGGTGAAGACCTATTGGGAGCACCGCAACCTGTTCGGCGGCGCCGAGCGCCTGCGGCTGGAGGCCAGCGTCTTCTTCGCGCCGCGCATCGACGGCACCAAGATCCAGCGCTTTGGCGACTTCAAGGAATCCGATCTCGGCGGCCGCTTCGCCTTCAGCTTCATGAAGCCGGCGCTGGGCGGCAGCCGCAACGACTGGCTGCTTGACGGCGTCGCGACGCGCGAGCGCGTCGGCCTCAACCGCTATGGCGGCTATACGGCGCGCTACGGCAACGTCACCTCGGCAATCCGCCACCGCTTCAGCGACACCTTCTCGGTCCAGGCCGGCATCGAGGTCGAGCGCGGCCAGACCAGCGACGTGCTGGGGCAGGTCGACTACACGCTGGTCGGTATCCCGCTCTCGGTGAAATACGATTCCACCGACAATCTGCTCGATCCAACCCGCGGTTTCCGCGCCACGGCCTCCTTCACGCCCTATCCGACCTTCCTCGGCTCGACGGTCGGCATCTACCAGACCAAGGCGACGGTCTCCGGCTATTATGCGCTCGACGAGGACAAGCGCTACATCCTCGCGGGTCGCGTCGGCTTCGGCTCGATTTCCGGCGCCAGCCTCGACGAGATCCCGGCGACGCGGCGCTTCTATGCCGGCGGCGGCGGCTCCGTGCGCGGCTATGCCTATCGCAGCCTGTCGCCGCTCGGCCCGTTCAGACAGATCACTGGTGGCCGCAGCCTGCTGGAAGCCTCGGTCGAGGCCCGGATCAAGGTCACCGACACCATCGGCATCGTGCCCTTCTTCGATGCCGGCACCGCCTTCGAATCGAGCCTGCCGGACGGCAAGCAGAAGCTGCAGATGGCCGCCGGCCTGGGCTTCCGCTACTATACCGGCATCGGGCCGATCCGGGTCGACATCGCCGCGCCGCTCAATCCGCGCAAGGGCGACAAGCCGGTCGCGCTCTATGTCAGCATCGGGCAGGCTTTCTGATGCGCCGGCTCCTGACCATTCCGCGTCTCGCTCTCCTGGCCCTGCTGCTGACGGCGGGCTTCCTCTTCTCGGCGCATTTCGGTGGCTTCGCCCAGAACGCCCAGACCGATCGTGGCGTCATTGCCGACCTGATCTCCAAGGCCCTGTCGAGCAGTACGAGCCAGGTCTCGATCGGCGAGGTCAACGGCGCGCTTTCCTCGGATGTCGAGATCCGCGACATCGTGCTCTCGGATCGCGATGGCGCCTGGCTCAGGCTCGACCGCGTCCGCCTGATCTGGACGCGCGGCGCCCTGCTGCTGCGCCGGCTCGATGTCGACCGGCTGGAAATCGGCAAGCTCGAAATCCTGCGCAAGCCGGCGCCGCAGCCGGCCGGCGCGGCTCCGCCGAGCAATGAGCCGATCCTGCCCGAATTGCCGCTCAAGGTGATCATCCGGGCGCTCCAGCTCAACGAGCTCGCACTGGGCGAGCCGGTACTCGGCGTCGCCGCCCGCTTGAGCGCCAGCGGCGCGGCGCGGCTGGGGCCGCCCAATGAGGGGCTCGACCTCAAGCTCGAGGCGAAGCGGCTCGATATGGGCGGACTCTTCGACGTCACCATGTCCTTCGTGCCCGAAAGCACGCGCCTGCAGCTCGCCGCCAAGCTCGACGAGCCGGCGGGCGGCCTGATCTCGAAGGTCGCCGGCCTGCCGGGCGAGCCGCCGGTGAAGCTCGACCTCAAGGGCGATGGCCCGCTCGATTCCTTCCGCTCCAGTCTCGTCTTCACGGCGGGCCCGACCATCGGCGCCGATGGCTCCGCGACGCTCACCCGCGCCGGGACCGAACGTCAGCTCGCGCTGGCCCTTGATGCCCGCATCGAAGGGCTGATGCCGGCGCCGGTGGCGCCGGTCTTCGCCGGCTCGACCCGGCTCGATGGCTCGGTCGGCTTCCGCGACGATAGCGGCATCGACATCCGCAATCTCGCGCTGGTCTCGGCGCTGGCGCGCCTCGACGTGCTCGGCCGCTACAATCCCGACAAGACGCTTGATCTGCGCGTCACCGCGGCTTCGCGTCCCAACGAGGGCGGCCGCACGGTCGCGTCCGGCACTGAGATCGGCAAGCTCGCCTTCGACGCGACGATCCGCGGCCCGGTGGCCGGACCGACCGTCGTCGCGAAGCTCGACGCAAACGACGCCAAGCTACCGGCCGGGCAATTCGGCAAGCTCGCTCTTTCCTTCAACGCGACGCCGACCGGCACGATCGGCGAGCCCGGCACCCGTATCGCCCTGACCTCTGACGGAGAGGCCAGCGGCATCGTGCTGGCCGACAAGGCACTGATGCGCGCGGTCGGCGACAAGGTTACCTTCACCTTGCGCGGCACCGGGCAGGATGACGGCACGGCCGATTTCGAGATGCTGAAGCTCGCGCTCTCCGGCGTCGAGCTGGATTACAAGGGCAAGCTCGGCCAGGCCCGCATGCTCGGACAGCTCAAGGCGGTGCTGCCCGATCTCGCCCGCTTGAGCGGCCTGGCCGGCCGACCCCTAGGGGGCAGGGCGGATATCACTGCCGATCTCGACGCGACCCCGCGCACGAACAACTACACCGCGACGCTCGCGGGCAAGGCCGAGCGCCTTGCGACCGGCGAAGCCGCGCTCGACCGCCTGCTCGCCGGCAGCCTGACGCTGGCCGGCCGCGTCAATGCGCTCGCCGGCGACTATACGGTGAGCGGCTTGCGCGTCGCCGGCCAGCACGCGGCCTTCACCGCCGACGGCTCGATCGGACAGCAACAATCCGACCTGAAGCTCGCGCTGAACCTGCCCGATCTCAAGCGCGCCGATCCGCGGTTGTCCGGCCGTGGTGACGTCACCGCCCAGATCACCGGCCCGCAGAACAGGCTCGATGCCACCGCCCGCATCGCCGTCGCCAACGCCACCGCGCTCGCCCGGCCGATCCCGCGCCTGACCATCGATGCCGTCGCGAAGGATCTGCAAGGCGCGCTCGACGCCAGCGTCACGCTGGCCGGCGAGGTCGATTCCAAGCCCGCGACCGGCTCGCTGCATCTCGCCCGCCAACCTGACGATGGCTGGAACCTCTCGACGCTCGATTTCGCCCTCGGCTCGGTCCGCCTGAATGGCGGCCTCACCCTCGATCCGGCGAGCCGTGCCGCCGGCCGCCTGACGCTCGCGGCGCGCAATCTCGACGATCTCTCGGCCCTGGCGCTGACCAAGCTCGGGGGCCAGCTCGATGCCGATATCGTGCTGGCGGCGCCGGAAGGCCGGCAGGATATCGACCTGACGGCCCGCGGTTCGCGTCTCGTCGGTCCGTCGCTGACCATCGACAAGCTCGATGCCCGCGCCAATGCCAGGGATATCTACGGCCGCCCGATGCTCGACGCAGCGATCGCCATCGACCGCGCCGTTGCGGCTGGCGAGGCAATCAGCGGCATCCGCTTCGATTCGAAGGGCGCGCCCGACGCCAGCGCCTTTACGCTCAGCGCCAATGCCCGCGGTTTCGCGTTGAAGGGGGCGGGTCGGCTGGTTCCGGGCGAGCCGCTGAAGCTGGAGCTCGCTTCTTTCGACGCGCGCCGCGATGGCCGCGCGATCACACTCGCCAATCCCGCTGCATTCAGCTTCCCGGCCTCCGGCGTCGAGATCGCCAATCTCGCCCTGCGGATCGACAAGGGGCGGGTGACGCTCGACGGTCGCGCCGGCGAGACGCTCGATCTGCACTTCGCCGCCCGCGATGTGCCGCTGTCCGCCGCGAGCATCGCAGTGCCCAGCCTGAAGCTCGGCGGCACGCTGAACGCCGAGGCGCAGGTCAAGGGCAAGCCGGGCGACCTCTCGGGCCCGTGGAAGCTCAGGATCGCGCAGCTCGTTACGCCCGAAACCCGTCAGGCCGGCCTGCCGCCGGTCGAGATCCAGGGCGAGGGCGCGCTCAAGGGCGATGCCGCCGGCATCTCCGCGACCGTCAACGCCGGCAAGGGCGCCAGCCTGACATTGCGCGGCACTGCGCCGCTCAACGCCACCGGCCCGCTCGACCTCACCGCACAAGGCCGGGTCGATGCCGCACTCGCCAATACCATGCTGGCCGCAGGCGGCCAGCGCGTCACGGGCGCGGTCGCCCTCGACATGCGCGCCGGCGGAACTGCGTCGGCCCCGCGCCTCAGTGGCAACGCGACCCTGACGGGCGGCAGCTTCACCGACGCCCTGCAAGGCATCCGCTTCAATGCCATCGAAGCGCGGATCGCCGCCAACGGCGACAACCTGACGATCGAGCGCGCCTCCGCCCGGACGCCGAATGGCGGCACGATCTCCGCCAGCGGCCAGGTCAAGGTCGATCCGGTCGCCGGCTTCCCCGGCAATATCCGGATTCGCGGCGATCGCGCCCAGCTCGTCTCGAGCGGATTGGTCACCGCCGTGGCGGGGCTGAACCTCGAAATCACCGGCCCGCTGGCGCAGCGCCCCCGCCTCGGCGGCCGGATCGATATCGCCTCGCTCGAAGTCTCCGTGCCGGATCGCCTGCCGGCGACGCTGCGGCCGGTCGACGGCATCAAGCATGTCAATGCCAAGGGCGCGGCGGCTGCCCGCCTCGCCGCCGCGCGCAAGGCGCAGAAGGCCAAGGGGCGCGGTGGCCGTGCGGCGCCGGCCTTCGATGCGGCGCTCGCCCTGACGGTCTCCGCTCCCAGCAAGGTCTTCATCCGCGGCCGTGGCATCGATGCCGAGCTCGGCGGCGAGATTCGTGTCGGCGGCACGTCCTCCGCGCCCGCATTGGACGGCGGCTTCGAACTGCGCCGCGGGCGGCTCAGCGTCCTGACCCAGCGGCTCGATTTCAGCCGCGGCCGGCTGACCTTCGCCGGCGGGCTGATTCCCGACCTCGACTTCATCGCCCAGACCAGCGCTGGCGACGTCACCGCTCGCATCATCATCAGCGGCCCCGCCGACCAGCCGGTCTTCGCATTCACCTCGCAGCCCGAACTGCCGCCCGACGAAGTGCTGTCGCGGCTGCTCTTCGCCCGTGCCTCGGGTTCGCTCTCGGCGTTCCAGGCCCTGCAGCTCGCCCAGGCGGCGGCGCAGTTCGCCGGCGGCGGCGGCGACGATACCTTCGAGCGGCTGCGCAAATCGCTCGGCGTCGACAATCTCGACATCCAGATGGGCGAGGGTGGGCCGACCGTGGGAGCGTCGCGCTATATCAGCGACAATGTCTCCGTTGGCGTGAAGGTCGGCTCCAAGCCGGAGGATAGCGGCGTCTCGGTCGGCATCGACCTGACCAAGCGCCTGAAGCTCCAGGCCGAGACCGGGGCCGATGGCAGCGCTGCCGTCGGAATCGGGGCCGAGTGGGAGTACTGAGCAGGCCGCGTTGCCCGAAAATGGCGCGCGAAGGGATTCGGCCCGATTCTGCTTTTCGGGGACGCGATTCCCGGGCGAGGCAAGCCGAAAACCTCTTGCGCGGTGCCGTTTCGGTTAATGCTTGGTGAATTTTGCCGGTCAAAGCGTGGCTCCCCTGCAACACCGGTTTCCAAAGCACCCCATTCACAGGCTCGGGCGGCGGATCGAGGTTGATCGGCGGGGCGGCTTTCGTATGGTGGGAATGCGTCGGGACGTTCCCGGTCGCTGTTTTTCGCCTTCGCCTCCGAAATAGGTCGGTGACGCAGGCGAAATACCGGGAACAGGCAGGTTCTGCGATCAGGCTAGAAAGCTTGGGGCGGGGGGCAGGCTGAAGCCCGAGGGTCTCGAAACTCTTTTGGAGGTTACCAAATGAAGCTCGTCAAGAGCCTCCTCCTCGGTTCCGCCGCCGGCATCGCCGCGGTCGCCGGGGCTCAGGCCGCCGACCTTCCCTCGCGGAAGGCCGCTCCGGTCGAATACGTTCGTGTCTGCTCCGCTTTCGGCGCCGGCTTCTTCTACATCCCGGGCACCGACACCTGCCTTCGCATCGGTGGTCGTGTTCGCGCCGAGTACACCTTCGGTGAGCGTTGGAACGCTGGTCAGGACTCGTACGGCACCCGCGCTCGCGGCCGTATCTACATCGACGCTCGTAACCAGACTGCCTACGGCACGCTGCGCACGTTCGTTCGTTACGACCTGACGACCAGCACCGGTTCGTACATGTACGGCGGCTCGAACGCTGGCGCGAACCGCTTCTCGGGTGTCAACGGCGTCAACGGCGACGTTGCCTTCCTCGATAGCGCCTTCGTTCAGCTCGGCCCGTTGACCGCTGGTAAGATCCAGTCGTTCTACTCGTTCTACGCGAACGACATCGGCTTCCAGGTCCTGCGCACCTCTGACCGTCAGGTCAACGTCCTCGCCTACACCGCCACGTTCGGCGGCGGCTTCAGCGCCACGGTCTCGCTCGAAGACCCGAAGACGACCAACCGCCGCGCTTCGGTTCTGGCCTATCAGGGCACGACCTATCCTGACGTCGTCGCTTCGCTGCGCGTCGATCAGGGCTGGGGCTCGGCTCAGCTGTCGGGCGCCATCGGTGACCGCGGCATCTACTCGTCGCCGTGGGCGGTTCCCGCCGGCAATGGTGCCAAGAAGGACGAGATGGGCTGGGCAATCCAGGCCGGCGTCAAGTTCAACCTGCCGATGCTGGCTGCCGGCGACAGCCTGTGGCTGCAGGCCGGTTACGCCGACGGCGCTCTCGAGTACCTCGGTTGGGGTGGCACGGCCGGTCACGGCCGCCTGGCTGCCTACGCGGTCAACAACTTCGGCGCCAACGCTTTCGGCAACCTGAAGTCGAACACCGGCTACAACCTGGTCGCGGCTCTGCGCCACTTCTGGACCCCGTCGATCCGTTCGGACTTCTTGGCTTCGTACTCGGCTCTTCAGACGAACGACTTCGCGATCAAGTCGGTCGACCCGAAGGAGCTGATGCTCGGCGCCAACCTGGTCTGGATGCCGGTCGCCGGTCTCGACATCGGTGTCGAGGTCCTCTACTCGCGCACCGAGTACGGTGTTCGCGTTCCGGACGCCAAGGCCTTCGCCGTCAACGGTCGTACGATCAAGTCGGACGACGCCTGGACTGGCCGTCTGCGCATTCAGCGCGACTTCTGATCGGTCTCCGATCTCTAGTCAGGAAGCCCCGGGGAAACCCGGGGCTTCTTTTTTATGTGGGTTGTTCCGGCTTCACTGTTGACGGGAGCCCGTCCCCCGGCCTGATCTGGCATAGGCGTCTGAGCCACGATCCCGCCAGGGATCGTCTACGGGCGCCCGTTGAATCGATATCTGCGGATCGCTCGACAAGCCTTTGAGAAAACGAGGGCGATCCCGGTCATAGGGTACCGCGCCAGGCCCTCGGTCGGCGCGGGGCAGGGGGCTATGCATGTCTCAACCGGCGCGTTGGCTCTGGGGCCTGATCCCATTGGGCCTGTTGTGGGGAGCCGGCAATCTCGCGCTCGATACCGCGATCGAACGTGATGTCGGGCTGCGTGCCGAGCAGGCCGTCGCTGCGGTTGCCGGCACGACGCCTGGTGCCCGCCCGGTCGTTGCCCAGGTCGATGGCCGCGACGTCACCATCGGCGGCGAGGTCTTGTCCTCGGACGGCGCGAACAAGGCGATGGCCCGGCTGCATGGCGAATTCGGCGTGCGCAGGACGCTCGGCGGGTTGTCGCAGGTCGTCGCCCAGAAGCCTTATTCCTGGTTCGCCAGCCGCCAGTCCGACAGTGTGACGCTCGGCGGCTTCGTGCCCGATCTCGACACTGCGGCTGCCAATATGGCGGTGGCATCGGCAGCCTTGCCCGGCCTGCGGATCGACGATCGCCAGACCGTCGCCTTCGGCGCGCCCGAGGGCTTTGCCGCAATGGCGGTGGCGATGCTCGCTGAGCTGCCGAAACTGGCCTCGGGCCGCGTCGCCCTCGACGACGGCCGCTTCTGCATCGAAGGCAAGGCGGCCAGCTCGGATTCGTTCCTGGCCCTCGAAGCGGCGGTGGCACAGGCGCAGCGGCCGGGCTTCCGCTCCGTCAAATGCGATATCGAGCCGCCGACCGTGGCCCCCTATCGCTGGAGCGCCGAGCATGAGGCCGGCGCAGCATTGGTCATGCGCGGCTTCTACCCCGATCAGGACGCGCGCAAGCAGATGCTCGCGGCGGCGCGTCAGGCCTTCGGCGCCGGGGCTGCTCTTCGCGACGAGATGAAGCCGGCGCTCGGGGCGCCTTCGGCTTTCCTTGTGAAAGTGACGCGCGCTCTCGGCGATCTGGCGCGGCTTCGGCAAGGAAAAGCCGAGATCGACGGTGAGAATTACGCACTGACCGGGAAGGGGCCCGAGACCTACGAGGCCTGCCAGGCATTGCGCCTGCAGATCGCCCAGCTGGACGGGCCGGATTCGGTGGCTCGGGCTGCGATCGAATGTCCCCCAATGCCCTCACCGCCAGTGCCGGTCGTCGTGCCGATGCCGGAGGTGCCGGGGCTGATCCTGCATGACGTGCTGCCCGCTTCGCCCAAGCCGCAGGGTTCTGCGTCCGCTCCGGCACCAGCTCCTGCAACGCCGCAAACCTCTGTCCCGCCGCCGGCAAGCACGCCGCCAGCGAGCACGCCGGTGGTGCCGCCCCGTGTGGTGGCGCCCGTGCCGCTGGAATGGAGCGCGGCTCGCAGTGACAGCGGCCTGCGCCTGAACGGGAAGCTGCCGGATGAGGCGGCGCACACGAACCTGCTCGCCACGGTGCGGGGTCTCTTCGGCGAAGCGGTCGTCGACGATCGCATGACTGTCGAGCCGGCGTTGCGCTCCGATCTCGACCTGCCGGCTTCGACCGCCTTTGCGCTCGAGGCTCTGTCGAAGCTCCGGACCGGCTCCGTCAGCATCCGCGACAAGGCCTTTGCCATCACCGGCGAGGCTGCGGATGCCGCGAGCCTTGCGGCGCTGCGCGACCTGTTCGCGCGCAATGCGCCCGCCGGCCTGGCATTGGCCGCCATGCCGGAGAGCGTCGTCGTGCGACCATACGGCTTGTCGCTATCGGCGGACCGGACCGGTTTGCGGCTCTCCGGATATCTGCCTGACCGGGCAGCACAGGCTGCGTTGCGGGCATTGGTCGCGGATTCCCCGCTGAAGGACCGCTTCGAGGACGCGACGACCCTCATTCCGGGCGCTCCGGCCGGCTTCGCCGAGGCGGCCCGTGCCGTCCTCGCCGATCTGCTGCGGCTCGATCTCGGTTCGGCCTCCATCGTCGACGACCGCGTGACGCTGCGCGGATTGACCTGCCGTGACCTGATCAGAAGCGAGATCGAGACCAGCGCTGCAACCGGCCTGCCGCAGGGTTACAAGGCCGATGCGGTGGTGAGCCTGCGCCAGACCGGTTGCGTGGTCGATCCGCCGGCAAGCTGCCAGAACGATCTCGACGGGCTGACCAAAAGCAACACCGTTCTGTTCGGCCAGGGGACTTCGGTGGTGGAACTCGATGCCACGACCGAGCGCGTCATCAGTGAGGCCGCGGCCATTCTCAAGAAGTGCCCGGGCTCCCCTGTCGTGATCGAGGGGCACGCCAATCGCGATGGCGAGCGGCGCGGCTTCGACAATATGGATCTGTCGTTGCGCCGGGCGTTGCGCGTGCGCGACGAGCTGGCGCGTCGCGGTATCGAGACAGGCCAGCTTGCCGTCAAAGGCTATGGCAGCACCCGGCCGCTTGTGCCGCATGAAGCGCCGGAAGCACGAGCGATGAACCGCCGCGTGCAGTTCACCGTGGCGAAGTAGGAGTCCGACATGCTCTATCTCGCCAGCCAGTTCCTCTGGTTCCTGGTCGCCGCCTTCGGCCTCGGCTTTGCCATGGGCTGGATCAGCCATGACGGCGGCAAGGCCCGCTTCTGGAGCGGCGCCTGGACCGCGGTCGCCGCACTCTGGGTCGCCGGCGCCGCGTTGACCTGGCTGCAGCTTCTGAACGGCATGCCGGCGACCTGGGTCGAGACCGCGCTGCTGTTCACGGCGGCCTACTGGGTGGGCTGCGTCTGCGCGAGCCTTCTTCGCAAGCCGGCCGCCCTGCGGGCTTCGCAGGCTGGTGTCGCGGCCGCCTCTTCGCCGGCAGTATCGCCCGCGCGACCACAGGCCCAACTGCCGCCTGTCGAGAACGAGGCTGAGCTGCCCGGCCAGCGACCGGCAGGATTTGTCGCGGCCCGCGACGGCAAGGCCGATGACCTGAAGCTGATCAAGGGCATCGGCCGGCAGAACGAGGGCCGTCTGCATGGCCTCGGCATCTGGCATTTCGAGCAGATCGCCGGCTGGACCTCCGAGAACGTCGAATGGGTTGGCGG
Organism: Allobosea sp. GW822-FHT05A11; assembly: GCF_058800455.1. Lineage (NCBI taxonomy): Bacteria > Pseudomonadati > Pseudomonadota > Alphaproteobacteria > Hyphomicrobiales > Alloboseaceae > Allobosea > Allobosea sp. GW822-FHT05A11. Next base: position 721,663 of record NZ_JBXAMI010000002.1, on the reverse strand, counting down.
CTATCTCGCCTTTCCCGGCCGGATCGAGCGCGAGGACTGGGTTGGCCAGGCAAAGCTCCTGGCGGCGGGAACAGAGACCGAGTTCGCCAGGCGGGCCAAGGCGGGCGAGGTCGAAAGCTCGCGCGATGACGGCACAGCGGGGCAGAGCAATGTCGCCGACATCGCCGAGGATGGGCGTTCGAAACCCTGAAACGGATCAGCCCGCGCGCCGCTCGGCCCGCGCGATCAGCTTGCCGATCCGCCGGATCATGTCCTTCGTGCCGAGCAGCGGGGCATGGCCCTGTCCAGGCGCGGTGTAGATCTCGCAATCGGGATGGCGTTCCGCCATCTCCTCCAGCGTCTTCTCCGCCAGGAGATCGGAATTGGCGCCGCGGATCGCCAGCATCGGCACGGTCTTGAGCGCGTCGAAATAGGTCCAGAGCACCGGCAAGGGCGCTTCGAGATCGAGCTCCTCCAGCACCTTCATCAGCCTGACGTCGTAATCGGGCCTGAGAGCGCCGTCGCGATCGGTCCAGGTGCGGCGCGCCATCATCTCCCACTCCTCTTCGCCGAGGATCGGGAACTGCTGGTCGGAGAGCCGTTTCAGGATCTCGGCGCCTTCCTGGAAGCTCCGTGGAACCGGCAGCTTGCCGACATAGCCGCGGATGCGCAGCAGGCCGCGCGCGTCGATCACCGGGCCGACATCGTTGAAGACGACGCCGCGGATCATCGCGGGCCGCGCCGCCGCCAGTGCCATGGTCAACAGGCCGCCGCGCGAGGTGCCGACGAAGATCGCCTGCTCGATCCCGCTTGCGACCAGCACCTGGACGAGATCGTCGAGCTCGATGCGGATGTCGTAGTTCTTCCAGTCCTTGTCGTATCCGGAGAGCCCGCGGCCGCGATAGTCGAGCGCGAGCACGCGGCGCGGCTTGGCTTCGTCCTGCGACAAGGCGAGAGCCAGCTCGTGGAAGTCGGCCGCGGTGCGGGCAAAGCCCGGCAGGCAGACGACCGGCAGCGCGGTCCCGGCAAGCGGACCGTAATCGCGAAAATGCAGCTTGAGCCCGTCGCTGGCGCTGACGAAGCGGGAGGTGAAACCGGATTCGGGCATCAGGGGACTCGAAGGATGCAGGGGGACGCACCTAACCATGGCGCCGGCGCCTGCGGAAGCCGGCTTTCGGTTCAGGCGGCGCCCCAGCGTTGCAGCTTCGCGAGGCAATGATTGAACTGGGCGAGCTCCTGCGGTGTCAGCACCGAGAGGAAGTCGCGCTCCATCGCTTCGCCCAGCCGGTCGGCTTCCTCGCGGATGACTTCACCTTGCGCGGTGAGATGTAGCGCCACGCGCCGCGCATCGGCGCTTTCCAGTTCGCGCTGGACCAACCCCGCCTCGACCAGCTTGCGCAGGTGTTTCGAGACAAGCGTCTGCTCGATGAAGGTCGCTTCCGACAAGGCCCGGGACGACAGCCCCGGCTGGTCGCCGATGGCCCGCATCACCCTGAGCTCACGGATATTGAGGCCGAGCCGCTCCTTGTAGACCTGCGAGGCCTTCGCCATCGCGGTCTGGCTCAATTGGTCGAGCCGGAAGGTCAGGAACGAGTCGCGGGCCATCTTGCTCCCTTGCTCAGCCTTGCGTGCGCGTCCGGTTCGCCAGGCCCAGCGCAAGCAGGGAGACTGCCGTGCAAGCGAGGAGATAATAGGACGGAACCATGTCCGAGCCGGTCTTCGCCACCAGCCAGGTCAGGGTGAAGGGCGCGAGCCCGCCGAACAACAGCACCACGATATTGTAGGCGATCGACATGCCGGTCGAGCGCACCTGTGTCGGGAACATGCCGGCAAGGAGACCCGGCGTCGGTGCCCAGATCGCGGCGATGGAAAGCGCGCAGATCGCCTGCGCGGTCAGGAGCCGCTCGAAGCTCGGCTCCGCCACGACATAGGCGAGCAGCGGGTAGGAGAGCAGCGCGAAGCTCAGCATGCCCAGCAACCAGACGCGGAAGGCGCTCCAGCGATCGGCGAGATGGCCCATGATCGGCACGAAGATGAAGAGCAGGATACCGCCGATGAGCGAACTCAGCATGGCGCTGGTGAAGGGCAGCTTGAGCTGGCGGATCACATAGCCCGGCAGGAAGATGAACCAGACATAGTTCGAGGCCGTGCCGGGGATCATGATGCCGAAGCAGCGCAGCAGCGCGTTGCGGTGCTCGGACAGCACGGTGCGGAACGGCGTCTGGCCTTCGCCCTGCTTGGTGTCCTTCTCGTATTCCGGGGATTCATCGACGAAGCGGCGGATATAGAAACCGAGCGGCGTGATCAGCGAGCCCAGCAGGAAGGGGATGCGCCAGCCCCAGCCCTGCAGAGCTTCCGGCGTCAGCAGCGTCGCCAGCGCATAGCCCGAGAAGGCGGCGAGCGCGAGCGCCAGCGCCTGCGAGCACATCTGGAAGCTGCCGAACATCATCTTGCGGCCGGGCGGGGCATATTCGACCAGCATGGCGGTGGCCGAGGCGAATTCGGCGCCGACCGAGATGCCTTGCAGGATGCGGGCGAGGATCACGAGGATCGGCGCGAGGATGCCGATCGTCGCATAGCCCGGCGTCAGGCCGATCAGCACGGTCGAGAAGCCCATGATCAGGATCATCACCGTCAGGATCGGCTTGCGGCCGAAGCGGTCGGCATAGGTCGAGAGCAGCACGCCGCCGACCGGGCGAACGAGGAAGGAGATCGCGAAGGTTGCCGCTGTCAGCAGCGCCGAGACCAGCGGGTCGGAGGTCGGGAAGAAGACCTGCGCGATCACCGTGGCGAAGAAGCCGTAGACGAGGAAATCGTACCATTCGAGGCCGTTACCGATCACCGAGGAGATGACGGCGCGGCGGACCATGGCCGGGGAGCGCGGCTCGGCGCCCTGGATTGCGGCGGCGGTCATGCGTTGGCTCCGGTCTGGCGCTCGACGAGGCGGCACAGCATGCTGGCGCCGACCGGCAGCAGCCGGTCGTCGAAATCGAAGGTCGGGTGGTGGCACATCGCGCCGGGCTGGCCGAGGAAGATATAGGCGCCGGGCCACTCTGCCAGCATCAGCGCGAAATCGTCGGAGAAGGGCAGGGGCGTGAGGTCGGTCTGCACATTGGCCTCGCCGAGCACCTGTCTCGCGGCAGAGGCCGCCGCAGCCGCAGCGCGCGGATCGTTGAGGCAGGGCGGGCAGCTCGCCTTCTTCACGCAGGTGATCGTGCAGCCCGACATCAGCGCGAAGCCCCTGCAGGCCGCGTCGAGCTTGTCGACGATGCGCGCCTCCGTCTCGGGGTTGTAGCTGCGGATCGTGCCGCTGAGCTCGGCCGAGTCGGGGATAATATTCGAGGCGGTGCCGGCGACGAGCTTGCCGAGGCTGATCACGGCGGGCTGCATCGGGTCGACATGGCGCCCGACGATCGAGGAGATCTCGGTCGTGAGCCGCGCCGCGACCTGCAGCGGGTCATCGGTCGTATGGGGCGCGGCGCCATGGCCGCCCTTGCCCTTGATCGTGATCTCGAACACGGTCGTGCCGCTCAGTGTCGGGCCGGGCCGCACCGCGGCGGTACCCTCCTCATAGAGCGGGATGGTGTGCAGCGCGTAGACCTCGGAGCAGGGGAAGCGTTCGAACAGGCCGTCCGCGATCATGCGCTCGGCGCCCTGGCCGATCTCCTCGGCCGGCTGGAAGATCAGATGCACCTTGCCGCGCTTCGGCGGGTTGGCGGCGAGATGGCGGGCTGCGGCGAGCAGCATCACAGTATGGCCGTCATGGCCGCAGCCATGGAACTGGTTCTTGGTGGTCGAGCGGTAGTCGAGCCCGGTATCCTCCTCCATCGGCAGCGCATCCATGTCGGCGCGCAATCCGATGGTCGGCCCCTCCGCCGCGCCCTTGATGACGCCGACGAGCCCGGTGCCGCCGAGTCCGCGATGCACTTCGATGCCGAAGGAGGCGAGCGTCTTCGCAACGAAATCCGAGGTTCGGAATTCCTGGAAGGCGATTTCGGGATGGGCGTGAAGGTCGCGGCGCCAGGCCTCAAGCGTGGGCGCGAAATCGGCAATGTCCTGCAGCATCGAAATTCCTCCGCTGCTCCGCAGAGGTAGTTGAAAATTTCAAATATTGCAATCGTCAGGGAAGATCGTTGCCGAGGGGCAATGGCGGTTGTCATTCCGGCGCGCGCCGCAGGCGCGAACCCGATGACCGCGTCAACGCGTCATGCTCGGCTTGACCCGAGCATCTCGAAAACCAGTGTCATCTCATCACGAGATTCTCGGGTCTGCGCTACGCTTCGCCCGAGAATGACGGTGCGGTGGCTGGCCGGGGTTAGTCAGTCCCGCTTGCCGCCGCGCTTCAGGTCGTAGTCGATCAGGTAGGCGGTGCGCTGGTTCAATCGCTCGCGATAGACCTGCAGGTTCTCCATCACGCGCTGGACGTAGTTGCGCGTCTCGGAGAAGGGGATGCGCTCGACCCAGTCGACGGCGTCGACCTCGGGATCACGCGGGTCGCCATAGGCCGCGATCCATTTCTTCACATTGGGCGAGCCGGCATTATAGGCGGCGAAGGTCAGGATATAGGAGCCGCGCCACTCCTTGAGCAGGTCGTTGAGATGGGCCGCGCCCATCCGCGCCGCATAGAGCGGGTCCTGGCCCAGTTTCTGCCAGTCGAAGGGCAGGCCGGCGCGGCGCGCCGTCTCGCGCGCGGTCGCCGGCATCATCTGCATCAGCCCGCGCGCGCCGGCATGCGACATCGCGGTCGGATCGAAGGCGCTCTCCTGCCTTGCGATCGCATGGACGATGGCGCGCTCCATCGGATCGCCGAGCACGTCGAATTCCGGGATGCCATCGACCGGATAGGCGGCCATGTCGAGCGGGAAGCCGCGTTGCAGCGCCGCCTTGCCGATGCCGACCAGCGCACGCGCATCGGTCTCGCGCCGGGCAATGGCGGCGATCGCCTCCAGCGCCTCGGTGGTATGCAGGCGCTGCGCCAGGTCCTTCAGCATCAGCGTGGCGAGATCGCGCTCGCCGATACGATAGAGCAGGCGCACGGCCCGGTGCCCTGGCAGGGTCTCGAGCCCGGCGGCAACCGTGCGCCGCAGCGGCAGGCCGGGTAGCCCGAGCTTCGCCCGGGCCAGCTGCCCGTAATAGGCGACCGGCTGCTCCGCGGCCTTGCCATAGGCGGCCCTGGCCTCATGCGCCTTGCCCAGTTCCTCATAGGCGCGGCCCTGCCAATAGGTGGTTCGTGCGACCGAGATCGGTGTCTCGGCGATACCAGCAGCGGCATCGAAGTGCTTCAGCGCCACATCCGGTTTCTTGAGAAAGCGCAGCGCGACGAAGCCGGCACTCCATTCGGCTTCGATCCGCTCGGCCGCATCCTCGGCGCCGTGACCGGAGGAAACCTCATAGGCCTTCTGCGGCTGGCCGGCATCGAGGAGCTTGCGCGCGATGATGCGCCGCTCCTCCCACCAGCCATCGCCGTCGCCCAGCAGGGCCGGGTCGCGCGGGATCGCGGTCAGCGCCTTCACGGCATCGTCGAGCTTGTCGCCGCGCCGCGCCTGCTGGGCCTGCAGGAAAGCGAAGGAGACATCGCCGCGGAGTGAGGCTGGCACTGCTGAAATCAGTTTCTCGGAGATCGGCCGACGCGCTTTGGCGCTCGCCAGCCGCGCCTTGGCCAGCACGATATAATCGGGCGAGACCCGGGCGGCATTGCGCAGAGCCGCCTGACCGCTCTCCCGGAACAGGAAGCGCTCGGTGCGCAGGCGGTGATCGTCCTTGGTCAGCGCCGCCTCGAAATCCTTGAGCACGATCTTTTCGAGCGCCTGCCCAAACGAATCCTTGCGCCAGCTCTGGCGGATGATGTCGGCGGCTTCTTCGGCCTTGCCTTCCTCCTTGAGCGCGAGCGCCAGCGCGATCCGCCCGGCCGCCGAGACGGGCTGCTGGCCATGGAAGAAGGCGCGCACGATCGCCGGGCTCTTCTTCTCGGCGATCAGCGCCTCTTCGGCGCGGCGTCGAAAACGGGTCGTGGCCGGATAGTTCGGATGCTCGCGCAGGAAGGCGTCGATCCGCGTGAAGGGAACGGCGCCGGCATTGGCATGGATCGCCACCCATTCGAGCAGCGAACGCGCGGAGCGGTCATCGATGCGCGCCGCGAGATCGTCGCCCTCGGCAAGCGCATTGCGACGATAGGCGGCGACAGCCGCCTTGACGGCCTCCGCATTGATCGGGCTTTCGCCCCGCAGCGCGTTGGGCGGGTAGGGCGGCAGCGCGCTCGTCGTCTCGACATCGCCGAGCATGGCGAGCTTGCGCTGGCTGGCGAGCATGCCGTCGTCGCCCGCCTGCGTCGTCGAGGCGGAGAGCAGGGCAGGCAGCAGCAGGCCGATCAGTCTCCTCGCGGCGGCAGGCGAGGCCATGGCGGAACTCCAGGCTCGAACGGATATCTGTGATGGTCGGGGAAGCAGGTTGATGAACGCTTAACTATGAGGCCACGCATTTTCATGGCTTGCCGGCTTTGCCTTGGCGGGATGACGGTTTATGTGTGGCGGCCCCGCAACCCGCGTTTTCGTCCCAGGATCGTCCCATGACCAAGCACATTGCCTTTACCGGCTCGATGCCCGCTCTGGTCACGCCGTTCAAAGCCGGCAAAGTCGACGAGGTGGCGCTGCGCGCGCTGGTCGATTGGCAGATCGGCAACGGCTCGACCGGGCTCGTGCCCGTCGGCACCACCGGCGAGAGCCCGACGCTCTCCCATGACGAGCACAAGCACGTCGTCGAGATCGTCATCGACCAGAACAAGGGCCGCGTCCCGGTCATCGCCGGCGCCGGCTCGAACAACACGATCGAGGCGATCGACCTCGCCGTCCATGCCGAGAAGGCCGGCGCCGATGCCGTGCTCGTGGTGACGCCCTATTACAACAAGCCGACCCAGGAGGGCATGTACCAGCACTTCAAGGCGGTGAACGATGCGATCGGGATTCCGATCATCATCTACAACATCCCGCCGCGCTCGGTAGTGGACATGTCGGTCGAGACGATGGCGCGGCTCTACGAGCTCAAGAACATCGCCGGGGTGAAGGACGCCACCGCCAATCTCGCCCGCGTCTCGCAGCAGCGCCACGCCTTAGGCGCGGATTTCATCCAGCTCTCGGGCGAGGACATGACCGCGCTGTCCTATATGGCGGCCGGCGGCCATGGCTGCATCTCGGTCGTCGCCAATGTCGCGCCGCGCCTTTGCGCCGACCTGATGGAGGCCGTCCAGAAGGGCGACTATGCGGGGGCGCTGAAGGTGCAGGACCGGCTGGTGCCGCTGCATGACGCGATCTTCAAGGAGCCCGGCCTCGCCGGGGCCAAGCATGGCCTGGCGCTGCTCGGCCGCATCGAGGAGGAGGTCCGCCTGCCGCTGATGCCGGTGACCCCGGCGACGGGCAAGGTCATTCGCGAGGCCATGGTTTTCGCCGGGCTGTTGAATGCTTAAGTGAGATAGGTGGCCGCGCCGCCCGGCGCGGTTATTCGCTGGCCGATCGCGGCGGGCGGTAGAACGACAAGGTCGGCGTTTCCAGGCGCTTGGGTGCCGATCCCGAATCGGATTCTCAGGTTCTGGCAGCGCCGGTCGAGCAGCATGGATTCAGCGGAACGGCATGAAGAAACCTGATCCGGAGCGCTATCGCCTAGCAGCGGACAACCGCAAGGCGCGCTTCAACTACGAGATCAAGGAAACCGTGGAGGCGGGCATCGCCTTGCAGGGGACCGAGATCAAGTCACTGCGCGGCGGCAAGGCGACGATCGGAGAGAGCTATGCCGGCCGGATGGGGACGGAGCTCTTTCTGTTCAACGCCCATATTCCGGAATATCTCGAGGCGAACCGCTTCAATCACGAGGTCCGCCGGCCGCGGAAGCTCCTGCTTCACCGGCGGGAGATCAACAAGCTGATGGGCGCGGTCCAGCGCGAGGGCATGGCCCTGATCCCGCTCAAGGTCTACTTCAACGACAGGGGCAGGGCGAAGGTTGAACTCGGCCTCGGCAAGGGCAAGAAGCTCCACGACAAGCGCGAGACCGAGAAAGAGCGCGACTGGAACCGCGACAAGCAGCGCCTGCTGAAGACGGGCGGGTAGGGGCCGCTGGCCTCACCCCTCGACCGGCTCGTCGCCCTGGCGAATGCCGTAGCGCCGCTCCAGTGACGGGTTTCCGGGAGTGCCTGGTGCGGCGCCGGCCCCCGTGCGATTGGCGCGCTCGGCCGGGTCGCGGCCGATCTTCTGCATGAGCTGGGCGAGGTCGACGAATTCGTCGCATTGCCGGCGCAGCTCGTCCGAGACCATCGGCGGGTTGGTCGAGATCGTCGAGACCACCGAGACCTTGACGCCCTTGCGCTGCACGGCCTCGACCAGCGGCCGGAAATCGCCGTCGCCGGAGAACAGGTAGATCTGGTCGAGATGCGGCGCGAGCTCCAGCATCTCGATCGCCAGCTCGATATCCATGTTGCCCTTGACGCGGCGCCGGCCAGTGGCGTCGGTGAACTCCTTCGCCGCTTTGGTGATGACCCGGTAGCCGTTGTAGTCGAGCCAGTCGACCAGCGGCCTGATCGAGGAATACTCTTCGCTTTCCACCAATGTGGTGAAATAGAACGCGCGGATCAGGTTGCCGCGGCCCTGGAACTCCCGCAACAGGCGCCGATAGTCCATGTCGAAGCCGAGCTGCTTCGAAGTCGCGTAGAGATTGGCGCCGTCGATGAACAGCGCGATGCGCGGTGCGGCGCTCATGGCAATCACTCCTGCTAAAATATCTTTAGGTATGAAAATGGGCACCAAACGCGTTCTAACAATGTCGTTTTGCGACTGAAATTTGACAAGTTACAAGGAGCGGCCGTGGCACACTGACGCAGTTCGGTTTTCCGTTACGTCAGGGTCGCAGGCGCGCCGGATTGCCGACCGCGGTGCCGCCGGCCGGCACGTCGCGCGTGACGACGCTGCCCGCGCCGATGATGGCATCGTCCCCGATCGTGACGCCGGGCAGGATGATCGCGCCGCCGCCGATCCAGACATTGCTGCCGATGCTGACGGGGCGCCCGAATTCCAGCATCTGCCGGCGCTGGCCGGGATCGCGCGGATGATCGGCGGTCAGGATCTGGACACCGGGCCCGATTTGCGTGCCGTCGCCGATGGTGACCGCGACGACGTCGAGGATGATGCAGTTGAAGTTGAGAAAAACGCCGTCGCCGAGGCTGATATTGTAGCCGTAATCGCAATGGAAGGGCGGGCGGATGACGACGCCTTGCCCGACGTGACCGAGCGCCTCGCGGAGCAACGGCAGCCGCTGTTCTGGCGCCGTACCGGGCGCGTTGAAGCGCTCCATCCAGGCGGTGGTACGGAGATTGTCAGCGACGAGTTCGGGGCTGTCGGCGCGATAGAGCTCGCCGGCCAGCATCTTGTCCTTCTCGCTGCGCATCGCGCCTTCCGTGCCGCTCAGCCTTTGCCCTTCGGAAATTCCAGCCCCATCTCGCGATAGCGTTCCGGGTCGTCGCTCCAGTTTTCGCGCACCTTCACGAACAGGAAGAGATGCACCTTGGCCTCGGCGGCTTCCGCGATCTCGACGCGGGCCTTCTGGCCGATCGCCTTGATCGTCTGGCCGCCTTCGCCGAGCACGATCTTCCGCTGGCCTTCGCGCTCGACATAGATCGTCTGCTCGATGCGGACGGAGCCGTCGGACTTCTGCTGCCAGCTCTCGGTCTCGACGGTGGAGCGATAGGGCAGTTCGTCATGCAGCCGCTCGAACATCTTCTCGCGGGTGATCTCGGCGGCGAGGAAGCGCAAGGGCGCGTCCGAGATCTGGTCTTCCGGATAGAGCCAGGGGCCGAGCGGCAGCCGCTTCTCCAGCCAGGCCAGGATGTCCTTGACGCCGTAGCCGGTCAGCGCCGCGACCATGAAGGTCGTCTCGAAGCTGCCGAGCTCGTTCACCTTGGCGGTGATTTCGAGCAGCTTCTCCTTCGGCACCGTGTCGATCTTGTTGAGGATCAGGAATTTCGGCTGCTTCAGCTCGGCGAGCTTCTCGAACAGCGCCGTGTTTTCCTCGTGGTCGAAGCGCGCGACATCGACGAGGACGCCGATCAGGTCGGCATCGGTGGCGCCGCCCCAGGCGCTCGTCACCATCGCGCGGTCGAGCCGGCGCTTGGGCGCGAAGATGCCGGGCGTGTCGACGAAGATGACCTGCGCCGTGCCGGAAAGGGCGATGCCGCGCACCTGCGTGCGCGTCGTCTGCACCTTGCGCGAGACGATCGAGATCTTGGCGCCGACGAGCTGGTTGAGCAGGGTCGACTTGCCGGCATTGGGCGCGCCGATCAGCGCGACGAAGCCGCAGTGCGTGGCTTGGTCGGATTCAGACATTGTCGCCTTCCGGGTTGTCGTTCCACAGGCCCTCTCGCCTGAGAAAGGCTTCGGCTGCGGCCTGCTCGGCCAGTCGCTTGGATGGGCCGCGCGCCTCGGCGTCGGCAAGCCCCGTGATCTTCGCCGCGACGACGAAGACGGGCGCATGGTCGGGGCCGGAGCGGCCGCGCTCGCTATAGGTCGGCGTCGGGTAGCCCTTTCCTTGCGCCCATTCCTGCAGCGCGGTCTTGGCGTCGCGTAAGGGTCGGACCGGCTTCAGCATGCGTTCGCCGAAGGCGCGCTCGATCAGCGCACGCGCCGCCTCGTAACCGCCATCGATGAAGACCGCGCCGATGATCGCCTCGCACGCATCGGCCAGGATCGCCTTGTTCTTGCGGGCGCCGCCGAGGATCTCGCCTTCGCCGAGTCGCATGAACTGGCCGAGATTCCAGCCTTCGGCCACCTCCGCGCAGGTCTCCTTGCGCACGAGATCGGCGAGCCGGCGCGAGAGATTGCCTTCTTCAGACTGCGGAAACTGCCGAAACAGCAATTCGGCGACCGAAAGGCCGAGCACGCGATCGCCGAGGAATTCGAGGCGCTGGTAGCTCGCCAGCCGCGAGTCCTCTGCGCTCATATGGGTCAGCGCCGTCGCGAGAAGGCTCTGGTCTGCGAAACGATGCCCGAGCACGGCCTCGAGCCGCGCCGTATCCGGGGCCTTGCGCCCGCCGTCGCCCACCTTGCTCACTTGATGGAGCTGAACAGGCGGCTCCAGCGAACCGTGGAGGGCCATTCCCAGATCTTCCAGGCCGAGGCACCGTCGTCGATCGAGAAGAAGATGATCTCGGCTCGCCCGACGAAATTCTCGAACGGCACGAAGCCGACGCTGCGATCACGCGAGTCGAGCGAATTGTCGCGGTTGTCGCCCATCATGAAGAAATGGCCGGGCGGCACGATGAAGACCTGCGTGTTGTCGAAGGTGCCGGTATCGCCCTCGCGCTCGATGATCTGGTGGCTGACGCCGTTGGGCAGGGTCTCGCGATACTGGATCACCGGAGCGCTGCGGCCCCAATTGTCGGTCGTGACGAAATCGGCGATGCGCTCGCGCTTCACGGGCGTGTTGTTGATGTGCAGGATGCCGTCGATCATCTGGATGCGGTCGCCGGGCAGGCCGATGACGCGCTTGATGTAATCGGTCGAATTGTCGCTCGGCAGCTTGAACACGGCGATGTCGCCGCGCTTCGGCTCGGCCGCCCAGACCCTCCCTGAGAACAGCGGCGGGCTGAACGGGATCGAGTGCTTGGAATAGCCGTAGGTGTATTTCGACACGAATAGATAGTCGCCGATCAGCAGCGTCGGAATCAGCGAGCCGGACGGGATGTTGAACGGCTGGAACAGCAGCGTGCGGATGACGAGCGCGATGAGCAGCGCCTGGACGACGACCTTGATCGTCTCGAGGACACCGCCCTCTTCCTTGGCCGCCTTGCTTTTGCTGTCGACGTCGTTGGCCACGCGGGCGCTCCTGAGGCTGCGATCCTGCGCGCGGTCTAGCCGACTATCGCGCCTGCGACAACGCGCAAGAGCGGGAGGAGGAGGGCATCGGCGGATGGCGCATGCGAATCGAGAATGGGAGAGTGGCGATATCAGGGCGGCTTTTGCCTCGGACGCAGATTGACGGCCCGGATTTTCGCCAACAGCATCACGATTGCGCGTTAATGGGGGAATCATTCATGAGCACGAAGAAATTAGCCGCCGAAGCCATCGGCACATTCTGGCTGACCTTCGCGGGTTGCGGCAGCGCGGTCATCGCCGCGGGATTTCCGAATGTCGGTATCGGGTTGCTCGGCGTTTCGCTTGCGTTTGGCCTCACGGTTGTGACGATGGCCTATGCGATCGGCCATATCTCCGGCTGCCATCTCAACCCGGCAGTGACGGTCGGCCTCGCGGCCGGCGGGCGCTTCCCGGCGGGGCAGGTCGTTCCTTATATCATTGCGCAGGTGGTCGGCGCCGTCGTGGCGGCGGCCGTTCTGTATCAGATCGCCAGCGGCGCGCCGGGCTTCGATCTTGCCGGCGGTTTCGCGTCGAACGGCTATGCCGAGCATTCGCCCGGCAAGTACAACCTCGTCTCGGCCTTCCTCATGGAAGTCGTGATGACCATGATGTTCCTCTTCATCATCATGGGCTCGACCCATGGCAAGGCGCCGGCCGGCTTCGCCCCGCTGGCGATCGGCCTCGGTCTCTGCCTGATCCATCTCGTCAGCATCCCGGTGACCAATACCTCGGTGAACCCGGCCCGCAGCACCGGCCCGGCGCTCTTCGTCGGTGGCTGGGCGCTGCAGCAGCTCTGGCTGTTCTGGCTGGCGCCTCTGATCGGCGGCGTGCTCGGCGGCGTGATCTATCGCTGGCTGAGCAACGAGCCGGAAGGCGAAATCACCGGCCGCTGAGCGGCCGGGCAGGCAGGTAGAGCCTCAAGGAAAGCCGTCGTCGTCCCGGGCGCATCGCGATGCGGTGCCCCGGAATGGCGGCGGCTTTCGCACGAAGCGAGGGTGCCTCAGGCGACCGGCCGGGCCTCGATCACCACGAAGGCTTGCGCCAAAGGCGGGTCGTCTGTCAGCGAGACATGGACGAAGGCTTCATGGCCTGGTGGGGTCATGGCCTTCAGCCGCTCGGCGGCGCCTCCGGTCAGGCGCAGCGTCGGGCGTCCGCCCGGCAGGTTGACCACCTCCATGTCGCGCCAGAAGACACCGGCGCGCAAGCCGGTGCCCAGCGCTTTCGAGCAGGCCTCCTTGGCTGCGAAGCGTCGGGCGTAGGAGGCGGCACGGGTCGCGCGACGATCGGATTTCGTGCGCTCGCCTTCGGTGAAGACGCGTTCGGTGAAACGATCGCCGAAGCGTTCGAGCGAGCGCTCGATCCGGCGGATGTCGCAGAGGTCGGAGCCGATGCCGAGGATCATGCTCGCGATGTAGCGCGCTTTTCGCCTGACAGGAACCGCTTCCGGAGCTGAAAAGGCGGGAGCGGTCGTTCAGCCCCCGGCGCGGCCCTCGTCCATCGCCTGCCGCATCCGGCGGATCGCCGCTTCGAGGCCGATGAAGATAGCCTCGCCGATCAGGAAGTGGCCGATATTGAACTCGACGAAGGCCGGTACCCGGGCGAGCGAGCGGGCCGTGTCGTAGTCGAGCCCGTGCCCGGCATGGACCTCAAGGCCGAGCTTCGCACCCAGAGCGGCGCCGTCCGTCAGGCGCTGGAACTCGACCTTCGCCTTCGCTGCCTCGCCATCCAGGACGGCATGGCACCAGCTTCCGGTATGCAGTTCGATGACCGGCGCGCCGAGCTTGGCGGCCATTGCGATCGGCGCCTCGTCCGGCTCGATGAACAGCGAGACGCGACAGCCGGCCGCCTTCAGCCGGGCGATCGCCGGCGTCAGGTGGCTCTCCTGCCCGACGACATCGAGCCCGCCCTCCGTGGTGCGCTCCTCGCGCTTCTCCGGCACGAGGCAGGCCGCATGCGGCTTCAGCCGCTCCGCCAGCGCGATCATTTCGGGGGTGGCGCCCATCTCGAAATTGAGCGGCCTGGTCAGTTCGGTGGCGAGGCGCTCCATGTCGGCGTCGCGGATATGGCGCCGGTCCTCGCGCAGATGGGCGGTGATGCCGTCCGCGCCGGCGGCAATCGCGAGATGCGCCGCCCGGAGCGGGTCGGGCAGGGCGCCTCCGCGCGCGTTTCGCACCGTGGCGACGTGGTCGATATTGATGCCAAGACGCAGCCGATCGGCCATGGTGCCCCCCTGTGTTCTTGCGTCCTGCTTAGACGAAAGCAGCGCACCGGCTCAATGCAGGGATTGTGATGCCGGGCTCACGAATTGTGATCGGTCCGAAAGCGTGCCGAACCATTACCATTCGATGAAGCGGAATAAACGCTCCGCGTGAAGGTAATCGTAACCGGAACTCCGTAACGTCGACATCCGACATTGCAGAATTCAATCGGGCCGATGCAACTCCCACTGAAGAACGCGACTTTCCACACGGATGTTCAGCCGGACAGGCGCGATGGCCATCAGCCGCCGGATCGGGCGCTCGGCCGCGTCATCGCTTGCGACGGCTCGCGTGCCACGATCCTCAGCGCGGTCTCGACCGGCAACTGGCTGGCGACCGATGCCTGGGCCATCGGCCGTATGGTGTCGATCAACCTGGGTTCGAGCCGCATCGTCGCGCTGGTCTACAAGCTGCAGGCCGTCGACGACGCCTGGAACGAGGCGGAGGAGAACCCGATCCGGGTCGAGGTGGAGTTTCTTGGCGAGGTCTTGGAAAGCGCTGAGGGCCGGCTGCGTTTCCAGAGCGGCATCAGCAACTTTCCGCCGATCGGCGCGATCGCCCATCGCATCCGCTCCGGCGATCTCGCGCTCGTGCACGACCTCGGCGACCGCGCCGGCGTCGAGATCGGCCATGTCACGCAGGACGCGAGCATCCCTGCGACCGTCAGCGTCCAGGACATGCTCTCGCGCCATTTCGCGCTGGTCGGGACGACCGGCGTCGGCAAGTCGAGCGCGGTTGCGCTGCTGCTGCGCCGTGCCGTCTCGGTGCGGCCGCGCCTGCGCGTGCTGATCCTCGATCCGCACAACGAATATTCCAGCGCCTTTCCCGACCTCGCCCTGACCATCGACGGCGAAAGCCTGGATCTGCCATTCTGGATGTTCAAGCAGGATGAGCTGGCCGATGTCGTGTTTCGGGCGCGCGCCGCCCTCGACGACGAGCCGGACATCTTGCGCGAGGTCGTCTCGGCCGCGCGGGCGCGTTACCGCATGCCCAATGCGCAGGATAGGGCGCGCGATCTCGGCTCGAGCCTGTTGAAGCGTCCGCTGGATCTCGGCATCGCGCGCCAGTCGGCTGATACACCGCAGGTCGGGCCTGTCGATGCGGTCACCCCCTATCGGCTGAAGGACGTCTTCACGGTCATCGACGAGCTGATCGGCCTGCACGAGCAGCGCTGGCCCCGCGCGGCCCTGCGTTCGCTCAAGGTGCGGCTGGAATCGCTGCATGCCGATCCGCGCTACCGCTTCATGTTCGGGCGGGCGAACATGTACGAGACCGTCGCGCCGATCCTGGCCCAGATCTTCCGCATCCCGATGCATGGCCGGCCGATCACGGCGTTCCAGCTCGGCGGCTTGCCGGGCGAGGTCGTCAATGCGGTGGCCTCGGTGCTGTCGCGCCTGGCCTTCGATCTCGCCACCGCCAGTCAGGGCGCCTGCGAGATCCTGGTGCTGTGCGAGGAGGCGCATCGCTATGTCCCCTCGGACCCTTCGCTCGGCTTCTCCCCGACGCGCCAGGCCCTTGCCCGCATCGCCAAGGAAGGCCGCAAATACGGCGCCTATCTCGGCATCGTGACGCAACGCCCGGGCGAGCTCGACCCGACCATCCTGTCGCAATGCTCGACCATCTTCGCGATGCGGCTGGCCAACGAGCGCGACCAGCAGATCATCCGCTCGGCGATCTCCGACGCCTCCGCCAGCACGATCAATTTCCTGTCCTCGATCGGCAATCGTGAGGCGATCGCCTTCGGCGAGGGCGTCGCCACCACGATGCGGATGCGCTTCGCCGAGCTCAAGCCGCACGAGCTGCCGGCGATGGGCGCGCGCGGCGGCGAGGTCACGAGCCGGTTCGAACCGACACTGGACGACATGGTGCGCCGCATGGGCTCCTGACACGGTGCCGGCGGCGAGTGAAATTCTTGCATCGCTGTGGCTTTGCCTGTAAGGCCGTGCTCAATCCATTCCCTGCATCGCTGAGATCGGAAGAAGCCGGCCATGGCTCGCGTTACCGTTGAAGACTGCATCGACAAGGTCGAGAACCGCTTCGAGCTGGTGCTGCTCGCCAGCCACCGCGCGCGGATGATCCAGTCGGGCTCGTCGATCCTCGTCACCCGCGACAACGACAAGAATCCCGTCGTCGCACTGCGCGAGATCGCCGACGAGAAGCTCAAGCCCGAGGATCTGAAGGAAGACCTGATCCACTCGCTGCAGAAGCATGTCGAGGTCGATGAGCCGGAGCTGGAGACCGTTCCGCTGCTCGCCAGCCCCACCAGCGCTGCGACGCCCGACAGCGAAGTCCAGTTCGACCGCATGAGCGAAGAAGACCTTCTGCGCGGCCTCGACGGCCTCGTGCCGCCGACCGAGAGCGCCGACGACGAGGACTGATCCTCGGTCAGGAAATCCGGTGCGCTGATCGAATGTGAATCGATTGTTCACCGTTTTCCGCTAAAGCCCGGCAGTGCCGGGCTTTTTTCATGGCCCCCTTCCGGAAAACGCCTTGCTGCCGCCAATGCCTGTGCAAATAATAATGTGTTGCAATGATCGCAGGATGAGGCTGGGGCCCGCATGGGCATGATGCGGCAATACGAGCTCGTTGACCGGGTCAGGAGCTACAATCCGAATACCGACGAGGACCTGCTCAACCGGGCCTATGTCTATGCCATGCGCGCGCATGGCACGCAGAAGCGCGCCTCCGGCGATCCGTTCTTCGCGCATCCCCTCGAAGTCGCGGCGATCCTGACCGATCTCAAGCTCGATGACGCCACCATCGTCGCCGCCGTCCTGCACGATACGGTCGAGGATACGGCCGCGACGCTGGAAGAGATCGAGACCATGTTCGGGCCGGATATCCGCCGGCTGGTCGACGGCCTCACCAAGATCAAGAAGCTCGACCTCGTCTCGAAGAAGGCGGCGCAGGGCGAGAATTTCCGCAAGCTGCTGCTCGCCATCGCCGAGGATATCCGCGTCCTGCTGGTCAAGCTCGCCGACCGGCTGCACAATATGCGCACCCTGCATTTCGTCCCGCCCGAGAAGCGCCTGCGCATCGCCGAGGAGACGATCGAGATCTACGCCCCGCTCGCCGGGCGGATGGGCATGCAGGAACTGCGCGAGGAGCTGGAGGAACTCTCCTTCCGCCACATCAAGCCCGAGGCCCATGCCACCGTGACCAAGCGGCTGGAGGAGGTGACCGTGCGGGAGGGCAAGGTCATCGGCGAGATCGAGGAGGACCTGAAGGGCAAGCTCGCCGCCAGCGGTATCCGGGCCGAGGTCTTCGGGCGCCGCAAGCGGCCCTATTCGATCTGGAAGAAGATGGAGCGGAAATCCGTCTCCTTCGAGCAGCTCTCCGACATCTTCGGCTTCCGCGTCATCGTCGCGAAGCCGGAGGATTGCTACCGCGTGCTCGGCATCGTCCACATGACCTGGCCGATGGTGCCGGGCCGCTACAAGGACTACATCTCGACGCCCAAGCAGAACGACTACCGTTCGATCCATACGACCGTCGTCGGGCCCGGCCATAGCCGCGTCGAATTGCAGATCCGCACCGACAACATGGACCGCATCGCCGAATACGGCATCGCCGCGCATGCCCACTACAAGGATGGCCGGGCCGGCGAGCCGATCAGCCTGGCTGACGAGAGCCGCGCCTATCAATGGCTGCGCCGCACCGTCGACCTGCTGGCCGAGGGTGACAGCCCGGAAGAGTTCCTCGAACATACCAAGCTCGAGCTCT
Organism: Allobosea sp. GW822-FHT05A11; assembly: GCF_058800455.1. Taxonomy (NCBI): domain Bacteria; kingdom Pseudomonadati; phylum Pseudomonadota; class Alphaproteobacteria; order Hyphomicrobiales; family Alloboseaceae; genus Allobosea; species Allobosea sp. GW822-FHT05A11. The sequence goes on along the minus strand of NZ_JBXAMI010000002.1, from coordinate 703,815 downwards.
TCCACGACCAGGTCTTCTGCTTCACGCCGAAGGGGCGGCTCATCGCCCTGCCGCGCGGCGCGACGCCGATCGACTTCGCCTATGCCGTCCATACCGATGTCGGCAACGGCGCCGTCGGCGCCAAGATCAATGGCCGCATCGCCCCGCTGCTGACCGAGTTGCAGAACGGCGACGAGGTCGAGATCACCCGCGCCGACGGGCAGGCCCCTCCGGCCGCCTGGGAATCGCTCGTCGTCACCGGCAAGGCGCGCGCCGCCATCCGCCGTGCCACCCGCACCGCGGTCCGCCGCCAATATGCCGGCCTCGGCCGCCAGATTCTCGAACGCGCCTTCTCGCGCGCCGAGCGCGCCTTCTCGGACGACAAGCTCAAGGCGGCGCTGAAGCGCCTCGCCCGCAACACCGTGGACGACGTGCTGGCAGCAGTCGGGCGCGGCGAGATGTATTCGGGCGACGTCGTCAAGGCGGTCTACCCGGATCTCGAACCGGAGAAGCGTGTCTCGACTGAGGGCAAGCCGGGCGCCGCTGCCGATGGCAAGGGCTGGTTCGAATTGCGCAAGGGCGAGAACCTCAAGTTCAAACTGCCGGGCGAGGAGCCGGACACCGCCATCCCGATTCGGGGCCTTGGCGGCGACCTGCCGGTGCGCTTCGCGCCGCAGGGCGGGGCCGTACCGGGAGACCGCATCGTCGGCATCCTGACGCCGGGCGAGGGGGTGACGATCTATCCGATCCAGTCGCCGGCGCTCGCCGCCTTCGACAACGAGCCCGATCGCTGGCTCGATGTCCGCTGGGACCTGGACGACAAGGCGCCGCAGCGCTTTCCGGCCCGCATCGCCCTGAAGTCGATCAACGAGCCCGGCTCGCTCGCCCAGATCACCACGACGATCGCGGAGCATGACGGCAACATCGACTCCGTTTCGATGAACCGGCCGAACCCGGACTTCACCGACGTCACCATCGACCTCACGGTCTGGGACCTGAAGCATCTCTCGGCGATCATCAGCGAGTTGCGCGAGAAGCGTGTGATCAGCCGCGTGGAGCGCGTCGTCGGGTAGGGCGCTGCCAACGCCGTCATGCTCGGACTTGACCCGAGCATGACGGAAACCAGCTCGTCTCGTCATGAGATTCTCGGGTCGAAGCTGCGCGTCGCCCGAGAATGACGGGATTATCCCCGGAACGCCGCCGCCAACTCGCGCACGAAGGCGCCCGCGCGTGGCGTCGCGACATTGCTTCTGAGCACGACCTGCGATCCGCCGAGCGACGGCAGGCCCCATGCGGGCCCGACATCCACGCTGCCCGCCGGCGCGATCCGCGCGGCCAGCGGCGAGACGCCGAGCCCGACCTGAACGGCGGCCGCGACCGCCGCCATGCCGCCGCCGACGAAGGCCTCGCGCCAGGCGATACCGGCGCGATCGAGCGCGTCCATGCTGTGCCGGCGCAGGCGGCATTCGGCGACGAGACTGACGAGCGGCACCGGCGCGTCGGCTTGCCTTACGAGATCGGGTGCCGCGAACCAGCCGACGGCATCATTGCGCAGGACCTCTCCGGTGCGGCCCGGCCCAAGCCGGCGGACGACCACGACATCGAGTTCGCCCCGCTCGAACGCCTCCTCCAGAGCCCGTGACGGCTCGATCCTGAGATTGATCACGATGCCGGGATCATGGGCGGCAAGGCGCGCCAGCACCGCCGGAACCTCGGCACCAACAGCCTGTTCGCTGATGCCGACCGCAATATGCTCCGGCGCCACCGTGAAGGCCGAGAGCGCCTTGCCATGCGCCGCCAGCAAGTCGCGCGCGGCAGGCAGGAAGCGCTCGCCCTCGGCCGTCAGGCGGACGAGCCGGGGATGACGCTGCAGCAGCAAACGGCCGAGCCCGTCTTCCAGCCGTTTCACGCGCGTGCTGATCAGCGACTGCGTGGTGCCGAGCGCCTCGGCGGCGCGGGTGAAGCTTTTCAGCTCGGCCGCGCGCAGGAAGGAGGCGACGGCGTCGATATCCAGTGAAATCATACATCATTATACCATATCATTGATATAGAGATAGATATGGTTTTCAGATCATTGGAGCTGGCCTAGGGTTGCCCTCGAAAGGCGCTGTCGCGCCTCGACAAGGAAACGAGCCATGCCCCTGATCCGGATTTCCATGCGCCGTGGCCGCCCGGCCTCCGAGCCCGCCGCCATCGTCGACGGCGTCTACAAGGCGCTGCGCGAGACCTTCGAGGTTCCCGAGAAGGACCTCTTCGCCATCGTCCACCAGCACGACGCCGACGAGTTCGTCTTCGACGCCAACTATTTCGGCTTCAACCGCAGCGAGAGCCTGGTGATCATTCAGCTCACCGTCGCCAATACCCGCGGCGTGACGCAGAAGAAGAAGCTCTATGCGGCTATCGCCGCGAACCTCGCCCGCGAACCAGGCCTCAGGCCCGACGACGTCTTCATCAACCTCGTCGAGGTCAAGCGCGAGGACTGGTCCTTCGGCGGCGGCATCGCGCAATACGTAGCCTGAAGGCGCTGCGCCCGCGGTTCCCTCCGAAGCGCTCCTGCCCTAAATCCTGTCCTCATGGAATGGACCGACGAGGGCACGATCATCGGCCTCAAGGCTCATGGCGAGAGCGCCGTGATCCTGGAGGCGATGACGCGCGGGCATGGCCGCCATCTCGGCCTGGTCAGGGGCGGGCGCTCGGCCAAGGCGCAAGCCTCGCTCCAGCCAGGCAATCATGTCTCGCTGACCTGGCGCGCCCGGCTCGACGAGCATCTCGGCGAGTACAAGGTCGAGCTGCTGACGTCGCATGCCGCGCGCCTGATCGCCGCGCCGGTCGCGCTCTATGGCCTCGGCACGATCGCCGGCCTGCTCCGCCTCCTGCCGGAGCGCGATCCGCATCCCGGCCTCCATGAAGGGCTCTCCGTTCTCGTCGCTCATCTCGACGAGGCGGAGATGGCGCCGGCCCTGGTCATCCGCTTCGAACTGGCGATGCTCACCGAACTCGGCTTCGGGCTCGATCTGGCGCGCTGCGCCGTCACCGGCTCGCCTGACGATCTCAGCCATGTCTCGCCGAAATCCGGCAAGGCCGTCAGCCGGCGGGCAGCGCAACCCTATCTCGATCGCCTGTTGAAGCTGCCAGCGTTCCTCGTCGAGGGGCAGGGCGGGCGCCGCCCTTCGCCGGCCGATATCCTCGCGGGCTTCGCCCTGACCGGCTTCTTCCTGCGCCGCCACATCCTGGATCCGCGTGGCCTGCGCGAGCCTCCGGAGCGGGCGCGACTGGTCGAATTGGCGACGCGCGCTGCGGCGAATTCGCCCTCGGCCGAATCATCCACCGACTAAGCGCGAAATAGCGGCTTCCGCGTTTGCGCGGGCCGCTTCGTACCTGCATTGTTCTGGCGGGGCGACTCGCGCTGTGCCATAGAGACCGCGCGAAATACGACGAGACGAGGGCTGACGCAGCATGGGCAAACCGGTCGATCCGCCGCCGGAAGATGAAGCCGAGCGCATCGATCTGAAATCGGCGCTCGAAGAGCGCTATCTCGCCTATGCGCTCTCCACCATCATGCATCGCGCCCTGCCGGATGCGCGCGATGGGCTGAAGCCGGTCCACCGTCGCATCCTGCACGCGATGCGGCTGCTCCGGCTCGATCCCGGCCAGGTCCACAAGAAATGCGCCCGCATCGTCGGCGACGTCATCGGCAAGTTCCACCCGCATGGCGACCAGTCGGTCTACGATGCGCTGGTGCGCCTCGCCCAGGATTTCGCCCAGCGCTATCCGCTCGTCGACGGGCAGGGCAATTTCGGCAATATCGACGGCGATAACGCCGCCGCCTATCGTTACACCGAAGCGCGCATGACCGAGGTCGCGCGGCTCCTCCTCGAGGGCATCGACGAGGACGCGGTCGATTTCCGCGAGACCTATAACGGCGAGGACGAGGAGCCGGTCGTGCTGCCGGCCGCCTTCCCGAATCTGCTCGCCAACGGCTCGCAGGGCATCGCGGTCGGCATGGCGACGTCGATCCCGCCGCACAACGCGGCCGAGCTCTGCGACGCCGCGCTCTACCTGATCCAGCATCCGGAAACCTCTTCCGAACAGCTCATGACCTTCGTCCCCGGCCCGGATTTCCCGACCGGCGGTATCATCGTCGAGACCCGCGCCTCGATGGCGGAGACCTACCGCACCGGCCGCGGCGCCTTCCGCACCCGCGCCCGCTGGGTGAAGGAGGATCTCGACCGTGGTGCCTGGCAGGTCGTCGTCACCGAGATCCCCTACATGGTCTCGAAGGGCCGGCTGATCGAGAAGATCGCCGAACTGCTCAATGACAAGAAGCTGCCGCTGGTCGCCGACCTGCGCGACGAGTCCGCCGAAGACATCCGCATCGTCATCGAGCCGCGCGCCCGCAATGTCGATCCCAACCTGATGATGGAATCGCTGTTCCGGCTCTCCGAGCTCGAAGCGCGTATTTCGATGAACATGAACGTGCTGACCGGTGGGCTGGTGCCGCGCGTGCTCGGCCTTGCCGAGGCGCTGCGTGCCTGGCTCGACCATCGCCGCGAGGTGCTGCAGCGGCGCTCGCGCTTCCGGCTCGGCCAGATCGACAAGCGCCTCGAAATCCTGCGCGGTCTGCTGATCGTCTATCTCGACCTCGACCGGGTGATCAAAATCATCCGCGAGGAGGACGAGCCGAAGATCGAGCTGATGCGGTATTTCGAGCTCACGGAAGTCCAGGCCAACGCGATCCTCGATACGCGGCTGCGTGCCTTGCGCAAGCTCGAGGAGATGCAGCTCAAGACCGAGCTCGACGAATTGACCAAGGAGAAGGAGCAGGTCGAAGGCCTGCTCGCCTCCGAGGCGACGCAGTGGAAGACGATCGCCTGGGATATCCGGCAGGTGAAGAAGACTTTCGGCCCGGAAACGGCGATCGGCAAGCGCCGCACCGATTTCGCGGACATGCCGGACACCACCGATATCGACCTGACCCAGGCCATGGTCGAGCGCGAGCCGATCACCGTGGTCATCTCGAAGAAGGGCTGGATCAGGGCGCTGAAAGGCCATGTCCAGGACCGCTCCAGCTTCTCCTTCAAGGGAGACGACGCGCTCCAGACCGCCTTCTTCACCGAGACCACGGCGAAGGTGCTGGTGCTGGCCTCGAACGGCAAGGTCTTCACGCTGGATGCTTCCAAGCTGCCGGGCGGGCGCGGCTTCGGCGATCCGATCCGCCTGATGATCGAACTGGAGGAGACGGCCGAGATCGTCTCTGCCTTCCCGTACAAGCCGGGCTCGAAGCTGCTGATGGTCACGAGCGAGGGCAGGGGCTTTGTCGCGCCGGCCGACGATGTCGTCGCCAATACCCGTAAAGGGCGGCAGGTGCTCAATGTCGATGGCAAGACGGTCGCGGTGCTGGCGGTGCCGGCCGATGGCGACCATGTCGCGATCATCGGCGAGAACCGCAAACTGCTCTGCTTCCCGATCTCGGAAGTCGCGGAGATGGGCCGCGGCAAGGGCGTGCGCCTGCAGCGCTACAAGGATGGCGGCCTCTCCGACGCGAAGACCTTCAACCTTGCCGAGGGGCTGACCTGGCTCGACACCTCCGGCCGGACCTGGACGGTGACGCAGGCCGATCTGCTGGAATGGCTCGGCCACCGCGCCGAAGCCGGCCGCCTGCCGCCCAAGGGCTTCCCGAAGAGCAATACGTTCGGGGGATGAGGGGAGGCGCCCCGCGTCATGCTCGGGCTTGACCCGAGCCTCTCGGAAACCAGCACACTCCCGGCATGAGATTCTCGGATCAAGCCCGAGAACGACGCCAGATCAAAAGCTTATGCGAGAAAGCGGAATCAATCCCGTAACCGCCTGAATCAAATCCTCAGCGGATCGCCTCGCCGACGACGCCGACTTCGAGACCCATCGTGATCTTGTCGGTGACGGCCCAGAGCACGCCGGCGCGGGCCTCGGGCCGCACGGCGATGCTGCTGCGGCTGAAAGGCGAGGAGAAATTGGTGGGGCCGAAGCGCCAGGTCTCGTTGGCCGCGCTCATGCCGACCGTGGTGTAGAGCATGACGTCAGGCGTCACCAGGACGCCGGCCTTGACCTTGAAGGCGCCGGCGAGGTCGCGCGTATAGGCGGCATTGCCGAAGCTCGGATAGCCGTAGCCGCCCATGGCCGGCATGTAGTCGATCGCGCCGGCGATGCCATAGACGAAATTGCCTTCCCGCCGCATCGTCCCGGCTTCAAGCCCGATCGTCGGCCCGGCGCTGGTGCGCATGTGCTTGCCGCTGGTGACCTGGAAGCCCGAGGAGATTCGGGCATAGGACCCCTCCCATTTCGGCGAGAGGCTGGGCTGGTCCCAGGCGAAGGAGGGCAGCGGCGCGAAGCCGGAGAGAGGCAGGAGCGCCTGCGCCTCAGCCGATGCGCCGGCTCCCAGCAAGGCGGCGAGCGTCGCGGCGGAAAGAAGCGGAAATCTCACGTCGAAAGCGTCCTCGCGACAGCGTGCCCCGTTGGAAGCTAGCATGGAGCGGGGCGAATGTCGCGGTTTTGTGGCCGGGCCCGGCCGCGCCTCAGGCGATCTTGGTCCTGAGCTTGAGGAAGCGCAGGGTCCGCTCCGCCGTCGCGAGATCGAGCTTGTCATAGGCGTCGACATCGTCGTCGACGTCGCGGGAGGAGAAATAGAGCCGCCGTGCCCGCAATTGCAGGATGGCGCGGAAGGCGGTGGAGCCGATGCCGAGCGAGCGGCAGGCGACGGCGATGCCGCTGGAATCCCGCTGCATCAGCACGCGCAGCGCCTGTTCGATCGAGATGCCGCCGATTTCCGCGAGCACCTGCGAGAGGTGATAGGCGCGATCCTCGTCCGCCAGCATGGTGAGCACGTCGTCGACTTCGCGCACCTTGGCGGCGAGATCGGAGAGCAGGAGCTTGACCTCGAGGCGTTGCTGGCGGGCCTGCCGGGCGAGCGAGACATTCGCGTCCGAGGCAGGCGCCGCGCCGCCGCCGTCAGAGAATTGCTCGACGATCCGCAGCACGCGCTGGGCCCGGTTCGGCGCGAGATCGGAGCGGCGGGCGAGCGCGTCGGTGATGGCGGCGTCGCCCTCGCCGCGTTCGAGCAGCCGGTCGAAGCCGCGATCGGAGAAGGCCGCGCCTTCGTTGGCGCTGACGGTATGCAGCACCTTCTGGTCGCCGCGCTCGACCAGGATGTCGGTGACGCCCTCGGACAGGCGCGCACGCTCGGCGATGGCGACGAGGTGCTGCTGCGACTGGCTGACGGCGATCGCGGCGAGGTCGGTATCGGTCAGGACCGGGGAAAGTGACAGCACCAGCCGCGCGACCTCGGCATTGCTGTCGCCGCCGAGCGTAACGGCGACATTGTGCGGCAGGGTCGGCATGGTGGCGACGCGGTCGGCATAGCCCTTGCGATCCTCGTCGCCGAGATGGCCGAGCGAGCCTGCCGCGATCTCCCCGTAATGCTCCTTCGCGGCCTCGTTGGGGTCGTGGTCGAGCAGGAACAGGTCCGTGACGGCATGGAGAAGCTGCCGGCGCGAATCCGACGACATGTCCGCCGGCATCCGGGTCAGGTTACGCAGCATGATGGCTCCCACGGCAAAGCAGTGGCAGCACTCTGCGCAGGTCCGGCTTGATTTACTCTTAAGGCGACAACGCTCTTTATCTGAACAACGGGGCGATGGTGCCCCGTTGTTCAGACCGTGGAGGCCTGCCGCTCGGAGAGGCAGGCATCTTCATTTATGCACCTATAGGTTGCATTTTTCTTACCAGAATACCGTCGACTGCGACCATGACGATGAGCGACAGGCCCACCAGCGGAAAGGCGAGCCCGCCGATGGCGAGCAGTGCGACGACCCCCCGCAGCGTCGCCTTCTCCGCAGGCAGCGGCGGCACGCCGAGCGACCCTTGCGGACGCCGCTTCCACCACATCACCAGCGCGGAGATGCAGAGCAGGACGATAGCCAGGCAGGCAGCCAGCAGCACGAGCTGGTTCGCCAGCCCGAATTCCTGGCCCATATGGACATTGATGCCCCATTCCAGCGCCTTGCCGAGCGGGCCGTAATCAGCATAACTCATGTCGATCAGGGGCTTGCCGCTATACTGGTCGAGATGGATGACGCGCTGGAGCGCCATGTCCTTCGGGTAGACCGAGCCGGTATAGACGCCGCCCGGACCGCCCGGGAGATTGACGGCATAGCCGCGGGTCAGGCCCAGACGGTCGAAGGCCGCGACGGCGGCGTCGAGGCCGATCGGTTCGCCCCCTGCAACCTGCGATACCGGTAGTTTGGCCTGCTCCAGCGACCATGTGGTCGGTGCGACATGGGCGAGATGCTCGTCCGACATCGGCAGGGCAACGCGGACACCGGCCGGATAGCCGAAATTATGGCCGTTGGCCCATTGGTTGACCTTGTTGCCCCACAGCACCGACCAGGGCATGCCGGTGATCGCCAGGAACAGGATGAAGCCACCGGCGACGAGCCCGGTCACGGCATGAAGATCGCGCCAGAACACGCGCTGGCGCGGCTTGCCCCTGACCGTGACCACCCCGCCGCTCTGCTTGCGCGGCCACCACAGATAGAGGCCGGTCAGCACCAGCAGGATCGCCCAGCCGCCGGCGATCTCGATGGCGCCATTCGCGACCGGCCCGAAATAGGCGAGGCTGTGGATCTGCCGGATCACCCACATCACCGTGCCCTTGTCCGGAATCTGGCCAAGCACGCGGGCATCGTAGGGATCGATATAGACGACCATCCGCGCCCCCGCCGCATCGCGGATGGTGACCTCGGCGGAGGCGGTCGCGCTTTCCGGCGGGATGAATTTCACGGCCTGGCCGGGGAAGGCCTTCACCGCTTGCGCCACGATCTCGCTGGGCGGCCGCTCGCCCGTCATGCGGGCCTCGACCTGTTTGACGTCGCGATGGATCAGGCCGTCGATCTCAGCCTTGAACAAGTAGAGCCCGCCGGTCACGGCCAGCAGGATGAGGAAGGGCAGGGTGATCAGTCCGGCATAGAAATGCCAGCGCCAGACGGCGCGATAGACGGATGCGGCTGGTCCGCCCGCGCGTTCGGGCGCGGCCGTCGCCGTTGAGACGATTGTCATGGATAAATCCTGGTCTGAGCTGAAGGGAGAAGGGCTTCAGACCAGGACAGGAGGAGCGCGGGCACCCAGCGGATAGCCCGGCGCAGGCGGCGCCGAGACTTGCTCGGACGGCAGATGGCGGGCGAATGCGACGGCGGGCCGGCGCGCCACGAAGACAGCGGCCGGAGATGGCGGCGGCAGCGCGATCGCCGTCGACAGGCACAGCGTCGCGCAGCAATCGGGCAGTTTCGCGCCACCGCTATCGGAAGCCGGGTCGAACGGAGCCGTTTGGCCGGGCGCGCAGAGCGGATGCAGGAGGCCGGGCGAAGGCTGCGCCGACAAGCCGGCCGCAAGCGCGACCAGCGTCGTCTGCAGCACGAGGACATAGACGGCGACGAGCGCGATCGCGCTCCTCCGCCAGCTTGTCCGTCCTGCCGTTCCCGTCATGGGACGAGGCTTAGCCAATCCGCTCGACCAGCGGAAGCGGGCTTCGTGACGCGCCCTTGCTTATGCCGGCAGGCAGGCCGGGCCGAGCGGCTCGAAGCTCTTGTAGGTCAGGATGAATTCCTGATGGCCCAGTTCTTCCGATTTGGTCCGGCCGCCCTGGCCGAGCGAGACGACGAGATCGCGGATCTCGGTGCCGACCTCGTCGAGCCCGGCACGGCCTTCGAGGATGCGCCCGGCATCGACATCCATATCCTCGGACATCCGGCGGTAGGTCTCGGGATTGGCGCAGATTTTCACCACCGGCGAGATCGCCGAGCCGACGACCGAGCCGCGCCCCGTCACGAACAGCACGCAATGCGCGCCGCAGGCGATCAGTTCGGCGATCTCGGCATTGTCGTTGATATTGGGGAAGCCGAAGCGCACTTCGCCATCCGGCACGACGTCGAGCAGGTAGAGCCCGCCATGCGGCGGCACGTCGCCGGGCTTGATCAGGCCGGAGATCGGCGAGGCGCCCGACTTGGCATAGGCACCCATCGATTTCTCCTCGATGGTCGAGAGCCCGCCCTCGGCATTGCCGGCGGCGAAGGAGCCGTATCCCAGCGTCGCGTAATAGCGGGCCGCCTTGGCCACGGATTTCTCCAGCTCGGCGCCGAGTTCTGGCGTAATCGCGCGTGCCGCCATGATGTGCTCGCAGCCGATCAATTCGCCGGTTTCCTCGAAGATGCAGGCGGCGCCTTCGGCGATGAGCTGGTCGAAGGCGCGTCCGGCGGCCGGATTGCCGGTGATGCCGGAGGTGCCGTCCGAGCCGCCGCAGACCGTGCCGATCACGAGTTCGGAGACGGCCATCGGCACGGTCTCCTGCGTGTCGAGCAGGGCGCGCTGCTCCTCGATCCAGGCCCGGCCCTCGCGGATCGAAGCGCGGGTGCCGCCGGTGCCCTGGATGATGATGGTCTTCACCGGCCGCCCGCTGGCGCGCACGGCCCGCTCCAGCGCGTATTTGTTGAAGCTCTCGCAGCCGAGCGAGACGAGCAGCACGGCGCCGACATTCGGATGGGTGCAGAGCTGCTCCATCATCCGCTCGGCATAGGGGTTCGGGTAGCAGCCGGGAAAGCCGATGGCGTGGACGCCTTCCTCGCGCCAGGGCAGGGCGATCTCGCGGGCGACATGGTGGGCGCATTCGACGAGATAGGCGACCGCGACGGTGTTGCGGATGCCCTTGCGCCCGTCGGACCGGAGATAGCCGCGCATCGTGCTCATGCCGAGGCTCCCGCCTTGCGTTCGTCTTCGAGATGGTAGGTCGGCGTGTAGTCGCTGCGCATGTTGTGGACATGGACATGCGCGGCCGGCGCGATCGCCTCGGTCGCGACGCCGATCGGCGCGCCGTATTTCAGGATCTTCTCGCCGGCTGCGATGGCGCGCCGCGCGACCTTATGGGCGAGCGCGATGTCGCGGTCGAGCGCGGCCGGGCCGGCGCCGGTCTCGACGCTCTCGCCGGCTTTCAGCCGAACCCGCGCGACGAGGACATTGTCGCGCGGATCGAGCAGGATGAGGCGCGGATCGTGGGTCATGGTGAGCCGCCCTTCGAAGGAGGGATCGCGTCAGAACTTGCCGTATTGCAGATAGGCCTTCTGCGGATCGGTGCCGGCGAGGATCGCGGTGCGGACCTTGTTCTCGGCCGAGATCGCCGTCTCCGACTTGTCCAGCACCTCCTCGATGATCTCGACGGGAATGCGGACGACGCCGTCGCGGTCGGCGAGGATGTAGTCGCCCGGCCGAACCCAGACCTCGCCGATCTTGATCGGCTCGTCGACCGCCTTGGGCAGCCAGGCGCCGACGATGTCGCGTGGCGTATAGGCCTTGAAATAGGCCTGGAAGCCCATCTCGACCATGAACTCGGTATCGCGTGACAGACCGTCGATGACGCAGCCGCGCACGCCCTTGTTCTTCAGCGTCTCGGCCGAGAGCTCGCCCATCAGCGCGATCTCGTTGGTGTTCGGCTGGCAGACCCAGACATGGCCGGGCTTGGCGGCGGAGAGCAGGCCGGTCCAGCCCAGCAGCGTCTCATGCGCGTCGAATTCGCCGGTCTTGCCCTCGACCGTAAAGGCGGGGCCGGCGAGTTTCTGGCCGGGCAGGAGCGGGCGCAGTTCCGGCGGCAGGACGAAGTCCTTCAGGCCCATCGCCCGCATCGTGTCGTGGATGATGCCGGTATAGCAGCGCTCCAGCCTGTCGGTCAGTTCCTGGCTCATCATTCCTCCGGTTCGGCCCCTGTCGCGCGGATCTGCTGCCGGGCCGCTAGCGATAGAGTGTCGGGAGGAGCGAGGCGCGGCAAGCGCGTTTTCCGCGCGTCGCGAATGCGTTTCAATCGGTTGAATCGTTGTGGTCGACGCGCTCCCAGCCCTGCGGCATCAGGCGCTCCTGCGGCAGGAAGCGCGATTTGTAGGCCATCTTGGGCGAGCCCTCGACCCAGTAGCCGAGATAGACGTAAGGCAGGCCGAGCCGGCGCGCCCGGGCGATATGGTCGAGCACCATGAAGGTGCCGAGCGAGCGCAGCTCCAGACCGGGGTCATAGACCGAATAAACCATCGAGAGCCCGTCGCTGAGCGTATCGGTCAGGGCCATCGCGAAGAGATCGCCTTCGCCGCGTCCGGTGAAGCCGGAATCGGGGCCGCGGCGGCGGTATTCGATCAGGCTGGTCTCGACATGGCTGTCCTCGACCATCATCGCGAAATCGAGCGCCGACATCGTCGCCATGCCGCCATCGGGATGGCGCTCGTCGAGATAGGAGCGGAACAGGGAATAGTGCTCGGAGCGCGGTCGCGGCGGCAGGGCCTCGCCGATCAGGTCGCTGTTGCGGGCTAGCACGCGGCGGAAACTACGCGACAGGCGGAAATCGTCGACGCAGACCCTGACCGAGACGCAAGCCCGGCAGATTTCGCAGGCCGGCCGGTAGGCAATGCTCTGCGAGCGCCGGAAGCCGCCCTGCGAGAGCACGTCGTTGAGCTCGCGCGCCTGCGAGCCGACGAGGTGCGTGAACACCTTTCGCTCCTCGCGCCCCGGCAGATAGGGGCACGCGGTCGGCGAGGTCAGGTAGAATTGCGGGGCATCCCGCAATGGGCGCGTCACGTCGGTTGGCTCCCCGGAAGCTTCCACCTTCAATGTAGCATCGGCCGCACCGGCAACAAGCGCGGCGCGGCCGATCGGGAAGCGGTTCTCGGCTTTTTGATCTGGCTCAACCGGTCAGGCGCGCACGACGACCAGTCCGGTCAGCAGGTCGTGGCCCATGCGCCGGTCCGCGCGGGCGAAGCCGCAGGCGACGTCGACGAGCCAGAGCAGGAAGGTGCCGGCCGCGACATAGAAGAGCAGCGCATGCACGGCAGCGGCGAGCCCGTCGGGGCGTCCGCCGGAAGCGGTCTCGACCCGCAAGCCCGCGATACGCATGCCCCAGGTCGACTGCTTGCGCCCGCCGATCGTCAGCGCGGCATAGCCGAGCGCGGTCGCGACCGTGGCGATCGGAATCAGCAGCCAGGTCGCGCCGAAGGTGACGATGCCGAGCGCGAACAGCAGGAAGAAGACCAGCCAGCCCAGAAAGAACAACGCGACGATGTCGACGAGCCAGGCGAACAGTCGCGAGCCGAGAACGCCGCTGACGTTCTGGTAGGGACGCGGCTCCAGCGCCGTGATCGGCGGCTGGCCATAACGGGTATCGCTCATCGGGATTTCGATCCTCCATCGGCGCGCGGGAAATTGGCGCCCGGGAGATAATGTTTGATCAACGGGCCGGTTCCGCAAGACCGCGCGGCAGAATCCGCCGTGGTGCGAAGCCGTTTTTGGCGAGCGCATCCTCGATCGCGCGCGAATGCGCTGCCCCGCGCGTCTCCACCGTGACGTCGAGTGAGACGCCCTTGGCCGGCACGTCGAGGAAGAGGCGGCCATGGCTGACCTCGAGGATATTGGCGCCTTCCTCGCCGAGCAGGCTCGCGATCCGGCCGAGCAGGCCCGGCCGGTCGCTGGTGGTCAGGCGGAAGGCGACGATGCGGTCCTCGCGCTCCAGCTCGCGCACCATGATCGCTGCGAGCAGGCGCGTGTCGATATTGCCGCCGGTGAGCACGAGTCCGACCTTGCGGCCGGCATAGCGCTCCGGTTCCTTGAGCATCGCCGCAAGGCCCGCTGCGCCCGCCCCCTCGGCCAGGCTGTGCTGAAGGCTCGCATAGGCGTTGACGGCGCGCTCGATCAGGTCCTCTCCGACGAGGACGATGTCGCCGACGAGGCTCGATATCACCGGCAGGGCGAGCTGGCCGACGGTCTTGACTGCGATGCCTTCGGCCAGCGTCGGCCCGCCGATCGGCTTGTCCTGCGCCTGCACGGCATTGAAGAAGGACGGGTAGAGCGCGGCCTCGACGCCGATCAGTTCGATGCCGGGCTTGATCGCCTTGGCCGCGATCGCGTTGCCGGCCATCAGCCCGCCGCCGCCGAGCGGGATGACCAGCACGTCGAGATCGGGCTCGTCGGCCAGCATCTCGCGCGCGATCGTCCCTTGCCCCGCCATCACCGCCGCGTCGTCATAAGGGTGGACGAAGGTGAGCTGCTCGCTGCCTGCGAGCTCGTGAGCCTTGTCGGCGCATTCGTAGAGGGTCTCGCCATGCAGTACGACGCGGGCACCATGGGCGCGGGTGTTCTCGACTTTCACCAGCGGCGTCGTCTCCGGCATCACGATCGTCGCAGGCGTGCCGAAGCGCCTGGCGTGGTAGGCGACGGCCTGGGCATGGTTGCCTGCCGACATCGCGATGACGCCGCGCGCCCGCTCGGCCTCGCTCAGCGAGAGTAGCTTGTTGACCGCGCCGCGCTCCTTGAAGGAGGCGGTGGCCTGCATGTTCTCGTGCTTCACCAGCACGGTCGCGCCCGTCAGCTCCGACAGGCGCGGCGCTGGCACCAGCAGCGTGCGCAGCACATGCCCCGCGATCCGGCCGGCGGCTGCGTCGATATCCTCGGGGGTGATCGCGAAGCTCTCGCTCATGCTCGGGTCTCGATTCCGGTCGACGCAGGTGGAGAACAGGCCTCACACCCGTCGCGGCGTCAATTCGCCATCGCCGAAAAAGCCGCCGGGGCGCCAGATCAGCACGATGGCGAGCAGGCAATAGACGGCAAGGTCGCGCTGCTCGATCGGCAGCGCCGCCGACCAGACCGCCTCGAAGGCGGCGATGCAGAGGCCGCCGAGCGCCGCCCCGCTGACCGAGCCGATGCCGCCGAGGATCGCCGCGACGAGCGCCTTCAGCCCGAGCGAGAAGCCGCCCGCGAAGCCCATGCCGCCATAGATCGCGGTGACGATGACACCGGCGATGCCGCAGGCCGCGCAGGCGATGATGACGGCGACGTCATGGACGGCGCGGGCATCGACGCCGAACAGCGCGGCGGTCTTCGCATCGTCCGATACCGCCCGCCAGGCCCGGCCATAGGCCGTACGCCGGATCAGCAGGACGACGCCGAGCGTGGCACCAAGGCCGATGACGGCAAGTGCCAGCGCGAGCGGATTCAGCGTGACCACGAAATCGCCGGCATGCGCCAGCGCGATCGGCGTGTTGAACACCGGCGGCAGCCAGCG
The DNA here is from genome assembly GCF_058800455.1 of Allobosea sp. GW822-FHT05A11. Classification (NCBI taxonomy): domain Bacteria; kingdom Pseudomonadati; phylum Pseudomonadota; class Alphaproteobacteria; order Hyphomicrobiales; family Alloboseaceae; genus Allobosea; species Allobosea sp. GW822-FHT05A11. The sequence continues at coordinate 688,721 of NZ_JBXAMI010000002.1, read as the reverse complement.
CAGTTCAGGCCCCTGCGCCAGCCGGAGATATTCGGACATCGCGATGGCGAGCCCGATCGTGGCGATCAGCATCTGCTGGCCGGTGGCGCGCTCGAGATGACGCAGCACGAACCGGCCCATGGCGAAGCCGTGCAGGGCGCAGACAGCGATCGCGACGGTGAAGGCGACGGCGAGGCCCGAGAGCGGCGTCGAGATCGCAAGCGAGAGCAATAGCGCGACCCCGACGACGGAGGCGAGCGCGCCGAGCGCAGCGAATTCGCCGAAGCTCAGGATGATCCGCCCGGTCAGGCCGTAGACGAGCGCATAGGCCGCCGCGAGCATGCCGTAGATCGCGGCAGAGGGCAGGGCGCTCAGACCCTGCTGCAGGCCATAGGCGAGGCCGGCCGGGATCGCCGGCAGCGTCTCGGCAGCGGGTTCGGCCGGGTCCGGCGGCGGCGAGGCCCGATCCTCCAGATAGAAGCGTCGCAGCAGATAGAAGCTCGCATCGGCCATCGGCCGCCCATCGGAAGCGATGCCGACAAGCGCACCGCGGCTCGGCCCGCTGCCCTCGCCGGCGAACAGGCAGTCGATGCTCCGGTGGCGCGAGAGCCCGTCGCCGAGCTGGACCCGGTAGAACAGCCGCAGCGCCCGGGGCACCGGACCGTTGGTGGTCCGTTCGATCTCGATGCGGGCGTTCGGCGGATTGAGCGGCGGGATCGCCTGTCGGCAGAGCCGCATCTGGTCGGTATCGAAATCGCTGCCGCAGCCCGCGAGGGCGAGCGTAACGACGGCCAGAATCGACAGGAGGAGCGAGCGCATGCTGGCACCACGGTAGCGCTTGCGGGGCAGGGGTGTCATCCCGTGCGCGGTGCAGCGCGAAGCGGTGCTCCGCAGACACGGGACCGTCGGCAGAAAGAGGCGCCTTTTCCTGGGGACGGTCCCGCATCTGCGCAGCGGCATTGCACGCCGCAGCGCGTGCGGGAAGACGCGCTAGCTCGAAGCGTGCGAGCCGAGATAGCGGCTCAGGATCTGAACCTCGTCCGTCAGTTCCTGCGCCTTGTCATCCCGGCCGAGGCGCCGATAATCCGCTTCCGCGTCGTTCCGGGCCCGAATTTCGGCTTCGACCAACTGGCGAATATCATCCTGGCTCAGTCCTCGGCGCGGCACCTCAACAGCGCTGTCGCCGAAGGCATGGAAGACATAGGTGTCGTGCTTGTCCCCGACGGGAACGGCCTGCGCATTGTCGATCGCGGAGATCAAGCCGCGCAGGGTTGTTACCTCGGCGGCGTTCCGCTCCCGCATAGCCGTCCGCAAGTCGGCCTTCAGCACGGTCAGGAAGCTCTGGCTTTCATCCGTCGTCATGTCGAAACCGTAGATGGTCCTGGGCCGCGCTGTCATCCCGTGCGCGCTGCGGCATGCAATGCCGCTGCGCAGACACGGGACCGCGTGACGAGAAGGCGCCTTTCCTGCAAGCGATCCCGCATCTGCGCAGCAGCACTGTCGCGCCGCAGCGCGTGCGGGATGACACCCTCTGAGGCGATGCTCTGTCTGCTGCTGCGCTTTTTGCTTACGCGCCGGCCTTCAGCTTCTTCGCCACGCGCGGCGCGAAATAGGTGAGCACACCGTCGGCGCCGGCACGCTTGAAGGCGAGCAGGCTTTCAAGCATCGCCTTGTCGCCGTCGAGCCAGCCGTTATTCGCGGCGGCCATGATCATCGCGTACTCGCCGGAGACCTGGTAGGCGAAGGTCGGCACGCGGAAATGGTCCTTCACCCGCGCCACCACGTCGAGATAGGGCAGGCCGGGCTTGATCATGACCATGTCGGCGCCCTCTTCGAGATCGAGCATCACTTCCGCGATCGCCTCGTCGGAATTGGCCGGATCCATCTGGTAGGTGCGCTTGTCGCCGACGAGCGTGGCATTGGTGCCGATCGCATCGCGGAACGGGCCGTAGAAGGCCGAAGCGTATTTCGCCGCATAGGCCATGATCTGCACGTCCTCATGGCCGTCGCCGTCGAGCGCGGCCCGGATCGCACCGATGCGCCCGTCCATCATGTCGGAGGGGGCGATCACGTCGGCCCCGGCATCGGCAAGTGCGAGCGCCTGTCCGACGAGGATCTGGACGCTGGCGTCGTTGAGGACGCGCTCGCCCTCCATGACGCCGTCATGGCCATGCGAGGTGTAAGGGTCGAGCGCGGCGTCGCAGATGATGCCGATCCCGGGCACCTCGCGCTTGATCGCGCGCACGGCGCGGCACATCAGGTTGCCGGTATTGAGCGCTTCCGAGCCGGTGGGGTCGCGCAGGGCTTTGTCGACATAGGGAAAGGGCGCGATGGCGGGAATGCCGAGCGCGGCCGCTTCCGCCGCCTGGCGGACCGCCTCGTCGATATTGAGCCGGTCGACGCCGGGCATCCATTCCACCGGGGACCGGGCTTCGCTGGAATCCATCAGGAAGATCGGCCAGATCAGGTCGTCGGTCGTCAGCGCAGATTCCCGCACCAGCCGGCGCGACCAGTCCGCCTTGCGGTTGCGCCGCATGCGGCGCGTCAGGCCGAGCGAAGGCGCCTCGTCCTGGCGGGACAGGGGGGTGGGGAAAGGCCGCACGACCCGGGATTCCATGGCAATTGCCTCAAGCGATAATCGGTACAGGCGCGGCTTTCGTCATGCGGGCGAAACCGGCCGAGGCTTTCCATAACACATCGGAACGATTCCAAAACAGGGCGCATGGTCGCAAGTTTGCCGGCGTCGCCCTGGTCATGGCCGCCTGCCGCCCGCCGATCCGTCGCGTTGACAAGCCTTGCCCCGCCTTCCAGAACCGCAGCCCATCGAAGCGGGATCGGACCATGATTCAGGATCGCGAGATCATCTGCGAGATTCGCGGCGCCGCCGGCGTCGTGGTGCTCAACCGGCCGAAGGCGCTGAATGCGCTGAGCCTCGGCATGGTCCGCGAACTCGCCCGCGCGCTCGACGCCTGGGAAAACGATCCGCAGGTCGCGCGTGTCGTCGTCGTCAGCACGAGCGAGAAGGCCTTCTCTGCCGGCGGCGACATCCGCTGGCTGCATGATTGCGGCAAGGCCGGGCGGCATGACGAGATACTCGCCTTCTGGGGCGAGGAATACATCCTCAACCACCGCATCAAGACCTATCCCAAGCCCTATGTCGCGCTGATCGACGGCATCGTCATGGGCGGCGGCGTCGGCATCTCCTTGCATGGCAGCCACCGCATCGCCGGCGACCGCTATCTCTTCGCCATGCCGGAGGTCGGCATCGGCTTCTTCCCGGATGTCGGCGCGACCTATGCCTTGCCGCGTCTCGACGGCGGCTTCGGCAGCTTCCTGGCCCTGACCGGCGAGCGCGTCGGCGCGGCAGATGCGATTTCGTCTGGGCTGGCGACCCATGGCGTGCCCAGCGAGCGGATGGCGGAACTCGCGGATGCGCTCACCCGGCCGGGCGCGATCGACGACATTCTCGCCGGCTTCACCTTGCAGCGCGGGCCCGGCCCCCTGCATGGCGAGCGGGCGATGATGGCTGAGGCCTTCACGGCAGCGACCTTGCCGGAGGTGATCCAGCGCCTGCGCCAGGCTGCCGAAAACGGAAGTGGCTTTGCCGGCAAGCTGCTGCAGACCATCGCGGTCAAATCGCCGACAAGCGTCGCCATCGCCTTCGAACAGATGCGCCGCGGCGGCGACCTCGATTTCGCGGAAGCGATGCGCACCGAATACCGCATCGTCTCGCGCATCGCCCGCGGCCATGACTTCTATGAGGGCGTGCGCGCCGTGGTGATCGACAAGGATCAGGCGCCACGCTGGCAGCCATCGACGCTCGATGCGGTCGATCCGGCCGCTATCGCTGCCTATTTTGCGTCGCTCGGCACCGGTGAACTGAAGCTGGAGGGCTGAGCTTGGGTTTGGGTGGGAACGGCGAGGCCCTGCGCGGCACCGGGACGGGCGAGGCCGAAGGCAAGCAGGCGAACCGGTGGCGGCTCGTCCTCGTCTGGTTCCTGCGCCTGCTCTCGGCCTTCTGGCTCGCCAAGGGACTGACGGCCTGGGCCGTGATCTTCGGCCTGCCCGGAAACCCGCAGCCGCCCTTCGAGAACCGCCTGCTGAGCTATCAGGCGATCATCGTCTATTTCGCGGTAATCGACCTCGTCGCCGCCGTCGGCCTCTGGCTGACCTCAACCTGGGGCGGCGTGCTCTGGCTGCTGGCCGCGATCAGCCAGATGCTGCTCGGCTTCCTCTTCCCGCGCTTCGTGCCGATGACGGCCTGGCTCGTCGGCCTCTATATCGGGCTGATCGCCGTCTATTTTCTGGCGACCTGGGCGGCCGAGAACGAGGCGGAATAGCGGGTGCCGCGACAGCCCGGCCACCACGCGCGGCCCGTCGATTGCTCCGAGTCATGGTAAGAATCGCTTTAGCTTAAGCGTTTCTGGCTTCACTTACGATTCACCCAAAGGGGTAAATCCCTGATTCATCCTGATATTTAAACTCGTTTTCATCCGGTCCAGCTTATGGTGTGTTTCAGAAGCGGACCGGGAGACAAATCCTGGCCGACACACAACAGGCGGGATATACCATGAAAGCGAGCGTCAAGACTTCTGAGGTTGCCAAGACTGGTGATGCAGATCTCAACGTGAAGCCTCTTTATCTTGAGTCCCTCACGCTGGTGGAGCGTCTGCATCGCCGCCTGCTCGACGTCATCAAGGATGAGTTCGAGCGCCGCGGCCGTGACGACGTCAACAGCGTGCAGGCGCTGCTGCTCTACAATATCGGCGATGCCGAGCTCTCGGCCAGCGAGCTGCGGACCCGCGGCTACTACCTTGGCTCGAACGTCTCCTACAACGTCAAGAAGCTGGTCGAGCTCGGCTATCTCCACCACGCCCGGTCGCGCATCGACCGCCGCTCGGTTCGCATCAGCCTGACCGAAAAGGGCGCGAGCGTGCACGATATCGTGAAGGGCGTGTACGACAAGCATGTCCGCACGGTCGAACAGATCGGCGGCATCGCGGCCGACGATTTCGAGCGGATGAACAACGCCCTGCTGCGCCTGGAGCGCTTCTGGACCGACCAGATCCGCTACAAGCTCTGAGATAAAGCGGTTTTCCTAACCGCATCATATCCGCCTGCCTGAGCGCGGCTGGGACGACGTCCCGGTCGCGCCGGCGCGTTTTCGGTCGGCGCTGAGCCTCGACTGTGGTTTTGCTGCCATGCATGCGGCAAAACGTGGCCATGCCCTAAAATCGCCTCTGTCATCACGCCTCGTTAACTGTGCTAGGACACCGTCGATCGCCGAGAGGTCGCCGTCGCACCATTGCGTCGCCAGCGTCGCCCCATCAGGCGGCGTTTTCTTGTGGCCTGCGTTGCAAGCGTGAAGCCTTGAAGAGGGAAGAGATGTCGCAATTGAGCCTGACCCGCCGCGAAACGGTGCTGGCCCTGCTTTCGGGCGCCGCCACGGTCGCCGCTGCACCGGTGCTCGCCCAGCAGGCCGAGTGGCGCCAGAGCTACGATGCCGGCGCGCGCAATGCCGTGGCGCGATCCTCGACGCCGATGCTGTCGGCCGAGGCCCTGCAGGCGACCGAGCAGGCGATCGTGGCCTACCGTGACCTCGCCGCGCGCGGCGGCTGGCCGCAGGTCCAGTTGCCCGATCGCATGGGCGTAGGCGCCAAGGGGCAGGGTGTCGTGACCCTGCGTCGCCGCCTGATCATCACCGGCGATCTCGATGCCGCGGCCGGCGACAGCAACATCTATGATTCCTATGTCGAGGCGGGCGTGCGCCGCTTCCAGTCGCGCGTCGGCCTGTCGACGACGGGCGCAATCAATCGTGCGACCGTCGCTGCCCTCAACGTGCCGATCGACCACCGCATCCGCCAGCTCGAGACCAATGTCGTCCGGCTGCGCAGCTGGTCCGGCAATCTCGGCGGCCGCTATGTCGTCGCGAATATCCCGGCCGCTATGGTCGAGACCGTCGAGAACGGCCATGTCGCGACGCGCCATGCGGCCGGCGTCGGCAAGATCGACCGCCAGTCGCCCTTGCTCCAGACCCGGATCCCCGAAGTCAATTTCAATCCGACTTGGACGGTTCCCGCCTCGATCATCCGCAAGGATCTGATCCCGAAGATGCGCAAGGAGCCGGGCTATCTCACCGAGAACAAGATCCGCATCATCTCGTCCAGCGGCAGCGAGATTTCGCCCGCCAGCGTGAACTGGAATTCGGACGAGGCGACGCGCTACACCTTCCGGCAGGACCCGGGCGGCGAGTTCAACTCGCTCGGCTTCGTGCGCATCAACATTCCGAGCCCGCACGGCGTCTACATGCACGACACGCCGTCGAAGGGCATCTTCGGCGACGACTATCGCTTCGTCTCCTCGGGCTGCATGCGTGTCCAGAACGTGCGCGACTACGTTGCCTGGCTCCTGAAGAACACGCCCGGCTGGGATCGCGCCAAGATTGACGAGACGATCCAGTCCGGCCAGCGCGTCAACGCCCGCATCGCCGATCCGGTGGCGTGCTACTGGGTCTATATCACCGCCTGGGCCACGCCCGATGGCGGCGTGCAGTTCCGCGACGACATCTACAACAAGGACGGCCTCGGGCCGGCGCCGGTCGCCGCGCTGCAGGGCGATCAGGACATCTGACGCTCCGGTTTCGGCTGTGCTTTTCGAACCCGCCGGTGATCCGGCGGGTTTTTCTTTGAGAGCGGCTTCGCGGGGCTTAGCGCACGGTGACTGTGATGCATCCCGAAAGGGTGACGCCCGGTACCTTCGGCGTGGTGTTGCTGGTGCAGAACGTGTCGCTGCCCTGGAAACCCTTGTTGGGCGTGTAGGTCAGTCCGCTCCTTGTCACAGCGACCTTGCCCGAGCCGGGTGCTCTGGTGACGGTGACCTGGGTTGCCGGGATTCTCGTCTTGGCGGTTTCGTTGATCACACCCGGGAAGCTTATGCGGCATGTCTTGTCCGCTATGCTCATCTCGAATTGGCCGGCCCCGTTGCCGGTGCCCCAGCCCCTTCCGTTGGTTCCGGTGCAGGCCGCCTGAGCGGCCGAAAGTGTCGAATATCCGACGGCGACGTAGGTGATCATGGTGATGAGCACGCGCATGTCTGCCCTCCCTGAAGCTATTGAAGGGGCTACCTTCGGGCATGGCATGAGCAACGGCAAGCGTTTCGTGATGTCGATGGGGCAGGCCCGAATGAAAGGCTGCCAACTAAGTTATCGTTTCCTGCTCAATAGCCGGCTCTCCGCCCATGATGCTGGCAAGGCGGTGATCTTGACTGCTACGCTCTACGACAAGACAGGCTAGAAGGAATCTCGATGAGATCTTGCACTGCGATTGAACGGCGCTGGCTGCTTGCGAGACTGGAGAAGCCGGCGCCGGCAGGCTTCAGCGCGTCAGCCAGGACGGCATGACGTAACCGACGCAGCGCGCTTCTCCGGGCCCTGGATTCATGACCTCGAAGGCCGGGACGGGGCAGTTGTTTCGCGGCGCGGGGTTGCCGAGGCGCGTGATGCTGCCGTCGCCGTCGCCGTCGAACCAGCGATGGACGCTGGTCGAGCCGCCCGGGTAGTATTGCCTGGTCACCTGCCAGCCTTCGGCTGCGGCATCCTGGCTGATCAGCGGCATCGACAGGACGAAGACGCTCGCACTGCCGAGAAATGCCTTCCTGATCTGCTTGGAGATCGGCAGAGTCGAAGCTGGAACACGGCTCGCGTTCTGTTTTGGGGCGTTCTGTGTCATCGAGAGGCATCCAGTGTTGCGCTAGGTCATGCGCAGCAAGCTGCAAGCCATAAATCGTTAACCATGATGGCGGCCCGATGTCGTTGCGTCGACGTCCGGTTCCGGCTCGCGCGATAGGGGCAGAAGGGGAGCCGGCCGACCGCTCCTCATCTTGCGAGAGGACGATCAACGCTTCGAGCGGACGATCGCCCCGAACCTCGTCAGCAGGGCTGCAAGCGCCATGATCGTCAGAAGCCAGGCCGTCCCGCGGAACAGTTCGCCATACCCATGGGCGGCGATCAGGGGCGTGCTGACCAGAGGCGAGCAAAACTGGCCGATGAAGATCGATGCGGTCAGGATGCCCCCCGCCATGCCCCGCGAGCGCCGGGGCGCGAGATCGAGCGCCATGGCGACGAAGCTCGGCGAAACCAGCGCGTAGCCGGCCCCGATCAGGAGCGCCGCCGCAAGCAGACCCGGCATCGATGCCGTGCGCGACAGGAGCAGGAAGCCCAGCGCCATCGCCGCGTAGCCGATTGCGAAAACGCCCGCCGCACCGCTCGCCCGCCGGACATGCCGATAGAGCAGGGCGGTGCAGCCGCCGGAGATCATCAGCAGGCCGAGGACCGTCCCGGTCATCACCGCGCTCTCATAGCCCCGGGTCTCCAGGAAGAACGAGATCTGCGTCGGCATCAGGAAGAAGATCATGTTCGTCGCGCCCTGCAGCAGGACGAGCGCAGCGAGCAGGCTGCGCCAGGACGGGTGTCCGTCATGGTCGCTGGCGGGCATGGCGCCCGTAGCGGCAGCGACGCGTGGCGGCTCGACGATGGCCAGCCACATCAGCGGCAGGAAGATTGCGGCCAGCCCGTAGATCGCGAAGGGCAGGCGAGGCGACAGCGTCGCCGCCCCGCCGGCCAGCGAAATGAAGACCAGCCCGCCGAAATTCCGCGCCGAGATCTGCAGGCCGGTCAGGGCGTTGCGGTCGTCGCCGGTGAAATAATCACCGATCAGCGCGGTCTGCGCCGTCATGATCAGCGCGACGGCGACGCCGAGCACGAGGCGGCTTGCGAAGATCGACGGCAGGTCGGGCAGGACAAGCCCGGCGCTGCCCGCGATCACGAACAGTACGACGCCGACGAGAAGCATCGCACGCCGGCCGATCCGGTCGGCAGCGAAACCGGTGAGCGGCGCAAACAACGCGACGCTGAGCGAGGGCGCCGGCACCAGGAGCCGCGTCAGCAGCGCCGCGTTGGGGTCGTCGGCGAACAGGCGCTCTATGCCCGGAAGCGCGGGGCTGATCGTCGCGTTCGCCATGGTGGTAAGCGATGCGGCCATCAGCAGGGCGATGGCGCGCGAGTCCGCCCAGATCGGGCTTTCTCGTGTTGTAACAATGCTTTCCATGATTTTTCCTCTTGCCGAATTCATGCGTTCGGCAGAGCCTACGAATTCAAGTCGACTTGAGGTCAAGCATGCTGTTGCTGGATATTGGAAAGGTCGCGGAGCGCTCGGGCGTGCCGGCCTCGACCCTGCGCTATTACGAGGAGGTCGGCCTCATTCGCTCGGAGGCGCGTCGCGGCCTTCGGCGGCAGTTCGACCCCGATGTCCTGCTCAGGCTGTCGCTGATCGGGCTGGGCAAGACCGCGGGCTTCTCGCTGGAGGAGATCGCCGCGATGTTCGGCGCGGACGGGAAGCCGAACATCCCGCGCGAGCAGTTGCGGGCCCGGGCCGACGAGCTCCAGCGGCAGATGGTCGGGCTGAGGACCCTGCGCGATGCTCTGCGCCATGTCGCGGATTGCCGTGCGCCGACTCACCTGGAATGCCCGACCTTCCGGGCGCTGCTGCGCACGGCTTCGCGCCGCGAGCTCGCCTACACGCCGTCCCGGCCGGAGAAGGAGAAGAAAATGCTGTCGAAGCGGCGCGCTCCGGGCAATTGACCGCTGCGGCGATGCAGCTTTTCCCGCGCGCGATCTATCGCTTGGACAGCCCTCCGCCGCATGATAGGGGAGCCGCGACGAAGCCGGGCGCCCACCGGCCGTTGAACTTCAGGAGCCGGACATGACCGACGCCGCGCTGAACAAGCACCTCTCGAACTCCTTCTTCGGCGCTTCGCTGCATGATGCCGATCCCGAGATCGCGCGCGCGATCGACCTGGAGCTCGGTCGCCAGCGCGACGAGATCGAATTGATCGCCTCCGAGAACATCGTCTCCCGCGCCGTGCTCGAGGCGCAGGGCTCGGTGATGACCAATAAATACGCCGAGGGTTATCCGGGCCGCCGCTATTACGGCGGTTGCCAGTTCGTCGACATCGCCGAGAAGCTCGCGATCGAGCGCGCCACCCGACTCTTCGGCTGCACTTACGCCAACGTTCAGCCGAACTCCGGCTCGCAGGCCAACCAGGGCGTCTTCATGGCGCTGATGCAGCCGGGCGACACCTTCATGGGCCTCGATCTCGCCGCCGGCGGGCACCTGACCCACGGCGCGCCGGTCAACCAGTCCGGCAAGTGGTTCAACGTCGTCTCCTACGGCGTCTGCGTGGTCGACCAGATGATCGACTACGACGCGATGGAGCGGCTTGCCGTCGAGCACAAGCCGAAGGTCATCGTCGCCGGCGGCTCGGCCTATGCCCGTCACTGGGACTTCGCCCGCTTCCGCGAGATCGCCGACAAGGTCGGCGCCTATTTCATGGTCGACATCGCGCATTTCGCCGGGCTCGTCGCCGGCGGCGCGCATCCCTCGCCGTTCCCGCATGCCCATGTCGTCACCACCACGACGCACAAGACCCTGCGCGGCCCGCGCGGCGGCATGATCCTGACCAATGACGAGGCTCTGGCGAAGAAGTTCAACTCGGCGATCTTCCCGGGTATCCAGGGCGGCCCGCTGATGCATGTCATCGCGGCCAAGGCGGTCTCCTTCCACGAGGCGCTGCAGCCGGAGTTCAAGACCTATGCGCACGCCGTCGTCGCCAATGCCAAGGCACTGGCCGAAACGCTGAAGTCGAAGGGCTTCGACCTCGTCACCGGCGGCACCGACAACCACCTGATGCTGGTCGACCTGCGCTCGAAGAAACTGACCGGCAAGGCGGCGGAAGCCGCGCTCGGCCGCGCCCACATCACCTGCAACAAGAACGGCATCCCCTTCGACCCCGAGAAGCCGATGACCACTTCGGGCATCCGCCTCGGCACGCCGGCGGCGACCTCGCGCGGCTTCGGCATCGCCGAGTTCAAGCAGGTCGGCGAACTGATCGCCGAGGTGCTGGACAGCCTCAGCCAGAATGGCGAGGAAGGCAATGCCGCCGTCGAGCAGGCTGTGACCGCCAAGGTCAAGGCGCTCACCGCGCGCTTCCCGATCTATTGAGGCTTCGTTGAAGGGGCTCTGAGAAAGGCTGGCGAACCGGAATGCGCTGTCCCTATTGCAGCTCCCTCGACACGCAGGTGAAGGACTCCCGTCCCACCGACGATCACGCCTCGATCCGCCGCCGCCGGGTCTGCCCCGATTGCGGCGGCCGCTTCACCACCTTCGAGCGCGTGCAGTTGCGCGAGCTCACCGTCGTGAAGCGTTCGGGCCGGCGGACGCCCTTCGACCGCGACAAGCTGGAGATCTCGATCGCGCATGCCCTGCGCAAGCGCCCGGTCACGCCGGAGCGGATCGAGCGCATGGTCAACGGCATCGTTCGTCAGCTTGAAAGCTCGGGCGAGGCGGAGATCCAGAGCTCGACCGTCGGCGAACTGGTGATGGAGGGGCTGAAAGGCCTCGACGACGTCGCCTATGTCCGCTTCGCCTCGGTCTACAAGAACTTCCGCGAGGCGAAGGATTTCGAGGAACTGCTCGGCCAGCTCGGCACCATCGACGAGGAGGGCATCTCCGCCCCGCCGCCGCGCGCCGATGACTGATCCCAGAGCATTTTCGCGCGAAGCGGGCCCCGCTTCGCATCGGGAAAATGCGCCAGAACAAAAATCTGCGATCGACCGCGCCTTCATGCGCCAGGCGATCGCCTATGGCGCACGGGGGCTCGGCACGACTTCGACGAACCCGTCTGTCGGCGCCATCATTACCCGCGATACGCCGGACGGTCCCGTGGTGGTCGCGCGTGGCCATACCCAGCCCGGCGGTCGCCCGCATGGAGAGGCGCATGCCTTCTCGCGGGCGGGTGCGGCCTCGATGGGCGGCACGCTCTATGTCACGCTCGAACCCTGCTCGCATCGCTCGGTGCGCGGCGGCATCCCTTGCGTCGAGCACACCATCCTCTCGGGCGTGAAGCGCGTCGTCTCCTCGATGTCCGACCCGAACCCCTTCATCGCCGGGCTCGGCCATGCCCTGCTGCGCACAGCCGGCATCGAGGTCACGGTCGGTGTGCTGGAGGAGGAGGCGCGGCAGGCCCATCGCGGCTATCTCACGCGCATCACGCAAGGCCGCCCGATGGTGACCTTCAAGATCGCCCGCACGGCCGACGGCTATGCCGGTGGGGCAGGGGGCGTCCCGCTCTCCGTGTCGAGCCCGGTTGCCGGCGGCTGGGTCCATCTCCAGCGCGCGCATCACGATGTCATCATGCTCGGCATCGGCTCCGTGCTGGCGGACGATCCGCAGCTCACCGTGCGGCTGCCGGGCATGGCGGACCGTTCGCCGATCCGCGTCATCCTCGACACGCATCTACGCCTGCCCCTGACCTCGAAGCTCGTCCGCACGGCCCATGAGGTTCCCGTTTGGGTGATCGCGGCCGAGACCGCGCCAATCGAGCCGGAGCAGGCGCTGGTCGAAGCCGGCGTCGAGGTCATGCGGGTCTCGCTGGGCCCCGACGGCCATCTCGATCTCGGCGAGGCGCTGACGCTGCTTGGCACGCGCGGGATCAACCGCGTCTTTTCGGAAGGCGGCCCGCGCATCGGCGAGAAGCTGGCGCTCGCGGGTCTGGCGGATGAGGTCATCGTCTCGACCTCTCCGAAAACGCTGGGGCAGCCCGGCGTCGTTGCGGTGCGTCCAGGCCTTGCCGCACAGTTGGCCGACCCCGATCTATACGCCCTTGTCGAGGCCGGTCAGATCGGTCACGACCGTTTCGAGCATTTCACGAGGAGAGGCTGATGTTCACCGGCATCGTCACCGCCATCGGCGAGGTCGTGGAGGCGCAGCGCAAGGGGCCGAGCCTCAAGCGCCTCGCGATCGCCTGCCCCTATGAGGCCGAAGGCATCGCGATCGGCGCTTCGATCGCCTGCGCCGGTGTCTGCCTCACCGTCACCGCATTGCGCGCTCGCACGGATGGCGAGCCCGGCTGCATCTTCCAGGTCGAGGCTGCCGCCGAGACGCTGGCGAAGACGGTCGTCGGCACCTGGGAGCCGGGCACGCGCATCAATCTCGAGCGCTCGCTCAAGGTTGGCGACGAACTCGGCGGCCATCTCGTCGTCGGCCATGTCGACGGCCCCGGCCGCATCCTGAAGATCGATGCGATCGAGCCCGACCCCGACGAGCCCTGGGGCGCGACGGCACGCTTCCACATCCGCGCCCCGCAGGGGCTGGAGCGTTTCATCGCGACCAAGGGCTCGATCTGCCTCGACGGCACCTCGCTCACCATCAACACGGTGGAGGATGATGTCTTCACCGTGCTGCTGATCCCGCACTCCTTCGCGGTCACCACCTGGGGGGAGCGCAAGGAGGGTGACTCCGTTCATGTCGAGGTCGATCTGATGGCACGGTATGCCGCGCGGCTTGCGGAGGCGCGCCCGCAAGGGTAACGAGCCCGATCACGTTCCAAGAAGGACACAAGAAATGGCCGGACCCCGGCAGACCTCGGCCGACAAGGCCGCAACTCCTGCCGTCGAGATCGACGGCGCACGCGTCCTCGTCGTCGAGGCACGCTTCTACGACAAGCTTGCCGATGAACTGCTGGCCGGCGCGACCGCCGTGCTGGAAGAGGCAGGCTGCCGCGTCGACGTCGTCACCGTCCCCGGCGCGCTTGAAATCCCCTCGGCGATCGTCATCGGCCTGCGTGCCGCTGACGAGTCAGTGGATCCCTATGAGGCGGTCGTCGCGCTCGGCACCGTCATCCGCGGCGAGACCGGCCATTACGACATCGTCGCCGGTGAAAGCTCGCGCGCGCTGATGGACCTCTCGGTCGCTTTTGCGCTCCCGCTCGGCAACGGCATCCTCACCGTCGAGAACGAGGCGCAGGCCTGGGCTCGCGCCAACCGCTCGGACATGAACAAGGGCGGCGGGGCCGCCGAAGCGGCGCTCGCCGTGCTGCGCTACAAGCGCTCCCTGGCGGAGCCGTCCCAATGAGCCGCGCCGAGAAGCGGCGCGGGGCGCGGCTCTCGGTCGTGCAGGCGCTCTACGAGATGGAAATCGGCGGCCGCGGCGTCGTCGAGGCGATGGCCGAGTTCGAGCATTTCTGGATCGGCAAGGAGGTCGAGGAGATCGAACTGCCGCAAGCCGAGATCGCCTTCTTCCGCGACATCCTCGGCGGCGTCGTCCGCGAGCAGCGCCTGGTGGACCGGACGGTCGACGAATTGCTGGCCAAGGACTGGCCGTTGAAGCGCGTCGAGGCCGTCGTGCGTGCGATCCTGCGCGCCGGCGCCTATGAGCTCGCCTTCCGCAAGGACGTGCCGGCCCGCGCCGTGATTTCCGAATATGTCGCGGTCGCGCGCGCCTTCTACGAGGGCGACGAGATCGGCATGATCAACGCCGTGCTCGACCGTATGGCCCGCGACTTCCGCGCCGAAGAGTTCGACCCAGCCAGCGCCTGATGACCGAACCGTCCCGCCCCGGCGAATTCGAGCTGATCGCCCGCTATTTCGCGCCGATCGCCGGGCCGGGCGGGCTTGGCCTCCTCGACGATGCCGGGCTGCTGCGGCCAGGCCGCGGCTATGAGGTGGTCGTGACAGCCGACGCTCTCGTCGCCGGCGTCCACTTCTTTCCTGACGATCCGCCGGACGCGATCGGCTGGAAGGCGCTGGCCGTCAATCTCTCCGATCTCGCCGCCAAGGGCGCCAAGCCCGAAGGCTTCGTCCTGACGCTCGCTTTGCCGCGCGGCTGGACCGAGGGCTGGCTCGCCGATTTCGCAGCGGGGCTCGCCCGCATGGCCGAGGCGGCGGGCTGTCCGCTGATCGGCGGCGATACCGTTTCGACCTCGGGGCCGCTCACCTTGTCGATCACCGCCTTCGGCACGGTCCCAGCCGGGCGGATGGTGAAACGCTCCGGCGCGAAGCCAGGCGACATCGTGCTCGTCTCCGGCAGCATCGGCGACGGCGCGCTTGGCCTCAAGGTCCATGGCCCCGACAAGCCGGACTGGGTCGCTACGCTCGGCGCCGAGGATCGCGCCTTCCTCGCCGATCGCTATCTCCATCCGCAGCCGCGCCATGCACTCGCCGACGCCTTGCAGCGCCATGCTTCGGCTGCGATGGACATCTCAGACGGACTCGTCGGCGATCTCGCCAAGCTGTTGAAAGCCTCGAGTGCAGGCGCCGAGATCGATCTCGACGCGATCCCGCTCTCGGGCCCGGCCCGCGCCGCGCTCATGGCCGCTCCCGCACTGGCGGAACTGGCCTGGACCGGCGGAGACGACTACGAAATTCTCTGCACGGCCTCTGAAAGGGAATATCCTGCTCTGATTGCGGCGGCGGAAGGATCAATGCTTCTGCTAACGCCGATCGGGCGGATCTCGGACGAGGCCGGTGTGGTGACTTATCGCGGGAAGGGTGGGGCGCACAGCTTCGCGCAGGGCTCCTTCTCTCATTTCTGACGGCGGCGCATCACGGCGACCGCGAGGCGCGTTGTGATGAATCAGCATGTTCCGGCTCTTGATGGCGACGGGCTCGCAAAGCGCAATGCGCTGGTCCTCGCCGGTGCCCAGGCGCTCGGCGGCGCCAATCCGGCGATCATCGTCTCGCTTGGCGGCATTGTCGGGGCGCAGCTCGTGGCCGACCAGGCCTTTGCGACCGTGCCGGTCAGCCTGCTTCAACTCGGCATCGCTGCGGGCGTCATCCCGGCTGCGATGATCATGCGCCGGCTGGGCCGGCGCAGCGGCTACCTGATCGGAGCGCTCGTCGGCGCGGCGGGTGCGAGCATTGCGGCCGGCGGTGTCTCGCTGCGCCTGTTCTGGCTGTTCTGCCTCGGCACCTTCGTTTGCGGGCTCTATGGCTCCTTCGTCCAGAGCTACCGCTTCGCGGCGGCCGATACCGCGACCGATCATTTCAGGCCCCGCGCGATTTCCTGGGTCATGATCGGCGGCCTTGCCGCAGGCGTCATCGGCCCGCAATCGGTCTACTGGACGCGCGACCTGACGCCGGCCGCGCCCTTCGCCGCGAGCTTCATCGCCCAGGGCATGCTCGCGCTGGTCGCGATCCTGATCGTCTCGCGCCTGCGCGCGCCGCCGATGGCCGCAATCCGTTCAGGCGGCGGGCGTCCGCTCGGCGAGATCATGCGCCAACCGAAATTCATCGCCTCGGTCACGGCCTCGCTCGTCGCCTACGGGCTGATGAGCTTCGTCATGACGGCCGCGCCGATGGCGATGGTCGCCTGCGGCCATTCGGTCGGTGACGCCACGCTCGGCATCCAGTGGCATGTGCTGGCGATGTTCGGGCCGAGCTTCTTCACCGGCCGCCTGATCGCCCGCTTCGGCAAGGGCACGGTCACGGCGGTTGGCCTCGGCCTGACCGCGCTCGCCGCCGTCGTCGGCCTCACCGGCTTGAGCGTCGGCCATTTCTGGCTGGCGCTGATCCTGCTCGGCGTCGGCTGGAACTTCGGCTTCATCGGCGCCACCGCCCTGGTGACGGATTGCTACCGGCCGGAGGAGCGGGTGAAGGTCCAGGCGGCCAACGATTTCCTCGTCTTCGGTTCGGTCGCCATCGCCTCCTTCTCGTCGGGCGGCCTGCTCAGCCATGGCGGCTGGAACGCCGTGAACTGGCTGGTCTTCCCGCCGGTGATGGTTGCTCTCCTGCTGGTGGCATGGCAGCGCTTCCAGCGGCCCGCCACGGCCTGAGCCAGGCCCGCTAACCTCGATCGGAGCAAGCTGATGAACAACCGCGCCTTCCCGCCCGCGACCGGCCAGGTTCCGCCCGGCGCCATCGGGCATAATCGCGGTGTCATCAAATCCAACTACGCCTTCATGCCGCCGGAGGGCGTGCTGGTCAGCCGCCTGCCGCAATATCGCGACACGATCGTGCGCGTCCTTACCGGGCCGGTCATGGGCGCGGCCTTCGCTCAATACGTCCTCGAGATCGCGCCCGGCGGCGGTACGCCGGCCGCCTTCAGCGAAGACGGCATCCAGCACTTCTTCTATGTCCTCTCCGGCGAAGTCCGGATCGCCGTCGCAGGCGGTGCGATGCAGGCGCTCACGAAGGGCGGGTTCGCCTATCTGCCGCCGGCGACCGCGTTCACCCTGCGCAACGAATCGACGGAGGGCGTCCGCGTGCTCGCCCTGCGCAAGCGCTACGAGCCGGCGCCGGGGCTCGCCGTGCCGGAGCCGATCGTCTCGCATCAGGACGCTGTGCCGATGGCGAATCACACCGGCATGGAAGGGCGCGGCTTCCAGTTCCTGCTGCCCTATGGCGACATGCGCTTCGATTTCGAGATGAACCTGATGTGGTTCAAGCCGGGCGTCTGCTTCCCGGCGGTCGAGACCCATGTGATGGAGCACGGCCTCTACATGCTGGAAGGGCAGGGACTCTACCTGCTCGGCGCCGACTGGCACGAGATCTGGGAGCGGGATTTCATCTGGATGGGCGGCTTTTGCCCGCAGCAATTCTATCCGACCGGCTACGGTGACGCCTGCTATCTGCTCTACAAGAACGTCAATCGCGACCTCGCCCTGTGACGATCCACCGATCCGCCTGACATTCGAGCGGATTTGTCAGTCGAGGCGTTTGCGCTCTTCGCCGAAACTTGCCACAAATTCGCCTGACACTGGCGACGCGGAGCGGGCCCTGAGTCTTGAGGGCCCGTTTTTTCGCTGCCTGACGTCCAATGCTGCAAAAAATGAGGAGCGACAGCGCTCCCGCCGACTGCAAGCTCTAGGGTCAGGAAATCGAATGTCAGCTCTGCTTCTCATCATCATATTGAGTGCGCTTTCCATAGCCTACGGCGTCTGGGCCTATGGCGATGTGATGAAGCGCGATGCCGGCAACCAGCGCATGCAGGAGATTTCCGGTGCGGTCGCCGAAGGCGCGCAGGCCTATCTCAAGCGCCAGTATCTCACGATTTCCATGGTCGGCGTCGTGCTCTTCATCGCGCTCGCCTGGCTGCTCGGCAAATGGGTGGCGATCGGCTTCCTGATCGGCGCGGTGCTCTCGGGCGTCGCCGGCTTCATCGGCATGAACGTTTCGGTACGCGCCAACGTCCGCACCGCCCAGGCTGCGATGCAGTCGCTGGGCGAGGGCCTCGACGTCGCCTTCAAGGCGGGCGCGGTTACCGGCATGCTCGTCGCCGGCCTCGCGCTCCTTGGCGTCGCGGTCTACTACGGCGTCCTGACCTCCTATCTCGGCTTCGAGCCTTCCAGCCGCACGGTGATCGATTCACTGGTGGCGCTGGGCTTCGGTGCGTCGCTGATCTCGATTTTCGCCCGTCTCGGCGGCGGTATCTTCACCAAGGGTGCTGACGTCGGCGCCGACCTCGTCGGCAAGGTCGAGGCCGGCATCCCCGAAGACGATCCACGCAACCCCGCGACCATCGCCGACAATGTCGGCGACAATGTCGGCGACTGCGCCGGCATGGCCGCCGACCTGTTCGAGACCTATGCGGTGACGCTGGTCGCGACCATGGTTCTCGCCGCGATCTTCTTCGCCGGCCAGCCCGCTCTCGGCACGATGATGCTCTACCCGATGGCGATCGGCGCGGCCTGCATCGTCACCTCGATCATCGGCACCTTCTTCGTGAAGCTCGGCGCCAACCAGTCGATCATGGGTGCGCTCTACAAGGGCTTCATCGCCGCCGGCGTGCTGTCGGTCGGTGCGATCGCGGCGGTGAACTATGCCATGTTCGGCGGCTTCTCGGCCTCCTTCACCACGACGCAGAACGTCACCTTCACCTCGGGCAGCCTCTTCGCCTGCGCGCTGGTAGGCCTCGCGGTGACGCTGCTCATCGTCGTCATCACCGAATACTACACCGGCACCGGCAAGCGCCCGGTGGTTTCGATCGCCCAGGCCTCGGTGACCGGCCACGGCACCAACGTCATCCAGGGCCTCGCGGTCTCGCTGGAATCGACCGCGCTGCCGACCATCGTCATCATCGCCGGCATCATCGTATCCTACAGCTTCGCCGGCCTGTTCGGCATCGCCATCGCGACGACGGCCATGCTGGCACTGGCCGGTGTCGTCGTGGCGCTCGATGCCTTCGGCCCGGTCACGGACAATGCCGGCGGCATCGCCGAGATGGCGGGCCTGCCCAAGGAAGTCCGCCACTCCACCGACGCGCTCGACGCGGTCGGCAACACCACCAAGGCGATCACCAAGGGTTATGCCATCGGCTCGGCCGGCCTCGGCGCATTGGTGCTCTTCGCGGCCTATACCTCGGACCTGAACTTCTTCATCGGGGAAGCCAACAAGGCGGGATCGACGACCTTCCAGTATTTCAAGGGCGTCACGGTCGATTTCACCCTGTCGAACCCCTATGTCGTCGTCGGCCTGCTGCTCGGCGGCCTGATCCCCTTCCTCTTCGCTGGCATGGGCATGACGGCGGTCGGACGCGCTGCGGGCTCCGTCGTCGAGGAAGTGCGCCGGCAGTTCAAGGAGAAGCCCGGCATCATGCAAGGCACGGACCGGCCCGATTACGGCCGCGCCGTCGACATGCTGACGCGCGCCGCGATCAAGGAAATGGTGGTGCCCTCGCTCCTGCCGGTGCTGGCGCCGATCGTGACCTATTTCGTGATTTACTGGATCGCCGGCAAGAACAACGCCTTCGCAGCCGTCGGCGCCATGCTGATGGGCGTGATTGTCACCGGCATCTTCGTCGCGATCTCGATGACCTCGGGCGGCGGCGCCTGGGACAACGCCAAGAAGAGCTTCGAGGACGGCTTCGTCGACAAGGACGGCGTGCGCCATCTCAAGGGCTCCGAGGCGCACAAGGCCTCGGTGACCGGCGACACCGTCGGCGACCCCTACAAGGACACGGCGGGCCCCGCCGTGAACCCGGCGATCAAGATCACCAACATCATCGCCCTGCTGCTGCTGGCGATCCTGGCGCATTCCTGATCGCAGGCAGCATCGAGACAATCGCGAACCCGCGGCGAAAGCCGCGGGTTTTTCTTTGGGCTCGCCGGAGAGCGGAAAATGTTTGAAGGCAATAGCTTGCGAACCTGACTTGAATCGGTTCGACAACCTCTTGAATCAAGCTCCGAAGCTACGGCCGGGTCCGTAGCGTTCCCGCATGCGCCGGCATCGCCCCGCTGGCATGGTCCCGCCAACCCCAGGAGGACCCATGTCCACGCAAACGCTCGACCGCCCCGCCGCTGCCCCCAACCGCGCTGTGGAGTTCGCACTCCTGCTGGTGCTGGCCGTGCTCTGGGGCGGCTCCTACACCTTCATCAAGCTCGGCGTGGAGACGATCCCGCCGCTGACCCTGATCGCGGCCCGGACCCTCATCGCTGGCCTCGTTCTGCTCATGGTCATCCGCTGGCGCGGCCTGCGCTTGCCGCGCGACCTCGCGACGTGGCGACTATTCATCGTCCAAGCCTGCCTCAACAGCGTCGTCCCCTTCACTCTGATCGCCTGGGCCGAGCGCAGCGTCGATGCCGGGCTGGCGACGATCTTGAGCTCGACCAGCCCGATCTTCGTCGTCCTGCTCTCCTGCCTGTCGGCTTCGGCGGAACGCCTGCCGCGCCTGCGCCTGGCCGGAATCGCCGCCGGTCTCGCCGGCACCGTCCTGATCGTCGGCAGGCAGGCGATGTCGGGTTTCGGCGAGCAGCTCTGGGCCCAGATCGCCCTGGTCGCCGCCAGCATCTGCTATGGCGGGGCGGCCTTGTTCGGGCGCAGTTTCAAGGGGCTCGATCCGATCATGCCGGCTGCGGGCTCGCTCCTCTGCGGCGCGTTCGTCCTGCTGCCGCTCAGTCTGGTGCTGGACCGACCCTGGACGCTGGCGCCCTCGGTGCAATCGATCCAGGCGCTGGTCGCGCTGTCGCTGGTCTCGACCGCTCTGGCCTTCGTGATCTATTTCCGGCTGATCGCGCGGCTGGGCTCGGTCGCGACGACATCGGTCGCCTATCTGCGGGTGCCCACCGGCGTGCTGATCGGCATGGTCTTCCTCGGCGAGGCGCTGGTGCCGACCGCCTGGGCCGGGCTCGTCCTCGTCATCGCCGGCGTGCTGGCGATGACGTTGCCGCTGCGCAGTCGCTCGCCGGCAGCCTGATCAACCCTCAGTGCCGCGAAGGCGCAAAAAAGCCCGCGGTTCGCACCGCGGGCTTTTGATGTCCGGTGACCTGAAGGCGCCCCGCTTACGAGCCGAGCGGGTTGAACTTGGTGACGCCCTTGAACAGGTTGCGCAGGAAGCTCTGCTCCTCGCCGCCGGTCGGTGTGGTGCGGCTGATGAAGTCGAAGATGATGCCGTCCTGCAGGCCGTAATGCGCGATGCGCTCGACCTTGAAGCTCTTGTTGAAATAGATCACCAGCACCTGCTGGTCGATGGTCTGCGGGTCCTGGAACTGGAACCGGCGGCGCATCGTCTGGCTGATATAATAGAAGGTCCGGTTGCCGATCGTCGAGGTCGTCGACGGGGTGCCGAGCGTCGTCAGCACGGCCTGCACGTCCATGCCCGGCTTGACCTGCGCGATCAGCGCATCGTCCATCACGAAGCCGCGGTTGAACACCTCGTTGATGCCCGCCGAGGTCGGCAGCACGAAGCCGCCTGCATCGGGGCCGCAGCCTGCAAGCATGAGGGAGGTGGTCGCGAGGGCTCCGAGCAGAGCCGTGCGGCGGGTGATCTGGGTCATGCGGGCACGATCCGAAAGGCGAGCACGGCCCGGGACGATCCCAAGCCGCTTGTCAAAAGGGTAAGGGTTGGCGTAACGCCCGAGAATGGCTTTGGCAAGGCGAGTGCGCCCCGGCAGCAGCGGGCGGGAGTAAACAGGTGATTTTCGGGTTGTTCGGCAAGCGTGCCAATCGGCGCTCTCCTGTGGACACGCTGTTCGGGCGGGTCGCCGAGGCTTCGCGCCTGCCTGCGCTTTATATCGATGGCGGTATTCCCGACAGCTTCGAAGGCCGTTTCGAATCGCTGACCCTGCATGTCCTGCTGGTGCTGCGCCGGCTGCGCGAATTGCCGCCTCCGGCCGCCGATCTGGCGCAGGAATTCATCGATGCCTGCTTCGCTTATCTCGAGCTCGGTTTCCGCAATGGCGGCATCAGCGATGTCGCCGTGCCCAAGCGAATGAAGAAGATCGGCCAGATGTTCTACGGCCGGGTGCAGGCCTATGAGGCCGCGCTGGCCGCTCCCGGCCTGGAGACACTGGCCGAAGCGCTGGGGCGCAACGCCTGCGCACGGGAAGCGGCGCCTGCGCTGGCCGCCTATGCCCGTGCCGCGCAGGAGGCGCTCGCCACCGCCGATCTGGACGGCATCATGAACCGGGACAATCTCTTTCCCGCCTTCTCGGCCCGGGAGGTCGCTCATGACGCCTGATCGTGCCCCAGCCTTGCCGCTCAGCCATCCGATCCGGATCGAGGCGATCCGCACCCGCGGCACCGAGGTCGTGGTGCGGGCTGAGGCCGCGCAGCTGCCGGCCATCGCGGCGCAGCTCGGCCTCGTGTCCATCGAATTGCTGGAGGCGCGCCATGTCCTGTCGCGCAATGGCGAGCGCGTTAAGCTCGAAGGGCGCATTGCGGCCCGGCTCCATCAGGCCTGCGTCGTGACGCTCGAGCCGTTCCCGGTTCAGCTCGACATACCCGTCAAGCTCGATTTCACATCGGAGGAGGAGAGCGCGGCCTTCGCCCGGCGCAACGAGCGGGACGATACCGAGATCGATATCGAAGTGCTGCTGAACGAGGACGATCCGCCCGAGCCGATCATCGACGGCGTGATCGATCTCGGCGGGGTCACGCTGGAGTTCCTCGCGCTGGCGCTCGATCCCTATCCGCGCAAGCCCGGTGCCAGCTTCGACTCGTCCGCGGGCGACGCCGCCGTGGAATCGCCTTTCGCGGCGCTGGCAAAGTTGAAACGCGGTGACTGAAGCGCTTCGCGGCCCTTGCGCGGCTTGCGGCGCTGGCCCAAACCGCTATTGTCCGGCCGGCACTGAGCCGCCCCGGATTGAAGGTCGGCCATCTCCGGGACACGCCAGAATTCCATGACAAGACCGGTTACAATCGCGCTCGATGCGATGGGCGGGGACCACGGCCCGACCATCGTCATACCCGGCGCCGCGTTGATGCTCGAGCGCCGTCCGGATGCCCGATTCGTCATCTTCGGCGACGAGAAGCAGGTGCTGCCGCTGATCGACCAGCACCCGAAACTCAAGGCGGTCACGACATTCCACCACACCGAGGTCTCGGTGAAGATGGACGACAAGCCGAGCCAGGCGTTGCGCTATGGCCGCTACAAATCCTCGATGTGGCGCGCGATCGACGCGACCAAGACGGGCGAGGCGGATGTCACGGTTTCGGCCGGCAATACCGGCGCGCTGATGGCGATGTCGAAATTCTGCCTGAAGTCGATGGCGCAGGTCGACCGGCCGGCGATCGCCTGCCTGTGGCCGACGGCCCGCGGCGAGAGCATTGTGCTCGATGTCGGCGCCACCATCGGCGCGGATGCGCGCCATCTCGTCGACCTCGCTGTGATGGGCGCGGCCATGGCCCGCGTCGTGCTCGATCTCGACCGGCCGACCGTCGGCCTGCTCAATGTCGGCGTCGAGGAGATCAAGGGCGTCGAGGCGGTCAAGGAAGCCGGCCGCATCCTGCGCGAAAGCAACCTGCCGCATCTCGCCTATCACGGCTTCGTCGAGGGCGATGATCTCGGCAAGGGCACGGTCGATGTCGTGGTCACCGAGGGCTTCACCGGTAACATCGCCCTGAAGACAGCCGAAGGCACCGCCCGTCAGATCGCCGATTACCTGCGCGCCGCGATGAGCCGCTCGCTGATGGCGAAGATCGGCTATGTCTTCGCCCGTGGCGCCTTCGCGGCGCTGAAGGACAAGCTCGACCCGCGCAAGTCGAACGGCGGCGTCTTTCTCGGGCTGGAAGGCATCGTCATCAAGAGCCATGGCGGTACGGATGCGATCGGCTTCGCCAGCGCCGCCGAATTGGGCTATGAAATGGCACGCGAGGACCTGATGGCGAAGGTCCGCGAAATGGTCGCCGCGAGCACGCGTCCGGAGCTGATGGCCGCGCAGCCCGCCGAGGCGGAATAGGGAACAACCTTCTTGTCCATCCTGCGCTCTCAAGTCGTCGGCTGCGGCTCCTACCTGCCCGCGCGCATCGTCACGAATGCCGAGCTGGCCGCCCGCGTCGACACCAGCGACGAGTGGATCGTCCAGCGCACCGGCATCCGCCAGCGCCATGTCGCGGCCGATGACGAACCGACCTCGGTGGTCGGCCTCAAGGCGGCGCAGGCGGCGATCGCCGACGCCGGCATCGACCCGTCCGAGATCGACCTGATCATCGTCGCGACCGCGACGCCGGATCACACCTTTCCCGCCACGGCGACGCAGATCCAGGCGGCGCTCGGCATTACCGGCGGCGCGGCCTTCGACCTGCAGGCGGTCTGCTCGGGCTTCGTCTTTGCGCTGGCGACCGCCGACAAGTTCCTGACCACGGGCGGTGCCCGCGCCGCCCTGGTGATCGGCGCCGAGACCTTCTCGCGCATCCTCGACTGGGAGGACCGCGCCACCTGCGTGCTGTTCGGCGACGGCGCTGGCGCCGTCGTGCTGAAAGCCGCGCCGGGCGAGGGGACGCTTGCCGATCGCGGCATCCTCACCACCCATATCCGCTCGGACGGCCGCCACAAGGACAAGCTCTATGTCGACGGCGGCGCGGGCTCGACCAAGACGGTCGGCTTCCTGCGCATGGAAGGCAAGGAAGTCTTCCGCCATGCCGTCACCAACCTGGCCGAGACGGTACGCCACACCTTCGAGCAGACGGGCTTGTCCGGCGCCGATATCGACTGGTTCGTGCCGCACCAGGCTAACCGGCGCATCATCGACGCCACGGCCGACAAGCTCGGCATCAGCCACGACCATGTCGTCGTCACCGTCGACCGTCATGGCAACACCTCTGCGGCCTCGATCCCGCTTGCCTTGGCCGAGGCCCATGCCGATGGCCGCATCAAGCGCGGACAGCTCGTCCTGATCGAGGCGATGGGCGGCGGCTTCACCTGGGGCTCGGCCCTGATCCGCTGGTGACCCAGCGGTAGATAATTCACGAAAATTGTCATGAATCATCGTCATTTCGGGTCGGTTCTGGCCTAAGCCGGCACAATCGCCGCGCTTGAGGATTGACCCGCGCGGCGGGGGCGCCTAGCGTCCGCCGTCCATAATGGCGAAGGGTTGGCGGTTTCAGGCCGCCGCCCGCAATACGCCTTGGAGGATATGAATGGCGGGGCAAACGGTCACTCGTGCGGACCTGTGCGAGGCTGTCTACCAGAAGATCGGCTTGTCGCGGACGGAGTCGTCGAAGCTTGTCGAGGCGGTGCTCGATGAGATCTGCGACGCGGTCGCGCGCGGCGAGAATGTGAAGTTGTCCTCGTTCGGATCGTTCGTCGTGCGAGACAAAGGCGAACGAATCGGGCGTAATCCCAAAACTGGCGTTGAGGTCCCGATCGAGCCGCGTCGCGTGATGGTGTTCAAGCCGTCGAACGTGATGAAAGCCCGCATCAACGGACAGACGGGTGAGGGTGAGACTGAGTGAGCCTGGAGTTCCACGCCGGCGATACCGAGGCCGAATTGGACACCAAGAGCCCAGATGCCTTCCGGACCATCAGCGAGGTCGCCGAAGACCTCGACATACCCCAGCACGTCCTGCGTTTCTGGGAGACCCGCTTCAGCCAGATCAAGCCGCTGAAGCGCGGCGGCGGACGCCGTTATTACCGGCCTGACGACGTCGCCCTGCTCAAGGGCATCCGGCGCCTGCTCTATGGCGAAGGCTACACGATCAAGGGCCTGCAGCGCATCCTGAAGGAGCAGGGGCCGCGCCATGTCCAGGCGATCGGCCGGGGTGCACCGATCGGGGCGATGAGCAGCGCAGCGCCGGCGGTCACGCCGGGCGGTCCGGGCGCCATGCCTGGCGCCGCTGCCGAGGCGGGGCCCGAACGGCTGGCGCCTTACCGGCAGCCCGTTCCCGAAGGGCTTGACGACATCTCGGTCCTCACGGCGGTGCTGAAGGAGCTCGGCGAGTGCCGACGCATCCTCGAGCAGGCCCTGCAGCCGGCGCCGGACACGGCCTGATCCAGACTTGCGGTCGTGCTCGGGGCGTTTGCGCCGATGCAGGCGCGACGCGGGTTGATCGCTCCGCTCTTGACCATAGCTTCAAGGCCGAGGACGACCTGCACGTCCCGTATCGGCGCGGATCGTCGCGCCTCATCACTGGGGAGCGCCGGCATGGCCTGGCTTTATCTGTTCGTCGCGGGCCTGTTCGAGGTCGGCTGGGCCATCGGTCTGAAATACACGCAAGGTTTCACCCGGCTCGTCCCGACCTTGTTCACCGGTGCCAGCATGGTTGTCAGCTTGGGCCTGCTCGGCCTCGCCCTGAAATCGCTGCCGGTTGGCACGGCTTACGCGGTCTGGACAGGCATCGGCACGATTGGCACGGCGATCCTCGGCATCGCCCTGCTGGGCGAACCGGCGGGCGCCCTGCGGCTCGCCTGCATCGGCCTGATCGTTGCCGGGATCGTCGGGCTCAAGCTGGTCTCGGCGTAAGCGCCGGGGCTCAGCTCCGGCGCCAGGATTCCGGCCAGTAGCCGCCGCGCTCGATCAGGACGATCAGGACGATGATCGCGAGCGTGACCAGGATGGTCATGAGCTTCGCGTTCCAGGGCACGCCGCGGCCGATCAGCCAGATCAGGCTGAGGCCGATGATCAGGGGGATGACGATCTCCATGACGGCAGCTTAGAGCATCGGCCCGAAAAGTGGAACGCGGTTTTCGGAACATGCCGATGCAAAATCAAAAGCTTAGGGCATCGGCGCTTCTTGGACAGCCATTCCGAGCCATTCGCCCTTTATTCGAAGCCGACAGTTAACTGGCCTTGCGCGAGTGGCCCGAATTCCAGGCGGGGCGGGATGACGTTGAACATCGCTCCGGCCGAATTGAAGAACAGATGCGCCGACAATCCCATGTTGAAACCGGCGATGGCATCGAGCTGCATGCGTCTGATCGGTCCAAGCCGGAACTCCGACTGGAATATGTGGCCGATGGCCCGCGCTTCGGCCTTGGCTCCGCCTGACAGCTCCCCCACGGCCCCGCCCAAGCCGATCGCCCCCTTCGCGCTCGTCCACAGGTTGAGGTTGGCTCCGGCTTCCAGGTATTTCCCGATGATGATCTTGGGACTGGAAAGGCCGACTTCGGACCTGAATTCGACCTTCAGGCCGGGATTTTCGAGGTCGAACCCCGGTTTGAACTCGTTCTTGAAATACGGCTTGATGAAGCTCGGGGTGCGTGGCTGAAGAACCTTGTCGACGGTATAGCTGATCTTGAAAGTCTTGAAATCCGTGGTTTCCCCGACGAATTGCAGGGTATGGGGCAGCTTGGCGTCGAGTTTCGGCAGTTTCTGAAGAAAGCCGAGCGGCGGAATCTGTTTTGCGCCGTGGGCGAGCATGCTCGCCGCCTGCAGGCCGATATGACGCAGTTCGAGCTTGGGGATGTCGATGCCGGCCTTCTCTACCCGAGGAGCACTCGTCCAGGCCTCCACGGCCTTTTGTCGCGTGAGCAATGTCCCGGCAGTATCGAGAAGCGCCCGGGGCGGCAATGTCTTGCCGGTGAACTGGAAGGTATTGGCCGGAATCGTCACAGTCAGCGTCTGGACCAATGAGTGCTCATCGAACAATCTGGAGCCGGTATCGTCTCCGACCTTGCCGTCGTCCTTGAGACCGCAGGCGCGTTGGAAAGTCTTGATCGCACTTTCGGTGTTGTCGCCGAAAATGCCGTCCACCTTGAGATTGTTGCGACCGCCATTGTAGACGTTGATCGCGTTCTGGATGCCAGCTGTGTTGTTGCAGCGAGATCCCTTTTCGACCCATTTTTTGCCAGGCTCCGGCATGGCGTCAGCCTCCGTCGCGGCCGGCAAGGTGGATCGCGGACAGGCCGCCTTTCGCGCGATCGCCGGGGCGGCTTGAGAGCCGCTGCTCCGTTCTCGAAACAGCTAGCAGTACGATTTCGGCCGGGCGTCCTTCACATGAAGGAGCGGCTGGGCGTTGCTCAGGCCGGCGCCGCGGTCCGGCCGATCGGGCGCTCCCCCTCGACCAGCGGCTTCAACCGCCCGAGCTCGACCGCCAGGAAATCGAGGAAGAGCCGGACGCGGGGCGTATGCCGCATGTCCCGATGGGTCAGCAGCCAGAGGTCGGCTGCGAGATCGGGATCGGGCTCGCCGAACCGCCTGAGGCCGGGGCGCGTGTCGCCGATGAAGCAGGGCAGGAAGCCGATGCCGATCCCGGCCTCGACCGCCTCGGCAAGGCCGAGCACGGTATTGAGCTTGTAGACGACACGCTCCGGCGTGACGTGGCGGGCGAGATAGCGCACCGCGCTCAGCATGGTGAACTGGTCGCCGAGCGAAACCCAGCCGCGTTCCCACAGGCTTTCGCGAGAGGGCAGCTCCGCATCGGGAAAATCGGCGGCACGGCCATAGAGCGCCCAGGCGATCCGGGCGGGCTTGCGGCCGACCAGCGTCTCCGGCGGATTGTCGGTGGCGCGGATCGCGACATCGGCGTCGCGCTTGGAGAGATTGGCGGCCTGGTTGCCGATCAGGATATCGAGCCGGATGTCCGGGCATTGCGCAAGGAAACGGGCGAAGAGCGGCGTCAGCAGGTCGACCAGCAGGGAGTCGTTGGTGGCGACGCGCAACTCGCCGGCCGGCTTGATCTCCTGCCCCGCAAGCTTGCGCGAGAAAGCGGTGATGTCGTCGTCGACGCGGCCGGCGAGCTGGATCATTTCCTCGCCGGCTGGCGTCGCGACATAGCCGCTGCGGTGACGCTCGAACAGCTTGGTGCCGAGCGCCTCCTCGATCTGGCCGAGGCGACGGAACACCGTCGAGTGGTTGACGCCGAGCGCTGCCGCGGCGGCCGGCAGCGCCCGTTTGTCGGAGATCGCCTTGATCAGGCGGAAATCGTCCCAGGCCAGAGGCTTCGCGGCTTGATTCATCCGCTCACTCTCGGCCAAGGGACGCTCCCCTTCAAGGCGGGCTCGCGTCACGCCAAGGCCGGCTTGGCGCTGATGGCCGAGCGCGTGCCGGTGACGGCAAGCGCGCCATCGCCGATCAGCACATGCGCGAAGGCGGTGAGTGCAAGGAAGGCCGGATATTCCCAGCCGCCGTTCGGCGCATTGAAGACCCAGCCGTTCGGGGCGTGGATGGCGAGAGCGCCCAGCAGGACCGGCAGCAGCGCGGCCGAGACGAGACGGCCATGGAATCCGATGAGGATGGCGATGCCGCCGATGAGCTCGGCCAGCATGATCGGCCAGGCGAGGAAGCCGGGCAGCCCGACCTGCCCAAGAAAACCGGTGAAGCCGGCGGGCGTGAAGATGACGAGCTTGAGATAGGCGTGGGCGATGAACATCAGGCCGAGCGCGACGCGCAGGCCAAGGGCGCCATAAGGAGCGAGGCGATTGTCGATCATGGGACGTCTCCTGAAACAGGACCGGTTGGTCTCGAGGCAGAAGATCGATCGGACTTATGTGCAAATCAAATTGTAGAATGGCGATAGTCACATTGCACCAATGCAATGAATTGCCTCTGGCGCTTGGCCGCCTCCATGCCGATCTTCCAGCCAACGGGGCGGATATCTGCCCATCGCGATCGAGAACACGGAGGAGCTTGCCATGCAGATCAACGGCCTTCATCACGTCACTGCCATCTCTGGCCCAGCGCGCCGCAATCTCGACTTCTATGCTCGGGTGCTCGGCCTGCGCCTCGTCAAGAAGACCGTCAATTTCGACGATCCCGGCACCTATCACCTCTATTTCGGCGATGTGGATGCCGCGCCCGGCTCGATCCTGACCTTCTTCCCGTGGGAGCATGCCGCTCCGGGCCGCCTCGGCGTCGGCGAGACGCAGGAGACGGTCTTCCGGGTTCCGGAAGGTTCGATCGGCTTCTGGGCGCATCGCTTCGTCGAGCAGGGCGTGCCGCATGAGGTGCCGGTCAAGCGCTTCGGCGAGACCGTGCTGAGCTTCCGCGATCCGGACGGCATGAGGCTCGCCCTTGTTGGCCTGCCCGGTGTCGAGAAGGAGCCGGCCTGGGCTGACGGCGGCATTCCCGCCGAGCATGGGCTGCGCGGCTTCCACAGCGTCAGCCTGCTGCTGGCCGATGCCGCGCCGACGGGGGCTATCCTCAGCGACGTTTTCGGTTTCACCGAGATCGGCCGTGAGGACACGTTGATCCGTTATGCCGCGAAGGGCACGGCGGTCGGCGGGGTGATCGACCTGCGCGTCGCCGGCGGCTTCCTGCCGGCCCGGCAGGGCGCGGGCTCGGTCCACCATATCGCCTTCCGGGCGGCCGATGACGCCGCGCAGGGGGAGATGGTGCGCCGTCTCGTTCAGAACCACGGCATCAGCCCCACGGAACAGCGCGACCGGAATTATTTCCGCTCGGTCTATTTCCGGGAGCCGGGCCATGTCCTGTTCGAGATCGCGACCGATATCCCCGGCTTCGCGATCGACGAGCCCGCGGCCGAGCTCGGCCGTTCGCTGAAGCTGCCGCCTCAGTACGAGGCGCATCGCAAGGAGATCGAGGCGGTCCTGCCCGACCTCGGCTGACGAGACCCGCCGCCCGCCGTTCAGGCGGGCGGCGGAGCGATACCACGACGCCCTGCCTGCTTATCGCAAGGGGCAGGGTGCTTCCGCTTGACGAAGGGAGACGACCATGACCGCCACGACCGTCGATGCCGATTTCATCCATGTCTTCGAGCCGGGCAGCGATCCGGCCCGCAGGCCGCTCCTGCTCCTGCACGGCACCGGCGGCGACGAGCGCGACCTGCTCTCGCTCGGTCGCACCGTCGCGCCGGGAGCAAGCCTGCTCTCGCCGCGCGGCAAGGTTCTCGAAGGAACGGCGCCGCGCTTCTTCCGCCGCCTGGCCGAAGGCGTCTTCGACGAAGCGGACCTCAGGCGGCGGACCGATGAGCTCGCGGCGTTCGTGTCGCAGGCGCGGGAGCGCTACGGCCTGCCGGCGCCGATCGCGCTCGGCTTCTCCAACGGTGCGAATATTGCGGCGGCGCTGTTGCTGCAGCGGCCCGAGATCCTGGCCGGTGCCGCGCTTCTGCGCGCGATGGTTCCCTTCGCCGAGCCGCCGCGTGCCGATCTCACGGGCAAGCCGGTATTGATCCTGTCGGGCGCGCTCGATCCGATCGTGCCGAAAGCCAATGCCGAAGCGCTGGCGCGCCAGCTCGGTGAGAGCGGCGCCGCCGTCGAGCATCGCGCATTGCCCGCGGGGCATGGTCTCGGGCAGGCCGATATCGGCCTTCTCGGCGACTGGCTGGCGCGCAACTGATCAAGGGCGGCATCGGGAGCATCGGACTGATTACGGCATTCAGTCCGGTGCTCTAGGCCCGGGCGAGCACGTTTCCGACCGGGTCCGCCACGATGACGCGGCGCGCCTTCCCGGCCTGCTCGGCCATCAGGGCCATGTCGATCCGTTGGCGATACTCCGCCCAGGACCCCAGGTTCAATCCGCAATTGGCGCAGGAGACCACGCTCGCATCGCTGAGCGCGTGCGGAACCGAGACACCCGGCGAGCCGCAATCCCCGCAATGGAATCCATTTTGTCTCAACGCGATACCGTCCATGCTGATCGTCGACGCAGCAGCAATCCGCGTGCCGCGTCGGCATCAAAGGCCATCGCAGATGACCGTTGCCTGAACGCGCTTCGTGATCGGAAGCCGGCGACTATTCGACGGTGGAGGTCAGTTCGCGATGCTGGTTATGCTGGTTTCGCTCGGCTTCGGAGCGCGAAGAGACCAGGCGCAGGACCGGGCGGACCGCCGGCGGCGCCGAAGCGAGATCTTTCCGCCCGGCGGCCGCACGCCGGATTTGGGCACGCCGCGCGATAAGCGACATCTGTTGCTTGTGTTTCATGATCGAATGACCCGGAGCCGCACTTTCATCATCGCTCCAACGCAAGTGTTCGCGCAGCCCCCATTTGGGGTGTCCGCTTTCGAAAGGCCGCTGCGATGTCCGGATCAGGTTCCGAGAATGAGGATCAGGGCCGCGCCCGTTGATCGCCGATCCGACGCTCTAGAAGGCGGGTTCGGCGCCGTCGGCCTGACGGCAATCGCCTGGGCGATACGAGCCGTTGCCGTCATGCGACGGGATTGTTCATGATCGTCTCGAAGCGCATTGCATCTGCCGCGCCTCGCCACTATAAGCCGACCCGTCGGAGCGTAGCGCAGCCCGGTTAGCGCACTTGTCTGGGGGACAAGGGGTCGGAGGTTCGAATCCTCTCGCTCCGACCATTCAAATCCCTGAAAATCAGCG
Organism: Allobosea sp. GW822-FHT05A11; assembly: GCF_058800455.1. Taxonomy (NCBI): domain Bacteria; kingdom Pseudomonadati; phylum Pseudomonadota; class Alphaproteobacteria; order Hyphomicrobiales; family Alloboseaceae; genus Allobosea; species Allobosea sp. GW822-FHT05A11. The sequence goes on along the minus strand of NZ_JBXAMI010000002.1, from coordinate 656,478 downwards.
GCCAGCCATCTCTCGCATGCTTTCGGGCGTCGCGAGGCGCCTTTGCGGCGCTATGAGCCGAGTCTGATTCGAGGCGATGGATTCGCCCTTTGCACCCGCCGTTGCGGCTCCCGTGATTAACCCTTCCTTAGGCTTGTCGTTGCTCTCGCGCCGTCGCGCAGCCAATGTTGTGATCGGGGCGGGCAGGGCACGAAGAGGCGGAAGCGATCATGTCCATGGCGAGTCTTGCGATCACGGCCGCCGAGCCGGGCCGTCGGGAGATGACGGAAGCCGCCGGTTCACTTGCGAATTTCTTCACCGGGATCAAGCCCGATTGGCACTCGCAATGGGCCTGGGATCACTATGAGGCGACCATCCTCGGACTGGCGCATCAGTTCGGCCTGCGCCGCGTCTGCGAGATCGGCGGCGGCCGCGACCCCCTGTTCACCCAGGAGCAGGCCGCCCGCAACGGCATCGATCTCATCGTCAACGATATCGATGCCGGCGAGCTGGCGCTGACGGCGCGCGGACTCAAGACCGCACGCTTCGATATCGCCGGGGACCTGAGCGAGCCGGATGTCACGCGTGGCGGCTATGACATGATGGTGTCGCGCATGGTCTTCGAACATGTCGACGGGGTCGAGCGGGCCTGGGCCAATATCCATGAACTGCTGGCTCCCGGCGGCGTGGCGCTGGCCTTCTTCCCGACGCTCTGGGCGCCGGTCTTCGCGCTGAACCATGTCCTGCCGGAGAAGGTCTCGCACGCCATCGTCCACGCCCTGTTCCCGGCACGTCGCGACGGCGGCGGCGACCCGAAATTCCCCGCGCTCTATGATTGGTGCCGCGGCAACCCGGCCTTGCTCGAGCCGATGCTGAAGCGGGCCGGCTTCGCCGAAGCCCATGTCCAGCGCTTCTGGGGGCACGGCTATTTCGACCGGATGCCGGGTCTGAAGCAGGTCGATCACGTCTTCAACGCGCTGGCGGCGCGTGTCGGCTGGAGCTTCGTGACGACCTATGCCTATGTCGTCGTCCGCAAGGGCCGGGGCTGAGCACGCTTCGCCAGCTTCGAGACGGCGTCAACCGGGACTGAGAAGACCTGCCTCAGCCTGCGGTATGGCCGGCTTCGCCGTCTTTTGCCCAGCGTGATCTGTCCATGGCCGGACGCTGTTCGCGCGCCGTGCCCGTGGTGGAGGGGAAACGCAGCCTGCGCCCGATCGGACGTTCGACCCAGCGATAGAGCAGGGTGGATGCGACGGCTGCGACCGCGATGGCGACCGCGATGTAGATCTCCAGTGGCAGTGACCCGCCGACCAGCCTGATCCAGACCTCCCGGAGCGGGCGCAGCGCGAAGGGGTGGAACAGATAGAGGCTGTAGGAGGCATTGCCGAGCCCGGTGAGGAGCAGCGCCAGGCGCGGCGTGGCGCCGCGATAGAGCGCCGCTCCTGCGACGATCATCACGGCCGGGATGCCCCAGCGCAGCGCCGGCAGGGTCGTTTCCCCGGCGTCGAGGCCGTGGATCCTGAAGATGGCGGCGAAGCCGAGGACCACGAGCAGCGCAGCGCCCGGCCCCGGAAGGCTCACGCCTTGCCTGTGGAGCAGTGCCAGGAGGCAGCCGAACAGGAATTCGAGGATGATCTGCTGCGTCCAGAAGGCGAGCTGGACCTGCGCCGGCTGCAGCAGCATCCCCGCCAGGGCGAGGCCGCCGATGACGAGCGTCAGTGCGGCCATTCCGCGCCGCAGGGGCAGCAGCATCGCGCCGGCAAACAGCACGTAGAAGAACATTTCCAGGTTGAGCGTCCAGCCCAGCGCCATCACGGGCCTGGTCTCGTCGCCGCCGCGCAGGCTCGGGATGAAGAGATAGGAGGCGAGGATGTGCTGCCAGTCGCCGAGCGGAACGTTCAGGAGCTGGGGAGCGGCGAGGCCGCCGAGCAGCAGGACGCTGGTCAGGAGCCAGTAGAGCGGCACGATCCTGGCGATCCGCCGGGTGAGGAACACCCGCCATGCCCCCGGCCGGCCGAACAGATCGGCCGAGGTGTGGACCATGATGAAGCCGGAAATCACGAAGAAGATGTCGACGCCGATGCCCCAGCGCATGAAGGACAGGTCGATGGCGGGCAGGCCCACGCGCGCGCCGATGGCTTCCGTCTCATGGGCGGCATGGCCGAGGACGACCAGCAGCGCCGCGATCGCGCGCAGGGCCTGGATGCTCTCGATCTGGCCGGATGGCGCCGTTTCGCTGGCCAATGGCGCAGCCGCCGTCATGAGCGCCCCTCCGCGCCGCCGTCGCCCGGCCCGAGTGCCGCCAGACCCCAGATCAGGCCGAGCATCAGGTAGAGATGCCGCCAGTGGTCACTGTCGATCTGGAAGCCCTGCAGGATGGTGACGAAGAGCACCGACCAGATCGCGATGGCGTGGAGCTGGGTCGGGCCGGGCCGGAACACCACCCGCCAGCCGACATAGCAGGTCGCCACCATCAGGCTGATCCATGACAGCCCGCCGAGCCAGCCATAGGAGGCGAAGGCGTTGATATAGACGTTGTGCGGGTCGGCCTGGTTGAAGAGCCAGCGGAACTGCAGCGGCCCGAAACCGTTCGGCGCGTCCAGCAGCATCGGGATGGCGCGCAACTGGTTGCCGAAGCGCCCCGTGACGCCCTGGTCATATTCCTGGTCGAGGCTGGCGCGCGCGTCGAAGACGTTGCGGATATCCTCGAAGGACAGTGCGACCAGGAGCGCGGCCACCATGGCGACGAGCGCCGCCAGCGACATGGTGACGATCCGGCGCCGGCTGGCGGCGCTCGGAGCGGTCAGGAAGGTGAGGGCGATCATGAGCGCCGTCGAGACGACGAGCACGCCCCAGGCGCCGCGCGAGAAGGTGAAGAACAGCGCGGCGAGCGGGATGCTCAGCGTGACCAGGCCGCGCGCCATGCCGACCTGGCCGGTCAGGATGCGCTGCAGCACATAGACGATCGGCAGGGCCAGATAAGGGCCCAGCACGTTGGGGTCCTTGAACGTTCCGGCGGCGCGGCCATAGAGCGTGAAGATCGAGCCGAGCCCGGCAATGTCGAAATAGCCGAGCAGCCCCGCAAACCCTGCGACCCAGGCGGCGAACAGCCAGCCGCGGCGCAGGGTCTCCAGCCGGCCGGCCGCATCCTGGGACATGATCCCGGCGATGAAGACGCAGGTGATCATCAGATAGACCGAGACCGCGGTGAAGCGCACCGAGTCGCCGTCGCCCATCCAGGGAATGAGCGAGAGAATGCCGCCGATATTGTAGCCGAGCAGCAGGACCGCGAGCGGCAGAAGCTTCTGCGAGAACCGGATGCCGGTGAGCGCGAAGACGAACAGCGCCAGCAGGAAGACGACCTCGTAGGGCGAGGGCTCGACCAGGGCGAGGCCGCTGGCGGCGCCGAGCAGCCAGAGGGTGCCGCGCTTGATGGCGGCGTAGGAAATCGCCAGGCGCGAGGCCCGGCCTGCCTGCGGCGGGTTTCGCGCCAGCGCGCTCAATAGGCGTTCTCGTTCTTGGTCAGGAGCGAGAACGGCGTCTTCACCAGGATGTAGAGGTCGAGCAGCACTGACCAGTTCTCGATATAGTAGAGGTCGTGCTCGACGCGCCGCTGGATCTTTTCCTCGGTGTCGGTCTCGCCGCGCCAGCCGTTGATCTGGGCCCAGCCGGTGATGCCGGGCTTGACCTTGTGACGCGCAAAATAGCCGTCCACCACCTGCTCATAGGCGCGGTCGGAGGCCTTGGCATGGATGGCATGCGGCCGGGGGCCGACCAGCGACAGGTCGCCCTTGAAGACGACGTTCAGGAGCTGCGGCAATTCGTCGATCGAGGTCTTGCGGATGAAGCGGCCGACGCGCGTCACGCGCGGATCGTCCCGGGTGACCTGCTTGGCAGCGTTATGGTCGGCCATGTCGTTGCGCAGCGAGCGGAACTTCAGGACGTCGACGGTCTCGTTGTTGAAGCCGTACCGCTTCTGGCGGAAGAACACCGGCCCCGTGGTATCGAGCTTGATCGCGATCGCCGTCACCAGCATCACCGGCGAGAGCGCGATCAGGGCGAGCGTGCCGACGACCTTGTCGAACGCCCATTTGACGACGATGTCCCAGTCGGCGATCGGCCGGTCGAACACGTCGAGCACGGGCACGGCGCCGAAATAGGAATAGGAGCGCGGCCGCAACCGCAGCTTCGACAGATGAGCCGAGAGGCGGATGTCGATCGGCAGCACCCAGAGCTTGCGCAGCATGGTCAGAAGCCGCGCCTCAGCCGAGATCGGCAGGGTGAAGATGACGAGGTCGAGCTTGGTGCGGCGTGCGAATTCGACGAGGTCGTCGATCGTGCCGAGCTTGGGATAACCGGCGACGAGATCGGGCGAGCGCTCGTCGTTGCGGTCGTCGAAGACGCCGCAGATGCGCAGGCCCGTATCCTTCTGGCTTTCCAGGGCGCGGATCAGCGCTTCGCCGGCCTCGCCGCCGCCGACGATGGCCGTGCGCCGCTCCAGCCGGCCGGTGCGGGTGAGATAGCGCACGCCCGCCGTGGTGAGCACGCGCCCGGCGAGCAGGGCGCCCGCACCGGCGAAATAGAAACCGATCAGCCAGCCGCGCGAAACCTGATCGCCGATCTTCAGGAAGAAGAAGGCCGCGAGCGCGACCAGGAACAGCATCGTCCAGCCGGCGACCAGGCGCACGCCGCTGCCGACGAAATGGCGCAAAGCTCCGATCGGGTAGAGTTGCAGCGCCTGGAAGACCGCAAGCGAGCCGAGAGCCAGCGCCGCGACCGTCACCTGATAGGGCAGCGTGTATTCGACCTTGCCGGCCGCATAGAGCCAGTAGATCAGCCCGCCAGTCCCGAGCACGGCGATCAGGTCGAGCAGCCGGGCCGCGCCTTCGATCATCACGGGCGACAGCGTCGGCTTGACGGGAATGGCCGCGATGCGCTCGGCCAGCGGGTGGAAGCGCCGCGTCTGGCCCTTGTCGGACCCGCCGAACATCGCCGGCGAGGCCGAGGCGGCCGCATCCGCCTTCATCATATCGCGGACGTCGAAAGTCCCCATGACCCATACACCCTCAACTCGGAGCGTCGCGCCGGAGTGCGGCGATCCCGGTTCGGCTGTATCCGAAATTGCTCTCGGAACATTTAACCCGACCGCTTGCTGTTTCGGCGGATTCGTAAGGCTCCGGAGCGCCGCGAAGGCGCTTGCCGCATGCTCTATGGAGGGTGCCAAAACGCGATGGCGAAAAAGTGGATTTTGTCTTGGTCGGCCAGTGATTTGGCACAGGTTTAAAACGCCGGAAAAAGTTGCGATTTCCCGCAAGTGATTGTTATTGCAAGTGATCGTGTGTTGACAGAATAGAGCGGCGTAGGCATATTGGCTGTCGATGAGTGTCTGAGAAGCATATAACGCTCAAGAAGAGCGCCGCGCCCCGACAGGTGTTTTTCCTATGGCGTCGGTTGCTGGAGTTAAGCTCCGGCTCAGTCTTCTTTTCGGATCTGTCGATTTAAAACTCTAACGATTGCTTGGCTGTCCCTGCGTCGCACCCGTGACGTTCAGCGCCGGCTTCGCCCGTGTGCAACATGTCTTTTCATTGGTTGGTTCTGCTCGCGGCGATCGCCGTCGAGATCGTCGCGACGGCCGCGTTGAAGTCGGCTGTCTCCACCTCATGGCTCGTCGGCACGCTGCCGCTGATCCTGATCGGCTTCTCCTTCATCCTGCTCAGCATCGCGTTGCGGGTCATTCCGATGGCGGTCGCCTATGCCGTCTGGGAAGGGCTCGGCATCGTCGGCATCGCGCTGATCGGCCATGTGCTCTTCGGCGAGCATCTGACGGCTGCCCGCGCGGCCGGCCTGGCCGCGATCCTGGCCGGCATTCTCCTCATCGAGAACGGAGTGGGGCACGAACGCAGCGAGGGTGACGGGAGGCTCGTGTGACCGCCTCCTTCACGCAGGCTGCGCCTTTCCTCTGGCTGCTGCTGGCCGTCACGCTCGAAATCGGCGGCACCTATCTGCTCAAGCTCTCGGACGGCATGATCCGTCGCACGATGGGCGCCGGCGGTATCGTGCTCGTCATGGGCGCCTTCGCGGCGCTCGCCCAGGCGATCAGGGGCATGGACCTGTCGGTCGCCTATGCGGTCTGGGGCGGGGCGGGTCTGGTGATCACCGCGATCATCGGCGCGCTGGTCTTCGGCCAGCGCATCAGGCCGGTGGGCTGGCTCGGCATCCTGCTGGTGGTCTGCGGCGTCGTCGCGCTCAAGCTGGTCTGAAGCAAGGCTTCAGGCGATGCCGCGCGTCTCCAGCGCATCGCGATAGGCGGCGATGACGCCGTCGATCATGTCGTCCAGGCGGAAGTTCTGGTGGACATGGCCGGCGAGGTCGGCCGCCTGGGCTAGGCGTTCGGCTTCCGGCGTATCAAGCATCGCCCGGATCGCCCCGGCAAGGATCGTCGGGTCGTTGGCCTGGATCAATCGCTGGCGATGATTGGGGCCGTAGATCTCGCCGATACCGCCGACATCGGTCGAGATCAGCGGCTGGGCAGCCGCGGCTGCTTCCAGGATGACATAGGGCAGGGATTCGGCCCGCGACGGGATCACCATGGCGCGGGCGCGGGCCAGGGCCTTGCGGATGGGTGCCGGCGGCTCAAAGACGCACTGGTCGGCGACGCCGCGTTCGCGCGTCATCTGCCGCAATTCGTCTTCGTCCGGCCCCGAGCCGATGATGAGGATCCGCGGCGTCAGCCCGTCGCGGCGGCGCAGCAGCGCCAGCGCGTCGATCAGCGTGTCGACGCCCTTGGCCGAGCGCAGTTCACCCAGATAGAGCAGGTCGAATTCCGCGGCGCCATGATCGATCGGCTCGAATTCCGCGTCGGAGACGCCGTTGAGCACCACCCGATGGTCCGTGCGCGGCACATGGCCGACATGGGCCTCGAAGCGCCCGGCGATGAAGCGGCTCTCGAACAGGAACATGTCGGTAGCGCCCTCGAGCAGGCGCTCGACGCTCATATAGACTTTATGCTCCACGCTGCCGGGCTTGTAGTTGAAGCTGCCGCCATGGGGCGTGTAGGCGGTGACATAGCGCCGGCCGGGCGAGAACAGGGCAGGGATGCGGCCATAGACCCCGCCTTTCGAGCCGTGGCAATGCACGACATCCGGCGCGAGGCGCCGCCGCAGCGACATCTCTGACAGCTGCGCCTTGAGGTCGGTGGCGCTCGGATAGCGCGACATCGGCACCCGCGTCACGCCCAGCGTCAACTGCCCGGCGAGCTCGCGAAAGACTTCGTCGGCTCGTGCCCCGCCGGTGCTGGAATCGCAGAAGATGCCGACATCGTGCCCGCGCTCGACCTGGCCGCGGGCGACGTCGAGGACGTGCCGGAACAGCCCGCCAAGCGGTGCCCGAAAGACATGCAGGATTTTCAAGCGGCGGGAAGCCGGGCTGTCCGTCATGGGGCGAGGCGCGATCTCAGAACCAGCGTTCCTTGATGACGATGGTGTCGCCGGGCTGGACCGGATAGGTGATCGGCACGGTCGCGGTCACGGTCTGTCCCTCGATCTGGCGCGTCACCTCGGCAGAGGAGCGCAGGCCTCGCGGCGTGAAGCCACCGGCAATGGCAACGGCCGTCTGCACGGTCATGCCGTTCACATAGGGGAACTGGCCGGACGTGGTGACCTCGCCGAGCACGAAGAACGGCCGGTAGGTATCGACCTCGACCGAAACCTTGGGCTCGCGCAGATAGCCGCCGCGCAGCTTGGCCTCGACCGCCTGGGCGAGCTGCTGCGTCGTGCGCCCCTGCGCCTCGACCGAGCCGATCAGCGGCATGGCGATGCGCCCGGCGCCGTCGACCGCATAGATATTGGAGAGATTGTCCTGCCCGAAGACGATGATGCGCAGCCGGTCGCCACTGGCGAGCCGATAAGGCCCCGCCGGTTCGGCGAGCGCATAGTCCGACGCCGGATAGCGGGGCGCGCAAGCGCCCGCCATCATGGCGGCGGCCAAGGCGAGAGAGGCGAGACGTCGACTCATCACTGGCTTACCCGTGCAGAACTCGCCCGATCTTTAGGCCCGGTATGGTTAACAAAGGCTTCCCGTGGGCCGTTTTGGGTGCCGGGGCGGCGGAAGGATGGTTCAAGCGCCGCCGTCCGGCCGTCGAGATCAAGGCCCAGAATGTCGTGCTCGGCGGACTGGCGACAGCCGTCAATAAGCTCGATGGCCAAGTCGAACGCCTGCACCGAAAACGGCAAGTCTTGAGGTGAAAAGCCTCCAGATAGATACCCGGTGCCGCCAGTGATCATGATTAACAAATTGAGATTGTTAGCAGTTCATTAGGCTTACTGAGGGTTCAATGTCGCCCGCGTCCCTTCCAGGGGGCGAGAGTTTTGCGTCGATAGGTGGGCCCATGACCGCTCAAGCTGGCATTGATGCGCGCGGCGCCGGAGAAGGCCGGGGCGACATGCTCGATCTCTCCGCCCTCTGGGCGGCGATCAAGCGCCGCAAGTTCTGGATCATTGCGCCGACGCTCGCCGCGCTCGGCCTGTCCTTTGTCGCGGTGAACGTGGTGACACCGCGTTATACCGGCGAAGCGAAGCTGCTGCTGGAGAGTCGCGGCGGCTTCTTTACGCTATCGGGCCAGGCGCCGGCCGATAGCAGCCAGTTCGATTCCGAGGCCGTGCAGAGCCAGGTCCAGGTCATCATGTCCCGCGACTTGGCGCGCGAGGCGATCAAGCGGATCGGGCTGGTCGGCAACGGCGAATTCGATTCGGGCGTCGGTGCGTTGAGCGCCCTGCGCAAGCTCGCCGTGATGATCGGGCTCGGCGGCCATCCGGCCGACCGCTCTCCCGAGGAGCGCGTCCTCGAGAAATATTATGACCGTTTGCTGGTCTACCCCGTCGGCCGTTCGCGCATCGTCTCCGTCGAGTTCACCTCGCGCGATGCGGCGCTCGCCGCCAAGGGCGCCAACACCATCGCCGAGACCTATCTCGAGTTCCAGGAAGTGGCGAAGCAGGAGAACGCCCGCAACGCCTCGAACTGGCTCTCGACCACGATCGAGCCCCTGCGCAAGCGCGTCGCCGAAGCCGAGGCCAAGGTCGAGGATTACCGCTCGAAGAACGGCCTGTTCTCCGGGCCCAACAACACGACCATCTCGTCCCAGCAGCTCACCGACCTGTCGGCGCAGCTCTCCAGCGCTCGCAGCCAGCAGGCGGAGTCGCAGGCCAAGGCGGGGTTGATCCGCGACGCCATCAAGCAGGGGCGCACGTTCGAGATCCCGGATGTCGCCAATAACGACCTCGTCCGCCGGCTGATCGAGCAGCGCGTCAACCTGCGCGCCCAGATCGCGGCGGAATCACGCAGCCTCCTGCCGGAGCATCCGCGGATCAAGGAGCTCAACGCCCAGCTTCTCGATCTCGAAGGCCAGCTCCGCGCCGCTGCCGAGCGCACCGTGCGCACGCTGGAGAACGAGGCCAAGATCGCCGGCCAGCGCGTCGAGAGCTTCCAGGCCGCGCTCGACGGGCAGAAGAAGAACGTCTCCAGCGCCAATGACAGCGAGGTGCAGCTGCGCGCGCTGGAGCGCGAGGCCCGCACGCTGCGCGAACAGCTCGAGCAGTACATGCAGCGCTACCGCGAGGCCGTCGCGCGCGACACGATGAATGCGACGCCGGCCGATGCGCGCATCATCTCGCGCGCGGTGGAGCCGACCGAACCTTCCTTCCCGAAGAAGGTGCCGGTGGTGCTGGTCGCGACGCTCGCGACCTTCCTGATCGCGCTTGCGACGATCGTGACCCGCGAATTGCTCAACGGCCAGGGCAGGTCTCTGCCGGACGCTCCGCGCGGACCGCGCTGGGTGTCCGCCGGCTCCTCGGAAGATGAGATGGAGACGCCTGACCCGGTGCCGGGTACGCCGCGCCATGCGCGTGTCGCCGGTCTGCTCACGCATGCCGGAAAGCTCGGTCAGAGCCGGCTCGACCTCGACCGGCCCGAGCTGACCTTGGCGGAGATCGCCGAGCGGACCCACGAGCCGGCGCGCGGCATGGCGCCGCTGGCGCTGGTCCTGGATGGCGCGGGCGACGGGGCCGCCAGGCCGCGCGATCTCGCCGAACTGCTCGCCCAGCGCTGCCGCTGCGTGCTCGTCGACCTGTCCTCGGATCACGGGGGCGGGGAGGCCGGCTTCTCGGAGCTGCTTGCCGGTGAGGCCCTGTTCTCCGACATCATCACCCGGGCGTCGGGTTCGCGGCTGCATCGCATCGGCGCCGGCCGCGCCGGCCGCGCTGCGGTTCTGGCGGCGCCCGATCTGGTCGACGTCGCGCTCGATGCGCTTTGCGAGACCTATGACTGGGTGCTGGTCGCCGCCGCCTCCAACGACGACGGCACGGTGCTGGCGCCGGTCGCCCGCCGGGCGCAGGCCGGGCTCGTCATGAGCGGGCAGGTCGGCAACGGCCATGCCCTCGAGACGGCCTACCGCCTGAGCGAACTGACCGAAGCGCCGGTCACGCTGATCCTCGACGCCGAGGGCGGCGTGCCCATGCCCCCGGTTTCGCGCACGGAAATGCCCGTCGGCGCCTGAGGAGCAGGGCGGCCCTACTCCTCCTCGGAGCGCCTGCTCCTGAGCCAGCCCGATGCGCGCTGGGCGAGCTTCAGCGCCATCGGCGAGCGCTTGATCCGCCGTTTCAAGTCGCGCTTCGTCCGGGCGATCCGGGCGAAGACGCGGCCCTTGAAGGTCAGGGGCAGGAAGCTGTCGACGAGATCGTCATGGTCGTCGCAGAAGGTGGTCTTGTAGCGGGCCTCGCCGACGCCGAGATCGAAGACCGCGACACCCTCGCGGGCTTTCAGGCGGATCAGTTCGGCCAGCAGCAACTCCCCCGGGCTGGTCTTGACGGTTTCGCTGGCCATGTCGAACGAGGTCGCCATGCCGGAGAAGCGTTCGCCCTGGATCGTGCCGACATAGGTCGCCACCGAGCGGCCGGCCAGGTCGAGGGAATAGAGTTCGATCGACGGGCGAGGGCTGCCGCATGCTATCGCCGCGCGCTCCAGGAAGGCGCGCATCGCCGGCTCGGCGAAGGGGTCGGGCACGCCCATGCTGCGGAAGCGCTCGGCCTTCTGTGACAGGAAGGCGTCGATGATGCGCGTGATCTCTTCGGGCGCTGCCGCTCGTACCAGCGTCGATGGCCCGAAATCCTTGAAGCGGCTGTGCTTGTTCTTGAGCTTCTTGCGGGCATGGCTGCTCATCGAGCGCCTGAGCGTCGCGTCCCCGTCCCCGGCGATCAGGGCGAGCTTGTAGGCGCGGCTCGGGCTCGGACCGGCGGCGAGTTGCGCCGCGGGATTGGTGACGCCCTGCCAGGTGACAGGCTGGTTGACGAAGGCCAGCGCATCGAGCCCGCCGATCGCGCTGCCGATCTCCGTCAGCATCCGTGCGGTCAGCGCCACATCGAGCTGTGCGGCGAAACCCGGAGCGTAGAGCCCCATATGGTAGTTCGCGTGCTTGCCGCCGATGAACTCGGCGAAGCGGAAGCCACTGCGCCCGGTGACGACAAGCGGCAGCAGCGCGCAGAGCGTCCCGGCGGCGTCATGCACCAGGGCGTAGCGGAAGGTCATGTCATGCGCCGCCCCGATCGTCTCGGCGAAATGCCTGACCCAGTCATAGCTCTGATAGGGCGTCACCAGCGCCGTCGCTTCGAAGGCGCGCCATGTGTCCGCCAGCGCGGCGACATCTGTCTCGATCGCGATCGAGGCCCAGGGGCGCGTTGCGGGGCGGCTGGCGGTGATCGCGTCCGGCGGGGCCGGCGTTGGTGCGGCGATGGTGGGCATGCGTCCTTCGCCCGTGCGAGCAGAACAGATGTAAGCGTCCTTAACCCGTCATTGTGAACGGATCGGCCACACTCGCCCGGCCCGGCCGCGTGATCGCGCGATAGCGTTAAAGCATTGTCGAGAGAAGTGGATACCGGTTCGCGTGAAGACAATGCGACAGATCAAGGACGGGTGGTTGCAAAGGGACGGTTGCAGTTGGCGGCGATGAACGGGCGTCACAAGGCCATTGCGGCCGCATTCCGGGTGATGGCGGCGACGGGCGCCGATCGCTGGAGCCGCGGTGTCGCGCAAGGGCAGGGCGTGATCCTGACCCTGCATCATGTCCGGGCGGCGCAGACGCGTGGCTTCGCGCCGAACGCCCTGCTCGACATCACCCCCGGCTTCCTCGACCGAGCGCTACGCCTGATCCGGGCCGAGGGCTACGACATCGTCTCGCTGCAGGAGGCGCTGGCGCGCCTGCGCAATCCGAAGCCCGGCCGCTTTTTCGTCGCGCTGACCTTCGACGACGGCTATCGCGACAATGTCGAGGAGGCCTGGCCAGTCCTGGCCGGGCACGAGGCGCCCTGGACGCTGTTCGTGACGCCGGGCTTTGCCGACCGTACCGCGCGGCTCTGGTGGCTGGAGCTGGAGGAGGCGATCCGCGCTTTGCCGCGGCTCGATCTTGCCTTGCCGGATGGCCGTTTCACCGCCCGGACCGAGACCGATGCCGAGAAGAACCGCGCCTTTGCGAAGCTCTACTGGCGTCTGCGCCGTGGCCCGGAAGCGATTCTGCTCTCAGTGATTTCCGATCTTGCGGCCGAGGCCGGCATCGACCCCGTCGCTCTCGTCGAGCGCGAGTGCCTGCCTTGGGATACGCTGCGGGCCTTGTCCGGCGCACCGGGCGTGACCATCGGCGCCCATACCCTGACGCACCCGATGCTGGCGAAGCACGACGCGGATGTCGCGCGCCGCGAGATCGTGGGGAGCAAGGAGCGGTTAGAGGCGGAACTGGGCATCCCGATCCGCCATTTCGCCTATCCGGTCGGCGATCCCGGCTCGGCCGGGCCGCGCGATTTCGCGCTTGCCGCTGAGGCGGGCTTCGAGAGCGCGGTGACGACGCGGCCGGGTCATCTCCTCCCCGAGCACGCCGCCCATCTCCATGCCCTGCCGCGGGTCTCGCTCAACGGCCTTCACCAGAACGAGGCAGCGCTGCGGGCGCTGCTGTCGGGGCTGCCGTTCTGGTTGCGGAACAAGGGGCGGAAACTGGACGTCGCCTGATAACGATCAAGCCTCGTCTTTCCTCTCCATCCACTTGATCAGCGGCAGCAGCGGCAGGACCCAGGCGAGGCCGAGCACGATATAGGCGATGGTCTGCACCGGCTTCGACGCCTCGGTGATCCGCCCCTGCGCCAGCGCCATCGCCACGAGCGCATAGACGCAGACGAAGACGAGGATCAGCACGGTCCCGAGCAGCTTGCGGTTGCGTTGTTTCATCGGGCTCTCCACGGGGCAGACCTGGCTGCTGCGGCAATGCGGGCGTTGTCGCGCCGGAGCGACGGGTCTATGTCACCGGCAGCCGCGCTTGTGAAGCGATGCACGCCTGAATATCCCTGCCTGCGACCGAAAGCCCGCCCGTGACACTCGCCCTCGACCAGACACGCGCCGACGCCAGGGCCGACCATGCCGGCACCCGCCGCTGGCTCTGGATCGTGGCCGGCCTCGTCTTCCTGATGGTCGTGGTCGGCGGCGCGACGCGGCTCACCGGCTCCGGCCTCTCGATCACCGAATGGAAGCCGATCACCGGGGCGATGCCGCCGCTTTCCGCCGATGCCTGGGCCGAGGAATTCGGCAAGTACCGCGCGAGCCCGCAATATCAGCTCCTCAACGAGGGCATGAGCCTCGGCCAGTTCCAGTTCATCTACTGGTGGGAATGGGGCCACCGCCAGCTCGGCCGCTTCATCGGACTGATCTATCTCGCCGGCTTCCTCGTCGTCGCCTTGCGCCGCGCTCTGCCGGCCCGGCAGATCGCGACGCTGTTCGGCATGGGCCTGCTGCTCGGCCTGCAGGGCACGATCGGCTGGATCATGGTCGCGTCGGGTCTCCAGCCCGGGATGGTCGCGGTCGCACCGGTCAAGCTGACGCTGCATCTGACTTTCGCCGGCCTGTTCTTCGCCTCGGTCGTCGCCTTCGCGACGACATTGACGCCGCTGCGCCGGATCGAACCGGTGCGAGGCAGGGGAGCTGCATGGCTGCTGCTGCTCCTGCTCTTTGTGCAGATCGCGCTCGGCGGGCTCGTCGCCGGCTCCAAGGCGGGCTTCACCTTCAACACCTGGCCGCTGATGGATGGCGCGCTGGTGCCGCCCGGCTCGCAGCTCTTCGCCCGGACGCCGTTCTGGGAGAACTTCGTCGACAATGTCGCGCTGGTGCAGTTCAACCACCGCATCGGCGCCTACATCCTTTTCGCCATCGCGTTGTGGAATGTGCTGAGATTGCGCCGGGCGGCGCCGGGATCGGGCAGCGCCAAGCGTTCGGCCGCCATCGCCGGGCTCGTGCTGGCGCAATCGGCGCTCGGCGTCGTCACGCTGTTGCTGGTGGTGCCGCTCTGGGCCGGGCTCGCCCATCAGGCGCTCGGCTTCGCCGTGCTGGCGATGGGCGTGGTCCACCTCACCCGCACTGAGCAGGCGGCGCGGGGTTAAAGAGCGTCATGCTCGGGCTTGACCCGAGCACCTCCCAAAGAAAAAGGCGCCGTTGCCGACGCCTGCTTTGTCATGAGATTCTCGGGTCAAGCCCGAGAATGACGCACTCGCTTAGGCCAGCGCCTGATCCAGATCCGCAATCAGGTCCTCGACATCCTCGAGGCCGATCGAGAGGCGCACCACCTGCGGCCCCGCGCCCGACGCGGTCTTCTGCTCGTCCGTGAGCTGGCGATGCGTCGTCGAGGCCGGGTGGATCACCAGCGAGCGCGTGTCGCCGATATTGGCGAGATGCGAGAACAGCTTGAGATTCGAGACCAGCTTGACGCCGGCGTCGTAGCCGCCCTTGAGGCCGAAGGTGAAGACCGCGCCGGCGCCCTTCGGCGTATAGCGCTTGGCCAATGCCTCGTATTTATCGCCGGCCAGGCCGGGATAGCTGACCCACTCGACCGCCGGATGCTTCTGGAGGTGCTCGGCGACCTTCTGTGTGCTCTCGCAATGGCGTTGCATGCGCAGCGGCAAGGTCTCGATGCCGGTCAGCAGCATGAAGGCGTTGAAGGGCGAGAGCGCGGGGCCGAGATCTCGCAGGCCGAGCACGCGGGTCGCGATGGCGAAGGCGAAATTGCCGAAGGTCTCGCCCAGCACCATGCCGTTATATTCCGGCCGCGGCTTGGAGAGCATCGGGTAGCGGTCGTCGCCGACCCAGTTGAATGAGCCGCCGTCGACGATCAGGCCGCCGATCGAGTTGCCATGGCCGCCGAGGAACTTGGTCGCCGAATGCACGACGATGTCGGCGCCGTGCTCGAAGGGGCGCAGCAGATAGGGCGAGGCCATCGTGTTGTCGACGATGAGCGGGATGTTGTGCTTCTTCGCGATCGCGCTGATCGCGGCGATATCGACGATGACGCCGCCGGGATTGGCGATGGATTCGATGAAGATCGCCTTGGTCTTCGGCGTCACGGCGGCGGCGAAGCCTTCGAGGTCGTCAGGATCGGCCCAGATCACGTTCCAGCCGAAGTTCTTGTAGGAATGGTTGAACTGGTTGATCGAGCCGCCATAGAGCTTGCGCGACGCGACGAATTCGTCGCCCGGCTGCAGCAGCGCGTGGAAGCACAGGAACTCGGCCGCATGGCCCGAGGCGACGGCGAGCGCCGCCGTGCCGCCCTCCAGCGCCGCGACGCGCTCTTCCAGCACCGCGTTCGTCGGGTTGCCGAGGCGGGTGTAGATATTGCCGAAGGCCTGCAGTCCGAACAGCGAGGCGGCATGGTCGACATCGTCGAAGACGAAGGAGGTTGTCTGATAGATCGGCGTGGCGCGTGCGCCGGTCGCTGCGTCGGGAGCCGCTCCGGCATGGATGGCGAGTGTGTGGAACCCCGGTGCGCGGTCGGTCATGGCTGCTCCCTATGGTCTGACGTCGAAAACGGATCGTTCGATTTAACGAACGGCTCGCGAGGCGTCAATTCGGAGCAGGCGGCGGGGTCAGGTGCCCGGCCGGTGGATCGTCAGCTTCTGGAAGCCCTTGCCGGCGAGCACCGGCTTCTTCGACGACAGGATGCGCGAATTGATGCCCTGCCAGCCGATCTCGCCGGAAAGACGGCCGTATTCGATCTTGGGACAACGGTTCATGATCACGGTGACGCCCTTCGCCTCGGCCCGCGCCGCGGCGTCGTCGTTGCGCACCGAAAGCTGCATCCAGATCACCTTGGGCAGCGGATCGAGCGCCAGCGCCTCGTCGGTGATCGGGCCGGCGGCTTGCGAATTGCGGAAGATCTCGACCATGTCGAGCGGGCCGGGGATGTCCTTGAGCGAGGCATAGACCGTCTTGCCGAGGATCGTCTGGCCGGCGAGACCGGGATTGACCGGGATCATGTCATAGCCGCGGTCGAGCAGGTATTTCGTCACGATCCAGCTCGGCCGCGCCTCGTTGGCAGAGGCGCCGACCAGCGCGATCCGCTTCACGGATTTCAGGATGTCGCGGATCAGGCTGTCGGGATAGGCGTCGTGGGTCATGGGGGACACTCTGCGTCATTCTCGGGCGGAGCGAAGCACAGACCCGAGAATCTCTTCGATAGGGGTTTCTGGTTTACGAGATGCCCGGGTCAAGCCCCGGCGTGACGGCCTTCACCCCTCCCACACCGGCGCGCGCTTTTCGACGAAGGCGCCGATGCCCTCCTCGGCGTCCCGCGCCAGCATGTTCTCGACCATCACGGCTGAGGCGTGGTCGTAAGCTGTCTTCTGTCCCATCTCGCGCTGCTCGTAGAAGGCGCGCTTGCCGATCTTGACGGTCGCCGGCGATTTCGAGGCGATGATCGCAGCAAGCCGCCGCGCCTCCGCCAGTGCGTCGCCGGCCGGTACGACGCGATTGATCAGCCCCATCCGGGCCGCTTCGTCCGCCGGCACCATCTCGCCGAGCAGGAGCATTTCCAGCGCATGCTTGGCCGAGAGGTTGCGCGAGAGCGCGACCATCGGCGTCGAACAGAACAACCCGATATGGACGCCCGGCGTGCAGAAGCGGGCGCCTTCGCCTGCCACCGCGAGGTCGCAACTCGCGACGAGCTGGCAACCTGCGGCCGTCGCCGTGCCCTCGACGGCTGCGATCACCGGCTGGGGCAGGGCGGTGATCTGCTGCATCATGGCCGAGCAGCGCCCGAGGACATCCGTGAAATAGGCCCGGCCCCGATCGGGGTCGGCGCGATGGGCGGTCATCTCCTTGAGGTCGTGCCCGGCGCTGAATACTGGTCCGGCCGCCGTGAGGATCAGGACCTTGACCGATCGATCGGTGGCGATGGCGGCAAAGGTCTCGCTCAGCGCCGCCAGCATCGCCTCGCTCAGCGGGTTGCGCGCTTGCGGGCGGTTCAGCGTCAGCGTCGCGATGCCGCCGGCGTCCTGGCGCAGCAGGACGGGCGCGGCCTCCGGCTGATGATGGGCGTTCATGGCGCTTCCTTTCCGCATTTCCGCCTATTGTCGGAGCCGGCCCGCCATGCTGCAAGGGGAGAAGTCCCGCCCCAGCCTTCGGTTTTCCGCATGACGACCCGCATGAGCGCCTCCGAGATCGATGCCTATCTCGACGAGGTCTTCCCGCAGCTTCATTATGGCGGGCGCACCTATTTCATCGAGGCGGTCGGGCCGATGACGGCCCGGATGCGCTGCGACTATCATGAGAAGCATCTGCGCCCGGGCGGCACGATCTCGGGCCCGACCATGATGGCACTGGCCGATCTCGCGCTCTATGCGGCGATCCTCGCCCAGATCGGGCCGGTCGGCCTCGCGGTGACGACGAGCCTCAATTTCAACTTCCTGCGCAAGCCCGGCCAGACGGCGCTGATCGGCGAAGCCAAGCTGCTCAAGCTCGGCAAGCGGCTCGCAGTGGGCGAGGTCGGTCTCTATTCGCAAGGCGAGGTGGAGATGGTCTGCCACGCGACCGGGACTTATTCGATCCCGGCAGAACGTTGAGCCGCATCCGGTCCGAACCGCCGTGCAAAAGAATATACGGTATCCTGATACCGTTTTTCTCAGTCAGTTGAAAAATAGACGTTTTCCGCTTTTGAGTGTCGATCGTAACGCTTGACAGCCGGCTTCCTTGCCCCTATCCCGACGCCACACCGCCGCCGGGCTCTCCGGCGGCTTGTCCTTTTTTAACGCAACCGAAGGGTGCCGCGATGAAGACCGTCTCGCTCAAGCCCGCCGATGTCGAAAAGAAGTGGGTTGTGATCGACGCCTCCGGGCTCGTCGTCGGCCGTCTCGCCTCCGTTGTGGCGATGCGTCTGCGCGGCAAGCACAAGGCCGCCTACACCCCCCATGTCGACTGCGGCGACAATGTCATCGTGATCAACGCCGAGAAGGTCTCCCTGACCGGCCGCAAGCGCGAGCAGAAGAACTACTATCACCACACGGGCTTCCCGGGTGGCATCAAGGAGCGTTCGGCCAAGTTCATCCTGGAAGGCCGCTTCCCTGAGCGTATCCTCGAGAAGGCCGTCGAGCGCATGCTGCCGCGCGGGCCGCTCTTCCGCCAGATCCTTGGCAACCTGCGCGTCTACAAGGGCGCGGAGCATCCGCATGCTGCTCAGTCGCCGGAGGCGCTCGACGTCGCCGCGCTCAACAGCAAGAACAAGAGGGTCTGACGATGGCCGAGGTTCTTCAGTCTCTCTCCCAGCTCGGCGAAGTCGCCAAGCCCGAGCAGCCCGCCGCTCCCGTCCACGTCAAGAAGGTCGATGCGCAGGGCCGCGCCTATGCCACCGGCAAGCGCAAGAACGCCATCGCTCGCGTCTGGATCAAGCCCGGCTCGGGCAAGGTCACCGTCAACGGCCGCGACCAGGAGGTCTACTTCGCCCGCCCGGTGCTGCGCCTCGTGCTCAAGCAGCCGCTGCAGCTCGTCGACCGCGTGACCCAGTACGACGTCGTCGTCTCGGTCAAGGGCGGCGGCCTCTCCGGCCAGGCCGGCGCGGTGCGCCACGGCATCTCCAAGGCGCTGACCTTCTACGAGCCGGAGCTTCGCGGCCCACTCAAGAAGGAAGGCTTCCTGACCCGCGACTCGCGTGTCGTCGAGCGTAAGAAGTTCGGCAAGGCCAAGGCCCGCCGCAGCTTCCAGTTCTCGAAGCGCTGATCGTTTCCGGATCATCCGGTATGCGGAAGGGCGGCTCGCAAGAGCCGCCCTTTTCGTATTGGCTGGCACTGTCGCGCCCGATCAGCAGGAGCCTGCCATGAGCCGTCCCGTTCTTCTCGTCACCGGCGGCAGCCGCGGCATCGGCGCCGCGATCTGCATCATGGCCGCCGGGTGCGGCTACGACGTCGCGGTGAACTACCAGAGCAACGCCAAGGCCGCGGCCGAAGTCGTCGCGGCCTGCGAGGCGGCAGGCGCGAAGGCTGTGGCGCTGCAGGGCGACATGGCTGATGTCACCGACATCATCCGCATCTTTGCCGAGGCGAAGGCGGCGCTCGGCCCGCTGACCCATATCGTCAACAATGCAGGCATCACCGGCAAATCCGGCCCGCTGGCCGAGGCGGATACCGCGGTCATCCGCGAATGCATCGACGTCAACGTCACCGGGGCGATCCTTGTCGCGCGGGAGGCGGCCCGCGCGCTGATGGCGAACGAGGGCGTGCAGGGCAGGGCGATCGTGAACATCTCCTCCGTTGCGGCCGAGCTGGGCTCGCCCGGCGAATATGTCTGGTACGCTGCCTCGAAGGGAGCCGTGGATTCCCTGACCATCGGCCTCGCCAAGGAACTCGCGCCGCACGGTGTCCGCGTGAACGCGGTGGCACCCGGCATCACCGAGACCGAGATCCACGCGCTGTCCACCGGCGAGGCTGGTCGCGTCGCCCGGATCGCGCCGCTGATTCCGCTGAAGCGCGCTGCGACCGCCGAAGAGATCGCCGAGGCGGTGCTGTTCCTGCTCTCGGAGGCATCGAGCTACACGACCGGCATCATTCTCAAGGTCGCCGGCGGGCGCTAGCTTCAGCGGCGGGCTCGCGCAATCTCCGCCTCTGATGTAGCAAATGCCCATGCGCGTCCTTCTTGTCCTGATCGCCTTCGGCATGATCGCGGTGCCGGCCCTGCTGATGCTGGCGCGTGAGGAACTCCCGCGCGCGCAGCGCATCGGCCGGGCGCTGCTCGTCTTCCTGGCTCCGGCGATAGCGCTCGGCCTGATCCACGGCGTGCCGGACCTCGATGGCCGGGCGCTCAACAATCCCAATGCCTGGACGATGCTGCGGCTCGTCCTGACCGCGCTCGCCCTGATCCTGCCCTGGTGCCTCTATGTCTGGCTGACCGCGCGCCGCTGATCGTTCGAGGCGCCCACGGTCGAAGCGACCGGCATGTCGAAACGATGCGCGAAAGCATTGAATCGCTTTGCGAGGAAAGACCGGGAAGCGATTCCCGCGCTTCAACTTTCGTGCCCGACAAGTCCGTCGTCATTGCTTCGCTGCGCTTGCAGTGACGGGACCGGAGCGCAAGCTCCGATTGACAGCTCGCTCAAGCGCGAACATATACGAGGCCATGATGACGAGCTCCACCCGACGTCGCCCCTGCCAGGCCGCCCCGGCGCGCCCGCGATGACGTTCGGCTGAAGCCCGAATGCCCGCGACCGCGCCCGAGGCGCGGTTTTTTTATGCCCGAAGCCCATCCATTGCTGTGTCTGCCCAGCCACCGGGGGTCCCGATGAGCCAGAACCTGAAAACCATCTTCATCGACGGCGAAGCCGGCACCACTGGGCTCGGCATCCGCGAACGTCTGGCCGCGGTGCCGGAGGTCGCGGTCAAGAGCATCGACCCCGACAAGCGCAAGGACCCCGCCGCGCGCAAGGACATGATGGCGAGCGTCGATCTCGTCGTGCTCTGCCTGCCGGACGAGGCTGCGAAGGAATCGGTCGCGCTGGCTGATCAGCTTGGCTCCGATGCGCCCAAGATCGTCGATGCCGCGACCGCGCATCGCGTCGCTCCGGGCTGGGTCTACGGCTTCGCCGAGCTCGAACCCGGCCATGCCGGGAAGATCGCCAAAGCCGACCGCGTCGCCAATCCCGGCTGCTATCCGACCGGCGCCATCGCGCTCTTGCGCCCGCTCGTCGATGCCGGGCTGATGGCGCAGGACCATCCGGTCACGGTCAATGCCGTCTCCGGCTATTCCGGCGGCGGCAAGTCGATGATCGAGGATTTCGAGACCGGCGTCGCTCCGGCCTTCGAGCTTTACGGCCTCGGCCTGCGCCACAAGCACCTACCTGAATTGCAGGCCTATGCCCGCCTGACCCGGCGGCCGATCTTCGTGCCTTCCGTCGGTAATTTCCGGCAGGGCATGCTGGTCTCGGTGCCGCTGCATCTCGACGCGCTTCCCGGACGGCCCGGCGTCGCCGATCTCCACCACGCCCTGGCCGAGCGCTATGCTGGCTCGACCTATGTCAGCGTCGTCCCGCAGGACGGCAAGGGCGGCAAGATCGAGCCGGAAGCGCTGAACGACACCAACAAGCTGGAGCTCACTGTGTTCGGGCAGGACGATCTCGGCCAGGCGGTGCTGGTCGCGCGGCTCGACAATCTCGGCAAGGGCGCGTCGGGTGCGGCGGCGCAGAACATCCGCCTGATGCTCGGCCTGCCGGAGGGCTGAGCCGCAGCCTGTGGCTTTCACCTAAAAATGCATCTGATCTCCATCATTTGAAGGAGACATTTGCGCGCGGAGCGTTAGATTGTTGGTCCCGCGAGAGGGACGGACGTGGCAGGCAGTGAGTTCGAGAATGCGTTGATCGACGGCATCTACGAAGCCGCGATCGTGCCTGAGAGTTGGCCCGCCGTGCTCCGCGACACGGCCCGGATCGCCAGCTGCCGCGAGGCGCTGCTCGGAACGGTTCTGCATGACGACGTGCGTCTGCTCGCCTCGTCACCCGAGTTCAGCAACGACTACGAGGAAGTCCTGCGCCGCATCCCGTTTGCGGTCAACGAGCGGGCGCAGCGCCTGCTCGCGCATGGGCGCCACGGCTTCATCACCGACGAGGATGTTTTCAGCCGCGACGAGCTCGCGCGCGAGCCGGTTTATCAGGACTTCCTGATCCCGGCCGGATACGGCTCCGGGGTCGCGACGGTGATTGCGGCTCCGACCGGCGACACCACGATCGTCCATTGCGAGCGGAATTTTGCCGAAGGCACCGTCGATGGGCAGGCCATCGCCGCGCTGGATCGCTTGCGCCCGCATTTCGCCCGGGCCGGGCTGCTTGGGCGCCGGCTGGCGATGGAGCGCGCGCGCGCCGCCTCGCAGGCGCTGGAGCTGATGGGGCTTCCGGCGGCGGTTCTCGGTCTGCGTGGCCATGTGCTCGATGCTAACGCCCTGTTCCAGGACCTGATTCCAGGGGTGTTCCTCGATCGTGCGGCGCGCCTTTCCCTCGCCTACGGCCCGGCCGACGACATGCTCGCGACGGTGATCGCGGGCTTCTCGCGCGCGGACCTGCCCCAGCCCGTCCGTTCCCTGCCGATTCCGGCCTGGCGCGGTACGAATCCGATGGTCGTGCATGTCGCGCCCGTGCGAGGCCGCGCACGCGACATCTTCTCCTTTGCGGGTGCCATCATCGTCGCCACGCCGGTTGCAGCGGGGGCGGGGCCTGATGCCGGCCTGATCGCCGGCTTGTTCGATCTGACTCCGGCCGAGGCGCGGCTGGCAGCGGCCATCGCCGCCGGGCACCCGCCGCGGGCTGCGGCCGTGCGTCTCGGCGTGACCGAGGCTACGGCACGCACGACGCTAAAACGCATCCTCGCCAAGACAGGCACGCGCCGGCAGGCCGATCTGGTCGGCCTGTTGAAGAGCGCGGCCGGGCCGCGCTGAGGTCGTTGCGAGCAGATCGGGAAATCCGTTCGCTGCCATCGGGGAAGTCAATGGATCGGCCGGAATAAGCCGATTTTTCCGCCGGATATTACACCCAGCAAGCAACAAGCCCCCCATTTGGGGGTGGAAAATCGGTTCTGTGCAGCCATGGTGGGGCGGCTCGACAAGGCCGCAAGGCTTGGAGGCGGGCACAGCTTGCACTGCCGAAGCCGGGTCAAGCAGCTTCGGCAGTGCCTTTTCGCGCTGCCCGCATGCCGGCGCTTCCCGCTGACATGAAAAGGGGCGCCGTAGCGCCCCTCCTGGATCAGCCCTTGTAGGGCACGAAGTTCTGCTTCTGCTCGCCGAGCCCCTCAATGCCGAGGGTGACGACTTCGCCGCCCTTGAGGAAGCGCGGCGGCTTGAAGCCGAGGCCGACGCCGGGAGGCGTGCCGGTGGTGATGACGTCACCCGGATCGAGGCGCATGAACTGGCTGATATAATGGACCAGATAGGCCGCGCCGAAGATCATCGTCTTGGTCGAGCCGTTCTGCACGCGCTCGCCATCGACCTTGAGCCACATGCCGAGATTCTGGATGTCCTTGACCTCGTCGGTGGTGACGAGCCACGGGCCGAGCGGCCCGAAGGTCGGGCAGCCCTTGCCCTTGGCCCACTGGCCGCCGCGCTCCTGCTGGAAGGCGCGCTCCGAGACGTCGTTGCAGACGCAGAAGCCGGCGATCGCGGCCATCGCGTCCTTCTCCTCGATATAGGAGCCGCCATCGCCGATCACGATGGCGAGTTCGACTTCCCAGTCGGTCTTCTGCGAGCCCTTCGGGATGATCACGTCGTCATTGGGCCCGACGATGCAGTTCGGGGCCTTGTTGAACAGGATCGGCTCCTTCGGGATCTCGGCGCCCGTCTCCGCCGCATGGTCGGCGAAGTTCAGGCCGACGGCGATGAAGTTGCGGACATCCGCGACGCAGGCGCCGATGCGCGGCGAGCCTGAGACCAGGGGCAGCGATTCCGGCGAGAGCGCCTTGATCTTGGCGAGCGAGGCCGCGGTCAGCGCCTTGCCGGCGAGGTCTGGAATGACGCCGGACAGGTCGCGCAACCCGCCCTTGGCATCGAGAAGGGCCGGTTTCTCCTGGCCGGGTGCGCCGTAGCGGAGCAGTTTCAAGGTGTTTCCCCCGTTTTCAAACGATCTAAATGGGTCGGGGATTCTGATCGGATGCCGGCCCGAAACACAAGCCCGTCACCGCGCATAGCGTATCCGCGGCGCGCAGGCGGGTGGGTTGTTGCCGGAATGCCACGACTCTTTGCAAAGCGAAGTTTCCGACGAAGGACTCAGCCGAGGGCAGGGCGGCCGCGAACACTCAAAATTGGCAATAGTTCTCATATAAACTATATCTTTCTGAACGATCTCGGTGAGGCTTGTTCAGAAAAGGTCATTTTTGGATCGTTTTTGAAGATCGTGGGTCCGAATGAGGGTGTCGCACGGCGAATCCGTGGCACGTGAAGCAGGATTGCGGCCGCAAACGGCTCAGGTCATGCTTCGAATCAAGCGAGGTGTCTGGCCTCGAAAAACCTTGGAACCGGGATGGATTCGATGAAGGGCCTTGTTCGTACAGCCGCTGCCGCCTCGGTTTCGCTCGCTGCTCTCCTCGCGGCCGGAGCCGCCTCGGCGAGTTCCTTCGCCATCCGCAGCGGCCAGGGCGCCGAAGGTCTCGGCATGGCCTATGCCGGCTCGGCCTCGGGCGGCATCGGCATGAGCGCGATGGCCTGGAACCCCGCGACCATCACCATGTTCCCCGGCCGCACCAGCAACTGGAACTACACCTATCTCAACGCCAATGGCGACTATGAGCCGACGAGGCCCTCGCGGATCGGCGGTCCGGCCGCGCCGGCGCCGCTGAACCCGATCCAGTTCGGCACCGGCAATCTCGGTGGCGACGGCGCGATGATCCCTGCCTCGGCCAGCGCCTGGCAGCTCACCGACCGGCTCTGGGTCGGCATGACCACGGGCGCCCCCTATGGCCTGCGTTCCAAGCCTGAAAACCAGGTTCACGCCGCCCAGGTTTACGGCCGTTCGGCCAAGGTCACGACCATCAACGTCTCGCCGACCGTCGGCTACAAGGTCAACGACTGGCTCTCGGTCGGCGCCGCCCTGCAGGTCCAGTACCTGAGCGCCAAGCTGAAGCAGGCCGGTGGCCTCGGGCCCGCGGCCTCCCCGGTCATCCTCGAAGGCGACACGATCGATTTCGGCTATCGCCTCGGCGTGACGCTGACCCCGTTCGAGGGAACCAATATCGGCGTGGCCTATCGTTCTGCGATCCGCCAGACGCTCGAAGGGTCGCTGGCCACGCCGACGCCCATCCTCGCCCGCTTCCCGGTGAAGGCCAACCTGAACCTGCCCGACTCGGTCGTCGTCGGCGTTTCGCAGGTCATCAACGACCAGTGGCAGGTCCATGCCGGGGTCGAGTGGACGAACTGGAGCCGCTTCCGCAACATCCCGATCGTCAACGAGCTCAACGGTCGTCCGCAGACCAGCCTGAATTTCCAGTATGACGACGCCTGGTTCTTCAGCGGCGGCGTCGAGTACAAGTACAGCAAGGACCTGACGCTGCGCGCCGGCATCGGATACGAGATGTCCGCGGTCAACGACCGCAACCGCACCATCTATATCTCCGATAATGATCGTCTCTGGCTCAGCGCAGGCGCGAGCTATCAGATCACCGACCGGATCAAGCTGGATCTCGGCTACACCTATATCGACGTGAAGAAGGCGTCGGTGAATTACAATCCGGGGCACCCGCAATGGAACCCGGCCGTGCCGGTCTACTACGCCGCCGAAGCCAAGCCCTACGTCCATATCGCCTCGGTTGGCATCACCTATCGCTGGGACGATCCGAAGCAGAACATCCCGGTGCAGCCGGTGGTCCGCAAATACTGAGCGGGACCGTTTCCGCGACAAGAGCCGGCCTTCGGGCCGGCTTTTTTGTTGTTGGCGTTCCCAGTGGCCGTCATGCTCGGGCTCGACCCGAGCATCTCGTGACGCGAAGGCTCCGGAAGAACCAGACCTTCCTGTCATTCTCGGGTCTGCGCTACGCTCCGCCCGAGAATGACAGGGGGAGTTACTGCCCTACGCCTTCACCTTCACATAGGTGCCGGGCGCGTCGGCGAGCGCCTTGAGCTTGCCGCCGCCGGGCTCGCGGGCCGGGACCTTCTTCGGCGCCTGGGCTTCAAGCCAGCTGAACCAATGCGGCCACCAGGACCCCGGATGCTCGTCCGCCTTGGCCAGCCAGTCGGCATAGCGGCCCTCCACCGGGCCGCCGGTCCAGTACTGGTACTTCACCTTCGCCGGTGAGTTGACGACGCCGGCGATATGGCCCGATCCGGCGACGACATGCTCGACCGGCCCGCCGAAGCATTGCGAGCCGTTGAAGACCGACTGGGCCGGCGCGATATGGTCCTCGCGCGCCGCGAGATTGTAGATCGGGATCGTCACCTGCTTGAGGTCGAGCGCCTTGCCGCCGATCCGCATCCCGCCCTTGGACAGCTTGTTGTCGAGATAGCAGTTGCGCAGGTAGAAAGAGTGGTTCGCCGCCGGCATCCGCGTCGAATCCGAATTCCAGTAGAGCAGGTCGAAGGGCGTCGGCGCCTTGCCCTTCAGGTAGTTGTTGACGGCATATGACCAGATCAGGTCGTTCGGCCGCAGCATGTTGAAAGCGCCCGACATGCGCGCGCCGTCGAGATAGCCGGTCTTGGCCATCTGCTCCTCAATGGCGCGGATCTGCTCCTCGTCGACGAAGACCGAGAGCTCGCCGGCCTGCGAGAAATCGACCTGCGTCGTGAAGAAGGTCGCGCTCTCGATGCGCTTGTCGCGCACCGCTGCCATATAGGCCAGCGTCACGCCCAGCAGCGTGCCGCCGACGCAGTAGCCGATCGCCGAGACCTTCTTTTCCCCGGTCGCTTCCTCGATCGTGTCGAGCGCGGCGAAGATGCCCTCGCGCATATAGCTCTCGAAATCCTTCGCGGCATGTCGCGCATCCGGATTGACCCAGGAGATGCAGAAGACGGTCAGCCCCTGCGCCACGCACCAGCGGATGAAGCTCTTCTCCGGGTTGAGGTCGAGGATGTAGAACTTGTTGATCCAGGGCGGCACGATCAATAGCGGCCGCTTCAGCACCTGCGGGGTCGAGGGTGCATACTGGATCAGCTCGATGATCTCGTTGCGAAAGATCACCTTGCCCGGCGTCGTCGCGATATTGACGCCGACCTCGAAGGAGCCGCCGTCGGACTGGCGGATCTTGAGTTCGCCGCCGCCGGCCTCGACGTCCTCGGCGTACATCTTCATGCCGCGCACGAGGTTCTCGCCGTTCTGCTGCATCGTCTCGCGCAGCAATTCGGGGTTGGTGGCGACGAAATTGGTCGGCGAGAGGGCGCCTGCGATCTGCTTGATGTAGAAGCGGGCCTTCTCGCGCGTATGCGGGTCGAGATCGTCAGCCTTGTCGACCATGGTCTCGGCCCAGCGCGAGCCGATCAGATAGGCCTGCTTGATGAAGTCGAAGGTCGGGTGGTTCCAGTCGGGATCCTTGAAGCGGCCGTCGCGCTTGTCCGGCTCGGCGACGGGCGCGACCTCCTCGCCGCTCGCGCGCTTCAGCGCCGTGCTCCACAGGTTCATGAAGTCGCTGGTGAGGGACGCCTGCGCCTCGATGATCTTGGAGGGATCGTTGACCCAGCGCTCGGCGACGCGGCCGAGCGTCTTGACCATGTCGCTGGCCTCGTCGGCCTGGCCGGTCTTGGCCTCGCCGCGCTCGATCGGTTTGAGGTAGGCGGCGGTGATCTTGCCGTATTCCTCGACGAGCCGCCCCATATTCTGCGCGAACTGGTCGAAATCGGGAGCGGCGGCCTCGGCCGGGCCGGCGGTGTCCTTCGGCCTGTCGCTTTTCCCGCTCATGTCTCGCCCTTTCCCCCAGTCGTTATAGGATAGCGCATGGCGCTCCATTTTGGTCCTATTAAGGACGCAGCCGCTATGCTTTACCAAGCAAAATCGACAACCGTTGGATGACCCGATGCCGACTGAAATCTCCGCGAAAAAGCTGCTCCTGATGCCGGCGGCGCTGGTCGTGGTCGGCGCGGCGCTCGCCGGCTGCGGCAGCGACGAGGGCTTCAAGGGGGTCGCCGAGGCTGCGGGTCTGGCAACCACCCCGCAGCAATCGAAGGCCTTTGTCCGGGAGGCTCGCCCGACCGATCTCGAATATGTTCCGATCGGGTCGAGCGTGACCCGGGCGGCGCCGCGCAAGCCGGTCGAGGACTACAAGAAGATCGAGGCCGGGCTCGACGCCAAGCAGAAGGCCAACGAAGCTGCTGGCAACACGGCTAAGGCGCTGGGCGCGACGCCGCCACCAGAACCGGCGAAGATCCCGCAGAACTGAGGACAGGCTCGCTTCCAGCAGGGCGATGCGGCTGCTGACCAACTTCTCCGCACTGCGAATCGCACAATATTGCGTCATTGGCTCTGTCATGACGAAAGATGCGATGCTAAGCACCCTCGGCGCAAGGATGTAATCCGGGCGAAAACATGACACCGCCCCCAGGCGGCCGAGGACCTGTTCGAGATGACCGATTTTCACCGCATCAAGCGCCTGCCGCCCTACGTTTTCGAACAGGTCAACAAGATTAAGGCCGCCGAGCGCGCCAAGGGCGTCGACATCATCGACCTCGGCATGGGCAATCCCGACCTGCCGGCGCCCAAGCATGTCATCGAGAAGCTGGTCGAGACCGCCGGCAAGCCGCGCACCGACCGCTACTCCGCCTCGAAGGGCATCGGGGGCCTGCGCCGCGCCCAGGCCAACTATTACGAGCGCCGCTTCGGCGTGAAGCTGAACCCCGACACGCAGGTCGTCGCGACGCTGGGCTCGAAGGAAGGCTTCGCCAATATGGCGCAGGCCATCACCGGGCCGGGCGATGTCGTGCTGGTGCCGAATCCGAGCTACCCGATCCACGCTTTCGGCTTCCTGATGGCCGGCGGCGTGATTCGCTCCGTTCCGGCCGAGCCGACCCCTGCGATGTTCCCGGCGCTGGAGCGGGCGATGATGCATTCGGTGCCGAAGCCGATCGCGCTCGTCACCTGCTATCCGGCCAACCCGACAGCCTATGTCGCCTCGCTCGATTTCTATCGCGACCTCGTCGCCTTCGCGAAGAAGCATGAATTGATCCTGCTTTCGGACCTCGCCTATGCCGAGGTCTATTTCGACGAGAACAACCCGCCGCCCTCGATGCTGCAGGTGCCGGGCGCGATCGATGTCGCGGTCGAGTTCACCTCGATGTCGAAGACCTTCTCGATGGCCGGCTGGCGCATGGGCTTCGCCGTCGGCAACGAGCGTTTGCTTGCGGCACTCGCGCGGGTGAAGTCCTATCTCGACTACGGCGCCTATACGCCGATCCAGGTCGCGGCCGCCGCCGCGCTCAACGGCCCTGACGACTGCATCCGCGAGATGCGCGAGATCTACCGCAAGCGCCGCGATGCGCTGGTCGAGAGCTTCGGCAAGGCCGGCTGGGACTTCCCGGCACCGGAAGCCTCGATGTTCGCCTGGGTCGCTATCCCCGAGAAGTTCCGCCATCTCGGCTCGTTGGAATTCTCGAAGCTGCTGATCGAGAAGGCCGAGGTCGCGGTCGCGCCGGGCATCGGCTTCGGCGAACATGGCGACGACTATGTCCGCATCGCCATCGTCGAGAACGAGCAGCGCATCCGTCAGGCCGCGCGCAATATCGGCCGCTTCCTCAAGGGCGCCGATACGACCCTGCACAACGTCATCCAGATGCCGAAGGCGGGATAGGGCACTTCGGCTGCGGCATCGCATGCCTCTGGACCGCGCCCGCAAAACATGGGAACCGATGCGGTGCGGACGGATCGCTCCGCATCGCGCCCGAGGCTCGTTTCCATGTCACGAAAAGGCCGTCTGCTCGGCGTCGCTTTCGCCGTCTTCGCGCTGGTCTGCTTCGTCGCGACCTACGACTATTCCAGGGGGCGCATCCCGCAGACGCGCTCGGCTCTGGTCTTGGATGTGCTGGCGGTGACCAATGGCCGCGAATGTGCCCGCGACGCAACCGAGATCGTCACCCGCTACATTCCGCTCGGGACCGGCCGGGCCGATGCCGAGCGCGTTCTCTCCGAAGTGACGATCGACCCGCCCAAACCGTGGTTCTGGACTCCCGCTGTCGAGAACAGCACCGTGTCCGAAGGCACGACGATCGAGGCGCTGCATACCATCAAGGCGACCGCCTTCGGCACCAACCTGCTGCGCATCTATCTCGGTTTCGAGGACGGCAAGGTCAAGCGCGTCGCCGCCGAGGTCGTCTGCCATTTTGGTTGAGACGCGGTCGATCCGAACAGGGGCGTTTCGCTAGGTCAGTTGCTGCGCTATCCTGTCGGAGGGCTGCAACGACAGGTGCTGCCATGGAAGCGACGGACAAGGTTTTCGCCGGTCCCGTTCCGCAGATTTACGACCGGCTGCTCGTACCCCTGATCTTTCAACCCTATGCCGAAGACCTGGCGGCCCGCGTGATGGCCGGGGACCCCCGGCGCATTCTCGAGGTCGCGGCGGGGACGGGCGCACTGACACAGGAAATGGCGGCGCGGCTCGATGGAGGAAGCATCGTCGCGACCGATCTCAACCCCGCGATGCTCGATCTCGCTGCCGCGCGATTCCCGAACGACGGCAGGATCACCTGCCGCCAGGCGGATGCGCTCGATCTGCCCTTCGCTGACCAGAGCTTCGACACCGTCACCTGCCAGTTCGGAGCGATGTTCTTTCCGGACAAGGCGAAGGGTTATGCCGAGGCGCGCCGCGTGCTGAAGCCGGGCGGGCGCTTTCTGTTCAATGTCTGGGACGCGGTCGAGAGCAACGATTTCACGGCGGTCATGCTGGATGCGCTGGCCGAGCTGTTTCCCGGCGATCCGCCGCGCTTTCTCGCGCGCACGCCGCATGGCTATCATGATGTCGGCACGATCGAACTCGACATCATGTCCGGTGGCTTTCCGCGGCCGGAGATCGAGCGGGTCGAGAAGCGTTCCCGTGCCGATTCCGCCGCTGGTGTCGCGATCGGCCTCTGCCAGGGCACGCCGATGCGTGGCGAGATCGAGGCGCGCGGCACGCCGGAGCTCGGAGCGGTTACGGAGGCCGTGGCGAAGGCTCTGGAGCGCCGCTTCGGTTCAGGCGCGATCGAGGGAGCTCTCTCCGCCTTCGTGGTTTCGGCCCGGAAAGCCGAGGCTTGAGGCGATTCCGGGAGTGTCGGAGTGTGGCTCTCCGTTGACACGAAACCCGCCTCATGCGACGCCGCGCGCATGACCAGCGTGCCTCTTTCGCCTGCCTCCCAGCCCCTGCGCGTCGGACTTGCCGGCCTCGGTACGGTCGGCGCCTCCACCTTGCGCATCCTGCGCCGGCAGGAAAATGCGCTTGCAGCGCGCTGCGGCCGCGCAATCCGGGTCACCGCCGTCTCGGCGCGCGACCGTAACCGCGACCGCGGCATCGATCTCGGCGGGCTCGCCTGGTTCGACGATCCGGTCGCGCTGGCGAATTCGGATGATATCGACTGCTTCGTCGAACTGATCGGCGGCTCCGACGGCCCGGCCAAGGCAGCTGTCGAGGCGGCCCTGTCGGCCGGCAAGCATGTCGTCACCGCCAACAAAGCTCTGCTCGCGGCGCATGGCGTCGCGCTCGCCGACCTCGCCGAGAGCAAGGGCGTGGCGCTGGCCTTCGAGGCCTCCTCGGCCGGTGGCATTCCCGTCGTGAAGACCCTGCGCGAGGCGCTGGCCGGCAACAATGTCAGCCGCATCTCCGGCATTCTCAACGGTACCTGCAACTACATCCTCTCCCGGATGGAGCAGGAGGGGCTGACCTTCGAGGCCTGCCTAAAGGACGCGCAGCGCCTCGGCTATGCCGAAGCCGACCCGACTTTCGACGTCGAGGGCTTCGACACCGCCCACAAGCTTGCGATCCTGACGAGCCTCGCCTTCGGTACGAAGATCGACGCCGAAGCGATTCATGTCGAAGGGATTTCGGCGATCACGCCGCTCGACCTGAAGATGGCTGACGATCTCGGCTACCGCATCAAGCTGCTCGGCGTCGCCGAGCGGACCAAGACCGGTATCGAGCAGCGCGTGCACCCGACCATGGTGCCGAAATCCTCCCCGATCGCGCAGGTGATGGGCGTGCTCAACGCGGTCTCGATCGACGCCGATGCGGTCCGCGAGATCACGCTGGTCGGCCCCGGCGCCGGCGGCGACCCGACGGCCTCCGCCGTCGTCGCCGACATCGCCGATGTCGCGCGGGGCACCGCCGGCCTGCCCTTCGGCCTGCCGATCGCGCGCCTGGAAGAGCCGAAGCGTGCCCCGATGCAGCGTCACGAGGGCGGCTATTATGTCCGCCTCGCGGTGGCCGACCGTCCCGGCGCCGCCGCGGCCATCGCGACCCGCATGGCCGAGGCCGATATCTCGCTGGAAAGCATCGTCCAGCGCCGCTCGCCCGAGGCCGTGACGCGCGATCCCGGCGGCCGCTCCGGCGCGCCGGTTCCGGTCGTGCTCATTACCTATGCCACGAGCGAAGCCGCCATCCGCGCCGCGCTCGAAAAGGTCACGGCCGACGGCCATGTCGCGGAACCGCCGCAAGTTATCCGCATAGAGCGGGAACAGGCCTAGAGCAGGATGCGTAAAAGTGGGAACCGGTTTTTCGCGCCAATCCTGCTCTGACACTATCTTGCTCTAGCGCCGTACCCGCCAAACTCATTGCAAGGGGACTTATTTCATGTCCGTCGATCTCCGCATCTCCCCCGACCAGATCATCGAGCGCTATCTCTCGATGGAGCTCGTGCGCGTCACCGAGCGCGCCGCCGTCGCAGCGGCCCGCCTGCGTGGCCACGGCAACGAGAAGGCGGCCGACCAGGCCGCGGTCGATGCGATGCGCCGTGAATTGAACCGCCTGCCGATCGATGGCGAGATCGTCATCGGCGAGGGCGAGCGCGACGAGGCGCCGATGCTCTTCATCGGCGAGAAGGTCGGCAACAAGCAGGGGCCCAAGGTGCATATCGCGGTCGATCCGCTCGAAGGCACCACGCTCTGCGCCAAGGACATGCCCGGTTCGATCGCCGTGATGGCGATGGCCGGCGCCGGCAGCCTGCTCTATGCCCCCGACGTCTACATGGACAAGATCGCCTGCGGCCCCGGCTACGCCAAGGGCGTGATCGACCTCGACGCCTCGCCGGCCGACAACATCAACGCGCTCGCCAAGGCCAAGGGCGTCAAGCCGAACGAGATCTCGACGCTGATCATGGACCGCCCGCGCCATGCCAAGCTGATCGAGGAAGTCCGCAAGACCGGCTGCTCGATCCGCCTGATCACCGATGGCGACGTCGCCGGCGTGATCTTCTGCACCCAGCCCGAGAAGACCGGTATCGACCTCTATCTCGGCATCGGCGGCGCGCCGGAGGGCGTGCTCGCTGCGGCAGCCTTGCGCTGCGTCGGCGGCCAGATGCAGGGCCGTTTGATCCTCGACACCGAGGAGAAGCGTGTGCGAGCGCACGGCATGGGCGTGCTCGATCCCAACAAGAAATACGACATGTCGGAAATGGCCTCGGGCGACGTCATCGTCTGCGCCACCGGCGTCACCGATGGCGGCATGCTTTCGGGCGTGCGCTTCGGCAAGGATTTCATCGAGACCGAGACGCTGGTCTATCGCTCGATCACCGGCACGGTCCGCCGCATCTATGGCGAGCACCGCGAGTTCTCGAAGTTCCAGCTCGATTGAGCTGAACCGAGTCGACGAGACGTCATTCTCGGGCTGATCCGAGAATCTCGCGCGGGAAGAGGCGTGAGCAACCTCCCTCGTCAAGAGATGCTCGGGACAAGCCCGAGCATGACGGTCCTCTGCCGGCTGCCTTTTCCACTTGTTTGCGGCGCGTAGGGCGGATGCCGACGGCCCGGCAAGGTCGACACAGGTTGACCTCGCCGGCCGCTTGCGCGACGCCGGATGCATCATGAGTCTGATGCCGCCCCGTGCCTTTCTCGGCGTGACCCGTTCGGTGCTCGGCCGCCCCTGGCGCGACCGGCTCGACATTGCCGGCCTCGGCCGCGCCGAGGCGCTGAGCCAGCTGCAGGGTCTGCCGGATATCCTCGCCCGCCTGCTTGCCGCGCGCGGTGTCGAGCCCGGTGAGGCCGCCCGCTTCCTCGAGCCGAAGCTGCGCGACGTCCTGCCCGATCCCGCTGTCCTGATCGACATGGAGGCCGCTGCCGCCCGACTGGCGCAGGCGGGCATGAAAGGCGAGCGCGTCGCGATCTTCGGCGATTACGATGTCGACGGCGCCAGCTCTTCAGCCCTGCTCGCAGGCTTCCTGGCCCAGGCCGGCGCGCGCCCGCGCATCCATATCCCCGACCGCCTGATCGAAGGCTACGGCCCCAACAGCGAGGCGATCCGCATGCTGGCGGGCGAGGGCGCGACCCTGCTCGTCACGGTCGATTGCGGCACCACCAGCGAGGAGCCGCTCGCCGAGGCGCGCCGGCTCGGCCTCGACGTCGTCGTGCTCGACCATCACCAGGCGCCGGAGCGGCTGCCCGCTGTCGAGGCGCTGGTCAATCCGAACCGGCAGGACGATCTCTCCGGCCTCGGCCATCTCTGCGCCGCCGGCGTGGTCTTCCTCGCGCTGGTCGCGACCAGCCGGGCGCTGCGCCGACTGGACCATTGGGCGGCACGCGGCGGCGAGCCCGATCTGCTGGCGGCGCTCGATCTCGTCGCCCTGGCGACCGTCGCGGATGTCGTGCCGCTGCAAGGCCTCAACCGCGCCTTCGTCCGGCAGGGGCTCGCCATGATGCGCAGCCGCGCCCGGCCGGGCCTCGCCGCGCTGATGGACGTCTCCGGCCTCGACGGGCCGATCCAGCCCTGGCATCTCGGCTTCCTGCTCGGGCCACGCATCAATGCCGGCGGCCGCATCGGCGATGCCGCGTTGGGCGCCCGCCTGCTCCTGACCGATGACGAGGTCGAGGCCCGGACCATCGCGACCGAGCTCAACCGCCTGAACCAGGAGCGCCAGGAGATCGAGCGCCTCGCCGTGCTGGAGGCGGTCTCGCAGGCCGAGCATGAGCTTGCGGGCATGGCCGAGATGCCGGTGCTGCTCGCCGGCAGCGCCGACTGGCATCCCGGCATCGTCGGCCTCGTCGCGGCTCGGTTGAAGGAGCGTTTCCGCCGCCCGGCCTTCGCGCTGGCGCTCAACGGGGAGGGCGGGGCGACCGGCTCCGGCCGCTCGGTCGCCGGCGTCGATCTTGGCCGCGCCGTGCGCGCCGCCGTCGAGGCCGGCCACGCGGTCAAGGGCGGGGGCCATGCCATGGCGGCGGGCGTGACGCTGGCGGCTGGCCAGGCCAGCGCCTTCCACGCTTTCCTGAACGCGCATCTTTTGCGCGAGGTCACCGCCGTTGGCGACGCCGAGGCCCTGCTCGTCGATGCCGCGCTCAGCGCCGGCGGTGCCAGTCCGCGGCTGCTCGCCGAGATCGACAAGGCCGGCCCCTTCGGCTCCGGCAGCCCGGAGCCTGTCTTCGTCTTCCCGGCGCATCGGCTGACCGACGCTGTCGAAATCGGCACCGGCGGCCATGTCCGCATCAAGCTGCGTTCTGGCGATGGCGCCAGCATCGGCGGCATCGCCTTCCGCGCTGCGCAGGAGCCGCTGGGGCAGGCGCTGTTCGCCGCGCGCGGCGAGAGCGTGCACCTCGCCGCGACGCTCTCGCTCAACCGCTGGGGCGGGCGGGAAACGGCGGAACTGCGCATCCTCGATCTCGCCCGGCCGGTCTGAGAGGCTGCCGGCTATTTTCTTGTGATCGGGTGCTTGCGGAGGAGCAGGCCTGCCACTATACCTCGCCCCGCTTCGGCACGAACCCAAGCGGTTCGCGGCAGAGCGGTCTTCGTCTATCGGTTAGGACACCAGCCTTTCACGCTGGGGAGACGGGTTCGACTCCCGTAGACCGCGCCATCGCTCCTTCAAGCACTTGCAATGCTAGAACTCTTGCCCTTTCATGGGCTTAGAGCTGACGCGCTTGTACGTTTTGTTTGTACGGAGCGGGTCGGGCAATGGCGATCACCTACATGAAGCGACGGCCTTCGGGCATTTACGAGTTTCGCCGCATGCTTCCCCGGTCCATTGCGGGGCAGCCAGTGCCGGCCTATGCGCTTCCCGCGCTGGCGGAGCTGACTAACCCTAAGACGGGCCGCTTCAAGCTGGAGCTGACGGTCTCCCTCAAGACCTCGGAGACGGCGGCAGCGAAGCGGGAATACGCCAAGGAGCAGGCCCGCGTTGCCGTGCTCATCGAGACCGCATTGTCGCTCCTCGCGGCCGGTCCACCTCCCGATAAGAGCCGCGAACCGCCTGACCTTGAGCGCCTCCAAGAGGAAATGGTCGCGGCAATCCTGCACGCTGATGAGGAGGACCGGCAGCAGGGCGATGCCCGGCGCCACCTACAGACCCCCGAGGAGCGGAAGCAGTGGCCAGACCTCATGCAGGTCCGCCCGGCCGGCTCAATCGGCATGGAAATAGACCACTATCTGTTTCTCGGGACCCACATCGAGGAACTGCACGGGGATTATCGGAAGGCGCTCGCGATGCAGGACGCCCGCATTGTGGAGCCGGAGCTGAACTCGTGGTTGCGGAGGAACGGCCGGACCATCGATCCAGACGTGCCGTGGAGGCCTATGGCCGCACTGGCAGCTCTGCGTGCCCATGTGAAGGCCTACGGGCTGCTTGAGGCACGACAGAAGGGTGATGACGTTCCTACGCCGACCGTCGCCCCGGCCAGCCGCACGCCAGCCCCCTCAGGCCAAGGCCCAAAGCTCTCCGAGGCGTTCAAGCAGTGGCGCGACGGGAACGAGGCACGGGGCGCCCGCAAGCCGTCCCAGCGTTCGGTGCAGATCAATGAGCACGCCGTCCGTCTCTTCACGGAGCTGCACGGGGATTTGGCGATTGGGGCCATCAGCTTCGAGAAGGCCCGCCAGTTCCGAGACTCCTACGCTAAGATGCCCACTCGGCTGACAGGCGAGCTGCAAGGGAAGACGCTGCCGGAGCTGCTGGCGCACCCGGATGCAGGAAGCTTCAAGACCCCGAACGGAACCACCGTGAACAAGCTCCTGGGCATGCTCGGGGCCATTATCAGCGCGGCGGAGCGGGAAGGGCAGCTAGACCACATCGCCGGCTTCCAAAATCCGTTCGGCAAGCGGGTAAAGCTCCAGGTGGATGACCGGGCGGAAGACAGCCGCGAGCGCTTCACGGCGGCGGACCTGGACCGGATATTCGCCAGCCCCGTCTACGCCAAGAGCGCCAGACCCACGGGCGGGGGCGGGGAGGCTGCCTTCTGGCTACCGCTCATCGCGCTGCTGACGGGAGCCCGGCAGAACGAGATTGCCGAGCTGCGGCTGAAAGACTTGGCGAAGGATGCGGAGACGGGGGTCTGGCATCTCGATATCGGCACCGAAGGCGGGCGCTCGATCAAGACCGCAAGCTCCCGCCGCAAGGTCCCGCTTCACCCGGCGCTTATCGAGGTCGGCATTCTGCAATACCGCGAGGCCATCTCGAAGCGGCTAGGCGGCGATGGTACGCAGCCTCTTTGGCCTGACATCACCACCGACAGCGCGGGGCGTAGGGCAGGACTGTGGTCCAAGTGGTTCAACCGCTACCTGCGCTCCAAGGCGGGCATCAAGGATGGCCGGAAGGTCTTCCATTCGT
Organism: Allobosea sp. GW822-FHT05A11; assembly: GCF_058800455.1. Lineage (NCBI taxonomy): Bacteria > Pseudomonadati > Pseudomonadota > Alphaproteobacteria > Hyphomicrobiales > Alloboseaceae > Allobosea > Allobosea sp. GW822-FHT05A11. The sequence goes on along the minus strand of NZ_JBXAMI010000002.1, from coordinate 619,005 downwards.
TCCGCCACAGCTTCAAGCGCAACGCCCGAGACGCCAAGGTCTCCGAGGAGATGCACAACGCTATCACTGGGCACTCCAGCGACTCCGTGAGCGGCAGCTACGGGCAGGGGTTCGGGCTCGCGGCTATGCTCGAAGCGCTCTCCAGCGTCCCGGCGCCGGCCGTGGTGCAGGGCTTGAAGTGGCAGGCGGGGAAGTGGAAGCCGAAGGCACCGCCCAGACCGAAGCCGGAGCGGACCATCAAGTATCGGACGCGGCCTCTCCGCCCTCGGAAAGAGGGCTGACCCGATGGAAAGCCTCCTGAGCTTCCTGCTCTCGCTCCTCTTCCTGCCGCTGGTCGGCGCTGCTGTCTTGTGCTTCGCCGGGGCAGCCTGTCAGGTGGCAATGGCTCCCGCCACACCCGGTTGGCAGCGTTTCGCATGGTGCCTCGGCGCCGGGCTCATCGTGGTGGAGCTGGCGGGATTGCGCTGGCAGTAACCGCATCGAGCAAAAAAAGGAGAGCAGGACCCGAAGGCTCCACTCCCCTATGTCTCGCGTCAGGCCGGTCTCACTTCATGAGCCCATCCAGGTCTATGCCGAATGCCCGGCCGATATTGCTGATCGTCCCCTTACCCTGTTGCTCGGGGGTCTGCGGTGCGTTCTTCGCAGCAAAGGCCCTCTGAACCTCCCGGTGCTTCTCCGCGAGAGCGGCCCGCACATTGGCATCGGTGCGCATCCTCCGTGCTCCCATCTCGCGGTACTTGTGCATCACGCCCGCAACCATCCACTGCCGGGTGCCTCGCGTGCCAACGCTGCCGTCAGGCGCTCGCTTGTAGGCATCCGTCTGCATGATCCGCGCGACGGTTTCTTTGATGCTCCGTCCGTTCTTGGAGGGCCGTGCTGCCCACTCCTGGTACTGGTCGTAGGCGTTCTTACCGTTGACCATCGTGATGTCGCGCAGGTCCACTTCGCCCATATTGTAGCTGGGCCGGGCCATCACGAAGTCGCTTCCGGTAGCCATGCGACGCACCTCCGCATCCACCGCGTCTTTCTCGTTGGTCACCCACAGACCCTGTGCGACCGTCTGCGGATCGCCCCACATGTCGCGCTTGGGGGGTACTTTGTCGGATAGGCCGGGGGTGATGGCCATGATGCGATCCGCAAGCGAGCGGGCCTCGCGCATGTGCGGGTCTGTCATCTCCTCTTTGATCGTGCGGAGCAGGCTGGCGGCCGGCACGAAGTTGACCGCAAGCCCAGACGCCTCCCGGTCAAACCGCGAGTCCGGTTCCGTGAAGGCGTTCACGAGGTCGGAAATGCTCTTTAGGTAGGTCTTATCGCCCATCATCTTCATGAAGCCGAAGAGCATGGCCGTGCCTACACTGGCCGCGTTGTCCGCGATGGTGGCCTCATCGTCGGTCTGGGAGGCAGCGTCCATCAGGTCCGCCATGATGCCGAGGGGCATGGCGATAGGGTCCATCCGGCCAAAGCTCCGGTAGCGCTTCTGGCCATCGGGCCCGACGCTCACGAAGGAATACGGCTGCCATCCCGACTGGAGAGCGGCCTGCCTGAGCTTCGGGTCGCGGGGACCGCCGCCTGTGATATTGCCAGACCACGCAGCCAGAGCGGCCACCCCGAGGAAGAGTGACCCCATGCTCGCCTGTCCGATGGCTTGAGCGCGTGCCTCAGGCCCCATCTTGCCGGACAGCATGGCGCGGTATTCGTACGACGCGAGCCCGCCTAAGTCGTGCAAGGGCAATCTGAGCACATGATTCCGAGCGAAAATTATCCACAGATTACCGTTTCGCGGCTCCCGTGCGTTTACACGGAGGCATTCACAGCGCCGCCCGCCTTGAGGATGCGGTGGATTTGCATGCGGCTGACCCCCAGCTCACGGGCGATTTCTGAGGGACCCTTGCCGGCCTGCCTCAAGCCCAGCACCTTGCCGGTATCAATGCGGGCCTTGCCGCCCTTGTAGACCCCCTGCGCCTTGGCCTTGGCGATGCCATCCCGCTGCCGGGCTTTGATGAAACCTCGCTCCATCTCCGCCACCATGCCGAGGACTGTAAGCACGATCCGGCCAGTATCGCCCTTCGTGGAAACGTGAGGCTCCAGCACCGTGAGGCAGGCCCCGCGCTGGTCGCACTCGTGGACGATGTTGAGCACGTCCCGTGTGGAGCGGCCCAAGCGGTCCAGGCGGGTGACCATCAGTTCATCGCCGGGGCGGAGGAACTCTAGGATTGCGGCAAGCTCATCGCGACCTTCGCGGGTGGCGCCACTGACCTTCTCCTTGCGGATGACCGTGCAGCCTTCCGCCTTGAGCCGCTCTATCTGGCCCTCGTAGTCTTGGTCGGTGGTGGAGACGCGGGCATAGCCAATCTTGGTCATCGTCGGCCTCGCTGATGTAACCTCAGGGTCTAGAGGTCGCTAGCTAGACGTAACAAATGCCGCATGTCAACCCTGATGTAACGCTTGAGGCGTAACATTGCGACGTAACGCGAGGGTGTACCCAAATGTGACGATCCGTGAGTGGAGCATAAGGCCCAAGCTTTGACCGAGCGGCAAGGGGCTGTTACCCGAGTAGCGACAGTCCGAAGAGGCTGCCTTGGGGGAGAAGGCTATGCGCTGTTCAAGCATCGTATTTGTCACCGCTGGGATTATGCTCGGCGGCTGCTCCATGACGCTTCCGGTCAATGGCCATGTCGAGGGGACCGGAGAGGCCTTCACAGGCGAGGCCACCGGGTATTCGGACGGTGGCGGCAACCTCAAGATCAGCTCCGGCAAGACAACCTGCACCGGCCAATTCGTCTACATCACCCGCCGCGAGGGCAAAGGCACGTTCACATGCGCGGATGGGCGCACGGGGCCCTTTGAGTTTGTCTCCACCGGAACGCGCGGCACAGGAACGGGTGACTTCGGCGGGAAGCGCTTCGTCTTCACGTTCGGCTGAGCGGAGGCGTTTCGGATTGGTATGACACAAGAGGATTACAAGGCCAGCCGCCGAGCAAAGACCCGAGAGGCTGCCGCTGCGTTCGTTGATGATCTCTCCTTCTTCCGCGACGTGCTTGCCAAGGACATACCGACTGCTGGCGACTTACGAAGGCTGAGCGCCCAATTGCGGCGGATATTGGTGGACGGGACGCTGGAGAAGGTTGCGGGGCCACGAGTAGGGAAAATCCGGCTACTGGCACCCGTGATCGACGAAGTCATTAAGCTCAATCGTGAAGAGCCGTACACCTACGCGGGGATCGGCAATGTTGAGATGTTCGGCATCCAGGTCGCTTTTGTGATGGTAGAGAACCGTGCGGCGCCCCGCGACCTCCAGGCGACATCTCCCGACGCACGCCAAGAGTTAGACCTTGAGCACTTCATGAAGCAGGGAGTTATGGTTTTCCAAGGAGATTGGCTGAGTAGACGAGAAATCTTGCGATACATGGCGAATGTTGCTGAGGGCGTGCATTCGGGTGAGCCCAAGGATGATAGAGAGCGGCTCATCAGACGGGCCCGCCATGCCTGGAAGATGAACCTGGAGGGGGATATGCCGGTTATTTCTACTAACCTCGCTTCCTTCACGCGAATCGACCTCCCTCCCTTGCTCAGCAAGACAGACATTGATGGGGCGCTAGTGGAATTGTGGGCGACCGCAGACCTTTTAACCAAGTCGCCTAGTATCACAGCACTAGAGTCCTACATCCAGACCGAGCCGTAGCTCGGCCTAACCCCACGCTATCCCGAGAGCCGGCACAGCGCCAACAGCGGGCGGGCTCCCAGCTCCTCGCGGCATTGGTGGGGGGTGGGTGCCAGTCGCGGGCGCTCTAGGAATTCCCCGACCCCACATGGGGGGAAACTCGCGTCCGTCGCCACGAGGGTGGTCTCTCGCGTGGGTGACCCCTGTGGAGGTCTGCCGGCCTACTGAAGGTGATCGATCAGGAAAGACCCTACGTGCTTGATCATGTCGGTGACATCAGCTTCCGTGAACTTCTCTGGATTGCCGTGGGCTGCGTTGTTCCTGATGTCAGCCAGCGCCGTGATGCGCTTTTGGACTAGCAAGCTGTAGGCGTTGGCTCGCGCGAGGTCCGCATTCATCTTATTGAGGTTGCCCGCCGCTATCCCGGCGTCGGCGCAAAGCTCCCGCAAAGCCGTCTCTAAGACCGTCCCTGCGATCACGGCCGCTGCCGATAGATATCCGTTGCGCAGTAGTTCACTTGCTTGCTCCAACTCGGTGTCGAAGACTTCGGCTTGCACGAGCTTTCGCATGGACCCCAGGTACCCGCCCTCGTAGTCTTCCTTTAGGGCTAGAAAGACGGCCTTGGCCCTTCCTAGCGCCTCTTCATTCGTTCCATACGCCCTGATCTCTTCCGCTTCCACGAAACGCTTAAGTTGCTCAGAATCTGGGCCGCATACCAGCGTGATCAGGTTGCGGACTTTGACAGACCAATTTAGAAATACATTAACATCAACGCTATGACCGAAAGAATACTCACCGTCGTTTCTATATCGAGTTGCCTCGACGCTCGCAATCTGCGCCGTAAGCTCGGAGAATCTCTTTTTCAGCAATGCAGTTTGAGCCACGTTCTTCCCCAAAGTTGAGCTAGGCCTTCGATTGGGCTTATGCGCAACAGGTGCCAACCTCAAGAGCTTGACTCCGCGCGATCCTCATTGTTCCCTTTTTGTTCCAATTCATCAAGGGAGCCTCAGACCGCCATGGCCTCCATTACCTACTATGTGGCGCTGCCTATCGTCCGCACGGAAGACGGCGACCTCTTGCCCGGCGAAGGCGTGGAGGCGCTCAATGCGTGGCAGGCTCAGAGCCGGGCTCGCGGTCTATCCTTGCACCATCCCGGAGCCATCGCCTTCTCGCGGACTGGAGACCCGGCCTCAGGTGACTTTGAGCCCGCCGTTGTGATCGGGCGTTATGGAGAGCTTCCGGGAGACCTTGAGGCGTTCATGGCGGAGGCTGGCGGGTAATGAGTGCGGTTCGCGAGGAGGAGGCGGCACCGCGTGGCAGGCCTGAGGTTGCGCATGGCCGGCAAGCACGGTCAATTTAGCCCTCGGGGACGAGATACCTGCTTCGGAAATCGGAAAGCGTGAGGAGAGACATCCTCGAATCTGCGTCTTCCATAAAATACTCGGCTGCCTGAGATATAGGTGAGCATGCTTCAACATCCGCAATCCACTCGTCAGGAAAATACCTTGCGTAGTTCCCGAGAATGTAAAGACCGGCATAGGTTATACCAAATTCATTCAGTCCGAGATCGTTTGGATAGAATCTGATTTCTTTCGAGTTTATTGTTGATCCGTGAGGTATTTCGAAATGGTTTTCGGTGTCTCTGATTTTAATTTTGATTATGTAGCCAGATTCAAGTTGATCTACTTCTAAATCTTCCAAATCATTGGGCGAGGCTTTTATTCGCTCTGAAAACGCTTCCAGAGCGTCAGGGCGGGCTGGATGAACGATCAATTTAAATTGGTGAGGTCTATCCTTGTAGGTATCATACTGCGCCTTCCCTCTAATGATTTTACTTTGGATTGCGAATTGATCCACATGATCCCACATTGTTGGCGAGTGTGTCAGGCAGTCTAGGAATGTCAGACCATTTGGCCTGAGATGCGGGAGTGGGTCTTCGCCGGGGCCGATGACGAGGCCGGTGGTTTCCGATGAGCCGCCGCGCCCTTCGTGGTGTATGATTTTTCCGATGAGCGGCTCCGCTCTAGCTGTTCTATGCCATAGCTCGAAGGTCCCGCGCCGTAGGTTTCCTTGCCCAATAAGAGGTTTTGCCCGAAGGCGATTGGCCGATTCGATTAGTTTGACGTCAGGCTTATGCGGGCCGCTGACGTTGAATGTTAGGCCGTGATGGGCGTGTTCAGAACGAGCTTGATCTAGACTTGCAGTTCCATCGCTCTTAAGAAGAGTTTGCGCCATAGCGAGGCACATTATTGAATAATAAAGTAAAGCAGGTCTAGTTGCCATAGAAACTATTTTTGATGCTTCGCGGTATTCGCTTGCCTGAATTAGACAATACCTAATCTGAGCAGCCTGTTTTTTTGCATTTTTATGCTGAGATTTGGGGATTTTATGAAGGTCGATGAGTTTTTCTGTTAGAGTCGGGGTGTGGTGAAACAGCTTTAGCCCCGTCCATGCTGATTTTGCGACATCGTGACGGCTGATCACACCCGCAGTTGTTATTGCCATAGTGCTAGCCTCCCCCCTGCTTTTCACGGTTTATGGAAGAGAGCGTAACGTGGCGTACTGGGCGTGTAACGTTGCTCGGGGCGCGGGCCTAGCGATATCCACTATTCGCGCTGTGGCCTTCTAGGGCATCCGGGGCGCAGAGCGCCTAGACATCACTACGTCACACTGGTACGTAGGCCACTCGAGGCGCATCATAAAGCTCTAGCGTTTTCAATATCTTGCAGGATCGCACGGCGTTTCCCGTAGACCGCGCCATTCTCCCATTCCGGTGCAGAACTGCGAATATCGGCCCCCGCGAAGAAGAGGCGATGGCCTACGCGACGCTGGGCGGCGCGTCTCAGCGGAAGCCCGGCGGCGATATCGCATGCCCGAACCACTCGACGAAGCCGATGATGTCGAAGACCGGGCGGCCGGTTGCCGCGGCGATTGCGGCCGAATGGGGCGGCAGATTGGTGCATTCGCACAGGATCGCCCCGACATTCGGGTGACGATGCACCAGGGCCTGCGCGGCGGCGACGGCCTCGCGTTCCAGCTCGGCGAAGTCGGAAACACCGCCACGGTTGCCATAGACCGACCGGAACAGGGTATCTGGCGGCAATCCTGCGATCGGTGTGTCCGGGCGGACGCCCACGGCCGCGAGATGCTGCGCGCTCAGGGCCTCGGCCGCGAAAGTGAGGATGCCGACCTGCTGGCCCGCCGGCAGCATCGCCTCGATCAGCGGCGCCTGCAGCAGGCTGCTCGTCGCGACGGGGACCGGCAGTGCGGCGCAGAGCTCCTTCTGCAGCAGGGCCAGGAACCCGCAACTCGTCGTGATGCCGCGCACGCCGCAGGCGATGAGATCCTGTGCTGCCGCGATGAAGGGCTTCAGGAATTCCTCCGGGCGGCCATGGACGATCGCCGCCGGATCGGCGCCACGCACCACGCGAAACTGCACCGGGAACCGCCATGTCCGGCCATTGCCGATATCGCCCGGCAGCCGGCGGAAATGCGTGTCGAGCATCAGCACGCCGATGCTCAGATCGTTGACGGCGGCGGCCGGCGGGCGTGTCGTGGCATCGGTCATGAGAGGGGCTCCGATAAGCTTTGCTGCAGCGCTGTTGCCGAGGCTTCGAAGAACCAGGCGAGGAAGCGGTTCTCCCGCAGCAGCGCAAAGGGGATGTCCTCCTGCGCGAGGAGCCCGGACTTCCCGATCGAACCGCAACGGAGAAGGTCCAGCACGGCCGCGACATGGGACGCGGCGGTGCGCCGCATGGCGCCGACCACGCCGCCGCCGATCTCCACCGGTTCGATCTCTCTCAGAAAATGCTCGGCAACCTCGCCGCCGTCATGGCCGGAGGTCGCGACGATCGAGATCAGCAGGCGATCATCCTGGATCTCGGGCAAGCCGTTGAGGAAGAGATTGCGCAGCAGATAAAGGCGCTCGCGCAGCTTCAGCTCGTCCAGCAGGAACGCGATGGAGTCGGCATGCCCGGGATAGCGGATCGTATAGGAGACCAGGCTCGCGACCTTCCCCGCCAGGCGCTCGCAGAGCGTGTCGGGAATGGCGCTCGAAACGAAGACCTCATAATCGCATGAACCGAGGCGCAAGGGGCTGCAGCGCGACATTGGCGCGAGCTCGGTCTTGTGGCCGTCGATCAGGGCGACGGAGGGGCGCGTGTACTCGCGCAGCGTCGCGTCGATATCCCAGATCAACCCGTAGCCCAGGCGGCCGGACGGCTGCTGCGGCAATCCGCCGATCCGCACCGCGATGTCCGGCTCGTTCCCGCAGCGCGAGGCGAGGTCGAGCACCAGCCCCGAAACCAGGCCCGGAGAGATGCCGCATTGCGCGACGAAGCAGCTGGAGGCGACCTCGGCCTCGCGCCGGATAGCCTCCAGTGCAGCCCCGTCGTCGCCGAGGTCGAGATAATGCGTGCCGTGGCGCCGGGCCGCCGCAGCCACCATCGGTGTCGCCGAGGATGGCAGCGCTGCGACGACGGCATCGGCACCGGTCAGGAGCTGATCCAGCCGGGCCGGGTGGCTGGGATCGGCATCGGCGAGCGGGAGCCCAAGCTCCTTGACCCTTCGGCGTCCGGGCTCCGTCGGATCGGCCAGGAGGATCTCGAATTCCGGCTTCTCACGCAGGAGCAGCGCCAGCGCCGTGCCGATGCGGCCGGCGCCGATGATGACGACCTTGAAGCGCCGCATGCCGTTTTCCGGCCGGTCAGGCATGGAAGCGGGCGAGGAACGACTTGAGACGTTCGTTGTCGGGGGTGTGCAGAACCTGATCCGGGCTGCCCTGTTCGGCGATACGCCCATCTTCCATGAAGACGACGCGGTCGGAGACATCGGCGGCGAAGGAGATCTCGTGCGTGACGAGGACCATCGTCATGCCCTGCTCGGCGAGGCTGCGCACGACGCCCAGCACCTCGCCGACGAGCTCGGGATCGAGCGCGCTGGTGATCTCGTCGAGCAGGAGCGCGTCCGGCTGCATGGCAAGTGCCCGGGCGATGGCCACGCGTTGCTTCTGCCCGCCCGAAAGCTGGTCAGGTCGCGCATCGCGCTTCTCGGCGAGGCCGACCTTGGCGATATAGTCCATCGCGATGTCGACCGCCTCTCCGCGCGGCTTGCGCTGCACGGTGACGGGGCCTTCGATCACGTTCTCCAGCACGCTCATATGCGGAAACAGGTTGAAGTGCTGGAACACCATGCCGACATGGCGCCTCAACTCGCCGAGGCCGAGGAGCTGGCCGTCGCCGCGGAACTTCGGGACGACGCGGCGGCCGCGATAGAGGATCTCTCCGCTGTCCGGCACCTCGAGCATGTTCATGCAGCGAATGAAGGTCGACTTGCCGGAGCCCGAGGGGCCGATGATCGCGACGACCTCGCCGCTCGTCAGGGACAGATCGATGCCGTGAAGGACGGGAAACGCGCCGAAGCTCTTGGTGATGGCGCGGGCTTCGAGGACGGTTTCGCGGGCGCCGGATGTGGGAAGGGTGCTCATGGGATGGTTCTCGCTCAATGGCTGCCGCGCGTCCGGCTCTCGACGATGTCGGCGAACTTCGTGATCGGGAACAGGATGACGAAATAGAGCACCGCTAGGACGGTGTAGGATTCAAGCGGGCGGTAGGTCTGCCCGTTGACGATGCTGGCCATATAGGTGAGCTCGGCCACCGAGATCACCGAGATCAGCGAGGTGTTCTTGAACTGCGTCACCGACTGGTTGATGAAGGCCGGCATCATCCGGCGGATTGCCTGCGGCAGCACGATGCGCCGCATGACCTGCCAGCCGGACATGCCGATCGCAGCGCCCGCTTCGGACTGCCCCTTGTCGATCGAGACGATGCCGCCGCGGAAGACCTCGGCATAGAACGCTGCCGCATAGAGCGAGAGCGTGATCAGCGCTGCCGCCCAGTTGGCCAGATCGAAGCCGAGCAGCAGCGGCAGGGCGTAATAGATCCAGAGCAGTTGCACGAGCAGCGGCGTGCACCGGAACAGTTCCTGAAAGCCCTGCGCCAGCCAGCTCAGCGGACGGATGCCGGAGAGCCGCGCGAAGCAGAGGAGCAGCCCGAGGACCAGCCCGATGGCGATGGAACTCACCGTGTAGACGATGGTGATCCAGGCGCCCCAAAGGAACAGGTCGCTCGCCTGGAAGATCGGGGCGAAGCTCCACGTATACATGTCATGCCAATCTTTGTTGGAAACGGCCCGAAAGCAGGATGCGAAGGTCGGCAAGCCGTTTTCGCGGTTATCCTGCCCTCATTCGCGACGGGAGTCCGGTTCGGGTTTCAGGCGGATCATGGTGATTCCGCCTGAAATCATGCAGCCTGACCGGGCCTTGTTCAGCCGCCGAAGCCGAAGCCTTCGGGCATGTCGTCGAGCGTGATGCCGAAGGGCGCCAGGCTCTTCACGATCCAGGTCTGGTTGTTGCCGATGCGCCGATTGTACTCGGCCCAGGCGGAGACGAAGGCACGCGACTTCTCGTCGGCCTTCCAGTTCATCGCGACCACGGACGGAGTCGAGAGAACCGGCGACGGCACCATCACCTTGCCGATGCCGCTCGCCTTCTTGCTCATGACGAGGCCGTTCAGCATCGTGTTGACCAGGCCATCGGCCTTGCCGGTGACGACAGCCACGATGGCCTCGTCGCGCGACTTGAAGCGCAGCATCTTCGCCTTGGGCAGGTACTGCTGGGAGATGAGATCCTGCGACGAACCCAGGTCGACCGCGAAGGTGTATTTCGGGTCGTTGAGCTCGGCCCAGCTCAGCTTCGAGAGCTCCGCCTTGGGCGAGACGATGATGAAGCTGTTGAAATAGGTCGGGTTCGAGAAGGCGACCGAAAGCGAGCGCTGCGGCGTGGCTGTGACGCCGAGCGCGAGATCGGCCTTGCCGCTCTGCACGTCGAGGATGGAGTTCGGCCAGCTGGACTCGACGACCTCCAGCTTGACGCCGAGGGTGTTGGCGATGTCGCGGGCCATCTCGATGGCGAAACCGCGCCATTCGCCGGTGCGCGGATCCTTGTTGAAGTAGGGGTCCTCGTTGATGATCCCGGGAATGCGCAGCACGCCGCGCGCGCGGATCGCCTCGATGGTGTCCTCGGCCCGGGCCGAGGATTGAAGTGCCAGCAATCCAAGGCCGGCGGCGCAGATGGCGCGAATGATCGACTTCATGAGATTTCCACTCCGTTCCCTTTGCCGATGTTTTTCGGTCTTGTGCTGGTTGCTAGGACGGCAAAAGCCTATGCGACACACTTGAGCGGACAATGCGAGAGTAGGACATCCTCCTACCGGTTTTCTTATATGTTCGGGTGGCTCGCGAAGGCCTTCAGGCTCGCCTCCAGGACCTTGAGGTTCTCCGGGCGCAGGGGTGCAAGGGGGGCACGCAGTTCGCTGCCGATCAGGCCGGTTCTCGCCAGCGCGGTCTTCACCGGCACCGGGTTGCTCTCGATGAAGAGGTCGCCGATCAGGTCGAACAGCGCCTCGTGGATGCGGCGGGCCTCGTGCGGGCGGCCCTCGAACCAGGCCCGGCACAAAGCCACGATCTCGGCCGGGAGGAGGTTCGAGGCCACGCTTGTCACGCCGTCGGCGCCGAGCGCCAGGAAAGGCAGGGTCAGCCCGTCATCGCCCGAATGGATCACGAAATCCTGCCCGACCGCCAGCCTGAGTTCCGTGATGCGCTCCGCCTTGCCGCCCGCTTCCTTGAGGCCGACGATGTTGGAATGAGCCGCCGCGAGCCGGGCCGCGGTCGCGGGAGCGATCTCGACGCCGGTGCGCCCTGGCACGCTGTAGAGCATGATCGGCAGGCCGACCGCGCTGGCGATGGCCGAGAAGTGATCGAACAGCCCGTCCTGCGAGGGCTTGTTGTAGTAGGGCGTCACCAGCAGGAGGCCGTCCGCGCCCGCCGCCTCGGCGCGTACCGCCTTGCCGATCGCGAGCTGTGTCGCGTTCGAGCCTGCGCCGGCCATGACGAAGGCCCGCTCGCGCGCAGCCTTGATCGTGGTGCGGATGACGGTGTCGGCTTCCTCGTCGCTCAGCGTCGCGGCCTCGCCGGTCGTGCCGACAGGCACCAGCCCGGCGACACCGGCGGCGATCTGCGCCTCGATGAGATTCGCGAGCGCGGGAATATCGAGCCCCCCGGCACGGAACGGCGTGACCAGTGCAGTGAAGACGCCGGTGAGCCGGCGGCGCAGTTCTGGATCGATCATCGGCTTAACTCCCCTGCGTCGTCAGTCGATGACGACCTTGATTTCGCTCATTTCACGCAACGTCATGTGGACGCCCTCGCGGCCGAGCCCGCTCGACTTGATGCCGCCGAACGGCACGTTCTCGGCGCGGAAATCGGGCCCCTCATTGACCATGACGCCACCGACGCGCAGCCGGCGCGCAACGCGCTTCACCAGCGCATGGTCATTGGTGAAAAGGCCGGCCTGCAGCCCGTAGGCGCCGCCATTGATCTCGGCGATCACCGCTTCGGGATCGTGGAAGGGGCGCACCGCGAGCACTGGCCCGAAGGTCTCCGATCGGACGAGTTCCGTCTGCGCCGGAACGGCATCGATGAGGGTCGGCGCGAACAGCGTGCCGCGGCGGCTGCCGCCGGCGACGATCCGGGCGCCATCCGCGACGGCGAGCTTGACGCGCCGCTCGACCTCGGCCGCAGCCGGCTCGTCGATCACGGTGCCCATGACGGTGGCGGCATCGGCCGGATCGCCGGTCGAAACCTGCGCGACCTTTGCGGCGATGCGCTCGATCATCGTCTCGCGGATCGCATCGTGCAGGTAGAGGCGTTTCACGGCCGCGCAGCTCTGGCCGGCGATCTCGAAGCGGTGGGTGATCGCGACCTCGGCGGCGCGGTCGAGATCCGCATCCGGCATGACGATCAGCGGGTCGTTGCCGCCGAGTTCCATCAGGCAGCGCACGAGGCCCGAGGCATTCTTCAGCGCCAGGCCCGCCGCCGGCCCGCCGGTGAAGCTGAGCAGGTCGATATCGCCGCTCGCGATCATCGCCGCGACATCGGCGCCGCCATGGACCACGCTGAACAGGCCGGCGGGAAAGCCCGCCTCCTCGGCCAGCTCCGCCAGTCGCTGGGCGGCGAGCGGGGCCTTCGGCGAGGGCTTGGCCACGACGGCGTTGCCGGCCGCGATCGCGGGGCCGAGCTTGTGGCAGAGCAGGTTGAGCGGATAGTTGAACGGCGTGATCGCGCCGAGGACGCCTGCCGGTTCATGGGTGATCACGGCCTGCTTGTCCGGCGCGCCCGGTACGATGGCCGTCGGCAGCACCTCGCCATGAAGCACGGTCACGGCATCGCCGCTCAGCCGCAGCGTGTTGCGGGCGCGACGAACCTCGTTGCGCGCCTCGGTAATCGTCTTGCCGACCTCCGCGCAGATCGTCCGGGCCATCGCCTCAGCCTCGTCGCCAAGGCGTTCCGCGAGGCGATGGAGCAGGTCCTTGCGCTCGGCAGGCGTGCTGAAGCGGAAGCTCGCCCAGGCCTTGCGCGCCCGGCGCAGGGCGTCGGCTACGGCAATTTCGTCGGCCTGGCGAACCTGACCGATGACGGAGCCGTCGAATGGATTGGTGACCTCGACCATGGAGGCGGCGGTGGCCCGGGCAGGCTTGGCGAGGGAGAGGGGCACGGTCAGATCACTCCGTTTCATCTGTTGTCAGGCGGGCGAGCGCTGCGACCGAAACCGGTCGCAGCGGCCAGCGCGGGGGGATTGCGGCCGGCAGTGGCCGGCCATGCAGGGCCGCGATCATCGGGCTGCAGAAACGGCCTTGGCAGGCGCCGAGCCCGAAGCGGCCCATCAGCCGGATTTCGCGAGCGGAAGCGTCCTGCGCCAGAGCCGCAAGGTCGGCATAGCTGCGGCCTTCGCATCGGCAGATCAGCGTCTCGGGGGCGGGCACGACAGGCTCGCTATGGAGCGCCCGGGTGAGGGCGGCCTGGAAGCCGCGCGCCCGGATCAGGCCCCGCTCGTCCGGCCACGCGCGCGGCGCGGCGTGGCCGAGGCGGACGAGTACCTGCGTTGCAGCGCGGCGGCCATCGAGGATCGCGGCATCGGCTCCGAGCGCTTCCCGCCCGTCGCCGGCGAGCAGGACCGGTACGGCCGCGTCGGGATCTGGCAGCGGAATGCCCGTACGGTTCGGCTCGATGCCGTCATGGATCAGCAGATGCCGCACGCGCAGGACGTGCCGCTGATCGCCGACGCGGATGCCGACCTTGAGCGCGTCACCATCCGGCTCCGCCTGCGTGACGGCCGCTCCGCAGCGATAGGGCACGCGGCTCGCAGCGAGCGTCGTCGCATAGGCCGCAGCCTCGCTCATCGGGCCCCATGACAGAGCGAGTCGGGCCAGCGCCGCCGGGGCGTTCCAGGGCCGGCCGCGCTCCAGCACGGCGACGGGCGGATTGCCGGCCTTGGCCAGTTGGGCCGCCAGGGCGGGCAGAAGCGCCCCGCTGCCGGCCACCAGGATCGGGCCTTCCGGAGGGCGGCCGGTTTCCTTGAGCAGCACCTGCGCCCCGCCGGCGCTCATCACGCCGGGCCGTTCCCAGCCGGGGAAAGGACGGATCGCCTCGACGGCGCCGACGGCGATGATCGCCGCGCGAGGGCGGCGCGCGAAGACGCAGGCCGCGCGACGATCGTCGAACAGGAAACGCCCTTCGCTGTCGACCCCGAGAAAGATGGTCTCGGTCCGGGTCTCGATCCGGCCGGCGCAGGCTTGCAGCCGGACCATCAACCCGGCCCAGTTGCGGCGGTGCCGGGCAGGGCGCCAGACATGGCTGTCGTTGCCCGCGGCCGGCTGGCGATGGATGGCGCCGCCGAACTGGTCTCGCTGCTCGATCAGGAGGACGGGCAGCCCGGCTTCCGCGATGGTCGCGGCCGCGCTCGCGCCTGCCGGCCCGGCGCCGACGACGAGGATGGGAGCCTCACGCATGTCGGGCTCCGACAAGGGGCAGCGAGCCGAGCCGGAGGCCCTCGCGCGCCGGCGTCAGGCAGGCCTCGACCGGTGCCGCGCCCATCACGGCGACGACGCAGCCCTGGCAGGCGCCAATTCCGCAGAAGACGCGCCCGCCTGGCGCATTCGATGGCCGGCCGAGATCGGCAAGGCCGGCACGTAGCAGCGCCGCGGCGATCGTCTCGCCCGGCTGGAAGGTTACCGGGCCGCCGTTCCAGAAGAAATGGCTGGTCATGCGTGGACCTCGGCCCGGACCAGGCGTTGCGGCGACAAGGAGGACAAGTCGGCTTCGGGTCTCTCGCCGAGCAGCAGGCGGGCGGCGCTCGCGCCCATGAACGGGCCGAGGCAGATGCCGTCGCCTTCGAAGCCGGTGGCGATGACCACGCCCGGGCGATGCGGATGCGGGCCGACGATCGGCAGGCCGTCGCGGGATGCCGACCTGACGCCGGCGAAGCTGCGCAGGACGCGGCGGGCCGCCAGCGGCGGGTAGAGATCGAGCGCCTCCCGCAGGATCGCCGCGATCGTCGCGGCATCGGTGCTGTGGTCGCTGCGATGGTCCTCGCGGCTGCCCCCGATGAGGAACTGGCCCGTCATCAGCGGGTCGATCACCAGCCCGATATGGCTGTTGTCGCGTACGATGCCGCGTTTCGCCGCGAGATATGAAGCAGCCATCAAATGACCGTCGATGGCCGGGCCGGCAGTTGTCGCTCGATCGGTGACGGCCATCTGGCCCTTCCGCGGGATCAGGATCTCGCCGAGTCCGAGCAGCGGCGCCGAGCCGATGCCCGCTGCAACGAGCACCGCATCGGCCGGAAGGAGTTCGTCGCGGATCAGGACGCCGCAGGCGCGGCCGGCCCGCATGACGATCTCTGAAACGGGCGCGTTGCGGCGGATGTCGACACGGCTCGTCGCCAGCAGGCGCTGCGTGATCTCGTAGCCCAGCGCATGCCCGTCATCGGGAATCTCGAGCGCGGCGCAGACGCTGTCGCCGAGGCCCGGAATGCGCGCGAGAAGCGTCGCACGATCGACCTCGATGACGCGTTCGCCCGCGGCCGCCAGGTCCGCGCCATGCCGGGCGACGAGATCGGCCTCGATGGCCGTGCGGGCGACGAGGAAGGTCGAGCGGCGATGGAACAGGCCGCGAAACAACCCGTCCCGCTCGTGGCGCACGTAGAAGGCGCGCGCATGGCGGGCGAGATCCATCATCGGACCCGGTCGCTTGCTCGCCACCGAGACCGCTCCGTCCGAGGCGCCGGTCGCGCCCGCCGCCGGTCCGGAAGCATCGAGCAGCGTCACCCGCGCCCCTGCGGCGGCGAGGAAATGGGCGGCGGAGGCGCCGACGATCCCCGTGCCGATCACGGCGACATGAAGGGGTGAAGAGGAGGCCATGCAGAAGCGGTTCGTCCCGTAAAGCGATGGCCCGAACCTCGTCGGCTTCACCTATGGGGTCGATCCAAATCATCCGCCTCGACTTGCATCATTGTTTGCAAGTCATCGAAGCCAGGCTGTTGTAGGAGAGGTGACGCACCGGCCGAGGGGGGCGCATGCGCGAAGCCAATCTGACGCTCATCCAGACGTTCTTCATCGTCGCGCGCGACGGCTCGTATTCCGCCGCCGCCCGCAAGCTCGGCATGAGCTACCAATCGGCCGCGAACCATGTGCGTCGGCTCGAGCAGCTGTTGAGCGAACGGCTGGTCGTCTCCGAGCAGGGCGCGAAGACGGTGACCCTGACGCCGCGCGGACGCAGCCTCTACAAGCTCCTGCTGCCTGAGCTCGACACGATGCTGACCCGGCTTGACCGGACGCTTCAGAAGGAGCGGCCGGTGCTGCGCATCGGCTTGCCGCAGGCGATCTTCTTTTATCTGATGCCGCCGATCCTGGCGCAATTCCGCGCTCTTTTCCCGCAGGTCGAGATCATCGCCTTCGAGCGCGATACCGCCCTGCCGGAGATGATCCGCGACGGCAGCCTCGACCTGTGCATTACCGAGCGCTATTTCGGCGACCCCAATGTGCCGCAGCACCTCGTCTGCACGTATCGGCCGGCGCTCGTTTTCCCGCGCGAATGGGGGGCGCCGCCACAAGGAGAGATCAGGCAATGGGTCCAGGGGCGCCCCTTCGTGACCTATGAGCCCGGCCAGCTTCTGCGCAACCTCGCCATCGACTACCTGCAGGCGGGCGATACCGAGATGGAGATCGCGATCTCGACTTCGGGGAGTTCGAGCGTCAAACGCTGCGTCGAGGCAGGTCTCGGCTATGCGATCATCCCCGCCTGGTGCATCGATGGCACCGAGACCACGATTACCGCGATCGATCTGCCGGAACTGCCCGAGATTCCCATTTACTTCGGCGAAGCCAGCTTTCTGGCACGGAACCCGTACGTCGTTGCGCTAAGGCAGCTTTGCGTGGGTTTCACTTCCGTGATGGGATGAAGTCCCTGTCGGCACGCGCCACGAAGCTCTGTCCCCCCATGCGCTCTTTCGAAAATGTCCCGGTCGGCGAGCCCTGCGGATCCGGAGCGGACTGGCCGTTCCTGGCGGCACGCCACCTGCTGAGAGAACCGGCATGGGGCGCGATCTCCGGCATCCTGAAGGATCTTGGCACGCGGGCCGATGTCGATCGGGCCTGGATGTTCGAATATGACGATGGCCTGCTGCGCTTCCACAACACCCATGAATGGTGCCGGGACGGCGTGCGCTCGCATGTCCAGGACCTTCAGGACGCCCCGGTGACCATGATCGGCTGGCTGCATCGCTCCCTGGTGAAGGGCGACGCGGTCATGATCCACGATGTCGAGCGCTTGCCGCGGCTCGCCGGCCCCCTGGCGACCGAGATGCTGCGACAGGACGACAAGAGCGTCCTGAGCGTGCCGGTCTTCGGCAAGGACAGGCTGCGGGCCTGTATCGGCTTCGACATGACGCGGACGCGGCGGACATGGAACGCGAGCGAGGCGGGCTCGCTCGCAGCCTGCGCCGAACTGATCAGCCTGGCGCTCTACAAGGAAACTGCCGAGGGGCTTCCGCCGCCCGAGGCGCAGGCGCGCAGCGTGGGCGCATTTCCGCCGCTGCTCTATCTGCGCCGAGGCGGCGAGGTTCGGGGTGTCGCGCCGGGCGAGATTCTCGGCCTGCGCTCGGCCAGGGACTATACGCAGGTCTGGTTGATCGGGGGCTCCGTCATGCTCGATGCCCGCCCATTGGGCTTGTGGACCGCGCTCCTGCCCGCGGCCGACTTCCTGCGCATTCACCGCACCGCGATCGTCAACCTGAAGCATGTCGGCAAGATCGGACCGGCAGGCGCGGGCAATGGCAAGTGGACGGTGCAGCTGCGCGCCAGCGAGGCGGTCTGGAGCGTCTCGCGCCCTTACCGGCAGGCTCTCCGGGAACGCCTTGGCATCTGATTCGCGGCAGGTTCGGGGCAAACGGTTTCAGGGCATCCTGCCGGCGCGGCGGTAAGGCCGGATTAATCCTCGTGCGAAATGGCATGTCGATTCGTCGGCACCAGCCGGCAATCGGTCGAAACGGGCTTGCCAGCCTGGGCTTCGGTTGCCTCCATTCGCGGCCTCTCCGGCATCGGACGAGCGTTTCGAGGGGGTACCGTGATGCGCAGGAGCTTCGGTCTCTCGTCGCGCTGGCTGTCCTGTTCCGTCTCCGGCCTGGCATTGGTGACGGCTGCCGACCTGCTTGCCGGCATGCCGGCGCTCGCCCAGAGCTGTCCTTCAGGCGCCGTCATCTGCATCGACAACTCGGGAGCCGGCGGGCGCGACGGGAAATCGGCCGGAAACCACAATGACAACGGCGAGAACGGGCAGTCGGGGCGCGATATCACGGCCCAGATTCCGTCACTCGGAGTGGCTTCGACCATTCCCGGTCAAGGCGGCGTCCTGCTGCGCAGTAATGGTGGCAAGGGCGGCGAGAGCTCGGACCGCCACAACCATTGGGGCGGCAATGGCGGCGACGGAGGCGCGATCACAGTCATCGCACGCCCGACGTCGCAGATGCCCTCCGGCCCATTCTTCAGCCAGCTCGGGCCGGGACTGACGCTGGTCTCGCTCGGCGGCAATGGCGGGGCGACGAGCATCGTCACCGGCGGTCACAGCTATGGCCAGGCGGGTCATGGCGGAAAGCTGACGACGGATCTGACTCTCTCCAACGCGACCGTCACGGGGCATTTCCTGTGGGCGACCACCGCGGGCGGCTCGGCTTTCGACGCGGCGGCGCGGCGTGCTGCGGTCAACGAGAAGGCCGGCGATGGCGGGCGCGGCGGCGACATCGCCTCGAAGATCTCGGCCGGGACGATCACGGTTCAGGGGCCGAGCATGGTCGGAGCCGCGATCGGACTTGCCTCGAGCGGCGGCAATGGTGGCGGCGGTCGCGGCAACAGCGTCAATCCCAACTATGATGGCGAATCGGGCCTTGGCGGCGCCGGCGGGCGGATCGACCTGACCTTCAGCGGCGTGCTGACGACGGCGACCGGCGGCATCGCAGCCAGCAGCATCGGCGGGCATGGCGGCTCCGGGCTGCCGGCGGGGGCGTTGAGCTCCGGCAGTGCCGGTGGCGCCGGCGGCCGGGGCGGCGACATCAACATCATCCTGCGCGGTACGGCTTCGCATATCACGGCGACGGGAGACGGCACCTTCGGCGTCCGTACCACGAGCATCGGCGGCAACGGCGGCGATGGCAGCAAGGGGCATATCGCGGGGCCGGAAGGCTATGACGGCGGCAATGGCGGCGGCACCGGCCGGATCACCATCTCGAACGCGATCGGCATCACCACGATCGGCCGCGACAGCTATGGCATCGGCGCCTTCGCCACAGGCGGGAAGGGCGGTGCCGGCGGTAACGACCACGGCGTGATCTGGTCGAGCGGCGGCAGTGGTGGCAGCGGCGGCAGCGATGCCGCGATCAGCATCACCAATGCGGGCGCGATCAGCGCCGGCGGCGACGCGCCGGAGAACAGCGAGAACGCCAGGGGCATTGTCGCGCGCAGCATCGGCGGCGGCGGTGCCACCGGCGGCAGCACGCAGGGCGGCTTCGTCTCTGCGGGAGGTAGCGGCGGCAATGCCGGCGATGGCGGCCTGGTCACGGTGACGAACACGCGCTCCGGCAGCATCGCCACCCATGGCGCCTTCGGCACGGGGATCGACGCGATGTCGATCGGCGGCGGCGGTGGCGATGCCGGCATCGCGCGCGCCATCAGCGTCGGGCCGCTCGGCGTCAGCCTCGGCGGAAGCGGTGGTGGTGGCCGTTCGGGCGGTGCCGTCTCGGTCGGCAATAGCGGCGTGGTCGCGACCTTCGGCGCCAATGCCACCGGCATCAGCGTCAAGAGCATCGGTGGCGGCGGCGGCAGTGGCGGCGCCGCGAACCTGATCGCGATCGGGGTCGGGCTCAATGTCGGCGTCAATATCGGCGGGAGTGGCGGCAGCGGCGGCAATGGCGGCACCGCCAGCCTCGTCAACGAGGGCGAGGTTACGACGGCCGGCGCACAGAGCATCGGCGCGACCGTACAGAGCATCGGCGGCGGTGGCGGTAATGGCGGTTCGGTCTGGACGAAGCAACTCACCGTGGGCGTGCCGATCAGCGGCAGCCCGACAGGGCCTGCGGCCGCCGCGCTGAGCGTCGCGGTCGGCGGCGCCGGCGGCAGTGGCGGGACCGGCGGCAGCGTCGACGCCCAGCAATTGGGCGCGATCAGGACGGCAGGCGCCGGCGCGCATGGCCTCGTCGCCCAAAGCATCGGCGGTGGCGGCGGCATCGGCGGCTCAACCGCCACGCAGAGCCTGACCCTGCTCGCCGCCTCGCAATTCACCACTGGCGTCGCCGTTGGCGGAGCGGGCGGCATCGGCGGCGTCGGCGGCGCGGTCAACGTCCTGAACAGAGGCACGATCGCGACCGGTGGCGACAATGCTCGGGGCATCATCGCGCAAAGCATCGGTGGGAGCGGCGGTGTCGGCGGCAGCGCGCTAGCCGAGGTCAGCGGCGCGCAGATCGTGCCCCTGCCGGAAGGAACGCCGCAGGCTGCGCCGACGACGTTCGGCGTCGCGACCTCGGTTGGCGGGCATGGCGGTCTCGGCGCTGTCGGTGGCAGCGTCGTCCTCACCAATGAGGGGACGATCACCAGCACGGGCATCGCCGCGGCCGGCATCTATGCCCAGAGCGTGGGCGGCGGTGGCGGGGCGGGCGGAAGTTCCCAGGGCAAGACCAGCCCGTCGCAGCGCGGGACCAGCGCGATCACGATCGGCGGCACCGGCGGCAGCGGCAATCACGGCGGCTCGGTCACGATCGCCAATCGCGGCACCGTCTCGACGGCCGGCGAGATGTCCTATGGAATCTTCGCACAGAGCATCGGTGGCGGCGGCGGCGATGGCGGCAATGCGGAGCGGCTCACCGGCAATTCGTTGGCATCCGCGATCGGCGGAGACATCAGCGCACTCTTCCGCCTGATCAGCACATTGCGCGCGGTCTCGGCAGATAAATGGGTGACGAGCCAGTTCACACCCTCCTTCACCAGCAATGTGACGGTCGGCGGCAATGGCGGTAGCGGCAGCCATGGCGGCACGGTCGCGATCGACAATGCCGGAACGTTGCGGACCACGGGAACCGGCGCGCATGCGATCGTCGCGCAGAGCATCGGTGGTGGCGGCGGCAATGGCGGCAGCGCCGATTCCCATGCGATCAGCACGCTGACGACGACCCTGGTCGATGCGCTCGGGACGCTCGCTGCCGCCGGCGCGAATTTCCGGCAATTTCCCGAGACCTTCGGCCTCAACCTCAATCTCGGCGGGCGCGGCGGCGGCTCCAGCGATGGCGGCGCGGTCAAGGTCGCCAATAGCGGAACGGTCGAGACGGGCGGCGCCGGAGCAGCCGGCATCTTCGCCCAGAGCATCGGCGGTGGCGGTGGCAACGGCGGCAGCGTCGGCCGCAGCGTCGAGGACATCGCCAAGGATCTGTTCTCCGACGCCAACATGCGCACGACCGTTCTGCGCGCGCTGCTCGACGCGGTTCCGCTCCTGCAGGCGCAAGGCGGGGCGAGCCTTTCCTTCAATGTTGGCGGCGCCGGCGGCAGCGGCGGCAATGCCGGCCATGTCGAGATCGCCAATACCGGCCAGATCACGACCCATGGCGATCAGGCGCCGGCCATCTTCGCCCAGACGGTCGGCGGCGGCGGCGGCAATGCCGGCAGCAGCCATACGGTGCTCGGCAACCAGTCCTTCAATATCGGCCTGAACATCGGCCGAGGCGGCGGAGCCGGCGGCCATGGCGGTGGGGGACTACGCGTCGCCGATGATCCGACCGACTATGCGGTCGTGATCGAGAACCGCGGGCGGATCAGCACCTTCGGCGTGGATTCACCCGGCATCCTCGCCCAGAGCGTCGGTGGCGGTGGAGGACGCAGTGCGTCCCGCTTCGGTGGCGGCGCCGGCGTCGGCAACATGCCGATCTCGCTCAGCGGTGCGACCAAGGTCGGAGCCTTCGGCGCGAACGGGCACGGCGGCAATGTCTTCGTCCGGTCGACTGGCCGAATCGAAACCTCGGGCCTGCTGTCGCACGCGATCATGGCCCAGAGCATCGGCGGCGGCGGCGGCGCGGCGAGCCTGGTGTTCGACCGCCCCGCCTCCGGCTCGCACGACATCACGCTTGGGGCGGAAACTGGACGCGGCAAGGCCGATGGCGGCAAGGTCAGGGTCGCCGTCGACGGCCTGATCAGGACCTCCGGCGACCTCGCCTTCGGCGTTCTCGCCCAGAGCGTCGGCGCCGGCGGCGGCTATGTCGCAACGGCGGCCACGCAGGGCGCGCTCGCCTTTCCGATGACGCTCACCCTCAATGCCACCCGCGGCGTGCAGGGCTGGGGGCAGGACATCGCCGTCGCCCTGGGCAAGGACGGCGATCTCACGACCACGGGCAAGGCGGCGCATGGCATCGTCGCCCAGAGCGTCGGTGCCGGCGGCGGCATGGCCGCGCTGACGACGCAGCCGGGCCTTGTCACCCTCAATCCGGTCTCCCTCTTCGGTTCGGTGACCTATGGCGATGGCGGCGCGGTCGGCGTCAGGATCGACGGATCGGTCGAGACCTATGGCCAGGGCGCCATCGGCATCCTGGCGCAGAGCATCGGCGGGGGCGGCGGCATCGCCGGCGACCTCTCGTCGATCTCCTACGATACCGGGCTGGTCCGGTCCGCGCCCGGCAACGTCCAGGGCGCAGGTGGCAATGGCGGTGCGGTGAAGGTCGCTGTCGGGGACAATGGCTGGGTCGCGAGCTTTGGTGCTCGCGCACCTGCCATCGTGGCGATGAGCCTCGGCGGCGGCGCTGTCTTCAAGGATGGCGGCATCCTGCTCGAGGCGAACCAGGGCAGTTGGGGGACCAACACAAAGGGCGGCAAGGTCGAGATCACGGTCGGGCGCGATGCCGTCGTGCATGCTGGCGGGGCAGGGGCGCCGGCCATCGTCGCCGTCAGCATGAGCGCCAGCCCCGACGTGAACAATCGCTCGACGCCGATCGCGATCAGCATCGCGCCCGGTGCGCATGTCACCAGCGAGCGGGATGCCGCGATCCTCGCGATCAGCGAGTTCTACACGCGCGTCGACAATGCCGGCGTGATCAGTGGCAAGGTCGCCGGGCGCTCGACGAATGGCGGCCTGTCAATCAGCAACAGCGGGACCATGATCGGTGATATCCTCACCACCGGGGACCCCTTCAACAGCGACATCGACAACCGGCCCGGCGGCGTCCTTGCGATGGGCGCGCAATATCAGACACGGCTGTACAACTCCGGGACGATCAATCCGGGCGGTGCGGTGGCACATGGCGGAAGCATCGCCACGACGCGGATCGCGAGCGTCTTCGAACAGAGCCCGGGCGGAATCTATCAGGCCGACGTCGATTTCGGCGCCGGCACCGCCGACATGATCTCCGTAGCAAGCTCGGGCACGGCGCCGTCACTGGCCGGCCAGCTTGAACCGCAGCTCCAGAAGCCCCGGCCGGGCGTCTCGCTGCAGGTCGCGCATTTCGACGATCGGCCGACCGGCGCCTTCGCGATCAAGAGCGGGACGACCGCCTATAGCTACCGGATGCTTCAAAGCCCGGACGGGCGCGACCTTTTCCTGACGGTCGACGGCCATTTCGGGCTCGCCAATGGCGGCCTGAGCGCTGACCGGTCGCGCGTCGCGAAGCACATCCAGGCGCTGTGGGACAGCGGCGACATGCGGGCAGGCCCATTGTTCGATGCTTTCACGAGCGTCGAGTCGCTCGCGCATCACGGCAGCGTCGTCGATGCGATCGCCAATGATGGGGTCGGCGCGCGGTCCGCCAACCAGATCAACGAATCGTTCGCCTTCTTCAACCGGCTGATGAGCTGTCCGGCCTTCACGGGGCCCGGTGCGGCGCTCTCCGAAAGCGATTGCAACTGGGCGCGGGTCGGCTCGAACTGGATGCGCCGCGGCAGCAGCGCCAGCGATAGCGGCTTTCGGATCAGGCAGACCACGTTGAGCCTCGGGGCGCAGCGAGAGTTCGCACCCGGTTGGTTTCTCGGCGGTGCGGCGAGCTATGGCTTCGGGCGGACCAGCACGGCGGCGGGCTCGACGAGCGACAATGACAGCTTCATCGGTGGTCTCACGCTGAAGCGCCAGCTCGGCCCCTGGCAGTTCGCCGCGGCGGTGCAGATCGGCCGCGACATGGCGAAGACGTCGCGCCGGGCGCCGGGAGGCATCGCCACGAGCGAGCCGCAGCTCGATTTCGGCGGCGGCCGCCTGCGCGCCGCCTACCAGATGGATTTCGGCAGCTGGTACGCCAAGCCCTTCGTTGATCTCGATCTCAACTACACGGTGCAGCGCGGCCATCGCGAAAGCGGGGCCGGCTGGTTCGATCTCGCGGTGCATCGCAGCGACCGTTTCACCGTCATGGCGACACCGAGCCTGGAGATCGGCGCGCGCCACGACCTCAACGGCATGACGTTGCGCTCCTATCTCTCGGCGGGCGTGAGCATCCTGCCGACCAGCGACTGGACCTCGAAGCTGCATCTCGCCGCCTTCGACGCAGCCCCCTTCACCCTCGTGACAGGGCTGCCGAAGACCTATGGCAACGTCTCGGCCGGCCTGGAACTGGTCACCGCGAAAGGCTTCGAACTCCGCGCCGAATACACGGCGCGTGCCGCCAGCCGCTATCTCGACCAGTCGGCGACCCTGCGCGCGGCCTACCGGTTCTAGACCCTGTACCCGGCGACACATCGGAATGACACGGAGCGATCATGACATTCATCGGCAAGGCGGGCGTCGCATTGGCGGCGCTCCATATCCTGACGGCAACGGCCGGTGCGCAAACCAAGGACCTCGCGCTGCGCGATGCCGTCTCGATGGCGGCCACGGCGATGTTCCTGAATTCCGGTGCGCCCGGCCTGATCGTTGCGGTCGTCCAGGGTGACGAGACCGAGATCGTTGGGGTCGGCGAGACCGCACCGGGCAGCAAGGTCGAGCCGGACGGGCGCTCGATCCTGCGCCTCGGCTCGATCTCGAAAGTGCTCACCGGCGATCTCCTGGCCGACATGGCGGCACAAGGCCGCGTCGGCCTGAGCGATCCGTTCTCCCGCTACGCGCCGCCCGGAAGCAGCGTGAAATCCTTCGGCGGCGAACCCTTCACCTTGCTGGATCTCGCGACGCATTCGGCGGGACTGCCGCGCGAGTTGCGTGATCCGGCCGTCACGGGCGAAGGCAACCCGTTTGCCGCCTACAGGGCCGATTACTACTGGAGCTGGATGCGGCAGAACGCGCCGGCTTACGCACCGGGCACAACCGCGATCTACTCAAATGTCGGCTTCGGGCTGCTCGGCGAGGCTCTCGCCCAGGCCGGCGGCAAATCCTTCCCCGACCTGCTGCGCGACAGGATCACCGCGCCGCTCGGCATGGCCGATACGGTCGCCCGGCTTTCGGAAGCGCAGAAGCCGCGCGTGATGACGGGGCTCGACCTGTTCGGCAATCCCGACCCGAACTGGGAGGCGACCCCGATCATGGCGGCCAGCGGTGGGCTTTACTCGACGGCCGATGACATGGCGCGCTGGATGCGCTGGCACCTTTCAGGCGAGGCTCAGGCGACGATGGCGCTGGCCCATGCGCTCTGGCGCCCGCATGACGGCTTGCGCCGCGCTGTCGGGGTCGAGGTCACGGATTCGGAAGGCATGGGGCTGGGCTGGGTCGTCAGCCGCGCCCGCGACGGCGTGCCGCTGCTGCTCGGGAAGAGCGGCGGGCTCGGCGGATTCATGACCTATGTCGTGCTCGCCCCCAATCGCAAGCTCGGGATCTTCGTGGCGGCAAGCCGCGTCAATTTCGCGATGTTCGAGGGTATCCGGCAATCGGTCCGAAATCTCGCAGCGGAACTGGCGCCAGTGGGCTCCCAGGCGCCGGCTCGCTGAAGGTATCTCTGCGGCCCGCATCGTTCCCGCATTCGCGCCAGCCGCTGTCGGCTCAGCTGATCCCGAGCAGGCGGATCAGGCCGAGGCTGATGATCGCCAGGATGATCAGCGAAAGGGTGACTGCGGTGGTGACGCGTCCGCCGGCCCTGGCAACGACACGGACATCGACTCCCAGGCCCAGAGCCGCCATCGAAACGATGGTCAGGACGGTTGCGATGTGGGAGATCGGGCCGAGCGCGGCCTCCGGGATGAAGCCATGCGTGCGCAGGGCTGCCATCGCCAGGAAGGCGATGATGAACCACGGGACCAGCTTGTTGAAGGCGATGCGCTGCCGCGTGGCGCTGTTCCCGACCGCGCCTGCCGGAGCCGTCCCGGTCGCGTCGTCCTGCAGCCTGTGCCGCAGCAGCGACAGCACCAGGACGACAGGCCCGAGCATGAGGACACGGACGAGCTTGACGAGCGTCCCGATCTGGACGCTGGCGGTGGCGACAGGCGCGGTCGCGGCCAGCACCTGCGGGACGGCATAAACCGTCAGCCCGGCCAGGACGCCGTACTGAGTTTCGGACAGCCTGAGCAGCGGGACGAGCAGGGGCAGGCCGAGCACGACCAGGACGCCCAGCACCGCGGTGAAAGCAATGGAGGCGGCAACGTCCTTGCCGTCAGCGCCGATGACCGGTGCGACCGCGGCGATGGCGGAGTTGCCGCAGATCGAATTGCCGCAGGCGACGAGGACCGCCATGCGCTTCGGCAGGCCGAGCGTCCGCCCGATCAGGAAGCTGAAGGCGAGGGTTAGCGCCACCACCACTGCGATGCCGGCGATCAATGCCGGCCCGGCGGCGACGATCATCGCAGCGTTCAAGGACGCGCCGAGCAGGACGATGGCAATCTCCAGGACGGTTTTCGCCGAGAATGCGATCCCGGCGCGCCAGGTGTCCGAGGGCGTCCAGACGGACCGGACAGCGGCGCCGATCAGGATTGCCAGCACCAGGGCCTCGAGCCAGGCCCGGCCCGTGGTCGCAGCCTCGACGTGCTCCAGCGCGAAGGCGATCGCGCTGATGCCGACGCAAAGGCCCAGGCCGGGCAGGATTCGTCCCGCTCCCCGCGATATCGAACCGGGAGACAGGGGCAAAGGATTGGAAGAACGCATGGTAGCCATAGGGAAATTGTCCTCTCCACTGACCTAGCCGGAGAAGAATTCAGCTGTCCATTGCATTATTCCGACCGTTTCGTTTCATCGGATCGAACGATGGGCGCTCGGCGATGTCAGCCGCTTCTTTGGAATAGCCTGTCGGCCATGGGCGCGCGGCCGCATGGCGACGTTCGAGGCCTCTTTCGAGGGCTCCCTGCGTTCAGGCCCATAAGATTCCGGCCGTCATCCGCTCTCCCACGTCATGCGACCCTCCGGCTCCGGCACTTGAAATCAGAACAATTCAAGTATCTCGTAGGCCAGCTCGTCGGTGCCGTCGCGCCGGCAAGTGGAATCGGCTCGCCAGCGGGCGGAGGATCGGACGTGAAGACAGGCCTGTCCCGCAGAAGCTTTCTCAAGGCTGGCGCAGCCGGCGTTGCCATCAAGGTTTCGCTGCTGCCGTCGCCCACGCAAGCGGAGCTGATCGAGACCCCGCCGCGTCCCGGCGCCGATTGGCTCGCTGCCGGTGGCAAGCCAAAATACCGCCTCGACGCGATTGCCAAGGTGACCGGCGGCAAGACCTTCTCGCGCGACTATCGGGCCCGCGACCTCGCAGGCTGGCCGACAGAGCAGGCGCACGCCTTCACGCTCAAGGCGACGCGGGTCGATCGCGTCTTCGACGGCATCGATCTCGGCCTGCTCGGCGAGGAGCTGAAGCCCGACCGGCTCGTCCTGCATGAGGATCTCGTTGCCGATGGCGTCGCGATTCCCGTGCCGGGCTTCTATGGCGACGTCTTCTTCGTTCCCAAGGGCCAGACGGCCCGGCTGCTCGGCCAGCCCGTCGCCATGCTCATCTATCACGACTTCGCCCGCTACGACGCGGCCAAGCGCAAGCTGCGCTTCAACGACAAGGTCGTGCGCTACGGTCCCGAGGGCGCCTCGACGACGCCGGGGCCTTACGGCGCGGCGCGCTATGTCCGGATCGATGGCGGCAATCCTGATGCCGATGATCGCTATTCCGCGCTCAAGGAGACGACGATCCGCGCCGGCTTCAAGGGCGAGGAGCCGCAATGGCCGGCCCCCGGCGACGGTGATGCGATGGCGCGCGGCATGGCGGCAGCAGCCGAGATCGAGCGCGAGATCGCCGCTGCCGGCGATGACGCGCTGGTGCTGCGGCGTTCCTTCACCAGCCAGTCCGCCGATGCCTCGGCCATGGAAGCCGATAACGGCAATGTCTGGTACGACCGCGCCAGCGGCCTGCTGCACGCGCTGATCGCCACCCAGTCGCCCTATGAGGTGGCGGAGATGGCGGCTCACATGGTCTCGAAGTCGACATTCCCGCTGAAAAGCATCGACCTCAAGATCGGCTACACCGTCGGCTACGGCACCAAGGACCACGCGATTTTCCCGTATTACTGCGTGCTCGCCGGGCTTTATGGCGACGGCCGCCCGGTCAGGCTCGCCAACGACCGCTACGAACAGTTCCAGACCGCGCTGAAGCGCCATGCCTTCCAGATGGAGAAGGTCATGGTCATCGACCGCAAGAGCGGCCGGTTCCGGGCGATGACCGGGCGCTACCGCACCGATGGCGGCGGGCGCGAGAACTTCTCGGTCTCGGTCGGAACGGTCGGCGCGACGGCGGCGCAGTCGATCTATTACCTGCCGAAGAGCGATTTCTCGGCGACGATCGTCTCGTCGCGCGCGGTCGATGCCGGTTCGATGCGCGGCTACGGCACGCTCCAGACGATGGCGGCGACCGAGATGATGGTCGATGAAGCCGCCGAGGCGCTCGGCCTCGACCCGATGGAGTTCCGGCGCCGCAACGCGCTGAAGGCGGGGATGAAGAACTCGCAGGGCGCGATCCCCTCCGGCGCCATGCGCCATGGCGAGATCCTCGACCGCGCGCAGCAGCACCCGCTCTGGGCGAACAGGCAGACGCGCAAGGCAGCCTTCGAGGCCGCCAATCCCGGCAAGAAATACGGCGTCGGCTACGGCCATGTGCACAAGGATTACGGCACCGGCGCGGAAGCCGCGCTCTGCGCGCTCGAATTCGATGCGGCCGGGCGATTGAAGCTCTCCCATGTCGCGCATGAGATCGGCACGGGCGCCACGACCTCGCAGGCGGTGATGGCCGCCGGCCTGCTCGGCCGCCAGCCCGATGAAACCGAGTTCGGCAAGGTGCGCTGGCCGCAGATGCCGCTGGAGACCACCGACGAGCCCTACACGCTCTCCCAGGAGGAAGAGGACAAGCGCAAGGCCAATCCGCGCTGGACGCCGAGCTTCACCTCGCCGATGAGCGCCTCCAACAGCGTCTATTATCTCGGCCATGCGACGCGCGAGGCCGCCCGGGTGCTGGTCGATCTCGCGATCTGGCCGGCGGCGCGCTCGCTCTGGTCGCGCGGCATCGGCGGCGGCCAGATGGCGCCGGAGGCGGTGCGCCGCGAGGACCTGCGCATCGTCGATGGCAGGGTCACGGCCGCCGCGATGCAGCCGCTCGCCTTCGCCGAGATCGCGGCGGAAGCGCACCGGCTAGGCCTCGTCACCGGCGTCACCGTGCACAGCTTCAACCGCTGGCAATGGGCCGAAGCGGAATTCGACCTGCCCGATACCGGAAAGCGCCGCTTCGCCATCGACGCCCTCGCCGTGAAATATGGCGAGGGCGCCCCGGCCGCGCGCAAGGCGCTCATGACGCTCGAAGGCTGGCATTTCGTCGAGCGTGCTGCGGTCTTCTACCCGCCGGCGCAGCGCAACAATGCCGGCGTCACCTATTACGCGCCGATGGCGACGCTGG
Source organism: Allobosea sp. GW822-FHT05A11 (assembly GCF_058800455.1). Taxonomy (NCBI): domain Bacteria; kingdom Pseudomonadati; phylum Pseudomonadota; class Alphaproteobacteria; order Hyphomicrobiales; family Alloboseaceae; genus Allobosea; species Allobosea sp. GW822-FHT05A11. The sequence goes on along the minus strand of NZ_JBXAMI010000002.1, from coordinate 589,111 downwards.
CCGAGATCGTGGTCGATACCGGCAGCGGCGAGATCAGCCTGCTCTCGCATCACTCGATCCTCGAATGCGGCAACCAGATCGTGCCGGAGCTGGTCTCGGGCCAGATCCAGGGCGGCATCGCCATGGGCATCGGCCACGCGCTGAAGGAGTATCTGCCGCTCCATGAGGACGGACCGGGCGACGGCACCTGGAACTGGAACCGCTATGAATTGCCGGTCTCGAAGGACGTCGCCGTCTGGTCGCAGACTGCGGAGGTGCTGCCGCCGCTCTCGGACACCGATCCGCCCAAGGGCATGGCCGAGGTGGTGATGATCGCGGTCGTTCCGGCGATCGCGAACGCCGTCGCCCATGCCATCGGCAAGCGCTTCTACAGCCTGCCGATCACATCCGAGAAGATCCGGGAGGCGCTGGCATGACCATCGCGATGAAGCCGCTCTCCCTCACCATCAACGACAAGCCCGTCGGACCGATCGACGTGCCCGAGACGATGATGATGCAGGATTTCCTCTTCGAGTATCTCGACCTCACCGGCTCGCGCATGGGCTGCGGCCAGGGCATCTGTCACGCCTGCACGGTGGTGCTGGAGAAGCCGGATGGCTCGCTCGAGGAAATGCGCACCTGCATCACCGGCGCGCACTGGTTCGCCGGCCGCAAGGTCAGGACGGTGGAAGGGCAAGCCAAACGCGACGCCAGCGGAACCATCACCGCGCTTTCGCCGGTCCAGCAGGCCTTCATCGAGCACTTCTCGTTCCAGTGCGGCTATTGCACGCCGGGCTTCGTCACCGGCGCGACGGTGCTGCTCGACCAGTTGAAGCGCAATCCGGTCAAGCGCGAGGCGCTGGAGCAGGTGATCAGCGAGGCGCTCGACCGCCATATCTGCCGCTGCACCGGCTATGTCCGCTATTTCGAGGCCGTGCGCGACCTCGTCCTCAAGACTCCCGGCTTGGTGAAGGCGTAGTGCGCATGGCGAGGAAGCTGCTTCTGGCGGTTCTGACGATCGCCGTCCTCGGGGTGCTTGCGGCGGGTGCCGTCTTCCTCGGCCTGTTCGAACGCAGTGTCGTGGCCAAGGATATCGAGCAGCCGCTCTCGGCCGAGCAGATGAAGACGCTCGCCAAGCGCGGCGCCTATGTCGCCGTCGCCGCCGATTGCTATGCCTGCCACGTCACCAAGGGCGGCGCGCCCTGGGCAGGCGGTCTGCCGTTCGAGACACCGTTCGGGACGATCTATTCGACCAATATCTCACCCGACAAGGAGCACGGCATCGGCGCCTGGACGCGGGCCGAGTTTCATCGCGCGGTGCGCGACGGCGTCGGCAAGCAGGGCCATCTCTACCCGGCCATGCCTTATGCTTCCTATCGCAAGCTGACGGCCGAGGACGTCGACGCGGTCTATGCCTTCCTGATGAGCCGTGAGCCGATGAAGGTGGCGAACAAGGCCAATCATCTGCCCTTTCCCTTCAACATCCGGCAGGGTCTGGCCTTCTGGAACCTGGTCAACCTCTCCTCCGACACCAAGACGGAGGTCGCCGGCCGCTCGGCTCAATGGAATCGCGGCCGCTATCTGACCGACGCGCTCGCCCATTGCGGCGAATGCCATACGCCGCGCAACCTCACGATGGGGATGAAGGACAACGCCTATCTGCAAGGCGCGGAACTCGAAGGCGTCGTCGCGCCCGATATCACCAAGGCCGGGCTGACGCGGATGGGCTTCGACCCGCTGGTGTTCGCGAGCTTCATGAAATCGGGCATCTCGGCGCAAGGCGCGATGACCAACCAGATGTTCGAGGTCGTCCATTTCTCGACCCAGTATTTCACCGCCGACGACCTCGCTGCGATGTCGGCCTATCTCTTCGATCTCGACAAGTTGCCGACGCAGGCGACCCCGCCGGCGCCGCCAACTCCCGTCACGGTCTCGGCTGAGACCGCGGCCTCGGCGCGCGCCAGCTATCTCGCCGTCTGCGCCAGTTGCCATGGCGGCGAGGGGCAGGGCATCCCGCATGTCGTGGTGCCGCTCGCGACCAATGCCTCGCTGCGCCTGGCGGATGCGCGCAACCTCAACAAGGTCATCCTCTCCGGCATTCCTGCCCAACGCTTCCCGGGGCTTGAGCGCATGCAGCCTATGCCCGGCTTTGCCGCGCATCTCACCGACCAGCAGGTCGCCGATCTCTCCAACTGGCTGCGCGCAAGCTGGGGCGGCCAGCAACCGACTGTCACGGCGGAGGAGGTCCGCAAGCAGCGTTGACGGGGAAGGGCGATCGGCAGCATCGCTTCGGTATCTGCCCACCAAGGTATCTGTCTACCGAGGGCGGCGAATGCATTCCCCGTTCTCCCGGGTTGCGCCCGGCAGCGGCTGTGTTCTCCCGCGGGACCTGCTAGGGGAAGGATATTCTCCGTGTTAGCCGGCAGGGTCTCATGCAGTTTTCTCCCAATTTCGACGAGCGGATCGATCGCCGCGGCACCCATTCGGCCAAATGGGACAAGATGGAAACCGTCTATGGCGTGCCGGCCGATGGCGGCATCGCGATGTGGGTGGCGGATATGGACTTCCGCCCGCCGGCCTGCGTCCAGACCGCGCTCGATGGCATGAACGCCCATGGCATCTACGGCTATTTTGGCGATGACCGGGCCTATCTCGCGGCGATCCGCTGGTGGATGTCGAACCGGCACGGCTGGGAGGTCGAGCCGGCCTCGATCTTCACCACGCATGGCCTCGTCAACGGCACGGCGCTCTGCGTCGAGGCCTATACCAAGCCCGGCGACGGCGTCGTGCTGATGACGCCGGTCTATCACGCCTTCGCGCGCATCGTGACTTCGTCCGGGCGGCGCGTCGTCGAATGCCCGCTGGCGCTGGAGGAAGGACGCTACGTCCTCGACATCGCCGCCTGGGATGCCGCGATGACCGGCACCGAGCGCATGCTCATCCTCTGCTCGCCGCATAATCCGGGCGGGCGCGTCTGGACGCGGGATGAATTGCGGGCGATCGCCGATTTCTGCAAGCGCCACGACCTCATCCTCGTCTCGGACGAGATCCACCACGATCTGGTCATGCCCGGCCAGAAGCACATGGTGATGCCGGTCGCGGCGCCCGAGATCATGGACCGCCTGGTCATGATGACGGCGACGACCAAGACCTTCAACATCGCCGGCGCCCATATCGGCAACGTCATCATCCCCGACGAGCGGCTGCGCGACCTGTTCCGCGGGCGCATGGAAGCACTCGGCATCTCCCCGAATTCCTTCGGCATGGCGATGGCGACCGCGGCCTACAGCCCGGAGGGCGCCGCCTGGGTCGATGCCCTCAACCTCTATCTCGACGGCAACCGCCGTATCTTCGACACCGGGATCAACGCGATTCCGGGCGTGCGCTCGATGCCGCTCGAGTCGACCTATCTCGCCTGGGCGGATTTCTCGGGAACGGGGATGGATACGGCCGAGGTCACGGCGCGCGTCGAGAAGCAGGCGAAGATCGCCATCAATCACGGCCCGACCTTCGGCAAGGGCGGCGAGAGCTTCCTGCGCTTCAACCTCGCGACGCCGCGCGATGTGGTCACGGAGGCGGTCGAGCGCCTGAAGCTCGCCTTCGCCGACCTGCAATAAGACGGAACGGCAAGCTTCCGGAAGGAAAGGCCCGTGCTGCCGATTGACGGAAGCCGGGCCGCGTGGAACATCGTCGGCACTACCGTAATATGGGGATGGAACAATGAAGTTGACCTTGGCGCTTGCCGCTGCTGCCGTTTGCGCCGTTTCGGTGTCGGCCGAAGCGCAGACCCTGAAGACCATTCAGTCGCGTGGCGTCCTGAACTGCGGGACCGGTGCGAATCTCGCCGGCTTCGCGGTGCCGGACGCGAATGGCGTCCTGACCGGCATCAATGCCGATTATTGCCGGGCGCTGGCCGCGGCCGTCTTCGGCGACAAGTCCAAGGTGAAGTTCATCCAGCTCCCCTCGAAGGACCGGATCACCGCGCTCCAGTCGGGCGAGACCGATCTCATCGCCGCCACCACAACCTGGACCATGAGCCGCGACACCACGCTCGGCCAGAACTTCCGCGCGACCTACTACTATGACGGCCAGGGCTTCATGGTGAAGAAGTCGCTGAACATCAAATCGGCGAAGGAGCTCAGCGGCGCCTCGATCTGCATCCAGCAGGGCACCACGACCGAGCTCAACACCGCGGACTATTTCCGCAAGAACAACATGAAGTTCGAGCCGGTGACCTTCGCCACCAACAACGAGGCGACCGAGGCCTATGAGAGCGGCCGCTGCGACGCCTTCACCACGGACGCGTCCGGCCTCTATGCCGAGCGCATGCGCTTCAAGGCCCCGGCCGATCACATCGTGCTGCCGGAGACGATCTCGAAGGAGCCGCTGGGTTACGTCACCCGCCACGGCGACGACCAGTGGTTCGACATCGTCACCTGGGTCCATTTCGCCCAGGTCACGGCCGAGGAGCTCGGCGTGACCCAGGCGAATGTCGACGAGATGCGCGAGAAGTCCGACAACCCGGAGATCAAGCGCCTGCTCGGCAAGGAAGGCACCTTCGGCGAGGCGCTCGGCCTCAAGAACGACTGGGCCTATAACGCCATCAAGGCGACCGGCAATTACGGCGAGATGTTCGAGCGCAATCTCGGCCAGGGCTCGCTCCTCAAGATCGCGCGCGGCCAGAATGCGCTCTGGACCAATGGCGGCCTGCAATACGCGGCGCCGATCCGCTGATCACGACGCGGTCCGGTTGATGGAATAAGGAAAGGCCCGGCTGCGACGAGCAGCCGGGCCTTTCTGCATTGGGCCAAGCGTGCGGCGCTTGTCCGCAATCCGCGAAAACCCCTTGCGATCGTTCGCGGACCGGCGGAATGAGGGAGGGGCTGTTTCAGTCCGAAAAGGTGAGGGTAAAGGCGATGACGGCTCCGATCGTTCCGGCAGGCGAAGCTGTGGCCGAAAGCGAGGCGTTCCGCCCGCATACCTCGCATTGGGGCGTGTTCTCGGCCCGCATGAAGGAAGGGCAGCTCGAAGTCCGTCCGCATGAGGGTGATCCTGATCCCAACGAGATCATCCAGAATTTCCCGGCGGCGCTGCGCCACCGCGCCCGCATCGCGCAGCCGATGGTCCGCCGCGGCTGGCTGGAGAACGGGCCGGGTCCCGACGATCGCCGCGGACGCGACGAATACGTGCCGATGTCCTGGTCTGCCGTGCTCGACAAGCTCGCGGCCGAACTGCGCCGCGTGCGCGACGATTTTGGGCCCGGCGCGATCTTCGGCGGCTCCTATGGCTGGGCCAGCGCCGGCCGCTTCCACCATGCCCAGAGCCAGATTCACCGCTTCCTGAACACCTCGACCGGTGGCTATGTGAAGTCGGTCAACAGCTATTCCTCGGGCGCCTCCTCCGTCCTCGTGCCGCATATCATCGGCGACTACGAGGATCTGGTGAAGCGCAACGTCTCCTGGGAGCAGATCGCCGATCACAGCGAGATCGTGCTCGCCTTCGGCGGCATGGCGCTGAAGAACAGCATGGTCGCCGGTGGCGGCACCAGCCGCCATGTCGAGCGCGGCGCGATGGAGCGGGCGCAGGAGCGCGGTTGCGAATTCGTGCTGGTCAGCCCGTTGCGCAGCGATCTGCCGGCCGGAGCCCGCGCCGACTGGGTGGCGAACAAGCCCGGAAGCGACACTGCGCTGATGCTGGCGCTGGTCCACACGCTCGTCGTCAACGGCCTGCATGACCGCGCCTTCCTCGACCGCTACACGGCCGGCTGGCCGGTCTTCGAGCGCTATCTCACCGGCGAGAGCGACGGCCAGCCCAAGGACGCCAACTGGGCCGCCCCGATCGCCGGCCTGCCGGCCGAGGAGATCGTCGCGCTGGCGAAGCGCCTCCACGGCAAGCGCGCGCTCATCGTCGTGGCCCATGCCCTGCAGCGCGCTGCCCATGGCGAGCAGCCGGTCTGGATGGGCATGGTGCTCGCGGCGGCGCTGGGCCAGATCGGCCTGCCCGGCGGCGGCTACGGCTACGGCCTCGGCGCCATCGCCTATTACGGCCGGCGCTACAATGCCGTGCCGATGCCGACCTTCTCGCAAGGGAAAAACCCGATCAGCGATTACATCCCGGTCGCCCGCATCTCGGACATGCTGCTCAACCCGGGCACGACCTATCGCTATAACGGCCAGACCCGGACCTATCCCGAGATCAAGCTGGTCTACTGGGCCGGCGGCAACCCGTTCCACCACCACCAGGACCTGAACCGCCTGCGCGAGGCCTTCGCCCGCATCGACACGCTGGTCGTGCACGAGCTCGCCTGGACCGCAACCGCGCGCCATGCCGATATCGTGCTGCCCTGCACGATGACGCTGGAGCGCGAGGATATCGGCGGCAATCCCAACGACCCGCTGCTGGTGCCGATGCACCCGGTGGTCGCGCCCTATGGCGAGGCCCGCGACGATTACGCGATCTTCGCCGATCTCGCCGAGCGCCTCGGCACCGGCGACGCCTTCACCGAGGGCCGCACCGCCCGGCAATGGCTGGAGCATCTCTACGAGCCGACCCGTAATGCGTTGGCGGCGAAGGGCCTGCCGGCACCGAGCTTTGCCGAGTTCTGGGCGGGCGAGGGTTTCGACTTGCCGCAGCAGCCGGATGATGGCGGCAATCTGCGCGCCTTCCGCGCTGATCCGGTGGCCGCGCCGCTGCCGACGCCATCGGGCAAGCTGGAAATCTACTCGGAAACCATCGCCGGCTTCGGCGAGGCCGATTGCCCCGGCCACCCGACCTGGCTCGGCGCGACCAATGTGCCGGATGACGCCAACCCCTATGTGCTCGTCGCCAACCAGCCCCGGACCCGGCTGCACAGCCAGTTCGATTTCGGCGGCCATAGCAGCGACGCCAAGCATCGCGGCCGCGAGATCGCGCATATGCATCCGGACGATGCAGGCCTGCGCGGCATCGCCGACGGCGACATCATCCGGCTTTCGAACGAGCGCGGTGCCTGCCTGGCCGCCGTCCATGTCACCGACGGTATCCGCAAGGGCGTGATCCAGTTGCCGACGGGCGCCTGGTACGACCCCGCCGACGCGAACGAGGACAAGCCGCTCTGCGTCCACGGCAATCCGAACGTGCTGACCCGCGATATCGGCACCTCGGCGCTGGCGCAGGGCTGCACCGGGCAGCTCACGACGGTGCAGGTCGCGCGCTTCGACGGCAACCTGCCGCCGATTCAGGCCTTCGATCCGCCGGGGTCGCGCACGGCGGAAGCCGCTGAGTAAACACCGAAATCCGCGATCCGCCGCTGGGAAAACCGGTGGCGGATCGCGCGCGCCGACGACGAAACCACCCGCCGCCTGCCTCCGCGAGACCGCATGTCCTCCTATATCGACACCTATTACCGCCGCACCCTCGCGACGCAGGAGAGCTATCCGCCGGCCGAAGGCACGCTGAAGACGGATATCTGCATCGTCGGCGGCGGCCTCGCTGGCCTCACCGCCGCGCTCGACCTTGCCCGCGCCGGCCGTTCCGTCCTGTTGCTGGAGGCGCAGCGCGTCGCCTGGGGCGCGTCCGGACGCAATGGCGGCTTCGTCAGTCCGGGCTATGCGACCTCGCTGGCCGCGATCGAGCGCCAGACCGGCCGCGAGCAGGCCGACGAGCTCTATCGCCTGACGATGGAAGGCGTCGAGATCGTCCGTGGCAATATCGAAAGCCTCGCGATCACGGAAGCGGCTCCGTCGCCGGGCATCATGAAGGTCGTCCGCTATGACGGTGGCGCCGGGCTTCAGGCAGTGCGCGACACGCAGGAGAAGCGCTTCGGCCGCAAGCTTCGCTATCTCGGACGCGACGAGACGCGCGCGCTGCTCAATTCGCCAAAATACCACGCCTCGCTGACGGCCGACGATTCCTTCCATTTCCACCCGCTGAACTACGCCCGCGCGCTCGCCCGCGAGATCGTCCGGCTCGGCGGCAAGATTTATGAGGGCTCGCCGGTCATCTCCTGTGAACTCGACGGCGCCGTGAAGCGGCTGAAGACGGCGAAGGCGACGATCGAGGCCGATCAGGTGCTGTTCACGACCGGCGGCTATACCGGCGACGTGCTGCCGGCGCTGCGGCGCGCCTATATCCCGATCGCGACCTATGTGCTGCTGACCGAGGCCGCGCCGGACCTGATCCGCCAGGCGATCCGCATCGGCACCGGCGTCGGCGACGACCGGCGGGCGGGCGACTATTACCGCACGGTCGAGGGCGGCTCGCGCATTCTCTGGGGCGGGCGCATCACCACGCGCACGACCGAGCCCAGCGACGTCGCCGCGATCCTGCGCCACGAGATGGTCACGACCTATCCGCAGCTCGCCGAACTCAAGGTCGAGGCCGCTTGGTCCGGCCTGATGTCCTATGCGCGCCATCTCATGCCGCAGATCGGCCAGTACCGGCCGGGGGTCTGGTACTGCACGGCCTTCGGCGGCCACGGCATGAACACCACCGCGATCGGCGGCACCGTCATCGCCGAGGCGATCCGCGGTGCCAGCGACCGCTACAAGCTCTTCGCGCCCTTCGGTCTGGTCTGGAACGGCGGTCCTTTCGGCACCGCCGCCGTCCAGTTGACCTATTGGGGCTACCAGGCCGCCGACCTGCTCCGCGGGCGGTAGCCGCGGCGAGCCCCAACGCCGCTTAACCTACGGGTTCAGCCTGCACAACGGCAGTGGCGAGACCGGTATCCGCTCGCGACGGCGGCTGCACGAGTTCGATCATCCGGAGCGAGCCGAGGCCTTGCGGCGCGCGATGCGCGATCAGGATCAGGGCGCTCGTCGGTAGGGCCCGGCGCAGTGCGGCGAGCACCCGCGCCTCGCTCTCGGCATCCAGTGCGCTGGTCGCCTCATCGAGCACGAGCCAGTCGGGCTTCTGAAGCAAGGCGCGCGCCAGGGCGAAGCGCTGCCGCTCGCCCCCGGAGAGGCCGCGCCGCATGTCCATCCAGCCTTCCGCGTCGAGCGGCCAAAGCGCCTCCAGCCCGACGGCGGCGAGCGCCTCGCGCAGCCTCTCGTCGTCGACGGCCTCCGGCGATTGCGGATAGGCGAGGGTGGTGCGGAGATCGCCGAGCGGCAGATAGGGTTGCTGCGGCAGGACGAGGATGCGCCCCTCCGGCCGTTCGATCCGGCCCTCGCCATGTATCCAGAGCCCGGCGATGGCCTTGGCCAGCGTGCTCTTGCCATGGCCGGAAGGCGCCGCGAGCCAATAGCTGCCGCCGGCCTCCAGCATGAGATTCGGGATCGGCGCGAGATGGCGCCCCGCGGGCGTCGCGAGCATGAGATCGCGCAGCCGCAGCCTCGCCTCGCCCGTCTTGTGCAGGGCAGGGCCCGCCACCGGTGCGGCCGCGCCTTCGGCAGCCGTCATGAAATGCGACAGGCGGCTCGCTGCCGCCGCGAGCTCGGTCAGGTCGCGATAGGAGAACACGAACCAGGACAGCGTCGTCACCACGTTCTGGAAGGCCGAGCCGATCTGCATCAGCCCGCCGAAGGTGACGCGCCCGGCGAGATAGGCCGGCAGCGCGAGGAAGAGCGGGATGCGCAGCACTGTCTGGAAATAGGGCCGCGTGAAGAAGCCGAGGATCAGCTCGCGATTGGCCAGCCTCTGCCAGTTCCCGGCGATCGCGCCGAAGCGCTCGCGGAACAGCCTTCGCTCGGCCGGCTCGCCATCGGCCAGCGCCACGGCCTCGACATGTTCGCGCAGCCTGACCAGCGAGAAGCGGAAATCGGCCTCGCGCCGCTGCTGCTCGATGTTGAGCGCCTTCAGCGGGTGCCCGAGCCCATGCGTGATGAAAGTGGCGATCGCCACGTAGAGCGGCGCGGCCCAGACCATGTAGCGCGGGATTTCAATCGCGTAGCCGAACAGGCTGAACGACAGCGCGAACGTTGAAAGCGACCAGAGGATCGAGACATAGGTCACCAGCGCGACGCTATTTGTGGCGAGCTCCATGCCTTCGATCGTGAGCTTCTCGACGAAGATGCGGCAGTCCTCGGCGATGCGCTGGTCAGGATTGTCGAGCCCGTGGTCGGTGCGCTCGCGCAGATGCCAATAGGCCTTGCCGGCGAGCCAGCGATCCAGCGCGGCCTCGGTCAGCGCGCGCCGCCAGCGGATCTGCACCATCTTGCGCAGATAGGCGCTGGAGAGATGCAGGCCCACGCTGATCGCGATGAGGCCGAAGAAGACCGCGATCTGCCTCAGCGCGCCGTCGACATCGAGCTTCTGCAGCGCGTTGTAGAAATCAGCGGTCCAGGAAATCAGCCGGACCATGACTTGAACGCTGGCGAGGCCGAGCCCGAAGATCAGCAGGAAATAGAGCGCGCCGACCTTGCCGCCCGGCCCGGCGATGCAAAGCCGGGTCAGCCCGACGATCTGCGAGAGCACGGCCTTCATCACGCGGCCCGCGTCGTCCGCCGCGATTGCGGAGGCTCGGGCGTATCGAGTCGGAAGAGCGCGTCGGCGATGCCGGCCACGGCGCTGGGGTCATGGGTTGCGGCTGTCTCCGGCAGCAGTACCGCGACATCCTCGATGCCGAGATCGCGCAGCTGGAACGGCGTGCCATGGCCGTATTCGAGATGGCCACGCCCGATGATCCCCACGACTAGCGGATCGTCCTCCGTTGCCGCGAGATGGTCAGCGATCCGGCAGGCGAAGGAGCGATCCCAGCACTGCTGCGCCCGCACGAAGCGGTCGAACCGCTCCGGCGCCATCGCTTCCGGTCGGGCCGATCCGCTGAACCGGCCGGTGATCGCCGCGAGATAGGCACGATAGCCCTCGGTCGCAGGGGCGGCCGGCGTGACGCCGTCCCGCTCGTCGACCGGGATCGCTTCCCAGCCGACCTGTCCGACCCGCGTGACCAGAGGCCGATGGCAGTTCAGTGCCAGCATCTTCACCCGCTGCTGCCGGCAGAAATGGAACAGCGGCAGGTAAAGCTCGGGATCGAAACCCCAGACCTGCGCCCACTCGCTGCGTTGGATGAAGGTCTCGGTGTTCATCTCGCCCGCGACCCAGGCGTCGAGCACCGGCTGGATGCGCAGCGGAAACATCTCGAAGCCGACAGCCATCTGTGGCCGCAGCAGGTGCAGGCAGGTCGTGACATGGAGCTGCCAGCGGTGGATTTCGGCAACGTCATGCGTCTCGCCGAGCAGGACGACGCGTTTTCGCGCCATCGCCTGCATCAGTTCGCCCTGCTCCACCAGCCGGCCCGTCTCCGGGTAGAGCCAGCTTGCGCGCGGATGGGCGAAGCTTGCCCCTGCCGGACCAGCGTCAGCCGCGCGAGACATCAGGCACCCCTGCGAAAGCTGCCGCCGGACCACGCAGGGTGAGGCCGAAGTCCTTGCCGTCGGCGTCGCGGGCCTGAAGGGAAACGACTCCATCGCTCTCCGTTAGCGCCCAGCCGGAAACCGCGCCGGCCTTGAGATGCAGGTGGAAATCGCCCTGCATGATGTTGACGAAGCCCATCGCCGGCTTCGGTTCGGGCAGGGCGCCCTGCCAGTGCTGGAACAGGCCGGAGCGCTCGACATCGATGGCGATCGCTTCACCGGTTGCCAGGATCGCCGCGAAGCTGCGGGCGCCGAGATCATCTTCAGGTACGTCTGACGGGCCGCTGCCGCCCGGCGCTTCGCGCTGCACCGGCTCCAGCGTCTCGCCGGCGCCGAACGGCTCCAGCGCCTTGTCGAAGGGCTCCAGACCGTCGAGCCCGATCAGGCTGAACAGGGTTTCGCCGGCAGCATCCTGGCATTCGAGGCGCGGCAGCACGCGCTCGCGCATCTTGCTGGTCCGGTCGGCGACGATGCGCACGACGGTTGCGAGGTCGATCCGGCTGTCGTGGAAGGCGCCGGACAGGCGGGCTTCGTTCCCGGCGATGGTCACGGTCTCGACTGCGCCCATCCGTTCATGGGTGGCACCGCCGGAACGGGTGCTCAGCATGACGCGGCCCATGGCGGGCAGGCTCTGCAGGATTTCGGCCGGCGATTGCACGAGCTTTTCGCGCGGGTTGGTCTCGTTGCTCATGATGGTCTCCAAAAGGGTTGCGACGCCCCGGGGTCTCGGCCGGGGCGCCGCTGATCCGCCGGGCTTTTGGCGTCCGGCGTCTCGAACAGGATCAGAATTCGACGGAAGCGGAGAGCTTGAAGGTGCGTCCCGGCGCCGTCTGCAATTCCAGTGGGTTGGCGGCGGCAACGCAACTGGCCGGGCTGGTGCACACAGCAGTCGTGTTCGCATAGGTCGTCCCGCCGACCAGGTTGGCGAAGTAGCGCTTGTCGAAGATGTTATCGACGCCGCCGCGCACGGTGATGGCCGAGGTCGGCTTCCAGCTCAGATAGGCGTCGAACACCGAATAGCCGCCCTGCTTGAAGAGGGTGGGCGAGCTTGCCCGGGTCGCGCCACCCGCGAAGGTGCCGATCACTTCGGCCTCGAGCCCGTATTCGGGCATCATGTATTTCAACCCGGTGACGGCCTTGAACGGATTGACGTCGAAGGGCGTGACGGGCAGGCCCGCCTCGACGCGCTGCTTGCCGTATTGGTAGCTGAGCGTCGCGCTCGCCAGCCAGCGCTCGTGGAAGCGCCATTCGGCGGAGGCCTCGATACCGGAGATCTGCACCTGCGACAGGTTGCGGGAGGTGTAATCGTTGGTGCCGGGGATGTTGTACAGGGACTGGATGAAGTCCTTGTAGCGCGCGTGGAAAACGCCGACCGAGAACCAGCCATCCGCGAACTTGCCACGGAAACCGGCTTCGTAGGAGCGGACGCTTTCCGGCCGCAGGTCAGGGTTCGGGATCAGGTTGAAGCCCGTCGACGGCAGCGAGGTATAGAGCTGCTCGGCCGTCGGCATCTTGAAGCCTTCGGCATAGCGGCCATAGATCGAATAGGTGTCGTCGAGCTTGAAGATCGTGCCGATCTGCGGGACCAGCCGGTGCGAGGTGAGTTCGCGCGGCTCCTTGCCCACCGCGATCTGGTAGCCCGGCCCCGGCTTGGGATCGATATTGTAGTTCGCGTAGCGCAGGCCGGGCGTGATCGTCCAGCGGCCGGACAGCAGCTCGATCTCGTCCTGGAGATAGAAATCGTAGCGGTTCGTCGTCGAGTTCGCAAAGTTGAAGCCGCCGGCGATCGTCGTCGTCGTCACGCCCGTGGCGAGATTCCTGACGTCGTCCTGGCGCTTGTAGTTGGTCTTGGTGATGTCGCCCTGGAAGCCGTAGGTCAGGCGATGGAAGCTCGGGCCGAGCCCGAAGCTCGACTTTGCCTGGATGTCGAGCTGCGAGAACTGCTCGGAATAGTCGTGCAGGCCGCGTGTCAGGCGCTGCTGGCCGTTGGCGAGTGTCTGCAGGTTGTTTGTGACGAAGGTCCGCTCCTGCGGCGAGAACGAGGCCTGCCAGCGCACGGAATCGAGGAAGCTCAAGCCCGCCTGCCATTCGTGCTCGAGCGCGACCCGCTTGCGGCTCTTGACCTGGTTGCGGATGTTCGGCCCGTTGCGGATGCCGGAACTCACGACGTTGTAGTTGTAGAGCTGGTTCACCGTCGAATCGCTGTCGTAGTATTCGCCGGTTAGCTTGAAGGTGTGGTCTGTTGTCGGCTTGAAGACGAGCTTGGCGAAGCTGTTCCAGACGGTGACGTCGAGCGGATTAAGCCTGTCGCAGCCGAGGAAGCGCATCGTCGGCACCGGGCAGCCCCAGCGGCCGCCATCGGCCCGCGCCTTGGTCAACCGTGCCTCCTGGGCGCTCTTCTGGCTGACGCCGACGATGCCCTCCAGCATCGGTGAGAAGCGGAAGGCCGCGATCCCGGTCTTCACGAAGGATCGGTCGAGGCTGTCATAGCTGGTGCTCAGCCTGGCGGCGTAGGGCTTGTCCTTGCCCTTCAGCAGGTCTTCCGGGTCGAGCGTGCGGTAGGCGACGATGCCGCCGAGCGCGTCCGCGCCCCACAGCACCGAGCCCGGCCCGCGCACGATCTCGACATTCTTGAGGAAGGGCAGGTCGACGAAGTCGCGGTTGCCGTCGGTGACGCGCTCGATCACGCGCGAACCGTCGACCTGCATCTGCACCCGGTTGCCGCCGACGCCGCGGATGGTGAAACCGCCGTAATTGCCGAACGGGTCGGTGCTGCTGGTGATGCGGTTGACGCTGACGCCGGGCTGGTAGCGCACGAGGTCCTGCGTATCGCGCGTGATCCGCTCGTCGAGTTCCTGCCGCGTGATCACGCTGACGGTGCCGGGAACATCGAGAGCCTGCTTCTCGCCGCGCGATGCCGTGACCGTGATCTGGTCGAGCGGGATCATCTGCTCGCTGCTGGGCGCATTGACCTGCGGCGCTTGCGTTTGTGCCTGTGCCACCGAAAGAGCTGTTGTCGACAGCAAAGCTGCCAGGAAAGCCAATCTAGAATTATTATTCATTACGTAACCCCAGTCCCATGTCCGGGGCGTGTAATAGTCCTATCAAAGGATTCGCAAGTTGATTCTTTGTGTGATAGCAATATAATAATTGCTATAATTCAAAAGAAAAGCCTTCGATATAATATAGTTATTACAATAATCTGTTGTGTAAAGCCCTATCTGAACAAATAGGAAGGGGTTTTGTTCAATGTTCCGTGGCCAGTGAAACTGGAGCCTTGGCCCCGGCTCCGCGGGCGGCGGTCAGATCAGTGCCAGCAGGTGCAGCCCGACGAAACAGCCGGCGCCGCCGGCGATCAGCAGGAGCGGATTGACCGGCGTCAGCATCAGCAGGGCTGTCGAGACCAGCGCGATGCCGCGGCCGAGCCAGCCGCTGTCGAGGGACTGGATCAGCACATAGCTCGCCGCCAGGATCATGCCCGCAGCGACCGGTCGCAAGCCCTTCTCAAGGGCGCGCAGCAGGCGGGCGCCCTCGTAGCGCGACCAGATATGGGCGACCCCGTAGATCAGGAAGGCGGTCGGCCCGAAGATGCCGGCGGTGGCGGCGAGCGCGCCCCAGAACCCGGCGATCTGCCAGCCGATCAGCGTCGCCAGCAGCGAGCCCGGCCCCGGCGCCAGCCGCGCGATCGCGAAGGCGTCGACGAATTGCGCGGCGCTCATCCACTGATGCACCTCGACGATCTGGCGATGCATGTCGGCGATGGCGCTCTGGCCGCCGCCGATGGTCACCAGCGAGAGCGGCAGGAAGACGAGCAGGATGCTGAAGGGCAGGGATTGCATCCGGTCGCTCAACCGTCCCGGTAGGTCACGGCGACGCTGAGCGAGCCGAAGCCGAGCACCGTCCAGAGCAATGGCCATTTCAGGATCGCGACTGCGACGAAGGTCGCGGCCATGATCGCGAGCGGGAAGACCCGGCGCGGTACCCGGCGCGCGGCGGTCAGCCCCATCGCCAGCGACAGGCCGATCGCGCCCGAAGCCGCGCCGCTCAGGGCGACATGGCTGAGTTCATAGCTGCTGAGCGAGGCGAAGGCGCTGCCGATCAGGACGATGACGAAGGCGGCGGGCACGACGATGCCGAGCCAGGAGGCGATGGCGCCGTTGCGTCCGCCGAGCTTGTAGCCGATCCAGATCGCCATGTTAGTGACGTTGACGCCGGGCAGGGCCTGCGCGACCGAGAGCCCGTTGAGGAAATCCTCTTCGCTCATCAGGCGCCGGCGCTGCACGAATTCCCGGAGCATCCAGCCGCTCAGGCCGCCGCCGAAACTGGTCAGCCCGATCCGCGTGAAGATCAGGAAGAGCTGCGGCGCGCTCGGGCGCTCGGCCAAGTTATCCGGCATCTGATTCTGCGCCATGAGACGGCTGATGAATCCAGAAAGCAGGCTTCACCAGGATTGGCCAGCGCTGAAGCGCATTGCCCGCATGAAGCAGTGCTCTGCAGAGGCTGTCTGAAATAAGGAGCCCTCATCCTGAGGAGCGCCGCAGGCGCGTCTCGAAGGATGCTCCAGATGGTTCCTGAGCCTCCTGGAGCATCCTTCGAGACGCCATTCCTGTCAGAATGGCTCCTCAGGATGAGGGCTAAGGGGTTTTCCAAACGGCCTATCAGCGGGAAGGGGCGTCCGGCCGTCGCAAGGTGCGTTTGACGGCGCGCTTCAATTGGGCGCCGGCCTTGCGCACGAGTTCGCGATTGCTGCCCGCGCGTCCCTTGCCGCCTGGTGAGGACGCGGGAAGGGGCAGGGGCGCCTCCCTGGCATGCAAGGCTGCCCTGCCGGGGCCCGCCGGCTCGGCCGGCGCGATCATGAAATCGGGACCGCTGACCGGCAGCGCCGCCATGGCCGGATCGACGAAGGCCTTGATCGGCAGATGGTCGGAGGCGATGCGCGCGAGCGGCGTATCGTGGACCGCGACCTGCGACAGGATTTCCGGGCGGTTGGCGATGATCCGGTCGAGCGCCAGCAAGGGCAGCCCGGCCGGGAAGCTCGGGACCGGCACGGGCATCGCGCCGAAGGCGGCATCGAGCGCGCTCAGTGCCGAGCGGCCGCCGAGGCGCCATTCGTTGAGATCGCCGAGCAGGAGGGTGGGGCGCTCGTCCCGGCTGCGCATCAGGTCGATGATCATCCGGGCCTGCTGCGAGCGCGAGCGCCTGAGCAGGCCAAGATGGGCCGCGACGATCCGAAGTGCCGCGCCGCTCTCGAGGTCGATATCGACGACCAGCGCGCCGCGCGGCTCCAGCCCCGGCAGCGAGACCTGATGGACGTCGCGCACCAGCCCCTGCCGGAACAGCACGACATTGCCGTGCCAGCCATGCGCCGCGGCATTGGTGCTTTCCACGGGAACAGGGACGAGGCCGGTCTCGTCTTTCAGTCGGGCGAGGTCGAGCAGGCCGTGGCGGGCGCCGAAGCGCTTGTCGGCCTCCTGCAGGGCGATGACATCCGGCGCGATCTCGCGGATCACCTGCCCGATCCGGCCGGGATCGAAGCGGCCATCGACGCCGACGCATTTATGGACGTTATAGGAGGCGACCAGCGTGCCTCCAGCACGACCGTTCTCTCCGGCCGAAACGGTGCCGGGGCGGTTGTTGCGCTGGCGCAGCGAGGCGATGATGCTGGCGGGCAGGCTCTGGTTCTTCTTCTGCATCGCTCCGCCGGCTCGTGCTCCGGACCCGCCTTGGTAGGGCGGGCAACGGTTTAGGCGCCTCTGGCATCAGGGATATGACTGCTTCGGCTCAGAGATAGGGCGAGCCGAGCCAGATCAGCCTGTCGATCAGACGCATGACATAGGGCCGGGCGCGCAGGCCGGCAAGCGTGACCGGGGTCGCAGTCGACATCACCGTCTCGATCCGGCGCTCGATCGCGCGGGCGAATCCATGGTCGAGAACCTCGAGGTCGATCTCGAAGTTCAGGCGCAGCGAACGCGGGTCGAGATTGGAGGAGCCGACATAGGCCCAGCTCCCGTCGACGGCGAGGAGCTTGGAATGGTCGAAGGCACCGGTGGAGCGCCAGATCCGGCAATAATTCTTCAGGATCTGGTCGAATTGCGCGGTCATGGCGCGGTCGACCAGCACGAGGTTGTTGACCGAGGGCACGACGATATCGATGTCGACGCCGCGTCGCGCCGCGGTGACGAGCGCGCTGATCAGCTCCTGGTCGGGCAGGAAATAGGGCGACATGATCTTGACCGACTGGCGCGCCACCGACAGTGCACCCATCAACAGCTTGTGATTGGTTTCCAGATAGGAATCCGGTCCCGTGGGCACCGCGCGCGCCAGCACCGGCATACCGCCCCGCGCCAGCTCCGGAATCTCCCAGGCCGGGCCGGCAAGTGCTTCGCCGGTGGCGAAGCACCAGTCCTCGGCTGCGACGGCGAAGAGATCGGCCACCACAGGCCCTTCGATGCGGAAATGCGTGTCATGGGCGAAGGCGTCGCCGGCGAATTCGCGGGTGAAACCCTCGCGGATGTTCATTCCGCCCATGAAGCCGATGATTCCGTCGACGACGATGATCTTCCGGTGCGTCCTGAGATTGGCATAGGGCAGCCGCAGGCCCATGATGATGTTGCCGTTGAAGACGTCGACCGCGACCCCGCCTTCGCGCAGGTGCCCGGCGATGCTCGGCACCGAATAGCGCGCTCCGACCGCGTCGATCAGCACCCGGACCGCGATGCCGCGTTTCTGCGCCTCGATCAGCGCATCGGCGATGCGCAGGCCGATCGGGTCCCGGTCGAAGATGTAGCTTTCCAGGATGATGCTGCGCTCAGCCGCCGCGATGGCGGCGAGCATCGCGCCATAGGCCTCGTCGCCGGTTTCCAGCGTGTCGATGCGGTTGCCGGTGGTCAGGGGGTGGCGGGCGACGCGGTCGCCGAGCGTCTTGAGCGCGAGGAAGCGCCGGCCGAAATGCGTCGCGACCGCCTCGTCCTCGACATGGAAATCGGCCGCCGCCATGCCATGGCCGGGGCGCTGGGCCAGGATCGAGGCACGGCGGATGCGGTTGACCCCGGCGATGGCGTAGAGCAGCGGCCCGATGATCGGCGAGAGGATGATGACGCCGACCCAGCCGATGGCGGCGCGCACCTCGTCCTTGGTCATCACCGCATGCGCGCCGGCGACGGCCGACAGCGCGATCGTGATGACCGCGAGGATATGCGGCCAATAGGTCGAGAGAATCCCCCACATGCCGCTGAGGCTAGAGCATTTCCGAGCGAAGTGGGCGTCGGTTCGCGTGAAGAAATTGCGATAAATGAAAACCGAGAGCCTCGGCGGAGCGGATATTCCGGGCGCTGCTCTTCCGAACGCGCCTCTGCATAAGTCAGCGCCGTGGCCTCGAGAGCTGTTTGCGCAAGCAGCTTCGGAATGACGAGACCCGCCCCGCGTCACTCTCTGGCAGGGGCATGGGGAAGGCGGGGAAGACTCGACTCGCCTTCCGGTGGGGAGCGTTCTATAAAGAACAAAGAGAGAACATAAGCTTTGCCCCATGCCCGAAACCGCCTCGACCCTGTCCGATCTGCGCCGCAGCCTCTCAGAGGCCGCCTTGCGGGGCGGGCCGGTTGCGGCCGGGCGGATCGGCCTCGGCGTGCCTGGGCTGGACGAAGCCCTGAACGGCGGGCTCGCGCGGGCGGCGCTGCATGAGGTTTACGCTGCCGAGGTCGCCGATCTCGCCGCCGCGACCGGCTTCGCGCTCGGCCTCGCGCTGCGGGCGGGGGCGGCAGATGAGAAGGCCGGAGCATTTTCGAGCGAAGCCGCCCCCGGCTCGCGTGAAGAAACGCGGAATGGCTCCAGCGAGCGCTCCATCCTGTGGGCGCGGCAGGATTTCGTCGATGCCGAAGCCGGGCGATTGCACGCGCCGGGATTGAACGAATTTGGCCTCGATCCGTCACGCCTCCTGCTGGTGCGGGCGCGCGACGGCGAGGGCGTGTTGCGGGCGGGCGCCGAGGCGGCGCGCTGTGCCGCGCTGGGCGCCGTGCTGATCGAGCCCTGGGGCGAGCCGCGCCCTTTCGATCTGACCGCAAGCCGCCGTCTCGCCCTGGCGGCGGAAGCCTCGGGCGTGCCGGTGCTGCTGCTGCGCGTGGCCGCTGCCGAGGCGCCGAGCGCGGCGCGCACGCGCTGGCAGGTGAGGGCGCTGGCCTCGCGGGCCTTGGAGGCGAATGCGCCGGGCGCGCCGGCCTTCGCCCTGAGATTGCTGCGCCAGCGTGGTGGCGTGGCCGAGCGTGAGTGGCGTGTGGAGTGGGACCGTGACCGACATCGCTTTGCGGAATGCAGCCTTTTCGATCGATCTTTCCGGACAGACCATGCCGCGCCGCTATCTCGCCCTCTGGTTCCCCTTTCTGGCGACGGACAGATTGCGGCGGACGGGCGCGATACCGGCCTCCGGCGCGCCGGCTGAGAAGCCGCACGTACTGACCGAGATGCAGGGCAACGCCCTGCGCCTCGTCGATTGCGACCAGCGCGCCGTCGATCTCGGCCTGACGCGCGGGATGACGCTGGCCGATGCTCGCGCTCGCATTCCCGATCTCGTCGCGCTGGAGACGCAAGCTCAGGCCGACCACGAATTCCTCGAAGCGCTTGCCGGTTTCTGCGACCGCTTCACCCCGCTGGTCGCGCTCGACGAGCCGCATGGCCTGATCCTCGACATCACCGGCTGCGCCCATCTCTTTGGCGGAGAGAGGGGGCTCGGTAATCTTGCCGGGCGCGCCATGCAGCACGGCGGCCTCAAGGTGAAAGCCGCCATCGCCGGCACGCCTGACGCCGCCCGTGCCTGCGCGCGGCACGGCCGCGGCGGCATCATCCCGCCCGGCCAGGAGGAGGCGCTGTTGCGCCCGCTGCCGACCGCCGCGTTGGATACCGACGCCGAGACCGTGATCGCGCTCTCCCGTGCCGGCCTCAAGACGCTGGCCCATCTCGCGGAGCGCCCTTCGGAAACGCTCTCGGCCCGCTTCGGCGAGGCGCTGGCGGTCAAGCTTCGGCGTATTCTCGGCCATGAGGACCGCCGCATCACGCCCTTGCGCCCGCCGCCCGACTGCGTGGTCGAGCGCCAATTCGCCGAGCCTTTCGCCGATCCGGCGAGCCTTGAGGCCGTGGTCGTCAGGCTGATCGGGGAGGCGGCGCGGGTGCTGGAGATGCGCGGCGAGGGCGGTCGTATCTTCGAACTCGGCTTCTTCCGCAGCGACGGAGCGGTACGCCGCCTCGCCATCGAGACCGGCCGGCCCTCGCGCGATGCCAAGGCGCTGCTCCGGCTCTATCGCGAGCGCATCGAGACCCTGGCCGATCCGCTCGATCCCGGCTTCGGCTTCGATGCGATCAAGCTCGCAGTGCCGCTCTGCGAGCCGCTCGACACGCCGCAGCACAGCCTCGATGGCCGCGCGGTCGAGGAGGAGGCGGTGGCCGACCTGGTCGACCGGCTCGTCACCCGTTTCGGCCGCGACCGGGTGCTGCGTTTCGCGGCGCAGGACACGCATCATCCCGTCCGCGCCGCCAAAGCGCTTTCCGCGGCCGCGCCATTGCCGGAAGCGTCCTGGTCCGGGCCAGAACCGCAGGAGCCGCCGGCCCGTCCGCTCCAGCTCTTCGAGCCGCCCCAGCCGGTCGAGGCCATCGCGGAAGTACCGGATGGCCCGCCGATCCGCTTCCGCTGGCGGCGCCTCATCCATGACGTCGCCCGCGCCGAAGGTCCCGAGCGCATCGCGCCCGAATGGTGGCGCGACGGCTCGGACGAGCCGATGCGCGACTATTATCGCGTCGAGGATGCTGAAGGGCGCCGTTTCTGGCTCTACCGGATCGGCTTCTACGAGGCCGACAGCGCCCCGCCGCGTTGGTTCCTGCACGGGCTCTTCGCATGAATCAGATTGCGAATGCCTTCGCCGAACCCGTTGCCGCCTCGCATTTTTCCTTCCTGCGCGGCGCCTCGCCGGGGCCGCATATGGTGCTGACGGCGCTGCTGCTCGGCTATTCCGGCATCGGCATCGCCGACCGCAACACGGTGGCGGGCGTCGTGCGCGCCTGGGCGGCGCTGAAGCAGTTGCGCGAGGACGGTTTGCCCGCGCCCGACAAGGTCAGGGAGGGCGGCAGCCCCGGGGAGTATTACTGGGCCGAGAGCGCCGAATTCGCCGCCTTGCCTTTCACGCCCGAGCGGATGAAGGCGATGGCGAAGCGCTTCAAGCTCGCGACCGGAACCCGCCTCGTCTTCGCCGACGGCACGCCGGATATCGTCGTCTATCCCGCCAATCGTGACGGCTGGGGCCGGCTCTGCCGCCTGCTCAGCCATGGCAACCTGAAGGACGGCGTGAGGAAGGGCGAATGCCGTCTCGTCCTCGACGACCTCCTGAGCGATGCTCGCGACCTGCTGCTGATCCTGATGCCCGGCCGCAGCCTCGATGGCCTGCCTGCGCTCCTTGCTCGGCTGGATGATGCAGCGCCCGGCGCGGTCTGGCTCGCCGCCAGCATGCACCGGCGCGGCGACGACCGCCGCCGCCTTGCGCGCCTCAAGACTATCGCCACCGCGACCCGCACCCCGCTGATCGCGACCAATGACGCGCTCTATGATTCCATCGCGCAGCGGGACCTGCAGGATGTGCTCAGCTGCATTCGCGAGGGCACTACGATCGAGCGGGCGGGGCGCCTGCTCGAATCCAATGCCGAGCGTCATCTCAAGCCGCCGCAGGAAATGGCCCGCCTCTTCAGGGATGCGCCCGAGGCCATCACCGAGACGCAACATCTCTTCTCCCGTATCGAGTTCGATCTCGGCCAGCTCAAATACGAGTACCCCGACGAGCCGATCCCGCCCGGCTGGAAGGATCAGGACTGGCTGGTCGAACTGGTCCGCCGCTGCTGCCTGATCCGCTACCCTGAGGGCGTGCCGGAGAAGGTCGAGAAGCTCTTGGCGAAGGAACTCGATCTGATCGGGAAGCTCGAATACGCCCGCTATTTCCTGACCATCCGCCAGATCGTCGAATTCGCCGAGAGCAAGGGTATCCTCTGCCAGGGCCGCGGCTCGGCCGCCAATTCCGCCGTCTGCTACGTGCTCGGCATCACCGCTGTCGACCCCGCCGAGAACGACGTGTTGTTCGAGCGCTTCATCTCGACCGAGCGCAAGGAGCCGCCCGATATCGACGTCGATTTCGAGCATGAGCGGCGCGAGGAGGTGATCCAGTGGATTTACTGGAAATACGGCCGACATCGCGCCGGAATCGCCGCGACCGTGATCCATTACCGGCCGCGCAGCGCCATCCGCGAGGCCGGCAAGGTGCTGGGCCTGACCGAGGACGTCACAGCCCGCATCGCCGATACGAATTGGGGTAGCTGGGGCAGCGAGATCGGCGATGCCCGCGTCCGTCAGGCCGGGCTCGATCCGACCAATCCGACGATCCGCCGCGCCGTCGATTTCGCCACCCGGCTCTTGGGCTATCCGCGCCATCTCTCGCAGCATGTCGGCGGTTTCGTTTTGTCGCGCGGGCGCCTCGACGAGACCGTGCCGATCGGCAACGCCGCGATGGAGGACCGGACCTTCATCGAATGGGACCGCGACGACATCGACGAGCTCAGATTGATGAAGGTCGATGTGCTCGCATTGGGCATGCTGACCTGCATCCGCAAGGCGTTCGATCTGATCAGGGAGAACGGGGGAAAGGACTATGCGCTCGCCGACTTCAAGGACGGCGACGAAGCGACCTATGACATGCTCTGCGAGGGCAAGTCGCTCGGCGTCTTCCAGGTCGAGAGCCGCGCCCAGATGAACATGCTGCCGCGGCTCAGGCCGCGGGAGTTCTACGACCTCGTCATCCAGGTCGCGATCGTCCGCCCCGGTCCGATCCAGGGCAACATGGTCCACCCCTATCTGAAACGGCGGGCGGGGATCGAAGAGGTGACCTATCCGTCGCCTTCACCGGAGCATGGCAAGGCCGACGAACTGGTTGCCGTGCTCGACAAGACCAAGGGCGTCCCGCTCTTTCAGGAGCAGGCGATGAAGCTCGCCATGGTCGCCGCGAAATTCTCAGACATCGAGGCCAACGGTCTGCGCAAGGCGATGGCGACCTTCCGCAATGCCGGGACGATCCATCATTTTCAGGACATGATGGTCGAGCGCATGGTCGCGCGCGGCTATGAGCGCGACTTCGCTCAGCGTTGCTTCGACCAGATCAGGGGCTTCGGCAGCTATGGCTTCCCGGAAAGCCACGCGGCTTCCTTCGCCAAGCTGGTCTACATCTCCTCCTTCCTGAAGAAGCATTACCCGGCCGCTTTCGCTGCCGCATTGCTGAATTCCCAGCCGATGGGCTTCTACGCTCCAGCCCAGATCGTGCGGGAGGCGGAGGAGAACGGCGGTGTCGAACCACGACCCGCCGATGTCAATTCCAGCTTCTTGGACAACAGCTTGGAAGCTGTTTCGGAATCAAGTTCTTATCATGATCGGCCGCATCAGGAGAGCAAACGGGATCCCTTCGCCCTGCGCCTCGGCTTCCGCCAGATCGACGGCTTCAAGGATGAGTGGGGCCAAGCCATCGCGGAGGAACGGGAAGTGCGCGGCCCCTATCGCGACGTCGAGGAACTGATGCGCCGAGCCAATCTTCCCGCCCGCGCCATGCGCCTGCTTGCCGATGCCGATGCCTTCCGCTCGCTCGGGCTCGACCGGCGCGAGGCGCTCTGGGCCGTGCGTCGCCTGCCGGATGATCCGGCGCTGCCGCTCTTCCAGGCCGCGCAGGCTCGCGAACTGGGTTCGGAACAGGGCATGGCGCTGCCGGTCATGCCGCTGGCCGAGCATATCGTCGCCGATTACCAGACCGTTCGGCTCTCGCTGAAGGGGCATCCGATGCAGCTCCTGCGCCCGCGCTTCCGTCGCGAGGGCGTGCTGAGCTGCGCCGAGACCGAGGAGAAACCCGATGCCGCCTTCGTCCGCACAGCGGGAATCGTGCTGGTGCGGCAGCGGCCGGGCAAGGGCAATGCCATCTTCGTCACGCTGGAGGACGAGACCGGCATCACCAATGTCGTGATCTGGGCGCGATTGTTCGAGCGTTTCCGCCGCGAGGTCATGGGCGCGCGGCTGATGCTGGTCGAGGGCAGGGTGCAGAAAAGCGTCGAGGGCGTCACCCATCTCATGGCCCAGCGTATCGCCGACCGCTCGGTCGACCTGCTCTCGCTCTCGCATACCCACCGCGCCGAGGTTCCGATGCCCATCGACGAACTGAAGAACCCGCCTTTGCCGCGCCACCGCCACCCACGTAATGTGCGCATTCTCCCGAAATCCCGGGATTTCCATTGAATTTGCGCAGCTAAGGGGCGTGCAGAGCACTCACCAAAACAAACTTCTCCAATGGAAGTAAAATAAGAAAAAACACGCTACCTGCTGTAAATTGAACCTTTGCCGCCATGGGTATAAGTGGTTCGTTCGATTTACCGAACAGGCGGCCACGACCATGGCGAACGGCTTCGGCTCGGACGAACCCTCGACGACAACGCCGGCAGAGGCGCTGCTGGCGCATCGCGCGGCCGCGCTCGATGCGGCGTTCGGCAAGGCGGACGTGCCCGCGCGCGTTTCCGGCATCGTCGCGGAAGCGAACGGGCGAGTAGTCTTCACCACCTCCTTCGGTCTCGAAGATCAGGTCCTCACCCATTTCATCGCGACCGCGAAGCTGCCGGTGACTTTCGCCACGCTCGATACCGGCCGGCTCTTTCCCGAGGTCTATGCGCTCTGGCAGGAGACCGAGGAACGCTACGGCATCGTGATCCGCCCGTATTACCCTCGCCACGATACGCTCGAACTCCACGTCCGCCAGAACGGCATCAACGGCTTCTATGCCTCGCGCGACGCCCGCAAATCCTGCTGCGACATCCGCAAGGTCGAGCCTCTGGGCCGAGCGCTCGCCGGCGCCGATATCTGGCTGACCGGCCTGCGCGCTGATCAGTCGGCGGCGCGAGGCGGGGTGAAGCTGGCCGAGGCCGATGCGGCCCGCGGCCTCGTCAAGGCGAGCCCGCTCATCGACTGGTCGCGAGAGCGCGCGCTCGCCTTCGCGCAGCAGAACGACGTGCCGGTCAATCCGCTGCACGCGCAGGGCTTCGTCTCCATCGGCTGCCAGCCCTGCACCCGCGCTATCCGCCCCGGCGAGCCCGAGCGGGCCGGCCGCTGGTGGTGGGAGGACGATGCGGCCAAGGAATGCGGCCTGCATGTCGGGCCGGACGGGAAACTGGCGCACGCCGGGCTCTCGGCTGTGGAGGTGCGTCAGTGATCCAGCTCAGCCATCTCCAGAAGCTCGAGGCGGAGGCGATCTTCATCATCCGCGAGGTCGTCGCGACCTGCGACAAGCCGGTGCTGCTCTATTCGATCGGCAAGGATTCGGCCGTCCTGCTGCACCTCGTGATGAAGGCGTTCTATCCGGCCAGGCCGCCTTTCCCGCTGCTCCATGTCGATACGACCTGGAAGTTCCGCGAGATGATCGCCTTCCGTGACGAGACGGCGCAGCGGCTCGGCCTCGACCTGATCGTCCATATCAACCGGGAGGGCGTCGAGGCCGGGATCAATCCCTTCGCCTCCGGCTCGCGCATCCATACCGACGTGATGAAGACGCAAGGGTTGAAGCAGGCGCTCGATCTCCACAAGTTCGACGCCGCCTTCGGCGGAGCGCGCCGCGACGAGGAGAAGAGTCGGGCCAAGGAGCGCATCTTCTCGCTGCGCTCACCCGAGCATCGCTGGGACCCGAAGAACCAGCGGCCCGAACCCTGGCAGCTCTTCAACACCCGCAAGCATCGCGGCGAGAGCTTTCGCGTGTTTCCGCTCTCCAATTGGACCGAGCGCGATGTCTGGGACTACATCGCGCTGGAGAACATCCCGGTCGTGCCGCTCTATTTCGCCGCGCCACGCCCGGTCGTCCGGCGTGATGGCGCCTGGATCATGCGCGACGACGAGCGCATGGAACTGCGCCCCGGCGAGACCATCGAAACC
Source organism: Allobosea sp. GW822-FHT05A11 (assembly GCF_058800455.1). NCBI lineage: Bacteria > Pseudomonadati > Pseudomonadota > Alphaproteobacteria > Hyphomicrobiales > Alloboseaceae > Allobosea > Allobosea sp. GW822-FHT05A11. The sequence continues at coordinate 562,828 of NZ_JBXAMI010000002.1, read as the reverse complement.
CGGATGGTCCGCTTCCGCACGCTGGGTTGCTACCCGCTGACCGGCGCGGTCGAGAGCGAGGCCGCCAACCTCACCGACATCATCGCCGAGATGCGTTCGTCACGATCCTCCGAGCGGGAGGGCCGCGTCATCGACCATGACGGCTCGGGCTCGATGGAACAGAAGAAGCAGGAAGGCTATTTCTGATGGGCTTCGCGCTCGCCAAAAAGAAGGCACCGAAACCGGTGCAGACGCCGCTTCCGGCCAACGATGCGCCGGCATCATCCGAAACCGGCCAGCATTCGCTTTTGCGCTTCATCACCTGCGGTTCGGTCGATGACGGCAAGTCGACGCTGATCGGCCGCATGCTCTACGAGGCCGGCGCGGTCTTCGACGACCAGCTCAGCGCGCTCGACAGCGATTCCCGCAAGTTCGGCACGCAAGGCGAGGCGCCCGATTTCGCTTTGCTGGTCGACGGCCTCTCGGCCGAGCGCGAGCAGGGCATCACCATCGATGTCGCCTATCGCTATTTCGCGACGCAGACGCGCAGCTTTATCGTCGCCGACACGCCCGGCCACGAGCAATACACCCGCAACATGGCGACCGGCGCCTCCACCGCCGATCTCGCTGTTATCCTGGTGGATGCACGCAAAGGGCTGTTGCCGCAGACGCGCCGCCATTCCTTCATCGTTTCGCTGGTCGGTGTCCGCCATGTCGTCGTCGCCATCAACAAGATGGACCTCGTCGGTTATGACGAAGCGGTTTTCGAGCGGATCGCAGCCGATTATCGCGCGGCGGTGAAAAGCCTCGGCTTTGCCTCGATCCGCTTCATCCCGGTTTCGGCCCGCGACGGCGAGAACGTCATGCGCCCGTCGACGCTGATGCCCTGGTATGATGGCCCGGCGCTACTGCCCTATCTTGAGGGCGTCGCGGTCGCCCGCGCTGCCCCGAGTGACGAAGGCTTCGTCCTGCCGGTGCAATGGGTCAACCGGCCCGATCTCGATTTCCGCGGCTATGCTGGTACGCCGGTTGCTGGTCGCGCTCGTGTCGGAGACCCCGTCGTCGCGCTGCCCTCTGGCCGCACCAGCCGCATCGCACGTTTGATCGGCGCAGCCGGCGAGGCAAGCCAGATCGCTGCCGGCCAGGCCGCGACGGTCGCACTGGAGAACGATATCGACATCTCGCGTGGCGACGTCATCGCCGCTGCCGGGGCGGCGCTGCCGGTGAGCCGCGGCCTGAAGGCACGCCTGCTCTGGACGGGCGAGCGGGCCATGCTCGAAGGCGGCCAATTTCTGGTGAAGCTTGCGACGCAGAGTGCCAACGCGACGGTCGAGACGCTGCATCACAGCATCGATATCGAGGGCTTCCAGCCGCTGCCGGCGCAGAGCCTGGGCATGAACGGCATCGGTCTCGTCACGCTCCGGCTCGATCGGCCGCTGGTCTCGCTGCCCTACGCGCAGAGCCACCAGCTCGGCGGCTTCATCCTGATCGACCGGATCAGCAACGAGACGGTGGCCTTCGGCTTCGTCGAACCCGCCGAGGGCGAGGCTCGACAGGCCGTGGGCGAGGGCGGGGCGCTGGTACGGGCGCAACGCGGCGTCCTTCGCATCGTCGGCCGGCGGGGCACGCCGGACCGCCGGGCATGGCTTGCCGGGATCAGCTGGCGTGTGTTGAGCACGGCCGGGCTGTTCGCGGCGGCCTTCGTGCTGACGGCCAATGCGGCAGCATCCCTGGCGCTCGCCTTCGGTGACATCCTGCTGCGACCTGGCTTGCGGGCGCTGCATATGCGGCTCTGGCGCAAGGCGCCGGTCGGGGCGTTGCAGGACGGCGCGGGGATTTAGGGCGCGGGGTCAGGCACCGACCACCGCCGTCGCCTCGATCTCCAGCAGCGCCTCCGGCTCGACCAGTGCGGTGACGGCGACCACCGCCATGGCCGGGAAATGCCGGCCGAAGACCTCGCGATAGGCCGGCCCCATCTCCCTGAGGCTGGCGCGATAGGTCGCGATATCCGTGACATACCAGGTCAGGCGCACGATATCCTCGACGCGCCCGCCGCCGGCCTCGACCACCGCCCTGATGTTGAGAAAGGTCTGGCGGAGCTGCCCGATGAAGCCCTCGGCGAAGACGCCTTGCGCGTCCCAGCCGACGAGCCCGCCGGTCACCAGCACGCGGCCTTCCGCCACCATGCCGTTGGCATAGCCGCGCGGCTGCGGCCAGCCTTCGGGCAGGATGGCGCGGGATTGCGGGAGTTCGGACATGGCGTATCGCCTCGGTTTCGGCCGTTCAGGCTCTGTCGATGGGAAAATCAGGTCTCGCCTTGCGCCATCTGGCGCAAGGCGAAGCGTTGCAGCTTGCCGGTCGCGGTCTTCGGCAGGACCGGGACGAATTCGATAGCGCGGGGATATTTATAGGGCGCGATACCGGCTTTCACATGCTCCTGCAGCGCCTTGACCAGCGCTGCGTCGCCAGTGACACCTTCGCGCAAGACGACATAGGCCTTCACGATCTGACCGCGCTCGGGGCAGGGCGCGCCGACCACGCCGCATTCGGCCACGGCTTCATGCGTCAGCAGGCAGGCTTCGACCTCGGGACCTGCGATGTTGTAGCCGGCCGAGACGATCATGTCGTCGGAGCGGGCCTGGTACCAGAAGTAGCCATCCGCATCGCGCAGATAGGTGTCGCCGGTGATGTTCCAGCCGTTCAGGACATAGACCGCCTGGCGCGGGTCGGCGAGATAGCGGCAGCCGGTCGGGCCGCGGACGGCGAGGCGCCCGGGCGTGCCGTCCGGCACATCGCGCCCCTCGGCGTCGACGATCTTCGCCTCATAGCCCGGTACCGGAGTTCCGGTCGCGCCCGGCCGAATCGCCTCGCGCGGCGCGCCGATGAAGATATGCAGCATCTCGGTTGCGCCGATGCCGTCGAGCAGCGGCATGCCGGTCCGCGCCTGCCAGGCCTCGAAGGTCGCCTTGGGCAGCGCCTCGCCGGCGGAGACGCAAGTTCGGAGCGAGGCGATGTCGCGCCCGTCGAGCTTGTCGAGCATGGCGCGATAGGCGGTCGGCGCAGTGAAGACGACGCTGACCTTGTGGCGTTCGATCGCGTCGATCAGATCGGCCGGGCCGGCCTTCTCGGGCAGCACCATCGCCGCGCCGATCCGCATCGGGAAGAGCACGAGCCCGCCGAGCCCGAAGGTGAAAGCGAGCGGCGGCGAGCCGGTGAAGCGATCATCCGGAGAGGCCTTCAGCACGCGCGCGCCGTAGCAGTCGCAGATCGCCAGCATGTCCTGGTGGAAATGCATCGTGCCCTTGGGCTCGCCGGTGGTGCCGGAGGTGAAGGCAATCAGGCAGACATCGTCGCGGGCGGTGTCGACGGCCTCGAAACGCTCGTAGCCCGGTTGCGCCATCAGAGCTTCCAGCTCGCTCTTGGCACTGCCGAAGGCGACGATGCGGGCCAATTCCGGCACCTGCCCCTTGGCGGTCTCCAGCTCGGCAGTGAGGCGGTGGTCGCAAAGCGCGAGCGTGATTTTGGCCTTGCGCAGGGGATAGGCAAGCTCGCCCGCCCGCAGCATCGGCATGGTCGCGACCGCGACGCCGCCGGCCTTGATGACGGCGAGATAGGCGGCGACCATCATCGGCGTGTTGCCGGCGCGCAGCAGCACGCGGTTGCCGCTGACCATGCCGAGATCGCGGGTCAGCACATTGGCGATGCGGTTCACCACCTCAGTGAGGTCGGCATAGCTCCAGTGCAGGTCGTTGGCGATCACGGCGGTGCGTCCGCCACGCCCCTCGTCGACATGCCGGTCGAGCAGCTCCGCGACGCAGTTCAGCCGCTCGGGGTAGGTGAGCCCCGCCTCCTCCAGCCTCAGATCGGGCCAGCTTTCGCGCGGCGGCAGGTTGTCCCGCGCGAAGCTGTCCTGATGCCCCGATCTCGCGAATCCGGTTGCTGTCATGGCGTTCCCCTGCGAGAGCCCGATCCGAACAGGCCGCCAGCCCGATCGGTGAATCCGCCTCTAACGATCTGCTCTTCCGGCATGTGATTTCAGGAGGTCGCGCGCGATCACGACCTTCTGGACTTCCGAGGCGCCCTCGTAGATCCGCAGCGCCCGGATCTCCCTGTAGAGTTCCTCGACCTTGACGCCCTTGGTGACGCCGAGCCCGCCATGGATCTGCACAGCCCGGTCGATCACCTTCTGGGCGTTCTCGGTCGCGACGAGCTTGGCCAGCGCTGCCTCGCGGGTGACGCGCGCCGCGCCCCGGTCCTTGGTCCAGGCGGCGCGGTAGACGAGGAGAGCGGCGGCATCGACCTCGGCAGCACTGTCGGCGATGGCCGCCTGCGAAAGCTGGAGATCGCCGAGCGTGCCGCCGAAGAGCTTGCGGCCATTGGCGTGGGCGAGCGTCTCATGCAGCGCCCGTCTCGCGAAGCCGAGCGCGGCGGCGCCGACCGTCGAGCGGAAGATGTCGAGCGTCGCCATCGCGACCTTGAAGCCGTCGCCGGGACCGCCGATGCCGTTCTCGAGCGGCACGCGGCAGCCCTCGAAGCGCAGGGTCGCCAGCGGGTGCGGCGCGATGACTTCGATGCGTTCCGCGATGGTCAGGCCGGGCGTATCGGCCTCGACCAGGAAGGCGGAGAGCCCGCGGGCACCGGGCGCCTCGCCCGTGCGAACGAAGACGACGTAATGGTCGGCGATGCCGCCATTAGAGATCCAGCTCTTCTCGCCGTCGATGCGGACATGGGTATTGCCGTCCGGCGTCGCGGTCGTCGCCATCGCTGCGACATCCGAGCCGGCTTCCTTTTCGGACAGCGCAAAGGCGGCGATGCGCTTGCCGGCAGCGACATCCGGCAGGATGTGCCGCTTCATCGCCTCGGAGCCGGCGATCGAGATCGCGCCGGTGCCGAGTCCCTGCATGGCGAAGGCGAAATCGGCGAGCCCGTCATGCGCCGCCAGGATTTCGCGGGCGAGACAGAGCGTGCGGACATCGAGTTTTTCGGTGAGCCCGCCATAGGCAGCCGGCACGGCAGCCTTCAGGAAGCCCGCGGCGCCGAGCGCCGCGACACGCGCCCGGCAGGCCTCGTCGACTTGCGTATGCGGCAGGTCGGCGAGGTAGGAATCGGCCCAGCCGGAGAGCTCGGTGGCGAAATTCCGGTGGCTCTCCTCGAAGAACGGCCAGTCGAGCGTGTCGCCGAGGATGTCGAGGCCGAGACGAGAAGCGCTGGCCATCTCAGTTGCCCTCGAAGACCGGCTTCTGCTTGTTGGCGAAGGCGTGATAGGCGCGGGAAAAGTCCTCGGTCTGCATGCACAGCGCCTGCGCCACGGCTTCCGCCTCGATCGCGCTCTCGACCGACATCGCCCATTCCATTTCGAGCATGCGCTTGGTCATCGCATTGGCGAAGGTCGGGCCATCAGCCAGTTCGGCAGCGAGCGTCTGCGCTTCCGGCAGCACGGCCTCGGAGGCGCAGATGCGGTTGAGGAAGCCCCAGCGCTCGGCTTCCTCGCCCCTGAGCACGCGGCCGGTATAGAGCAGTTCCGCGGCGCGGCCCTGGCCGATGATCCGCGGCAGCATCGCGCAGGCGCCCATGTCGCAACCGGCAAGGCCCACGCGGTTGAACAGGAAGGCGATCTTGCTGCCGGCCGTGCCGAGCCTGAGGTCGGAAGCCATCGCGACGATCGCGCCCGCGCCGGCACAGACACCGTCGATCGCCGCCACGATCGGCTGCGGGCAGGCCCGCATCGCCTTGACCAATTCGCCGGTCATCCGGGTGAACTTGAGCAGGTCCTTGGTCTCCATCGCGACCAGCGGCCCGATGATCTCGAACACGTCGCCGCCCGAGGAGAAATTGCCGCCGGCGCCGGTGACGACGATCGCCTTGACCGCCTCTTCCTTCTGCGCGGCGAGGAAGAAATCCGTGAGTTCGCGGTAGCTTGCGAAGGTCAGCGGATTCTTTTTCTCAGGCCGGTTCAGCGTCACCGTCGCGACCTTGCCGGAGACCGAGAGGCTGAAATGCTCCGGCGTGAAACCCGCCAGAGGCAGGGTCGTGGCATTGGCGATCTCGGCCATCAGGCATCTCCCTTGGCGGCTTCGCCGATCCGCCCCGCGATGGCACGATGCAGCGAGGTCTTGGTCTCTCCGAGCAGCCGGAAAAGCTGCGCGATGGCCGGTTGGTCGAGCCCGGCGAACAACTCGGCGATCCAGTCCTCATGGCGCTCGGCCATGGCGCGGAAGATCTTGCGGCCCTGTGCGGTCAGGGTGAGGATCTGCACCCGCCGGTCCTGCGGGGCGGAGCGCTTGTCGACGAGCCCATCCGTCACGAGCCCGGCGACGACGGCGGTGACATTGCCGTTGGAGACCATCAGGCGCTGCGAGACCTCGCCGACGGTCATGCCGACCGCCGTCTTGTCGAGCTGCGCCATCAGGTCGAAGCGCGGCAGCGTGGTCTTGAACTCCTCGCGGAGTCGGTTGCGGATCTCGGTCTCGATCAGAGTCGAGCAGGTCAGCATCCTCAGCCACAGGCGGAGTTCGTCCTTGTGGTCGCCGGGGCGCTCGCTGGCCTTGGTCTCGCGGTCCAGCACGAGGGCGGAAGAGGGCGTTTCCATCTCAGAACTCCCCGCCATTGATCATGAGCGACTGGCCGGTGACGGCATCGCTGCCCGGCCCGCACAGGTAGAGCACGGCGGCGGCGACCTCTTCCGGCGCGATCAGCCGGCCTTGCGGATTGTCCTTGATCATCGCCGCCAGCGCCTCTTCGCGGCTCTTGCCGGTCTTGTTGGCGACATTGTCGATGCTGGCGGTCGCCATGTCGGTATCGGCATAGCCCGGACAGACCGCGTTGACGGTGACGCCGGAGCGCGCCGTCTCCAGCGCCAGCGACTTCACCAGCCCGACCACGGCATGTTTCGCCGCCGTATAGGCGCTGACATAAGGGTAGCCGCGATGCCCCGCCGTCGAGGCGATGGCGATCAGGCGGCCGCGGCGGCGCTCCAGCATGGCCGGCAAAGTGGCGTGGAACAGGTTCACCGTGCCGATCAGGTTGATGTCGAGCATGCGACGGAAGCGTTCGTTGTCGCTGCGCATGAACGGGCCGGTCTCGACCGCGCCGGCATTGGCGATGGCGATGTCGAAGGCTGGTTCGCGCGAGAGCTGGTCCAGCGCCGCGGCAACCGAGGCTTCGTCGCGCACGTCGCAAGTTGCGTAATCGGCCGCGAGGCCAGCTGCGACGGCACCCCGCAAAGTCGCCTCGTCGCGCCCGAGGATACTGACCCTGGCTCCGGCTGCTGTCAGCCCGGCGGCGATGGCCCGGCCGATGCCGCGTCCGCCGCCCGTCACCAGTGCACGCTGTTCCCGCAGTGTCATGGCCGCTCGACCTCCGGATGAGAATATATTTTAAGTCTGAAGGAATTTGCAAGCAGCCTGATGGCAGCCGCGATGCAAGAGTATTTCGAACGCAAGCTGGTAATCCGGCGGGGCGCTTTTGAGTATCGAGCGGCATGGTCCCGCGGCGGTTGCCGCAAAATCCTCTTGAGGACAAAAACATTTCAGGCTTAAAATAATTTCTCAAGCCGGATCGACCCGGCTCCCGGATGGAGGCGTCGATGCGTATCGCGGTCGTGGGCGGAGGGCCGGCGGGACTCTATTTCGCGCTGCTGATGAAGCGGGATTGGCCGGAGCTGACGGTCGACGTCTTCGAGCGCAACCAGCCGGACGACACCTTCGGCTTCGGCGTGGTCTTCTCCGACCAGACGCTCGATACGTTCAAGATTGCGGATGCGCAGAGCTATGCCGCGATCCGAGACAATTTCGCCTACTGGGACGATATCGAGATCCACTTCAAGGGCGACACCTTCCGCGTGCCCGGCAACGGCTTCTGCGGCTGCTCGCGTCGCTCGCTCCTGATGCTGGTGCAGGCGAGGGCGCGCGAGCTCGGCGTCAACCTGCATTTCGGCAGCGAGATCGCCGATGCCGAGACATTGAAGCGCGACTACGACCTCGTCGTCGGCGCCGACGGCATCAACAGCCGCATCCGCGAGAACTGGCGCGAGCGCTTCCAGCCGCAAACCGACCTGCGGCCAAACCATTTCACGTGGATGGGCTCGACCCGTCCCTTCGACGCCTTCACCTTCTTCTTCAAGGAGACGGAGCACGGCGTCTTCATCGCCCATTGCTACCAGTACGAGGCCGGCCGCTCGACCTGGGTGCTGGAGACCGACCCCGAGACCTTCGCGAAGGCTGGCCTGGGCGCCATGGACGAGGCGCAGTCGGCCGCTTTCCTCGAAGGAGTCTTCGCCGAGGAACTGCAGGGCCACGAGCTCATCACCAACCGCTCGCTCTGGCGCAATTTCCCGATGATCCGCTGCCGTCATTGGGTGGTCGAGAATGTCGTGCTGATCGGCGACGCCAAGGCGACCGCGCATTTCTCGATCGGCTCCGGCACCAAGCTCGCGATGGAGGATGCCATCGCCCTGCACAGGGCGATGGGGCAGGCGAAGCTCGATGTCGCGGCCGGCCTGAAGCTGTTCGAGACGCAGCGCCGCGAGGAGGTCGAGAAGACCCAGCATGCAGCGGACGTCTCGCTGGTCTGGTTCGAGGAATTGAAACGCTTCTGGGATTTCGAGCCCTTGCGCTTCGCCTTCGGCCTGATGACTCGCTCCAAGGCGATCACCTACGACAATCTGGCGCTGCGCGCGCCGGAGATGGTGACGGCCGTCGACAGGCTCGTCGCCGACGGGCTCGGAGACTTTGCCAAGCGCCGCAAGGACGGCTCTCCGGTGCCGCCGGCCTTCCAGCCCTTCAAGCTGCGCGAGATGCGGGTCGAGAATCGCATGACGCTCTCGCCGATGTGCCAGTATTCGGCGCAGGACGGCCTGCCTGATGATTGGCACCTGATGCATTACGGCTCGCGCGCCATCGGCGGCCCCGGCCTGATCTTCACCGAGATGACCTGCGTCGCGCCGGACGCGCGCATCACGCCCGGCTGCACCGGTCTCTGGAACGATGCGCAGGAAGCCGCCTGGAAGCGGATCGTCGACTTCGTCCACGTCCATTCGACGGCGAAGATCTGCCTGCAACTCGGCCATGCCGGCCGGAAGGGCGCGACCAGGCTGATGTGGGAGGGCATGGACCGACCGCTGCCGGAAGGCGCCTGGCCGATCGTCTCAGCCTCAGCCTTGCCCTACTATCCCGAAAGCCAGGTGCCGCGCGAGATGACCCGCGCCGACATGGACCGGGTCAAGGCGGAATTTGTCGCCGCGGCCGAGCGTGGCGAGCGCGCCGGCTTCGACATGCTGGAGCTGCACTGCGCCCATGGCTATCTGCTGGCGAGCTTCCTCTCGCCGCTGACCAACCAGCGCACGGACGCGTACGGCGGCTCGGTCGAGAACCGGTTGCGCTATCCGCTGGAGGTCTTCCGGGCTCTGCGCGAGGCCTGGCCGCGCGAAAAGCCGATGTCGGTGCGCATCTCCGCGACCGACTGGGCCGAGGGCGGCCTCTCGGCGGCGGATTCCGTCGCCATTGCCGAAGCCTTCGCCGCCGAGGGCTGCGACCTCGTCGATGTCTCGACCGGCCAGACCGCAGCAGAATCGCGCCCCATCTACGGCCGCATGTTCCAGACGCCGTTCTCGGACCGCATCCGCAACGAGGCGCAGGTGGCGACCATGTGCGTCGGCAACATCACGACAGCCGATCAGGTCAACACCATCATCGCGGCCGGCCGCGCCGATCTCGTCGCGCTCGGGCGGCCGCACCTCGCCGATCCATCCTTCGTGCTGCGCGCTGCCGCCTGGTACGGCGTCGATGCCGACCAGCCGGTGCAGTACGGGCCCGGCAAGGACCAGCTCATGCGCAACACGCCGCGGGAGCGCGAGGAGCTCGAGACGCTGAAGCTCAAGGCCAAGCCCAGCCGCCACGCGCCGGTCATCGAGGGCTGAGACTCTATTTTGCGCCCTGCGAACGCCCGGAAGGTGAAACCTCCGGGATGGTCGGCGCCGTGGCAGGGCGCTCGCCGAACGGGCTGGCCGAAGGTGGGTTGCGCCGCAGCCGGAAGGCGAGATAGGCCGCAGCCGCCGCCGAGAGCAGGCCGAGATAGGCCAGCAGACCGTTCGGCCCGACCGTCTGCATGAAGGCGGCGGCGACCAGGGGGCCGATCGCCGAGCCTGTCGCCCAGAGGAAGAGCAATTGCGCCGAGAGGCCGAGCGCCCGTTCGCGGCCGAGCCGGAAATAGGCATGCGCGACGGCGACCGTGTAGATCGGCATCGCCCCTGCGCCGATCAGGGCGAAAAGCCCGAACAGCCAGAAGCGCGTATGAGGCACGGAGAGCCAGAGCACGACGCCGAGCGCCAGCGAGCAGAGCACGACCGAGACGGTGGCGGTCAGCATGATCTTGCGGCTCTCGACGCGGTCCGCCAGCAGCCCGAGCGGCCATTGCAGCACGAGCGCGCCGATCTGGATGCCGGCGGTCAGCAGGATCGCCCAGGCCTGGTCGAGGCCGATCAGGATGCCGTAGGCCGGTGCGATATTGGTCAGCGCGCCGCCCATCAGCCCGACATAGAGACAGCCGATCACCGAGGCCGGCGCGTATTGCCACATCGTGTTGAGCCGGACCGAGACGACCTCGCCCGATTCAGGTCCCTTGGCGCGGGTCATGCCGACCGGGATCAGCGCGATCGAGAAGGTCGCGCTCGCCAGCAGGAAGACATCGTGCGATTGCAGCGAGACATAGCCGACACCGATCTGCGAGCCGATCAGCGCCAGGCGGTTGAGGATCTGGTAGAAGCCGAACAGGCGCCCGCGCTGGCCGGCCTTGGCCTGGCCGCTGATCCAGCTCTCGATGCAGATCGCATGGCCGGCGCCGGCGAAGCCCATGCCGAGCCGTGAGATGCCCCAGAAATCGAGCGATGTGAGCGCGAAGCTGATCGTCAGCACCGCCTGCAGCGCCGCGAAGACGCCGAAGGCGCGGATATGCCCGACTCGGCGGATGAAGGCGGGGATGACGAAGCAACCGGCGAGGAAGCCGACGGAATAGGCCGAGCCGACGAGGCCGATCAGCAGCGGCGCCTTCTGCTCAAGCGCCATCTTCAACGGCACGACCGTGTTCACGATGGTCGAGGCGATCTGCAGGATCAATGCGCCGCTGACGATTGCGCCGAGCGCTGCGACGGAACTCGTCCGGGGCTCGGCTGGCTGGCTCACGGCGGTCCCGGCCTCCGGCGCAGCGGCCACTGAATCCTGCGATTCCGGCGGCTGCAACTCCTGCGGTTGCGATGCTTGCGACATATCCGATTCGAAGGCCGGTTGGTGAGAAATAGGTTGGAATGACAGCCTCGCCCGAAAAAATGGGCCAATCGGGGCAGGTCGCGAAAAAATCCCGTCTTTCTTCCTCCATCGTCCGGTCTCGATCGTGCCGTCTTCGCGTGGCCTTGGAGGCGCGCGCCGGGCCCAGTGCCGCCGCGCGCGAACCGCGAAAAATTATCGATCCGGTTCACCGGCGATTAACCAAGGCGGCGCCTTATCGATACGGAACGAAGTTTGGGTTCTCCCGGCATGTCCTGTCACACCGCGATGCGCACCGCGCCTCCCTCGGTCGAGGCGCGTGCGGCCGTGCTGTGCCTGCGGCCGCCGGGCGTGGCGTAAGCGTATCGAGAGTGCGGCGGATGACCTATGCGACCTATGTGCGGGAAGGTGGCGCGCCCTATGTGCGGCCGCGTCGTCGCCGCAGGCCCTTGCTGAAGGGGCTTCTCCTCGCGCTCGCCCTGAGCGGCGGCGCCATGTCCGGATTCTGGATGCTGGGGCAGGGCGCGCCCGGCCCCGATGCGGAGAAGATGCCCGCCGCAATCGCCCATAAGGGATCGGCCGGTCATGTCGCGCAGCAGCCGGCGCCGGCCTATAGCGGCCTGCTCGATCCCTCCCTGTCGGGCGGCAAGGGTGCGTCCTTCGTCCAGGGCGCTCCCGTCCGCTCCGCGTTCCAGCCGGCGGCCCCGGTGCCGCCATCCTCGTCGCTCGCCGCTGTCGCGCCCGCGGAGCCCGCCTTGCCGCTGCCGCCGCAGCCCCCGGTCACGCTGGCGGAGAAGGCCGCGCCCATGCCGGTGCCGCGCCCCTTGGATCTACTGCCGAAGGCCGGTCCGCAGCAGCTCCAGCCGCAACAAGCCCAGCCGCGCGTCGCCCAGCCGACGACGTCGCGTCGCAACCGGACGGCCGCCGCAGCGCCGACGCCCGGGGACAACCGCAGCTTCTTCGAGAAGCTCTTCGGCGTGCAGAAGCAGCAGGAGCCGGCCGGGACCGTGCTCGCCTATGCCGCGCCGCAGGACGACATCATCGATCGTGGCCGCATCACCCGTCTCAGCCCCTCCGCCGGCACCCCCACGCGCACCGCCGAGGCCGGCACCGCGATCTACGATATCGCGGCCAAGATGGTCTATCTGCCGAATGGCGAGCGACTGGAGGCTCATTCAGGCCTCGGCGAGATGATGGACGATGTCCGCTACGCCCATGTCCGGATGAAGGGCGTCACCCCGCCGCACACCTATACCTTGACCGAGCGCGAGGCGCTGTTCCACGGCGTGCGCGCCATTCGCCTGAATCCGGTCGGCGGCAGCGGCGCGATCCACGGCCGGGCCGGGCTGCTCGCCCATACCTATCTGCTCGGCCCGCGCGGCGACTCGAACGGCTGTATTTCCTTCAAGGATTACGATCGCTTCCTGCAGGCTTTCCTGCGCGGCGAGATCAAGCGCATCGTTGTGGTGGCGAGCCTCTGAGCGCAGGCGACTGCGCTAAGGCTGCCGCTGACGATTTGCCGTCCGCAACGCGATTCCGATCGCGGTCAGAACGCAGCCCAGGAAGAAGGGCGGGACGAAGACCATAAGGGCTTCGGTATCCTCCCAGCGAAAGCGGAAGCGGGAGAGGCTGCAGCCGCCCGAATGCAGGCCGCAGGCGAAGAAGTTCAACGCGACCCAGCCCGCGAAGGCGACGAGGCAGAGAACCGCCCCGCCTCCGATCAGGAGCCAGCTCGCGCGCCGCATCCAGGCTTCTCCGTGAGGCGCGGCGCGGTTAGCCGCGCGCCGCCTTCGGCGCCTTCTTCTCCGTCGCGTTCGGCTCGGCCGCTTTCTTGGCCGCCGCCGTCTTGGCAGCCGTCTTCTTGGCAGGCGCCTTCTTTGCAGCGGCCTTCTTGGCCGGAGCCTTGGCCTTGGCTGCACCGCTGGCGGCCTTCGGCTTACCCTTGCCGCCCTTCGCCTCGGCCTTGGCGTTCGCCAGCTCGATCGCCTGTTCCAGCGTGATGCTCTCCGCGGTCATCGTCTTGGGCAGGGTCGCGAAGATCTTGCCCCAGGCGACATAGGGGCCGTATTTGCCGGCCTTGACCTCCAGCGCCCCGCCGGCGGGATGATCGCCCAGTGCCCGGCCCGGCGTCGCCGCCCGGCCGCCGCGCCCGCCGCCGGCCTCCTTGGCGACGATCAGGTCGATGGCGCGGTTGGCGCCAAGCTCGAGCACGTCGTCGTCCTTGTCGATATTGGCGTAGACCTTGCCGTGCTGGACATAAGGCCCGAAGCGCCCGATGCCGACGAGGATCGGCTCGCCGCTCTCGGGATGCCGGGCGACTTCGCGCGGCAGGGAGAGCAGCGCCAACGCCTTCTCCAGCGTGACGCTCGACGGGCTCATGCCCTTGGGCAGGCTGGAGCGCTTGGGCTTCTCGCCCTCGCCGAGCTGGATATAGGGGCCGAAGCGGCCGTCGCGCAGCGTGACTTCGAGGTTCGTCACCGGATCGGTGCCGAGGATGCGCACGCCGGGCGTGCCCTGGCCGCCTTCGGCCGAGGCCTCGCCATCGGTGGCCGGGACGGAGAGGGGCCGCGTATAGCGGCATTCCGGGTAGTTCGAGCAACCGACGAAGGCGCCGAACTTGCCGAGCTTGAGCGAAAGCTGGCCGTTGCCGCAGGTCGGGCAGACCCGCGGATCGGAGCCGTCGGCCTTCTTCGGGAAGATGTACTCGCCGAGGATGCCGTTCAGCGCTTCCAGCACATCGCCGACGCGCAGGTCCTTGGTCTCGCCGATCGAGGCCTGGAACTCGTCCCAGAACGCGCGCAGCAGCGCCTTCCAGTCGACTTCGGCGTTCGAAACGCGGTCGAGGTTCTCCTCGAGATTCGCGGTGAAGTCGAACTCGACATAGCGCTTGAAGAAACTCTCCAGGAACGCCGTGACCAGCATGCCCTTGTCCTCGGGCACGAGGCGCTTCTTCTCGATGCGGACATATTCGCGGTCGCGCAAAGTCGAGAGCGTCGCGGCATAGGTCGAGGGCCGGCCGATGCCGAGCTCTTCCATGCGCTTGACCAGGCTCGCTTCCGAGAAGCGCGGCGGCGGCTCGGTGAAATGCTGGTCGGCGGCGATCCCGCGCTTCTCCAGCGTGTCGCCGGCCTTCATCGCCGGCAGCTTCTTGGAGTCCTCGTCTTCCTCGTCGTCGCGGCTTTCCTGATAGAGCGTCAGGAAGCCGTCGAAGAGCACGACCTGCCCGGAGGCGCGCAATTCCAGGTTGCGGGCGCCGACCTTGGCCGCGATGTCGACCGTCGTGCGCTCCATCTCGGCCGATTCCATCTGGCTGGCGATGGTGCGCTTCCAGATCAGTTCATAGAGCTTGGCCTGCTCGGGTTCGAGCTGGCGCGCGACCATGGCCGGCAGGCGGCCGAGATCGGTCGGGCGGATGGCTTCGTGGGCCTCCTGCGCGTTCTTGGCCTTGACCATGTATTTGCGCGGCGCGTTCGGCACGTATTTGGCGCCGAACTCCTTGCCGATGACGTTGCGCGCCGCGGTGATCGCCGAGGGGTCCATGTCGACGCCGTCGGTACGCATATAGGTGATGAGGCCGACGGTCTCGCCGCCGATATCGACGCCTTCATAGAGCCGCTGGGCGAGCTGCATCGTCCGTGCCGGAGCGAGGCCGAGCTTGCGCGAGGCTTCCTGCTGCAGCGTCGAAGTCTGGAAGGGCGGCTGCGGATGGCGCTTGACCGGCTTGGCCTCGACTTCGCTGACGGCGAAGAGGGCGGTTTCCAGCGCCGCCTTGAAGGCCTTGGCCTCCTCCTCGTTGCCGATATCGAGCCGGGTGATCTTCTTGCCGTCGGCGCCCACTAGGCGGGCCTCGAAGGTCTGGCCGGATTCCGTCGCGAGCGTCGCGACCAGCGACCAGTACTCACGGGCCCGGAAGGCCTCGATCTCGCGCTCGCGGTCGCAGACGAGGCGCAGCGCCACCGACTGCACGCGGCCGGCAGAGCGCGCGCCCGGCAACTTGCGCCACAGCACCGGGGAGAGCGTGAAGCCGACGAGATAGTCGAGCGCGCGGCGCGCCAGATAGGCATCGACCAGCGCCTGGTCGATCTGGCGCGGATTGGCCAGCGCCTTCTGCACGGCGTCCTTGGTGACGGCGTTGAAGGTGACGCGCTCGACGGGAATGCCTTTCAGCACCTTCTTCTGGTTCAGCGCCTCCAGCACATGCCAGGAGATGGCCTCGCCCTCGCGATCCGGGTCGGTGGCGAGGATCAGCTTCTCGGCGCCCTTCACGGCGCGCGCGATCTCGGCGACCTGCTTGGCGCCGCGGCCCTCGATCTCCCATTTCATGGAGAAGTCGTTGTCGGGCTCGACCGAGCCATCCTTGGCCGGCAGGTCACGGATATGCCCGAACGAGGCGATGACCTCGTAGTCGGAGCCCAGGTACTTGTTGATCGTCTTGGCCTTGGCCGGCGACTCGACGACGAGGAGCTTCATGATTTTCGTGTCTCGATAACAGCCTTGATCAGAGCGCGGAACCGGCCGTAACGGACGGTCCCGCGACCCGCAAGACCGCTGCGGTTCGGAAGATGCGCGCGAAAGTGGTTCAGCGCGCCGGCTCTGTCAAACCCCGAATGGATGACAACGACGATCGCCGGCCCGCTGATGCAGCGGTGAGACATGGGGGCGATCGCCGGCTTTGCAAGCGGGGGCCTCAGCCCCGCGCCGCCACCAGCCGGTCGATGAAGCCGTCGGTCTGGGCGCCGTTGATCCAGCGCAGCACCGCGACGACATCCTGCTCCGGATCGACCCAGATCACGTTGCTGCCGGCGCCCAGCGCCGAGAAGGACGCGGCCGGCACGCCAGGGCGCGCCGCCAGCCACCAGAGATAGCCGTAATTGGCCAGGGTGGGCGAGGGCGTCAGCATGCGCCTGACCCAGTCGCGCGACAGGATCTGCCGGCCGCCCCAGTCGCCCTCGCGGCCGATCAGCAGGCCGAAGCGGGCATGGTCGCGCGCGCCGATGAACAGCCCGCCGCCCCAATGGCCCCCGCCCGGCACCGACTGGATCGAGCGTCCGTCGATATCCGTGAAGGAGGTGCTGTAGCCCTCCCAGCGCCAGTCCGGCGAGGCGCCGATCGGGTCCATCACCCGCTCGCGCAGCACCTCCGGCAACGGGCGGCGGAAGCGCTCCAGCAGCGCATAGCTGAGGACGTTCACGCGCACGTCGTTATATTCGTAGAAGGAGCCCGGCGTCTTGAGTTCGCGGCGCTGGCCCTTGCGGCTGTTGTCGGCGCCGGGGCCGATCTGGCGGTTATGGTCGACCTGGTCGGACTTGCCGAAGATCTCGCCCTGCCACTCGCTGGATTGCTGCAGCAGGTGCCGCCAGGTGATCTGGCCGTTATGGGCGCCGGCGAAGACCGGGCCGGCGACCGTCGCACCGACCGGCTCCTCGACATCCTTGATCAACCCGTCGTCGAAGGCGATGCCGGCGAGGACCGCCAGATAGCTCTTGGCGATCGAGAAGGTCATGTCGGTGCGGGCGGTGTCGCCCCATTCGGCGACAATGCACCCGCCCTTCAGGATCAGGCCGGCCGGGCCGCCGCGCTCGCGCACCGGGCCGACGATCTCGGTCCAGGGGCCGCGCTCGTTCCACTCGACATTCCCGACATAGCTGCCGTCCGGATAGTACAGGCTGCGCGGCCAGGGGCTCTCCTGCTCGTGGGCGAACTCGACCGCGGCCTTCAACCTCTCCGGGTCGAAGCCGGCCTCGGCGGGCGCGATCGTCTGCCAGAGGGCCCCATTGGGGGCGGGAACGAAGGCATCGGTCGGGCTGGACAAGGCGGTATCCTCACACGGCGGAAAACCCGATTGGTAGCGCCGTTTCGGCGAAAGCTCCAAGACCCGCAAGACAACACCCACAGGACATGTGTCCTCCCAGCCGGGAGGAGCTTGCGCCGCACCCGACTCGCGCCTAAACAGCCTGCTTCAAATGACATCGCCAGCACCGCTCTATCCGCACCGCCATCTCCTCGGGATCGAGGGGTTGTCCCATCTGGACATCGAGGCGCTGTTGGACAGGGCCGAGGACTATGTCGCGCTCTCCCGCCAGGTCGAGAAGAAGGCGGCGACCTTGCGCGGCCGCACCCAGATCAACCTGTTCTTCGAGCCCTCGACCCGGACGCAGGCCTCCTTCGAGCTGGCCGGCAAGCGCCTCGGCGCCGATGTCATGAACATGTCCGTCGCCTCTTCTTCGGTGAAGAAGGGCGAGACGCTGATCGACACCGCCGCGACGCTGAACGCGATGCGACCGGACATCATCGTCGTGCGCCACCATGCAGCCGGCGCGGTCAACCTGCTCGCCCGCAAGGTCGGCTGCTCGGTGGTCAATGCCGGCGACGGCGCCCACGAGCATCCGACGCAAGCGCTGCTCGACGCATTGACGATCCGCCGCAACAAGGGCCGCATCCAGGGCCTGACGGTGGCGATCTGCGGCGACATCCTGCATTCGCGCGTCGCCCGCTCCAACATCATCCTCCTCAATGCGCTGGGCGCGAAAGTCCGGCTGATCGCGCCGACGACGCTGCTGCCGGTTGGCATCGAGCGCATGGGCGTCGAAATCTTCACCGATATGAACAAAGGGCTGGAGGGCGCCGACATCGTGATGATGCTGCGCCTCCAGCTCGAGCGCATGCATGGCGCCTTCGTGCCCTCGCCGAAGGAGTATTTCCGCTATTACGGGCTCGACCACGAGAAGCTGGAGCGCGCTCAAGCTGACGCGCTGGTGATGCATCCCGGCCCGATGAATCGTGGCGTCGAGATTTCTTCTGCGGTCGCCGACGGCGCCCAGTCGCTGATCCGCGAGCAGGTCGAGATGGGGGTCGCCGTCCGCATGGCCGTGCTCGACGCGCTGGCCCAGCATCTGCCGAATGCGTAAGCGTAAAGAGAGCGGACATGGCTGACACGCAGGACATCGCGACGCGGGACTTGGCGATCGTCAACGCTCGCCTGATCGACCCCGCAACCGGTCGCGAAGAAGCGGGCTCCGTCCTGCTCCGCAATGGCACGATCGCCGCGGTCGAATGGCAGGGCGCCCCGGCTACGGGCGAGGGCGTGCGCCGCATCGATGCGAAGGGCCAGGTTCTGACGCCCGGCCTTGTCGACCTCCGCGCCTTTCTGGGCGAGCCCGGCGCCGAATTCCGCGAGACGCTCGGTACCGGCTCACAGGCCGCGGCCGCCGGCGGCGTCACCACGGTCGTCTGCCGCCCGGATACCAATCCGCCGATCGACGACCCCGCGATCATCGATTTCGTCAAGCGCCGCGCCCGCGACAAGGCCGTCGTCAACGTCCTCTCCTGTGCCGCCCTGACCAAGGGCCTGCATGGCCAGGAGATCACCGAGTTCGGCCTGCTGCTGGAAGCCGGCGCGGTCGCCTTTTGCGACGGCGCCAGGGGCCTGCGCAATCCGCAGGTCATGCGCCGCGCCATGATCTATGCCCGGAATTTCGACGCCCTGATCATGAACCATGTCGAGGACCCCGAGCTGCGCGGCTCGGGCGTGATGAACGAGGGCGAGTTCGCCAGCCGCAAGGGCCTGCCGGGCATACCCGTAGAGGCCGAGACGGTGATGCTGGAGCGCGACATCCGCCTCGCTCGCGCCAGCGGCGCCCGCTACCACGCCGCGATGATCTCCTGCGCGGAATCGGCCGAGCTGGTGCGTCGTGCCAAGCAGGACGGCGTGCGCGTCACCTGCGGGGTCTCGATCAACAATCTCACTCTCAACGAGAACGACGTCGGCGAGTACCGCACCTTCTGCAAGGTCACGCCGCCGCTGCGTCATGAGGACGACCGCCTCGCGATGGTCGCGGCGCTGGCCGAGGGCGTGATCGACGTCGTCGTCTCCGATCACGATCCCCAGGACGTCGAGACCAAGCGCCAGCCCTTCGCCGAATGCGCCGACGGCGCGCTCGGCATCGAGACCATGCTCTCGGCTGCCCAGCGCATGGTCCAGGCCGGGCAGATCGGCCTGCCGCAATTGCTCGCCGCCTTGTCGGCGCGGCCGGCCGCCTTGCTCGGGCTCTCCGCCGGCAGGCTCGCTGTCGGGGCGCCCGCCGACCTCGTTCTGTTCGATCCCGAGGCGCCCTTCGTCGTCGACAAGCGCAAGCTCAAGTCCCGCGCCAAGAACTCGCCCTTCGACGAGGCACGGCTGGAAGGCATCGTTCAGGCGACCTTCGTCGGCGGCCGGGTGGTCTACGAAGCCGAGCCGGGCTAGGCTACCTGCGAACCGGGGGAACGGGCGGCATGACGGATGTTCTGAACTGGGGCCTCTCCGGCTCCGCCACGCTGATCGCCCTCGTCGTCGGCTATCTCTTCGGCTCGATCCCCTTCGGCATCATCCTGACCAGGCTCGCCGGTGGGCCGGACCTGCGCAGCATCGGCTCCGGCAATATCGGCGCGACCAATGTGCTGCGCACCGGCAACAAGAAGCTCGCGGCGGCCACCCTTGTCGGCGACATGCTGAAGGGCACGGTGGCTGTCCTGGTCGGCGCGCGCTTCCTCGGCGGCCCCGAGGCCGCGCTGGCGGCCGGCGCCGGCGCCTTCCTCGGGCATCTCTTCCCGGTCTGGCTGGGCTTCAAGGGCGGCAAGGGCGTCGCGACCTATCTTGGCGTGCTGATCGGCGTGAAGGCTTCGATCGCGCTGGTCTTCGCCGCGATCTGGCTGAGCCTGGCCTATCTGTTCCGCTATTCCTCTCTCTCGGCTCTGGTCGCGAGCGTGTTGACGCCGCTCCTGCTCTGGTTCTGGGTCGGGATGCCGAAGGCGGCGCTCGTCATGGCCGGGCTCACCGTCCTGCTCTGGATCATGCACCGGGAGAACATCGCCCGGCTATTGGCCGGACGCGAAGGCAAGATCGGCCAGAAGGGCTGACAGGGGCATGGCTGGGATCGTCCTCTCCGATCGCCAGCGTCTCGATTGGTTGCGGTTGATCCGCAGCGAGAGCATCGGCCCGCGCAGCTTCCGCACCCTGATGAACCGCTGCGGCGGCGCGGCCGCGGCACTCGATGCGCTGCCCGACCTCGCCCGGCAGGCAGGCCGCGCCATCCGCATCTGCCCGGCAGGCGAGGCCGAGCGCGAATTCGAGGGACTGTCGCGCCTCGGCGGCCGCTTCATCGCGCTCGGCGAAGTCGGATATCCCGTCCCGCTGCAGGCGATCGATTCGGCCCCGCCCTTGCTGGCGGTGCTCGGGCGCGGCGACATCCTGCAACGCCCTGGCGTGGCCATGGTCGGTTCGCGCAACGCCTCGGCCGCGGGGATGAAGTTCACGGCGCGGCTTGCCCGCGAGCTCGGCGAGGCCGATTTCACCGTGGTCTCGGGGTTGGCGCGCGGCATCGATACGGCAGCCCATGAGGCAAGCCTCGAAACCGGCACGGTCGCCGTGCTCGCCGGCGGGCTCGACGAGATCTACCCGCCGCAGAACATCCCGCTCGCCCGCCGCATCCTGGAGCGCGGCGCGCTGATCAGCGAGATGCCGCTCGGCTGGGTCGCGCGGGCGCGCGACTTCCCCCGCCGCAACCGCCTGGTCTCGGGGCTGTCACTCGGCACGGTCGTGGTCGAGGCGGCGCGCCGTTCGGGCTCCCTGATCACCGCGCGCTTCGCCAACGAGCAGGGCAGGCTGGTCTTCGCCGTTCCGGGCTCGCCGCTCGATCCGCGCGCCGAGGGCGGCAACCACCTGATCCGGGAAGGGGCGACGCTCTGCGCCGAGGCGGCCCATGTTATCGAAGCGCTTCAGCCCTTGCGCCAGCGCGAGCTCGACCTGTCCTTCCCGGTGCAAGCCATGCGCGAGGTCATCGGAGAGCCCGCCTCCGAGGCGATGTGGGACGAACTCGACCTGCCCGAGATCATGCCGGCGCCCGGCTATGCCCGGCATGAAGACGGCTTCGAGCCGGAGCCACCGTCATCATTGCAGGCGAAGGGCGCTGCCGATTCCGGCCGGCTGGTGCTCGATCTTCTCGGCCCCACTCCGATCGGGCTTGACGATCTCGTCCGTGCCAGCGGGCTTGCGGCCCGCGAGATCGGTCATATCCTCGTCGAGCTGGAGCTCTCGGGAACGATACGGCGCCACCCCGGCGGGGCATTGTCGCGCAACCTGCCCTGAACCGGCCAGGCCGGTTTCAATGACGGTCGCTGCGCGGCGATGCCAGTCGCTCGATTTCCGCCGAGGCCTCGATTCTGGCCATTTCGAGAAAGTAGCTGAGGGCGCTGAGCTTGGCATCGCGGGCCATGGCGCGGAGTTCCGCCGCCATCCCCTCGATGAAGCAGGCGGCCTCCAGCGGCGACATCGGCCGGCTGGGAATGTCGTCTTCGCTGAGCCCTCCCGGATCGGGCTCAAGTGCGACCAGCTTGGAGACTTTGTGTTTCATGGCGAATGGATTCCCTCGCATAATCGGGGATCGACTCGTCCGGCGGGCTTTGCTTCCCGGACAGATATGCAAGCATAGATTGCATTTATGAATGAATTTCAAGTTTCCGTATACTATGCCAGAAGAAAGACCGCTGCCGGAAGCGTCGCCAGGGCGAGCAGCGTCTGCAGCGTCGTGATCTCGGCCATCAGCGGTGCGTCGCCGCCGAGATCGCGCGCCAGGAAATAGGCGGCGGTGGCCGTCGGGACGGCGCCTGCGACCACCGTCATCGCAAGGGCCGGGCCGGTGACGCCGAACCAGCCGGCATAGAGCCAGGCCAGCACCGGCATGACCGCGAGCTTGAGCCCGACGGCAACGGCATGCGCCAGCCGCGGCCGGGCCAGGCGGTCGAGGTCGAGCGCCGAGCCGACCACGAGCAGCCCGATGCCGAGCGAGGCGCGCCCGAGTACGTCGAGATAGCCGGTGAAGGCGGTGGGCAGCAGCCACTGCACCTGGTTGAACACGAGGCCGACCGCCGAGGACCAGATGAAGGGGTTGTAGAGAATCGAGCGGATCATCGCGCTCAGGCTCATCGGCTTGCCGCTGGCGAACCGGGCGAGCACGAAGACGCACATGACGTTGAGCAGCGGGATCATCGTGGCGACGGCGATCGCCATCAGCGTCGTGCCGGTGCGGCCCTGCAGGCCGGCCGCCAGCGCGAGGCCAACGAAGCTGTTCCAGCGCACCGAGCCCTGGAAGATCGAGGTGAAGGCCGGTCCCCCGATACCGGCCTGCGACAGCAGCGGGCGGGCGAGCAGGAGCAGGGCGGCGACGCTGAGGATGGCGAGGACGAGGCTCGCGCCCATGCCGAGGACCGGAACGCTGCGCAGGTCGGCCATGGCCAGCGTATGGATCACCACCGCCGGAAACAGGACCTGGTAGGTCAGGCGCTCGACGCCGATCCAATGCGCCGGCGAGACGATGTTGCGCGCCTTCAAAAACCAGCCCGTCGCGATGACGAGGAAGACGGCGATCAGGCTATCGAGCATGGAGGGGCCGGAAACGAGGGCGGGGCAGGAGGCCGTGGCGAGAGGCTGTCGGGAACAATGGAGATGGGCAGCCGTTTTACTGTCGAACTGACCTGTCCCTGTCATGCCCGCTCGTGGCCGGCAAGGGCGCGGGAGAAGGACCGTCCTGTCCCTGCCGCAATGCTGCCGCGATTGGTTCAGGTCCCATTCAACCGGATTGCCCCATGCTGACTTCAACATTGGGTGATCTCGTGAAAGGAGATGCCGTCATGATGTCTCTGAAGAAGAAAGTCGCTGTTGCGCTGACCGCCGCGAGCGTTGCCGCAGGCAGCTTTGCCGTTCCCGCCATGGCGGCCGAAACGCGCGGCTTCGACGCGGCGCGCCTCGACAAGGCCCAGGCCGAATATACGCAGTATCGCTACCGTCATGGCTATCGTGGCCATTGGCGCGGCTCGTCGCGCGGCGCGGCGGTTGCCGGTGCGATCGGTCTCGGCATCCTCGGGGCCGCGGCCATTGCGGCCAACAGGAATGCTTATGCGGGGCCGAGCTACTACGACGACGATGGCTATTATGCGCCGCCGGCGCCGGTCTACGTCGCGCCGAGGCGCTACTACGCCCCCTATGGCTATCAGCCCTATGATTTCCGCGACTATCGCTGAGATGGATCGCAGCTAGACCGGCAGGGCCCGCGCAATCGCGCGGGCCTTTCTGTGTGACGATATATTTGGGATTTGGCGTCATGAAGCGCGGTCATGGACTTTCCGATGGGGGTATCGCCACGATGAAATCGCTTCGACAGACACTGGTCGCAAGCCTCGGTCTGGTCGCGCTGGCCTGGGCTTCCGCTCAGCCGGCCGCCGCCCAGTATTACGGCGGCCAGGGCAACGGCTACGAGCGCCGTGGCCAGGAACGCAACGGCTATGAGCGCAACGGCTATCAACGCAACGGCTATGAACGCCGCGACTCCTGGCGTGACGATGATCGTGGCTCGCGTTTCGGCCGGGACGACGGGCGCGGTGGCTACGGTCGCCGCACGCAGAATCCGATGGCCGGGATGAGCCTTGAAGAGCAGAAGCGCGCGGTCAAGAACGAGCGCGAGGCGCAGAAGAAGGCGTTCAAGCGCGGCCAGATCTTCCAATAGGTCCTGGCTGGCGCGGACGGCTTTCACGAAGGCCGCTTCGCCATCCGGCGGGCGGCCTTCAGTCGTATTGGCTTTCGTCTTCGCCGTCCTCCTGCGGTCCGAGCCGGCCCAGCCGGTCGAGCGCGCCTTGCAGGATATAGGCGGCCGCCATCTTGTCGACGACGGCGGCGCGCTTGGCGCGCGAGGCGTCGGCATCGAGCAGGGTCCGCGTCACGGCAAGCGTCGACATGCGCTCGTCCCAGAACACGATCGGCAGTTCGGTGAGGGGAATGAGATTGCGCACGAAGGCGCGGGTCGACTGCACGCGCGGTCCTTCCGTGCCGTCCATGTTGAGCGGCAGGCCGATGACCAGCCCGGCGACCTGGTGCTTGCCGGCGATCTTCAGCAGCGCTGCTGCATCGAGCCCGAACTTGACCCGCTGGATCGTCTCCAGCGGCGTCGCGATCTGCCGCTCCACATCCGAGAGCGCCAGCCCGATCGTCTTGCTGCCGAGATCGAGCCCGAGCAGCCGGGCATGCGCCGGCAGGTCGAGGAAGGCTTCGAGCGGGACGACGGCGCTGGTCATGGCATGGCGGTATCACGCGCCGGCCGGCCTCGCGAGCGATACCTTTTCCGATGCGCCCGGAGAATGACGAGTTCCCGGCGGCTGTAGCGCGGAAGCCATCGCGCATCGCCGGCTATCAGGCTATATCCGCGCGCTTGAAAAGCGGCGTTGCCGCATAAAGGATAGTACCGTGCCGGCGCGCATCTCGCTCCATGTTCCCGACAAGCACCTGCTTGGCGCCTATCAGGCGGCGTTGCGCGGCGGCTGGTCGCCGAATACGACGCGCAACGTCGCGCCCGAGCATCTCGCTGCCATTGCCGCCGATCCCGACGCTTTCCTCGCCGAGATCCGTGGCGGCCCCGGCCGCATCCGCCTGCCGGATGGCCGCGAGGTCGACCGCATTCCCGGCCCGACGCGCTGGATCTTCGCCGAGGATCGTCCCGAGCGGCCCTTCATCGGTTCGATCAACCTGCGCTGGCAGGAGGATGCGGCGGGTCGCCCGATCCTCGCCCTGCCGGAGCATGTGCTCGGCCATGTCGGCTACACCATCCTGCCGGCCTTCGCCGGGCGCGGCTACGCGACGGCGGCGCTTGCGGCGATGCTCGGCGTGGCGCGCGAAGCCGGGCTGCCCGAGATCAGCATCACCTGCGACGCGACCAACCAGGCCTCGCGCCGCATCATCGAGAAGAATGGCGGGCGGCTGGTCGAGACCTTCGTCGCGCCGCTCTACGGCCCCGATCAACGCCTCCGTTTCAGCGTCAGCACTGCATCATGACCGATATCGTCATCACCGAGTTCATCGACGACACCGCTCTCGCCAACCTGAAAGCGCGGTTCGCGGTCCATTACGACCCCGAGCTCTATGCCGATATCGACGAGATGGCGCGGCTTTTCGCCGATGTCCCGGCCGTGATCGTGCGCAACCAGACGCAGGTGCGTGGCAAGGTGCTGGAAGCGGCGAGGGCGCTCAAGGTCATCGGCCGCCTCGGCGTCGGCCTCGACAATCTCGACATGGAGATTTGCGCCGCCCGTGGCATCCGCGTCTTCCCGGCGACCGGCGCCAACAGCCTCTCCGTCGTCGAATACGTCATCGGCACGACGATGACCCTGCTGCGCGGCGCCTATTACGCCAATGCCGCGATGCTGGCCGGCGAGTTTCCCAAGACCAGGCTGATCGGCCGCGAGATCGCCGGCAAGCTGATGGGCCTTGTCGGCTTCGGCTCCATCGCCCGCGACGTCGCCCACCATGCCCGCGCGATCGGGATGGAGGTCGCTGCCTACCATCCGCGCCTCCCCATCGATGATCCGGCCTGGAGCGGCGTGCGGCGGCTGGAGCTCGACGAATTGCTGGCGCAGGCCGACATCATCAGCCTGCATGTCCCGCTGACCTCGGAAACCCGTGGCATGATCGACGCCAAGGCCTTCGCCCGGATGAAACCGGACGCGATCGTGATCAACACGGCGCGCGGCGGCATTCTGGACGAGGCGGCTCTGGTGAAGGCGCTCAAGGCCGGCAAGCTCGGCGGCGCGGCGATCGATGCCTACGAGCAGGAGCCGCTCGGCAAGGACGCCGCCAAGGTCTTCACCGGGGCGCCGAACCTGATTCTGACGCCGCATATCGCCGGGAATACGGTGGAATCGAACGGGCGGGTGTCGGGGCTGGTGGCCGAGAAGGTCATGGCGGCGCTGGACGAGCGGATTTAGGGCGATCTCGACAGCCGGGAGCGACGGCTTTCGCTCCCTGGCCAACCTCGAAACGGATTGAATAATCGCCTCGAGGCTCGTTTCATGGCCAGACAGGTGCGCCGTCCAGCCCCGTGCTTTCCGGTAGACCGCAGATCAGGTTCGCATTCTGCAGCGCCTGACCAGCTGCGCCTTTACCGAGATTGTCGACCACGCCCATCGCGATGATCAGGTCGCGCTCCGGGTCGGCCGCATAGCTGACGAATGCGAGATTCGAGCCGGTCGCCCATTTGGTCTGCGGTGGCTTGTTGGTCACGCGGACGAACGCCCGCTCGGCATAGAAGCGCCGCGCCGCGTCCAGGCACTGGTCCGTGGTGGCGCGCCCGCGACAGTAGATGGTGGCCAGGATGCCGCGAGTCATCGGCACCAGATGGGGCGTGAACACCAGCCCGGCCGCGCTGCCGCCGCTCAGCCGTTCGATCGTCTTGGCAATCTCGGGCATATGGACATGCTTGAGCAGGCCATAGGGCACCAGGTTCTCGTTGCTCTCGGCATAGCCGAACTTGCTGTCGCCGCCCCGGCCGGCACCGGAGATGCCCGTCTTGACGTCGATCACGATGTTGCCGGGCTCGATCAGCTTGTTGACCAGCAGCGGGGCCAGCGCGTTCAGCGTCGCTGCAGGAAAGCAGCCGGGGTTGGCAACGCGGGTCCGGCCCTCGATCTGCGTCGGCCAGATGTCGGCCAGGCCGTATGCCCAGCCCTCGACATAGCGGTGGTCGCCGCCGATATCGACGATCTTCACGTCCTTGGGCACGCGCGCCAGCGCGTCGGCCGAGGCGCCCGTGGGCAGCGACGCGAAGAGCACGTCGAGCTTCGGCAAGGTTGCAGGCTCCCACTTCTCGATCACCAGTCCGGCCAGCTTGGTCGGCACACCGGGGAAGCGATCCACCAAGCGGCTGCCGGCGCTGCTGTCGCCGGCCGCGTAGACCAGCTCGAAAGACGGGTGGCTCGCGATCAGGCGCAGTGCTTCGCCGCCGCCGAAGCCACTGATCCCGACAATGCCGACGCGAATGCTCATGATGATGTCCTTCTGGGGTTCGGGCAAAAGAAAACCCCCGGAGCCGAGGGCTGCGGAGGTTCGGGAACACGGGTCGGGGGCCGCTTCGGCGGATGAAGCCTATGGTGAGGCTGTCATCATGCGGAAGGGCACTGATCGACGCGCAGCCGGAAGAGCCGCCGCTTGTGTGAAGCAACGTCGGCGTCGATCACAGAGGTTCCGGTTTCCGAGCATGTCCCGCGACACTGTCGCTGCCCCTATTCATCGTCAAGCGGAAACTCCGCGTTCGCCGCAACGCGGACGCTGCGCGCTCAGCAAACGTTCCAGCTCGCCATCAAAAGCTCACACGAAATCGAACCGGTCGACATCGACCAGCCCCTTGTCGGTGATCTTGAGATGCGGGATCACGGGCAGGGTCAGGAAGGCGACCTGCAGGAAGGGCTCAGCCAGTACGACGCCGAGCGTCTTCGCCGCGGCACGTAGCTTTTCAAGATCGTGCCTGACTGCCTCGAAGGGCTGTTCGCTCATCAGCCCGGCGACCGGCAGGGCCAGTTCCGCCGCGACCTTGCCGCCATCGGCCACGGCAAAGCCGCCGCCGATCTCGATCAATCGGTTGGCGGCAGCCGCCATCGAGGGCTCGTCAACGCCGACGACGCAGAGATTATGGCTGTCATGGCCGACGGAGGAGGCGATGGCGCCACGCTTCATGCCGAAGCCATGGACGAAGCCGCCCGCAATGCCGCCATTCTTGCCGTGCCGCTCGATCACCGTGACCTTGATCGCATCCTGCGCGAGGTCGGGCAGGGCCTCGCCGTCGCGCGAGGGCAGGGCCATCGCCAGCCGCTCGGTGATGATCCGCCCGGGCACCACGCCGATCACCGGCGTCTCGCCGTCGCGGGCCTTCACCGCGAAATCGGCCGGGGTGAGCTTGCGGCTCTTCACGCTGCCGAGTCCGACCGGAGCGATCGTCGCCCGGTCCGCGAACAGAGACTCCTCGACCAGCCGGCCGCCGGTCAAGACCTGCTTCACCGAGCAGGCGGCGAGGTCCTCGACCAGCACGATATCGGCGCGCTTGCCCGGCCCGATGAAGCCGCGATCGAACAGCCCGAAATTCCGCGCCGCCGACAAGGAGGCGATGCGATAGGTCGCCAGAACATCCGCGCCCTCGGCGATGGCGGTGCGGATCATGTAGTCGAGATGGCCCTCCTCGCCGATATCGAGCGGGTTGCGGTCATCGGTGCAGAAGGCGAGGAAGGGCGAGGTATCGCGCGAGATCAGCGGGATCAACTGATGCAGGTCCTTCGAGACCGAGCCCTCGCGGATCAGGATCGCCATGCCCTTGGCAAGCTTCTCGCGGGCCTCGTCGGCGGTGGTCGTCTCGTGGTCGGTGCGGATGCCCGCCGCGAGATAGGCGTTGAGGTCCATGCCACGGACAAGCGGCGCATGGCCGTCGATATGGCGATGCGAGAAGGCTTCGAGCTTGGCGAGGCAGCCGGGGTCGCGATGGATCACGCCCGGGAAATTCATGAACTCGGCCAGTCCGATCACCTTGGGGTGATCCATCATCGGCGTCAGGTCGGCGGCTTCGAGTCGGGCGCCTGCGGTCTCCAGATGCGTCGCAGGCACGCAGCTCGAGAGATTGACGCGCAGATCCATCCGCATCGCCTCGGCGCAGGCGAGGAAATAGCGGATGCCCTCGGTGCCGAGCACGTTCGAGATCTCGTGCGGGTCGCAGATCGCGGTGGTGACGCCATGCGGCAGCACGCAGCGCTCGAATTCGAGCGGCGTCACCAGCGAGGACTCGATGTGCAGATGCGTGTCGATGAAGCCGGGCACGGCGATGAGACCCTTGGCGTCGATGACGCGCCTGCCTTCATAGGTCCCGTAGGTCCCGACGATGGTGTCGCCACAGATCGCGATATCGCTCTCGACCAGCGCGCCGGTGACGAGGTCTAGGAGCTTCGCGCCCTTGACGACGAGATCGGCCGGCTCGTCGCCATGCCCCTGCGCGATCCGGCGGGCCAATTCTTGACTGGAGACCGTGGTTGCGTCGGTCATGGGACGATTCCGTAGGTTTGACATCGCGCCAACCTGCCTCTCTCCGCCCGCAATGTCGACTTGGTCGGCGGCCCGGATCGGCCTAGATAGAGGCCGGCATTTCGAAAGCCCGGAGCCTTCGCATGAAACTCACCTGGTACGGCCATTCCGCCTTCCGCGTCGATCTCGACGGCGCTGCCATCCTGATCGATCCGTTCTTCACCGGAAATCCGGCCTTCGAGGGCGATGTCGCCGCGATCTCCAAGGGCATCAGCCATATCGTGGTCACCCACGGCCATGGCGACCATGTCGGCGACACGCTCGATATCGCCGGGAAGAACGGTGCGACCGTCATCACGAACTACGACCTCGCCATGCATCTGGCCTCGCAGGGCCTGAAGAATTTCAGCCCGATGAACACCGGCGGCACGGTCGATCTCGGCCCGTTCAGCGTCACGCTCACCCGCGCCGATCATTCGGCCGGCATGGGCGAGGGCGGCGTCAACGTCCCCGTCGGCAGCGCCAATGGCGCGATCATCAAGGCCAAGGGCGAGAAGACGCTCTGGCACATGGGCGACACCGACATCTTCTCCGACATGGCGCTGCTCAGCGAGATCCATGGCGTCGAGGCTTGCATCTGCCCGATCGGTGACCGTTTCACCATGGGCGGCAAGGTCGCCGCGCTGGCCATGACCCGCTTCGTCAAGCCGAAGCTGGCGATCCCCAGCCATTACGGCACCTTCCCGATCATCGACCAGAATGCCGACGCCTTCGTCGCCGGCATGCAGGGCAGCGGCATCGACGTGATCCTGCCGAAGAAGGGTGAGGCTTTCGCGATCTGAGCCGGAGAATCCGGCCTGATCGATCAATGCTGATTTACGTTTGCCCGTTCGCCGCGCTATAGCGCGGCGAACCGTTTTCCGGCGCGTGATCCGCGCCCTATCCAGGAGTCCGCCATGTCGGTCGATCTCGCCACCGTCAAACGCGTCGCGCATCTCGCGCGCATCGCCGTGCCGGAGGCCGATCTGCCCAAGCTGCAAGGCGAGCTCAACGCCATTCTCGGCTTCGTCGAGCAGCTCAACGAGGTGAATGTCGACGGCGTCGAGCCGATGACCTCGGTGACGCCGATGGCGATCATGCAGCGCGAGGACGTGGTCAATGACGGCGAGATCGCCAACGCGATCGTCGCCAACGCCCCGGCCTCCGAGGACAACTATTTCATGGTGCCGAAGGTGATCGAGTGAGCGGCCGCTAGCCGCGCGCTTTCGATCATCCCGGATGCGCGTTGCGATCCGGCCCTTGCGACCAGATAATTCCGGAATTCTCCCGTGACCGATCTCACCCGCCTGACGCTGACCGAGGCCCGCGACGGCTTGAAGGCCAAGACCTTCTCCGCGACCGAATTGACGAAGGCGCATACCGCCGCCGTCGAGAAGGCCCGCGCCCTCAACGCCTATGTGCTGGAAACTCCCGAGCACGCCCTGAAGCAGGCTGCCGCCTCCGACGAGAAGCTCGCCAAGGGCGAGGCTGGCCCGCTCGAAGGCCTGCCGCTCGGCATCAAGGACCTGTTCGCGACCAACGGCGTGCGCACCACCGCCTGCTCGAAGATCCTCGGCAACTTCGTGCCGGCCTATGAATCGACCGTGACGAGCCAGCTCTGGCGCGACGGCGCGGTGATGCTCGGCAAGCTCAACAACGACGAATTCGCCATGGGCTCGTCCAACGAGACCAGCGCTTTCGGCAATGTCGTGAACCCGTGGCGCCGCAATGGTTCCAATGTCGGTTCTGGCGCCGGTGGCGCCGTCGAAGGCAACCATCTCGTGCCGGGCGGTTCGTCGGGCGGTTCGGCTTCGGCCGTCGCCGCCGGTCTCTGCTTGGCCGCGACCGCGACCGATACCGGCGGCTCGATCCGCCAGCCGGCCGCCTTCACCGGCACGGTCGGCATCAAGCCGACCTATGGCCGCTGCTCACGCTGGGGCACGGTCGCCTTCGCCTCCTCGCTCGACCAGGCCGGGCCGATCGCCAAGACCGTGCGCGACGCGGCGGTGATGCTGCGCTCCATGTCCGGCCACGATCCCAAGGACACCACTTCGGTGGATATGGCCGTGCCGGATTACGAGGCCGCGGTCGGCCGTTCGGTGAAGGGCATGAAGATCGGCATCCCCCGTGAATACCGGCTGGACGGCCTCAATGCCGAGATCGATGCGCTCTGGCAGCAGGGCATCGAATGGCTGAGGGCCGCAGGCGCCGAGATCGTCGAGATCTCGCTGCCGCATACCAAATACGCCCTGCCGGCTTATTACATCGTCGCCCCGGCCGAGGCCTCCTCGAACCTCGCCCGTTATGACGGCGTCCGCTACGGCCTGCGCGAGCAGGGCAAGGACATCGTCGAGATGTACGAGAAGACCCGCGCCGCCGGCTTCGGCGCCGAGGTCAAGCGCCGCATCATGATCGGCACCTATGTGCTCTCGGCCGGCTATTACGACGCCTATTACGTCCGCGCCCAGAAGATCCGCACGCTGATCAAGCGCGATTTCGAGGCGGTCTATGCGCAGGGCATCGACGCCGTGCTGACGCCGGCGACGCCGTCGGCTGCCTTCGGCATCGGCGAGAAGGGCTCGGCCGATCCGGTCGAGATGTACCTGAACGACATCTTCACGGTGACGGTGAACATGGCCGGCCTGCCGGGCATCGCCGTTCCCGCTGGCCTCGACGCGCAGGGCCTGCCGCTGGGCCTTCAGCTCATCGGTCGCCCCTTCGACGAGGAGACCTTGTTCTCGCTCGGCGAAGTGATCGAGCAGGCGGCGGGCCGCTTCCCGGTCTCCGAGCGCTGGTGGGGCTGAGCGGAGTTCGGCCGCCGGGCTGCTGACAGAATGCTTCGCCATCCGGACGCTTGGTGAAGCCGCCCCGTCCCGGGATGGCATGAGCTGCGCTCGGCCGTTAGGCTGCTTGCCTCTTCAAAGGAGACGGCGATGATCGTCAGCCGCGCGATGGCCTATGCCTGCCTGATGGTGTTCGCCGGCATGCTCGTGCTCATCGCCGCGCTGATGATCCTGCTGACGATCGTCCAGATGGCGCGTGGCGAGACGATTCCGGATTTGGGCGCTAGAGCGATCGGCACGGTGATCGCCGCCGGCCTCGCGCCGCTCTGCCGGGCATTGGCACGACGTCTGGTCTAGGCCGACCGGGCAGGGACGGCGAACGAAAAAGGGGCCGCATCGCTGCGGCCCCTTTCTTGTTTGGTTGTCCCGGGCCTTCCGTGGCCTCAATGCGCCCCGGTCGGCTGCCCCGCCGCGGCCTTGCGCTTCGTCCCGCGCAGATCCGCCAGCCAGCGCACCATTACGTAGAACACCGGCGTGAAGATGAGGCCGAAGAAGGTCACGCCCAGCATGCCGGAGAACACCGCGATGCCCATCGCCTGGCGCATCTCGGCGCCGGCACCGACCGAGACTGTCAGCGGCAGCACGCCGAGGATGAAGGCCATCGAGGTCATCAGGATCGGCCGCAGGCGGGTCTTGGCGGCTGCGATTGCCGCGTCGCGGCGGTGCATGCCCTCGTCCTCGGCCTGCTTGGCGAACTCGACGATCAGGATCGCGTTCTTGGCTGCAAGGCCGACGAGCACGACAAGGCCGATATCCACCAGGATGTTGCGGTCGAGCCCGGCGTAGTTCACCCCGAACATCGCGGCCAGGATACACATCGGCACGATCAAAATGACCGAGAGCGGCAGGAGCCAGCTTTCGTAGAGCGCCGCCAGCAGCAGGAAGACGAACACCACCGCCAGCCCGAAGGCGATCACCGCGGTGTTGCCTGCGAGCTTCTCCTGCAGCGCGATCTCGGTCCATTCGAAGCCGAAGCCGGCCGGCAGCCGCTCCGCCGCGATCTTCTCGACCGCCGCGATGCCCTGTCCGGTCGAGAAGCCGTGCGCCATCGAGAGCTGCACCTCCGCCGCCGGATACAGGTTGTAGCGCGGCACGCGATAGGCGCCGGTCGTGTCATGGAAGGACGCGACCGAGCCGATCGGCACCATCTCGCCATCCGCATTGCGGGTCTTGAGCGTGGCGACGTCGCGCGTGGTCAGGCGGAACGGGTTGTCGGCCTGCGCCGTGACGCGGAAGGTGCGGCCCAGCAGGTTGAAGTCGTTGATATAGGCCGAGCCCATATAGACCGACAGGGTCTCGAAGATGCGCGTCACCGGCACGCCGAGCATCTCCGCCTTGGTGCGGTCGATATCGGCATAGATCTGCGGCGTCTTGGTCGAGAACAGCGTGAAGGGCTGCTGGATGCCCGGGACCTGCGCGGCCGAGCCGGCGACGGTCCAGGCCGCCCCCTCAAGCGCCGCAAGCCCGCGTCCGCCGCGATCCTGCACGTAGCCCTTCAGGCCGCCGCCGGTGCCGATGCCCGGAATGGCCGGCGGCTCGATCAGCAGGGTGAAGGCCTCGGTGATCCCGAACATCTGCTGGCGCAGATCGTTCAGGATGCCCTGTGTGGTCAGGCCCTGCTTTTCGCGATCCTTGAACGGAGAGAGGGTGACGAAGGCGACGCCCGCGTTCGGCGCGATCGTGAAGGTCGCGCCGTCGAGGCCGGCGAAGGCGACGGTATGCGCCACGCCGGGGCGCGACTGCAGGATCTCGTTGGCCTTGCGCAGCACCGTGTCGGTACGTTGCAGCGAGGAACCCGGCGGCAACTGGATCACGGCGATGAAATAGCCGCGGTCGAGTTGCGGCACGAGGCCGGTCGGGGTCTTGCGGATATCGTAGACGGTTGCCGCGATCAGACCGGAATAGACGATCAGCAGGATCACCGCGATCCGGATGAGCCGCGAGGTGACGCGGCCATAGGTTCGCGACAGCCAGTCGAAGCCGGCGTTGAAATAGTGGAAGAACCAGCGGACCGGCGCGCCCAGCTTGTAGAGGAAGCCGTGCTGCTCGTGCTCGTCATGCTTCTTGTGCGCCTTGAGCAGGACCGCCGACATCGCTGGCGAGAGCGTCAGCGAGACGAAGCAGGAGATTGCCGTCGAGGCTGCGATCGTCACCGCGAACTGCTGGTAGAACGTGCCCTGCAGGCCGCTGATGAAGGCGGTCGGGATGAACACCGCGCAAAGCACGAGCGCGATGGCGAGCAGCGCGCCGCCGACCTCGTCCATGGTCTTGTGCGCGGCTTCCTTGGGCGTCATGCCCTCGGCCAGATAACGCTCGACATTTTCCACCACGACGATCGCGTCGTCGACGACGATGCCGATGGCCAGCACGAGCGCCAGCAGCGAGATCGTGTTGAAGGAGATGCCGACCGCGCTCATCACCAGGAAGGTGCCGACCAGCGAGACCGGGATCGCGACGATCGGGATGATCGCGGCGCGCCAGGTCTGCAGGAACAGGATGACCACGATCACGACGAGCACGACCGCTTCGAGCAGCGTCCGCACGACGGCGTCGACGGATTCGCCGATGAACTCGGTCGGGTTGTAGATGATGCGATGCTCGAGGCCGACCGGGAACTGCTTGGCCATGTCGGCCATCGTCGCGATCAGCTTGTCCGAGGTCGCGAGCGCGTTCGAGCCCGGGCGCTGGAAGACGCCGATGGCGACGGTGTTCTTGTTATCGAGATAGGCGTTGGTGGTGTAGTCCTGCGAGCCGAGCTCGACGCGGGCGATATCGCGGACGCGGATCGTGCCGCCATCGGCGTCCGAGCGCACGACGATGTTCTCGAACTCGGAGATATCCGTCAGGCGGCCGAGCGTGTTGACCGAGAGCTGGAAGGCCTCGTCCGACTTCGCCGGCGGCTGGTTCAGCGCGCCGGCCGCGACCTGGACGTTCGCCGCCCGGAGCGCGGCGACGACGTCGCCGGCCGTCAGGTTGCGCGCCGCCACCTTGGCCGGGTCCAGCCAGATGCGCATCGAGAAGTCGCGTGCGCCGAAGACCTGCACGTCGCCGACGCCGTCGACGCGGGTCAGCACGTCCTTCACGTAGAGCGAGGCGTAGTTGGAGATGTACTGCGCGTCGCGCGACCCGTCCGGCGAGATCATGTTGATGACCATCAGGAAGTCGGGCGAGGCCTTGCGCACCTGCAGGCCGAGCTGGCGCACCTCCGCCGGCAGGCGCGCTTCGGCCTGCGAGACGCGGTTCTGCACCAGCACCTGGGCCTGGTCGACATCGACGCCGGCCTTGAACACGACGTTGATGGTCACGCGCCCGTCGCCGGTCGACTGCGACGTGATGTAGAGCATGTCGTCGACGCCGTTCACCTCCTGCTCGATCGGCGTCGCCACCGTGGCGGCCACCGTCTCGGCCGAGGCGCCGGGATAGGTCGCGGTGATCGACACCGTCGGCGGCGCGATCTCGGGATATTCGGCGATCGGCAGCGAGCGCTGCGCAATGGCGCCGGCGATCGTCAGCAGCACCGAGAGCACGGTGGCGAAGATCGGCCGGTCGATGAAGAAATGGGCGAAGCGGAACATGGGAATGTCCTGGCCGGAATAAGGCGGGCGGGCGCCCGGTGGCGTCCGTGTTTCGATGCCGGGCCAGGCAGGGCCCGAGAGGCGGGCACCGGCTTTTGCGGAAAGCCGGTGCGGCAGGCGCTCAGTTGGTCGTCGCGACCTTGATCTCGCCGGGCTGCGGGGCGACGGTGACGCCCGGGCGGACCATCGGGTTGGCGGTGCCGCCGACGATCACCTTGTCCTCGGGCGTCAGCCCGGACCGGATCACCCTGAGACCTTCGCTGAGCGGCCCGAGCACGACCGGCTTCGGCACGACCTTGTTCTCGGGGCCGAGCGTCAACACGATCTTGTGGGCCTGGTCCGAGGCGATGACCGTGTCCGGCACCAGCAGCGCGTCGGATTCGCCGGCGTAGAAGCGCAGGCGCCCGAACACGCCCGGCGTCAGGAACTGGTCCTTGTTCTCGAACACGGCGCGGCCGCGGATCGTCGCCGAACGGGCGTTGAGCGCGTTGTCGAGGAAGTTGACCTTGCCGCGGCGGCCCCATTTGGGTTCGTCGGACAGGCGCACCTCGACCACCGTCCCGGCATCCTTGCTGGCCCCGTCGCGCGGATTGCTCATCCGGGCATAGCGCAGGTAATCGGCTTCCGAGACGTCGAAGGTGAAGTAGATCGGCGCGACCGCGACGATGGTCGTCAGCAGCGAAGCGCCCGACTGGCCGCCGGCGATCAGGTTGCCCGGATCGACGCGGCGGTTCGAGATGCGCCCGGCGAGCGGCGCGCGCACCTCGGTCCATTCGAGGTTGAGCTCGGCGTTCTTCAGGTTCGCCTCGGCACCCTGCAGCGACCCGACCGCACTGTTCAGGTTGGCGCGGCGCTGGTCAACGTCGCGCGCCGTGATCGTGCGGTTCTGGGTCAGGCCCTCGGCGCGCTCGACTTCGTTCTGGGCGAGCTCGACCTGGGCCTTGGCGCGCGCGACTTCGGCGCGGGCCACGTCGACGGCCAGTTTGTAAGGCCGCTGATCGATGGTAAAGAGCAGGTCGCCCTTCTGGACGAGCGAGCCGTCGGAGAAATGCACGCTGTCGATGAAGCCGGAGACGCGGGCGCGCACGTCGACCTGTTCACTGGCCTCGAAGCGACCGGTGTACTCGTCCCAGTTGGTGATGCGCTTGGCGAGCGGGTTGGCGTTCTGGACCGGAGGGGCCGGAGGAGCCCCCTGTGCGGCGGCGTCGAAAGCCGTCAGGGCGGTCGACGTGAAGATGGCGGTGAGCACCAGACCGATGAAACGGCTGCGTGACATGACGGAACTCCGGGTAACGAGCCGGCCCAACCAATGAGGGTTTCCGGCATTTTGCGCAAGAAGGGGTGGCGAGTGACGAATGTCAAGAACCATCACCCGTCAATCGGCGCGATATAGCGCCACATAAGCCACATTCCCGCCATCTGGTTGCAGGAGCGCAACGCGGTGGGCCATTTTCGCCTCTCGTGAGTGCCGTGCCGGTGCAACGGATGCTTGCCGCCCGCCCGCCGACATCGTAACGCGTAGGCGCTGGAGCACGCGCCGATCAGATTGCGTTGCAATATGATCGGGTCACGCGTCCTCTAATATAACTTGGAGACGGATTCATCGATCAGGTTTCGACGTGATCGGATCCGACTCTATCAGCCGGAAGAGTCCAGATGAACGCGCATGCCCGCCCCGCCGACCCGAAGAAGCTGATCAAGGGCGCGACCGGCGATTGGGAGATCGTGGTCGGCATGGAAATCCATGCCCAGGTCACCTCCAATGCCAAGCTGTTCTCCGGCGCCTCGACCGGTTTCGGTGCCGAGCCGAACGAGCATGTCAGCCTCGTCGATGCCGCCATGCCGGGCATGCTGCCGGTGATCAATGCGGAATGCGTCAGGCAGGCGGTGCGTACGGGCTTGGGCCTCAACGCGCAGATCAACAACCGCTCGGTCTTCGATCGCAAGAACTACTTCTACCCGGACCTGCCGCAGGGCTACCAGATCAGCCAGTACAAGAGCCCGATCGTGGGCGAGGGCGAGATCGTGGTCGACCTGTCGCCGACCGAGCAGATCACCGTCGGCATCGAGCGGCTGCATCTGGAGCAGGATGCCGGCAAGTCGATCCACGACCAGCACCCGACGATGAGCTTCGTCGACCTCAACCGTTCCGGCGTCGCGCTGATGGAGATCGTCTCCAGGCCCGACCTGCGCTCGGCCGAGGAGGCCAAGGCCTATGTCACCAAGCTGCGCACCATCCTGCGCTATCTCGGCACCTGCGACGGCGACATGGAGAAGGGCAACCTGCGCGCCGACGTCAACGTCTCCGTCCGCAAGCCCGGCGACCCGCTCGGTACGCGCTGCGAGATCAAGAACGTCAACTCGATCCGGTTCATCGGCCAGGCGGTCGAGACCGAGGCGCGCCGCCAGATCGGCATCATCGAGGATGGCGGCACGATCGATCAGGAAACCCGTCTCTACGATCCCGGCAAGGGCGAGACGCGCTCGATGCGCTCCAAGGAAGAAGCGCACGATTACCGCTACTTCCCCGACCCGGACCTGCTGCCGCTCGAATTCGACGATGCCTTCGTCGAGAGCCTGAAGGGCGCGCTGCCGGAACTGCCGGACGCCAAGAAGGCGCGCTTCATCGCGACTTACGGGCTCTCGCCCTATGACGCCTCGGTGCTGGTCGCCGAGCGCGAGCAGGCCGATTATTTCGAGGAGGTCGCCAAGGGGCGCGACGGCAAGGCCGCCGCCAACTGGGTCATCAACGAATTGTTCGGCCGCCTCAACAAGGAAGGCAAGGACGTCACGACCTCGCCCGTCTCGGCCGCGCAGCTCGGCGGGCTCGTCGACCTGATCGGTGAGGGCGTCATCTCCGGCCGCATCGCCAAGGACCTGTTCGAGATCCTCTGGACCGAGGGCGGCGACCCGCGCGAGATCGTCGAGACCCGCGGCATGAAGCAGGTCACTGACACCGGCGCCATCGAGAAGGCCGTGGACGAACTGATCGCCGCCAATCCCGACAAGGTCGAACAGGTCAAGGCCAAGCCGACCATGCTGGGCTGGTTCGTCGGCCAGGCCATGAAGGCCTCGGGTGGCAAGGCCAATCCGCAGGCCCTGAACGAGATCCTGAAGCAGAAACTCGGCATCGAGTGATCATGTGACGCCAGCCGATCTCGTCATCCGCGACGCCGAAGCCGCCGATCTCCCGGCGGTCAGGGCGCTTTTGGTCGAGACCTGGCACGCCACCTATGACGGGATCTATGGCTGGCAGCGCGTCGCCGAGATCACCAATGCCTGGCACTCTCTCGAGAACCTGAAGGCGCAGCTCGGGCGCGACGAGGGTGTCTTCCTCGTCGCGCTGGTCGGCGAGGAGATCGTCGCGACGGCCTCGGCCCGGCAGGAGCGTGACGGCGCGGCCCTGCTGACGCGGCTCTATGTCCTGCCGACCCGGCAGGGCGTCGGCATCGGGCGCACTCTGCTGCAGGTCGCGCTGGCCTGCTTTCCGGAGGCGCCGGTGGCGCGGCTCGAGGTCGAGAGCCAGAACGAGCCGGCCATCACCTTCTACGAGCGTATGGGCTTCTTCCTGCAAAGGCAGGCGCGCTTCGACGGGCGTGACGATACGCCCAATACGCTCCTGATGGCGAAGCGCCTCTTCGTCGCCTGACGCAGGCACCCAACAAACGAGACAGGCCTATGACGAAAACCGACGCTTCCGAAATCCGCATGCGCGAGGCGGTCAGGGCCGACGTATCGCGCGTCGCAGCGCTGATCATGCATGGCGCTTCCGTGCAGAAGCGCACGCCGGGAGAGATCGTGGCCGAGGCGCAGGACCCGGTCTATCTCAAGGCCTTCGATGTGATCGCGGCCAACCCCTACAACACGCTCTTCGTCGCAGAACATGAAGGCAAGGTCATCGGCACCTACCAGATCACCATTCTGCCGGGCCTGGCCGAGCGCGGGCGCATCCGCGCCAAGATCGAGAGCGTCCATGTCGCGCCGGAATGCCGTGGCCGCGGCATCGGCGCGATCATGATGCGCCATGCGCTTGCCTTCGCCGCGGAGAAGGGCGTCGGCCTCGTCGAACTGACCTCGCACAAGGCCCGGCCCGACGCGCATCGCTTCTACGCTGGCCTCGGCTTCGAGCAGAGCCACGAAGGCTTCAAGATGGCGCTCTCGCCCTGAGCGAGCCCGCCGTCAGGGCATGGCGCGGTCGCGCCGAAAGCGCACCGCAGCCCCTTACGGGGCCTTCGGAAGCTTCCTAGGTTCGGAGACGAGGCCTCCCGCCTGAAAGGAAGCGACCGATGTCCGCAGCCCCCGCCAAGCCGATCGACCTGTATTACTGGCCGACGCCGAACGGCACCAAGATCACGATCATGCTCGAGGAGACCGGGCTGCCCTACGCCATCGTTCCGGTGAACATCGGCAAGGGCGACCAGTTCAAGCCGGACTTCCTCGCGATATCCCCGAACAACCGCATGCCGGCGATCGTCGATCCCGACGGGCCGGGCGGCAAGCCGATCTCGGTCTTCGAATCCGGCGCAATCCTGCAATATCTCGGGCGCAAGACCGGAAAGTTCTATCCGCAGGACGAGCGTGGCCGCGTCGAAGTCGACGAATGGCTGTTCTGGCAGATGGGCGGTTTCGGCCCGATGCTCGGCCAGACCCATCATTTCCGCCTCTACGCGCCGGAGAAGGTGCCCTACGCCATCGATCGCTACACCAACGAGACCAACCGCCTCTATGGTGTGCTGAACAAGCGTCTCGAAGGCCGCGACTATATCTGCGGCGATTATTCCATCGCCGACATGGCCTGCATCGGCTGGGCCCGTGGCTGGGAAAAGCAGGGCCAGGATCTGAAGCAGTTCCCGAATGTCGCGCGCTGGCTGGAGACCATGCAGGCGCGCCCGGCCGTGCAGCGCGGGCTGAAGATCGGCGAAGAGCTGCGCAATCCGGCGGGCATCAGCACGCCGGAGGAAAAGGCGATCCTGTTCGGCCAGAAGGCGCGCTGAACACGGGCCGTCATGCCCCGGCTTGACCCGGGCATCTCAGGACGAGAGGTCGCCTCTTCCGGCATGAGATCCTCGGGTCTGCGCTTCGCTACGCCCGAGGATGACGTTTTCCCGCCGTTGGCGGCAAAACGTCAGTTCATCCGGTTCCACTTCACCGAGCGGCAGATCAGCCCGCCCATGACGCAGCCTGCGGTGGTCAGCGTGCTGCCCGAGAGCGTCATCGTCCCCGAATAGGTCTTGCCGTCCTCGGGATTGAAGGCGCTGCCGCTCCACTTGTTCGCGCCGTTAGGCTTCATGTCGTAGAAGATGCGCTGGCCGACCTTGGCCGGCCCGTTCGTCTCCTTGAGCCAGGAGAGCGAGCCGCAGAGGGCCTCGCCACACTTCGTGAAGCGCACGCGCGAGGCGCCGGTATCGCGCTCCCAGGTGCCGACCACGTCCTGCGCTGCAGCAGTCGTGACGCTCGCCAGCAGGCCCAGTGTCGCGAAGGCGGCAAGCTTCGATCCGGTTCCGTGATGCATCCGATCCTCCCGTGTCCGACCAGCTATGCCTGCATGGTTCAGATATGAACTATATCCGGGATCGAGCCCGTCTCCAAGCTGCCGCAGCGGAAGAGGTTTCCGCCGCTTCCGCCGCGCAAGGTGAATCCATTCTCAATGCGCCCCAGGGTGACGCAAGATCAGGGTATTGAGATTATTGCGAATTTCGCGATTCCGGGGTGAATCCTTCGTTGATTTAACCGCCCGCTTACGTCTCGTTGAGACTCGATTCATCGCGAAATTTAGGAGGCATTTTAAAGATCGAACCCACTCTCGCAGTCATCAGCCGGGGCCTTTGGACGGGTGGCCGGCACAACGACAAGAGGGTGGTTGTCATGGCACGCATGGAGATGAGCGCTGTTCCTGCTTCGCTGGTGATCCCGGCGGAGGTGTCGGCGGAAGCCTATTACGAACTCGGACTGATGCACGCTTCGGGGCGGGCGGGAGCTGTCGATCTGGTCAAGGCGCAGATGTGGTTCAACGTCGCCTTTGCCCGCGGCTGCGCCCGGGCTGCGGCGCACCGTCAGGAACTGGCGCTGGAAATGGATCGCGATCAGATCGCGTCGGCGCTGCGCGAGGCCCGCGCTTTCCTGACGCGGCACTGAGGCCACGCTCGGTATCCGGAGGATGCCGCCCTGCTGCGCCGTTCAGAACGCCGCGATGCCGCCGGAAGGCGGGGGCTGGTTGCCCCTGCGGTCGCGGGTGATGGAGTCCGGTGTCACGAGCAGGATTTGACAAAGCATTGCCAGGCAGCTGGCGAAGGCGAGAGCAATGAGCACCATGGATCGGCTCCTTGTCGTCAACGCCCGATCCTAACATGGAATTGATCCGCCGGCTCATGGATTCCGGGCATGATGGCCCGGCGCACAAGCCTTGTAGGGTGCGAAGGTGGTCGCTATAAGCGCGCCACATTTCCCTTCTCCGTACCCCTTCCAAGGATCGATCGATGGCTGTCCAGCGTACCTTCTCCATTCTCAAGCCCGATGCGACGAAGCGCAATCTCACCGGCGCGGTCAACGCGGTCATCGAGAAGGCCGGCCTGCGCATCGTCGCGCAGAAGCGCATCCAGATGACCAAGGCCCAGGCCGAGACCTTCTATGCGGTCCACTCGGCCCGTCCGTTCTTCGGCGAGCTCGTCGAGTTCATGACCTCCGGCCCGGTGGTCGTGCAGGTTCTGGAAGGCGAGGACGGCATCGCCAAGTATCGCGAAGTGATGGGCGCCACCAACCCGGCCAACGCTGCCGAGGGCACCGTCCGCAAGCTCTTCGCCCTCTCGGTCGGCGAGAACACCGTGCACGGCTCGGACGCTCCGGAGACGGCTGCGATCGAGATCGCCCAGTTCTTCGCTGGCAACGAGATCGTCGGCTGATCCCAGCCGCAGCTTGAAAAGCAGAAAGGCGGGCCGGTATCCGGCCCGCCTTTTCTTTTGCGGTTTGGGGACGTCATGGCAGGGGGAGCCCCCGCCATGGCGCGGCGGCTCGTCAGAGCCCGAAGGAGTAGCTCGTTCCCGTGTCGAACGAATAGCTCGCCGACAGGCCGAAGGTGAGCGAATCGCGTGAGCCGAACGGCCTGACGATCGGCGAGCGCGTGGCGTCGCCGACAAGGCGCTTGTATTCGACATAGGCCGTGGTCTTGAGCTGGTCGGACCAGTGATAGGTCACTTGCGCCAGGGCGCCGACCGTGTGGACGCCGGCGTTGTAGCGCTGTAGCAGGCCGCCGGTGCCCGGCTGGGCGCCGCGGGTGCCGAAATAGGTCCGGACGTAGTCGGCCGAGGTGATCCGCATGCGCGGGCCGATGCCGAGCGTCCATTGTCCGACGGTCGAGAAGGCGTCGAGCTTGAAATCGGCGACGACGCCGTCATGCGCGACGACGCCGCGGCGCAGGTCGACGCGGCCGCGCAGCCAGGAGGTCGGGTAGAACTCCGCGAAGCCGCCGAGCTCGGCGCCGAACTTGGTTGCAGGCACTGCCACGAGGGCCGGATTGACCTTGGCCGAGCGCTTCCAGAGCAGGTCGCCCGAGAAGCCGATGCGCCAGCCCTGGCCGGAGAAGACGCCGATGCTGAGCATCGTATCGTCCTCGGCGCTCCACCAGGTGCTCTTCAGGCCCTTGCCCAGCGAGATGATCGGGCGGGCCCGGAAGACGTAATCGTCCGAGCCGGTGTAGTCGGGCTGGTAGCGTACGCCGGCGCCGACCGTGATGTACCAGTTCTGCGCCGACTGGGGGGAAGTCAGGGTCGAGTAGTCGCTCGACTGGGCCTGGGCATAGCCAGGCAGCGACAGGGCGAGGCAGGCCGAAAGGCCCGCCAGATACGCAACGCAACGCATGATCCAGAACTCCGACGCGACGGCGTCTCCGATAGGGTATGCCGCAATCTGGCGGAGGAGGTTTAATGCGCGGTTAAGGTTCCCATTTCGTTATCTTCAACATTTTCAAGTGGTTGATCTTAGGGGGCTTTCACGCGCCATCAGCTTCTGCGCGGTTTCGCTCTGTCCCGGCGGCGAGGCGGGACCAAGCTGCCGGCTGGCCGACACGCCATGTCGAGCCGTTCGAAAGCGCCAAACAGCACTCCGCCTCCGGCTGCCAAGCCTCCGCGTGCATACTGGCCCTGCCGAAACGAGGGTGGCGCATCGCTCGATGGCTTCTTATCTCCGTTGCGATGCACAATTTATGCTGCGTCGCAGCTAGACGGTGAGGCTGACATGGCAAAAAGGAACTCCGGCTCGGTCCGCCGGCGCAAATCCTCCGAACAGCGGAGGCAGTGGCGCGCGGTCGT
Source organism: Allobosea sp. GW822-FHT05A11 (assembly GCF_058800455.1). Classification (NCBI taxonomy): domain Bacteria; kingdom Pseudomonadati; phylum Pseudomonadota; class Alphaproteobacteria; order Hyphomicrobiales; family Alloboseaceae; genus Allobosea; species Allobosea sp. GW822-FHT05A11. The sequence continues at coordinate 518,974 of NZ_JBXAMI010000002.1, read as the reverse complement.
CGAAGCGTGGAAGCAGGGCGGCCTCGAGTGGCAAGGCGCTTGGGGACCGCCGCCCAGCCAGCTCGGCTGCTTGTGCCCGCGCTCCATTCTGGTCGAGCTCGGACTGGCGGTGCCTGTGGCCGCCTAGAGGCGACGGGCAGGGCTCGCGGCGCGGGTCGGGGCAGGCCCGGATACCGCCCGTTAATCGATGACGGGGAGAATGATCGCAAGGCCGGGAATGGCGGCCGAAAGGCGCTCCAGGAGCAGCGGCGATCATGGAACTGGCGATCCTCTGGCTGCTCTGTGCGGCCGTGTTCCTCGAGCTGGCGGACAGTGCGCCCGAGGCCGACTGAAGCTTTGGCTCGAAAAGGGGCATGCGGTTCTCGGGAAAGGCGATGCAGGACCGGGAACGGCCGCATTGACCGTGTCGGCGTAGGGGCAGGCTGTCCTCCCAAATGCCCCGAACCTGCGGGCTCCGAGCGGATTGTGCCGCCAGTGCTGCGAACGCCTGCTCTGGCGCGCGCCACCCATGAATCGGTAGTCCGGCGATGATCCGCCTCTTGACCTCGGGCTCGCACTATGGCCATGCCGGGGCAGGGGCTCGGCATCGTGGTCTTCGATGCGCTCCGTTCTCGAAGGGCAGGCGGAATCATGAAGATGCGGCGGATGGGTGCGGTCGTTCTGGCCGGTGGACTGTCGATTCTGGCGAGCGTTTCGGCCTATGCCGCAAGCAGCTCGACGACCTTGCCGCCGCCCGACCCGACGGCGAAGAACCTGACCCCCTACATGATCCAGCTGCGCGCCTTCGACGCCTGCCTGATCACGCAGTCGCAATTGATGGGCACCACGCGCGAAGCCGTCCACACCCCCTGCAGCTGCTACGCCAAGGGCACGGTCAACGCGATGACCAAGGACGAGATCCAGGCCTTCCGCGACACCGGCTATTTCAACGACACGGCCCGCCAGAAGGGTCTGCAGTTCATCGACCAGTGCAAGCTGAAGCGCCCGTTCTGAACTGACGGCTGCGCCGGCTCGCCGGCGGCATCCCTCTCGCGACGGCCGCCTTGCTGCTGACACGCTCCTGACAGAAGCTGTCAGCGCGGTCGAGCCATTCTGCCGCAGGTCCACATCGTTGCCCGTTCGATCGTCTCGGTCGAACGGCATGGGTGCTGGATCGGGAGACGAGTGGGGAGACGCCGCCGTGCAGCGCGCTGAACGATTGCTCGACATGATCCAGAGCCTGCGTCGCCGCAGGCGCCCGGTGACGGCCGAGACGCTGGCTTCCGAGCTCGACGTCTCCGTGCGTACGGTCTACCGCGACATCGGCGCCCTGGTGCGCCAGGGCGTACCCGTGCGCGGCGAGGCCGGCATCGGCTACGTGCTTGACGCAGGCTTCGACCTGCCGCCCCTGATGCTCTCGCCCGACGAGATCGAGGCCGTGCTGGTCGGCATGCGCTGGCTCAGCGAGCGGGCCGATCCGGTGCTGGCGCGTGCGGCCGAGGATGTGGTCAGCAAGGTAGCGGCGGTGCTGCCGCCGCATCTGCGGCCGATCCTGCTCGATGGTGCGCTGTTTGCGGCCTCCCACCCCGGCGACGTCCCGGCCGATCAGGTCGATGTCGCAGCCGTGCGTGCCGCCATCCGCAACGGCCGCAAGCTCTCGATCCACTACAGCGACGAGAGCGGCCAGGCGACGCAGCGGATGATCTGGCCGATCGGCATGACGTTCTACGAGCGCGTGCGCGTCGTCATCGCCTGGTGCGAGCTTCGGCAGGCCTTCCGCCATTTCCGCACCGACCGCATGACCGGCCTCGCCGCGCTGGAGGAGCGCTATCCCGCGCGCCGTGCCGATCTCTTCCGCCGCTGGCAGAAGGAGGAGGAGAGGGCGAAGGAGGAATGGGAGCGCTGCAAGCGCGAGGGCGATGCTGCGGCTCAGCCGCGGATCACGACGCCGCCTTCGAGCTTGGCCCGGCCGGACGCGACCTCCGCCAGCGCCGCCGGATAGAGCTTGTGCTCCTCGACGAGGACGCGCTGCGACAGCGTCTCCTCGTCGTCACCGGGCAGGACCGGCACCTTCGCCTGCAGGATCACCGGCCCGGCATCGAGTTCCGGTACGACGAAATGCGCCGAGCAGCCATGTTCGGCGACGCCGGCTTCCAGCGCCTGCCGATGCGTATGCGTGCCCTTGAACAGCGGCAGCAGCGACGGGTGGATGTTGATCATCCGGCCTTCCCAGCGCGCCACGAACCAGGGCGTCAGGATCCGCATGAAACCGGCGAGCACGAGCAGGTCGATCTGGTTCACCCGCAGCGCTTCATCCACCGCGCGCTCAAAGGCCTCGCGGTCCTTGCCGAAGGGGCGATGATCGACCGTCGCCGTGGCGATGCCGAAATCGCGTGCCCGGTCGAGCCCGGCGACATCGGGAATGTTCGAGATGACCAGCGCGATTTCCGCCGGATAGCCCGGCGCCTGCGCCGCTTGCGCCAGCGAGACCATGTTCGAGCCGCGCCCGGAGATCAGCACCCCGACGCGCTTGCGGGGAGGGATGGCGCTCACAGCGAGAGCTTGCCGCGATAGCTGACCTGCTCCTCGCCGCTGGCGACAGGCACGATCGCGCCGAGCTTCACCGGCGCTTCGCCTGCGGCCTTCAGCGCGGCGAGAACCTCATCCGCCTTGCCGGCATCAGCCGCGACGATCATGCCGATGCCGCAGTTGAAGGTGCGCAGCATCTCGCGTTCGGCGACGCCGCCGACCTGGGCAAGCCAGCCGAACACGGCCGGGACCGGGATGGCGGTGAGATCGAGCGCGACGCCGAGCCCCTCCGGAAGGACGCGCGGAATATTGTCGGGGAAGCCGCCGCCGGTGATATGCGCCAGCGCCTTGATGCCGTCGGTCGCCTTCAGCGCCTGCAGCAGCGGCTTCACATAGATCCGGGTCGGCTCCAGCAGCGCCTCGGCGAGGCTTTTTCCGGGAGCGAAGGGGGCGGGCGCCTGCCAGCCGAGACCGCTGACCTCGACGATGCGGCGAACCAGCGAATAGCCGTTCGAATGCACGCCGGAGGAGGGCAGGCCGAAGACCACGTCGCCGGGCTTCAGGTCCTCGCGCGGTAAAAGCGTGCCGCGTTCGGCCGCGCCGACGGCGAAGCCCGCGAGGTCGTAATCCTTCTCGGCATACATGCCGGGCATCTCGGCGGTCTCGCCGCCGATCAATGCGCAGCCGGCCTGGCGGCAGCCATCGGCGATGCCGCGGACGATCTCGACGCCGACCTTCGGATCGAGCTTGCCGGTGGCGTAATAGTCGAGGAAGAGCAGGGGCTCGGCACCCTGGACGATCAGGTCGTTGACGCACATCGCGACGAGGTCGATGCCGATCGTTGCGTGCAGCCCGCTTTCGATGGCGATCTTGACCTTGGTGCCGACGCCGTCATTGGCCGCGACCAGGATCGGATCGCTGAAGCCGGCGGCCTTGAGGTCGAACAATCCGCCGAAGCCGCCGATCTCCGCATCGGCGCCCGGCCGGCGCGTCGCGCGCACCAGCGGCTTGATCTCGTCGACCATGGCGTTGCCGGCGTCGATATCGACGCCTGCCTGCGCATAGGTCAGTCCGTTTGCGCCGGGCTTGCTCATTGCGTTTCGCCTTCCTTCTGCTCGCGCGAGCGATAGGCAAGCGCGCCCGCGCTGGCAAGGCATCTGCGCCGGCTTTGTCGATTTCTCACAGGCGAGGCGACGTCATTCCGACTGGACGCAGGATCTCTGTCCGGAGAGCATTGGTCTTTTCCGCGGTTCGCGCGAAACTGCCGCCATGACGATCCCCAACCTGATCACCATCGGTCGCCTGTTCCTGGTGCCGCTGGTCATCGTCATGATCGTCGGTGCGAACTGGCAGGCAGCTTTCATCCTCTTCGTCGTCGCCGGCATCTCGGATGCGGTCGACGGCTTCCTCGCCAAGCGCTGCGGCATGGCGAGCGAGCTCGGCGCCTGGCTCGACCCCGTCGCCGACAAGGCGCTGATCGTCTCGATCTACATCACTCTGGCGATCGTCGGCGCGATCCCGGTCTGGCTCGTCGTCCTCGTGGTCGCGCGCGACCTGATGATCGTGTCGGCGGTGATCCTGTCCTGGCTGCTCGACAAGCCGTTGACGATCGCGCCGATCGTCGTCAGCAAGCTCAACACTGCCGCGCAGATCGGCTTCGCCGCGCTGGCGCTCGGTTCGCGCGCCTTCGGGATCGAGCTCGGCGCTGCCGCTCTGGTCTGTGAACTCCTCGTCGCTCTGTTGACGGTCGCCTCGATGACGGCCTATCTCGCCTTCTGGCTGCGCCACATGGCAGGTTGACGGGGCTTTATCCGCCATTGCGGCTTGGAACCCCGGGCCTCGATGCACATTTGTCTTGTCCCGCCGGCCGTGAGACGCGAGAGAGGCTGATCGATGACGTTGCAGCGCCAGATCGGCTTCTGGGTCGGCTCCCTTCTCGTATTCGTCCTGGTTCTGGTGATGCTGCGGGACGTGATGCTGCCCTTCATCGCGGCACTGGCGCTGGCCTATCTGCTCGACCCGCTCGCCGACAGGCTGGAGCGCATGGGCATGAACCGGTTGGCGGCGACGATCGTCATCCTCGTCGTATTCCTGCTCATCTTCGTGCTGGGGCTGGTGCTGCTGGCGCCGCTGCTCGGCCAGCAGCTTGCCGGGCTCGTCGCCCGCCTTCCGGGCGACGCCGCCAAGCTGCAGGCGCTGGTGCTGGAGAAGGGGGCGCCCTGGCTGGAGCGCTTCGGCGGCGCCGACCTGACCAAGGAAGCGCAGAACTCGCTCGGCAATCTCGTCGGGGACGGCATGAAATGGGTCGGCGGCCTGCTGCAATCGCTTTGGAGCGGCGGCACAGCCATCGTCGGGGTGTTCTCGCTCCTGGTGCTGACGCCGGTCATCGCCTTCTACCTGCTGGTCGACTGGGACCGCATGGTCGCGACCGTCGATAGCTGGCTGCCGCTCGACCATCGCGACACCATCCGCAGCCTGCTGCACGAGATGGACATGGCGATCGCCGGCTTCCTGCGCGGGCAGGCACTGGTCTGCGTTCTGCTTGGTGGCTTCTATGCGATCGGCCTCAGCGTCATCGGCGTGAATTTCGGCGCGCTGATCGGCATCATCTCGGGTTTCCTCTCCTTCATTCCCTATGTCGGCTCGCTGACCGGGCTGGTGCTTTCGGTCGGTGTCGCGACGGTGCAGTTCTGGCCGGACTGGACCTGGCCGCTGGCGACGCTCGGCGTCTTCCTGGCCGGGCAATTCCTCGAAGGAAATATCTTCCAGCCGAAATTCGTCGGTGATTCCATCGGCGTGCACCCGGTCTGGCTGATGTTCGCGCTGCTTGCCTTCGGCTCGCTGTTCGGCTTCGTGGGCTTGCTGCTTGCCGTGCCGCTCGCGGCTGTCATCGGCGTGCTCTGCCGCTTTGCCCTGAGGCAATATCTCGCCAGCAATCTCTATCACGGCGGCGATGCCACCCGCTCTGCGGCGGCAAAGGCGCGCGTCGACGCCGACGCCTGAGCCGCCATGTCCGACATTCCGCCACGCCCGCGCCAGCTCGCCTTCGACCTGCCGGTCGACAGCCGCCATGGCGTCGAGGATTTTCTCGTCGGCTCTTCCAACGAGGCGGCTTACAGCCTGATCGAGAGCTGGCCAGCCTGGCCGGAGGCCTGGCTGCGCTTGACCGGGCCGGAAGGGGCCGGCAAGACCCATCTTGCCGCGATCTGGGCCCGCGCCGCCCATGCCTGGACGATTTCGGCAGCGGAGCTGAACGAGGCGGAGGTGCCCCACCTCGTGTCCGGCGGGGCGCTGGTGATCGAGGATTGCGATGCCGGCCGCCTCGACGAGCGAGCCCTGTTTCACCTGATGAACGCAATCAAGGCGCGCGGCGGCTTCCTGCTGCTGACGGCGCGAAGCGCGCCCGATCTCTGGGGCGTTAGCGTGCCGGATCTGCTGTCGCGACTCCGGCTGGCGCCGGCCGCGACGATCGAACCGCCGGATGACGGGCTGCTGCGGGCACTGCTGGTCAAGCTCTTCATCGACCGCCAGCTCGTGGTCGATATCGCCGTGATCGACAGCTTGGCCATGCGGATGGAACGTTCCTTCGCCGCCGCGCGGCAGGTCGTCGATCGGCTCGACCGGCTCGCGCTCGAACGCGGACGCCGGGTGACGCGCCCGCTGGTGCAGGAGGCGCTGGCGGAACTGTTCCCGGAGGAGCCGGGTTGAACCCGGCCATCTCTGCGCAGGCCGCATGCTTCAAATCATGTCGCTTGTCATCGAACCGTCGCACTAGAATGGCTTCAACGGCGGCATGAGCGGCAAGACGACCAGGACGCGAGTGAAGCGCATGACCCTCGACACGGTGATCGACGAGTCGGAGAAGCTCTCCAGCGAGGCTGATGCGGCGCCCCTGCGCCAGCAGCCGGAGCGTTTCATGAACCGCGAGCTCTCCTGGCTCCAGTTCAACCGCCGCGTCATGGAGGAGGCTTCCAATCGCAGCCACCCGCTGCTGGAGCAGCTGCGCTTCCTCTCGATCTCCGCGAACAATCTCGACGAATTCTTCATGGTCCGCGTCTCCGGCCTGCGCGAGCAGCTCAAGGCCGGCGTGACCACGCGCAGCCAGGATGGCCTGACGCCAGCCGGCCAACTCGTCGCCATCGGCGAGGCCGTCGCGGCACTGACCGCCGACCAGCAGGCGCGCTGGGCCGAATTGCGCCATGAGCTGCACGAGAACCGCATTCACCTGCTCCAGCCCGGCGATATCGGCGCGCAGGACCGGATCTGGCTGGAGGACTACTTCCTCAATTACATCTTCCCGGTGCTGACGCCGCTGGCGATCGACCCGGCGCACCCCTTCCCCTTCATTCCCAATCTGGGCTTCACCATCGCGCTGGCGCTGGAGCGCAAGAATGATGGCCGTCAGCTCGACGCGTTGATCCGCGTGCCGACCAAGATCGACCGCTTCATCGAATTGCCGGATCTGGCGCGCGAGGGTTTGCATCGCTTCATCGCGCTCGACGACGCGGTCTCGCTGTTCATCAGCAAGCTCTTCCCCGGCTACGAGGTGAAGGGGGCGGGTTCCTTCCGCATCATCCGCGATTCCGATCTCGATATCGAGGAGGAGGCCGAGGACCTCGTCCGCGTCTTCGAAACCATGCTGAAGCAGCGCCGCCTCGGCGTGGTGATCCGGCTCGAGCTCTCGACCGGCATGCCTGACCATCTGCGCCGTTTGATCGTGCGCGAGCTCAAGGTCGACAGCGACGAGGTCGTCGAGGTCAACGGCCTGATCGGCCTGACCGAACTCTCGCAGCTCGTCGGCGTCGACCGGCCGGACCTGAAGTTCAAGCCGTACAATGCCCGTTTCCCCGAGCGTATCCGCGAGCATGGCGGCGATTGCTTCGCTGCGATCCGCCAGAAGGACCTGCTCGTCCACCATCCCTATGAGAGCTTCGACGTCGTCGTGCAGTTCCTGCAGCAGGCGGCGCGCGATCCCAATGTCGTCGCGATCAAGCAGACGCTCTACCGCACCTCATCGAACTCGCCGATCGTCAAGGCGCTGACGGAAGCGGCCGAGGCCGGCAAGTCGGTGACGGCACTGGTCGAGCTTAAGGCCCGCTTCGACGAGGAAGCCAATATCCGCTGGGCCAAGGAGATGGAGCGGGCCGGCGTCCAGGTCGTCTATGGCTTCATCGAGCTCAAGACCCACGCCAAGCTCTCGCTGGTGGTGCGCCGCGAGGCCGGCCAGCTCGTCAGCTACTGCCATATCGCGACCGGCAACTACCACCCGATCACGGCGCGCATCTATACCGACGTCTCCTTCTTCACCGCCGATCCGGTGATCGCGCAGGACGTCGCCCGCGTCTTCAACTTCATCACCGGCTATGCCGAGCCGGCCGGGCTGGAGCGAATGGCCGTCTCGCCGACTGGTCTGAAGCAGCGTCTGCTCGCCGACATCGCCGAGGAGGTCGCCCATGTGAAGGCCGGCCGCAAGGGCGCGATCTGGGGCAAGTGCAATTCGCTGGTCGACCCGGAGATCATCGACGCGCTCTATGACGCGAGCCAGGCCGGCGTCGAGATCGACTTCGTCGTGCGCGGCATCTGCTGCCTGCGGCCGGGCGTGCCCGGCTTGTCCGAGAATATCCGCGTCAAGTCGATCATCGGCCGCTTCCTCGAGCATACGCGCATCTACGCTTTCGGTGCCGGCCACGGCATGCCCGGACCCAAGGCCAAGATCTACATCTCCTCGGCCGATCTGATGCCGCGCAATCTCGATCGCCGCGTCGAGGCGCTGACCCCGATCCTGAATCCGACGGTGCATCAGCAGTTGCTGGATCAGATCATGTTGGCCAACCTGCTCGACAACGAGCAGAGCTGGACGATATTGCCCGATGGCGGCTCGCGCCGCATTGTCCCCGCGCCGAACGAAGAGCCGTTCAATGCGCATAAGTACTTCATGACGAACCCGAGTCTGTCCGGACGTGGAAAATCGCTCTCCAATTCAAGTCCCCGCTCCCTCGCACGCCGAGGGGGACGCAAGGCCTGAGCCCAGGCACGCGCCGGGGCGGCTCGCGCTCTCGCATACCATCGCCATCGTCGATATCGGCTCGAACTCGGTCCGTCTTGTCGTCTACGAGATGCTGGCGCGCGCGCCCGCCCAGGTCTTCAACGAGAAGGAGATGGCGGGTCTCGGTCGCCAGGTCGCCACGACCGGGCGCCTCGCCGACGATGCCATCGCCAAGGCGATCAACGCGCTGGTCCGCTTCCGCATCCTCTGCGAAGCCATGCATGTCGGGGAACTCCGCGTCATCGCGACGGCGGCGGCGCGCTATGCCAGCAACGGGCCCGAGTTCATCGCGCGTGCTGAGGAGGCGATCGGCCAGCCGATCGAACTGATCTCAGGCGGGCGCGAAGCCGTGCTCTCCGGCCTCGGCGTGATCTCGGGCTTCGATGTGCCGGACGGTGTCGTCGGCGACCTCGGCGGCGGCAGCCTGGAGCTGATCTCGGTCAAAGGCGGTTCGGTGGGACAGGGCGCCAGCGTGCCGCTCGGCGGCCTTGCCTTGCTCGACCGCTCGAAGGGCTCGCTGAGAGTTGCCGAGAAAATCGTCAAGGACGAACTCGACAAGCTGCCGCAGCTTGCTGCGATGAAGGGGCGGGACTTCTATGCCGTCGGTGGGACCTGGCGCGCGCTCGCCACCCTTCATCAGCACCGCATGGCCTATCCGCTCAACGTGATGCACGGCTATGCCGTGCCGACGCGCGACGTCGCCGATTTCGTCAAGCTGGTCGAGCGGGCCGATGCCTCGGTGCTCGATGCGATCGATTCGGTCTCGTCGGCCCGCCGTCCGCTGCTGGCCTACGGCGCGCTGGTGCTCGATGAGCTGATCAAGCGCGGCAAGCCGCGGGGCATCATCATCTCGGCGCAGGGCGTGCGCGAAGGCCTGCTGCACGAGCAGCTCTCGCCGGAGGAGCAGAATGCCGATCCGCTCTTGCAGGCGGCGCGTGACTACAACCTGCTGCGCGCACGCGATCCGCGCCATGCGGCCGAGCTGATCAATTGGACCCGCGGCATCCTCGAAACGGCCGGCCTGCCGCAGGACGAGCCCTCCGGCCGGATGATCGAGACCGTCTGCCTGCTTTCCGATATCGGCTGGCGCGCCCATCCGGATTATCGCGGCGAGCAGAGCATGAACGTCATCGCCCATGCCTATTTCACCGGCATCGACCATGTCGGGCGGGCTTTCCTGGCGCTGGCGATCTTCCACCGCTATGCCGGGATGAAGGCAAGCTCGCCGGGCGCGGCGGGACTGAAGACGCTGTTGCCGCCGGCCATTCTCGCGCGAGCGCTGCTGATCGCGGCGATCTTCCGCGTCGCCTATCTGCTTTCGGCCGGCATGGCGGGCATCCTGCCGCGCATCCCGGCGGCCTGCGTCGACAATCGCCTGCTGCTGCGCTTTCCCGACGATCTGTCGGCGCTGGCGAGCGAGCGTGTCGAGGGGCGGCTCAAGCAGCTCGCGAAGCTGCTCGGCCGAGATTTCGAGATCGGCAGGCTCTGAAGCGCTCCTCACTCGGCGTCATGCTCAGGCTTGACCCGAGCATCTATCGCCGGAAGGGGCTCCAGCCGTCATTGCGAGGAGCGAAGCGACGAAGCAATCCTGGGGACGTCGAGCGCTGCCGCCCCTGGATTGCTTCGCTGCGCTCGCAATGACGCCGAAGGTTCCGGCGCCTTCTCGTCCTGAGATCCTCGGGTCGAAGCTGCGCTTCGCCCGGGAATGACGGCCGGGTGGCCCACGCTCAGCCGACCGCCCGCAACCGCGCGAAGCCGGCATCGAGATCGGCCTTGAGGTCCTCGATGTCCTCCAGCCCGATATGGATGCGGATCGTCGGGCCCTTGAAGCCGGGCTCGGTCGCAGTGCGATAGCTCTTGCAGTCGAAGGGCAGGACGAGGCTCTCATAGCCGCCCCAGGACGCGCCGATCCCAAACAATGTCAGCCCGTCCAGCATCGCGCCGACGGCTTTCATCGAGACCGGTTTCAATTCGAAGGTGAAGAGCGAGGAGGCGCCGGTGAAATCGCGCTTCCAGATCTCGTGCCCGGGCGCGCCCGGCAGGGCAGGGTGCAGGACCTGAGCGACCTCGGGCCGCTCGCGCAGCCATTCCGCCATGGCGATGCCGGCCGGCATCTGCTCCTTCAGGCGGATGGCCATCGTGCGCATGCCACGCAGCGTCAGGAAGGCGTCTTCCGGGGCGATGATCAGGCCGAGCTGGCCCCAGGTTGCGCGCAACGCCTTGAACAGCTCCGGCGTGCGGGCCGAGACGGTGCCGATCAGCACGTCGGAATGGGCCGCGTAATATTTGGTGCCGGCCTGCACGGAGAGGTCGACGCCGAAGCCATGGGCATCGAAGAACAGCGGCGTCGCCCAGGTGTTGTCCATCGCGACGAGAATGTCGCGCTCATGCGCAGCCGCCACGATGGCCGGAATATCCTGCATCTCGAAGGTCTGCGAGCCCGGAGCCTCTGTCCAGATCGCCCTGGTGTTCGGCTTGAACAGCTTGGCGATGTCGGCGCCGACCAGCGGGTCGTAATAGGTCGTCTCGACGCCCATCCGCTTCAGGAAGGTGTCGCAGAAGATCCGCGTCGGCCGGTAGACGCTGTCCGTCACCAGAACGTGATCGCCGGCCGAGAGCATCGCGAGGAAGGCGAGCGTGCAGGCCATCAGGCCCGATGGCGTCACGACGACGCCGGCGCCGCCCTCGATCGTGTTGGCGGCGGCGATCAGCGCGTCGATCGTCGGGTTGCCGTCCGTGCCGTAGGTGTAGCGCGCCTTGCGCACCAGGAAGTCCTCGGTGTTCGGATAGACCACCGTCGAGCCTCGTACGATAGGCGGATTGACAAACCCGTAGCTGTCGGCGGGGTCGCGGCCTGCGAGGACGAGGCGCGTGCGCTCGCCGAGGCGCGCAAATTCAGGCGAAGTCAGCTTTTTCATGGAAAGGCACGGCCAAAAAACGGAAAAATTGTGGCCGGGCTTGACCACTCCCCACAAACTCGCATGTGATATATGCAGCGAACAAGGGGCGGCTCATGCGTATGGCGGTTGCTTGACGCTCATGAGTCACTCTGGCAATCGACGCGAGGATATGGGGACGCCGCGCGAAAGCGGGATGAACCGAGCGGCGAAAATGCCGCCGGCGGCGGGACCAGACAAATCTTCCGGCATCAGCCGGACAGGGGTTCCAACGGGAGAGTACCGATGAAGAAGTTTGTAGCAGCCGCCCTTGCAGCAGGCATCGGCCTGGCGATGTCCGCGACGGGGGCTTCGGCCCAGGCCACGCTGGCGCAGGTCAAGCAGCGCGGCATTCTCAACTGCGGCTCGAACACCGGCCTCGCCGGCTTCGGCGTGCCGGATGCGCAGGGCAACTGGAAGGGGCTCGACGTCGATCTTTGCCGTGCCATCGCCGCGACGATCTTCAACGATCCCAGCAAGGTGAAGTTCATCCCGCTCTCGGCCAAGGACCGCTTCACTGCGCTCCAGTCGGGCGAAGTCGACGTGCTCGTCCGCAACTCGACCTGGACGATGACGCGCGACGCCTCGCTCGGCCTGCTCTTCACCGGCGTGAACTATTATGACGGCCAGGGCTTCCTGGTCCGCAAGAAGCTCGGCGTGAATTCGGCGCTGCAGCTTTCGGGCGCGTCGGTCTGCACCCAGCAGGGCACTACGACCGAACTCAACCTCGCCGACTATTTCCGCGCCAATAACCTCAAGTACGAAGTCGTCGCCTTCGCGACCTCGGACGAGACGGTCAAGGCTTACGATGCCGGTCGCTGCGACGCCTTCACCACCGACGCCTCTGGCCTCTATGCCGAACGCCTGAAGCTGACGAACCCCGACGAGCATCTCGTTCTGCCGGAGATCATCTCGAAGGAGCCGCTCGGCCCCTCCGTCCGCAACAACGACCCGCAGTGGTTCAACCTGGTGAAGTGGACCCATTTCGCCATGCTGAACGCCGAGGAACTCGGCGTCACCCAGGCGAATGTCGACCAGCAGCTGAAGTCCGAGAACCCCGAGATCAAGCGTCTGCTCGGCACCGAGGGCAAGTTCGGCGAGCAGGTCGGCCTGACGCCGGATTGGGTCGTCCGCATCGTCAAGCATGTCGGCAACTACGGCGAATCCTTCGAGCGCAACGTGGGCCAGGGCTCGCTGCTCAAGATCGCCCGCGGCCAGAACGGTCTCTGGACCAAGGGCGGCCTGCAATACGCCCCGCCGGTTCGCTGAGAGGCATGCGGGGCGCCGGTTGTCTGACCGGCGCCCCGTTCTCGCATGCGCTCGCCGAAGCGGTCCTCGTTGATCGGCCGCGATCATCTGAACGTCGATTGCCGGGTGGTGTCGCCGCTGTTGTCACCCGGGTCTGATTCCGTCATGGGAAAGGCCAGGATGCCGACCATCCTTGCGCTGGCATTGGCCGCCATGGCCGCCCTCGCCCCCGACAGTGGATTAGCGGCGCCCGCAGGCGGCCTGCTGGAGCAGGTCAGGCATCGCGGCGCCGTCATCTGCGGCGTGGCTCCCTCGCTGGCGGGGTTTTCCATTCCCGACAGGCAGGGGCGCTGGACCGGTTTCGACGTCGATCTCTGCCGGGCCGTCGCGGCCGCGATCTTCGACGATCCCGAGAAGGTGAAATTCATTCCCCTCCTGTCGAAGGACCGCTTCACCGCGCTCCAGACGGGCGAGGTCGATCTCCTGTCACGCACCTCGACCTGGTCGATGGCGCGCGATACCGCACTCGGTCTCAACTTCACCGGCATCAATTTCTATGGCGGCGAAGGCTTCATGGTTCGTGCCAGGCTCGGTCTGACTTCTGCCTTGCAGCTTGCGGGCTCGTCCGTCTGCACCGAGCAGGGCACCACGACCGAGCTCAACGTTGCCGACTTCTTTCGCAGCCACGGCCTGAAATACGAGATCGTCACCTTCAAGGGCAGCGAGGAGACCGTCGACGCCTATGCCAGCGGCCGCTGCGACGCCTATGCCTATGACCGGGCCGGGCTCGCGATCCAGCGGATGAAGCTGGGAGCGCCGCAGGAGCACGTCATCCTGCCCGAGACGATCTCGAAGGAGCCGCTCGGCCCCGCCGTCCGCCATGGCGACGACCAATGGTTCGACTTGGTGAAGTGGACGCTCTTCGCCATGGTCGATGCCGAAGAGCTGGGCGTGGGACAGGGCAATGTCGATTCCATGCGGGCCTCGGAGCGGCCTGACGTCCGCCGGCTGCTCGGCCTGGAGGGTCATTTCGGCGAGGCACTCGGCCTGAATCGCGACTGGGCCTATCGGATCGTTCGCCATGTCGGCAATTATGGTGAATCTTTTGAGCGAAATCTCGGTCGGGACTCGCCTCTGAAGATCGAACGTGGCCAGAATGCGCTGTGGACCAAGGGGGGCCTGCAATACGCTCCGCCGATCCGCTGAAGACGACCGGCGGGCGGCCGGTTCGAAAGATGACGGGACAGGGCGAGGCAGCCCTGTGCGAGACGAAGGAATCGAGGCAGGGGTCGCGCCGGTTGGCGCGAAGCTTGCTGGCTGGCCGAGGGCGGGACGAACCCGCTCCGAACAGGGGAACCGCATGAGGAACATCATCGCGCCGGCGGCCGCCGGTGCCGGATACCTGTCGCAGCGCAACGCGCTGCGCCGGGCCGGGACGTAAGGGAAGGGCGCGCGGCCTGCCGGCCGGGCGCCGTTCGCAAAACCAGAAGAGTGGCACGGACAACAAGACGACCGCAGCGCAACCGCACCGCTGCAGGATCGCCGGCCACGACAAGCGAAACAAAAAGGGCGTGACAGGTGTCGAGCATTCCGAGCGAACAGGTATCACCCGGCAAGGCGTCGTTATTCTACGACCCGAAGGTCCGGGGCTATGTCTATCAGGCTGCTCTGGTGGCGATCGTCGTCTTCCTGATCTGGTCGGCGGCTTCGAACGCGATCGAGAACCTGCGCGCGCAGAAGATCGCCTCCGGCTTCGGCTTCTGGCACAACGCCGCCGGCTTCGACATCAACCAGAAGCTGATCTCGTTCTCGGCCGCGGGCGGCTCGACCTATGGCGACGCATTCATCGTCGGCCTGTTGAACACGCTGCTGGTCGCCGGGCTCGGCATCATCTTTGCGACCTTCCTCGGCTTCTTCGTCGGTGTCGCCCGGCTGTCGAACAACTGGGTCATCTCCAAGCTGGCGATGATCTATGTCGAGGTCATCCGTAACATCCCGCTGCTGCTCCAGCTGTTCTTCTGGTACAACGCGGTGCTGAAGCCGCTGCCGAATCCGCGCCAGTCGATCGCGCTGCCGGCCGGAGCGCTGCTCAACAACCGCGGCCTTTACCTTCCCGATCCGCACCTGGGTCCCGGCGGCAGCCTGATCATATGGGCGTTCCTGATCGGTCTCGTCGCCACCTTCATCTTCCGCTCCTGGGCGCACAAGCAGCAGGCCGCGACCGGCAGGCAATATCCGATCGGCTGGGTCGCGCTCGCCCTGATCGTGGTCGTGCCGACGCTGATCTATTTCGTCCTGGGCCGGCCGGTCACCTTCGTCTATCCCGAACTCGCCGGCTTCAATCTGCGCGGTGGTGTCCAGATCTTCCCGGAATTCGTCGCGCTGCTGATCGGCCTGACAACCTATACGGCCGGCTTCATCGCCGAGGTCGTGCGCGCCGGCATCCTCGCGGTGTCGAAAGGGCAGACCGAGGCCGCCCATGCGCTGGGCCTGCGCAACGGGCCGACGCTGAAGCTCGTCGTCATCCCGCAGGCGATGCGCGTCATCATCCCGCCGCTGACCTCCAACTACCTCAACCTGACCAAGAACTCGTCGCTGGCGGTGGCGATCGGCTATCCCGATCTCGTCCAGGTCTTCACCGGCACGGTGCTGAACCAGACCGGCCAGGCGGTCGAGGTCGTGGCGATCACGATGGCGGTCTATCTGACGATCTCGCTGGTGACATCGCTGTTCATGAACATCTACAACAAGCGCATGGCGCTGGTGGAACGGTGAGGGCCGCGCGATGACCGACGCAACAACCGAAAACGCGCCCTACGCCTTCGTCCGCAGGGAAACCCTCGAACAGGAGCCGGCACCGCTCTCCGTCGCCGGCCCGCTGGCCTGGATCAGGACGAACCTGTTCTCGAGCCCGCTCAATATCATCCTGACGCTGCTCTGTGTCTGGCTGGTGATCGACACGGTTCCGGGGATGATCCGCTTCTACTTCCTCGATGCGGTCTGGACCGGCGCGAACCGCGATGCCTGCCTCGCCGACAAGGTCGGGCGCCCGGTCGGCGCCTGCTGGGCCTATATCGCGGACCGCACCCAGTACTTCATCTACGGCTCCTATCCGGTGGCGGAGCGCTGGCGGGTCAACATCGTCTTCGCGATGTTCGCGCTCGGTGTGGTCTGGCTGCTCTGGAACAAGATGCCGCTGAAGAAGGTCGGCTTCTTCTTCTTCTTCGTCATCATGCCGGCGAGCGCGTTCATCCTGCTGCTCGGCGGCGAGCGCGCGGAGAGCTTCCTGCGCTTCCTGATCCTCGTCACCTTCGCGCTGGCGGTACTCTATCTGGTGCTCTCCTTCGCACCGGGGCTGATGAAGTTCTGGATCGGCGAGGGCCAGCTCGCGGTCGAGGAGGCCATGCCGGCCTGGCAGCGCTTCTACCGGCCCAAGCGCCTGATCCTGATGTCGCTCGTCGTCTTCGGGCTCCTGGCGGTGCTCGCCGACAGGATCGGGCTGCCGCGCGTCGATACCGGCCTCTGGGGCGGCATGACCGTGACCTTCCTGATCTCGGCGGTCGGCATCGTCTTCTCGCTGCCGCTCGGCGTGCTGCTGGCGCTCGGCCGCCGCTCCAAACTGCCGGCGATCCAGCTGCTCTCGGTGATCTTCATCGAGTTCGTGCGCGGCGTGCCGCTGATCACCGTGCTGTTCATGGCCAACACCATGCTGCCGCTCTTCGTGCCGCAGGAATATTCGCCGGACCGTTTGCTGCGGCCGCTGATCGGCGTCGCGCTCTTCGCCGCCGCCTATATGGCGGAGGTGGTGCGCGGCGGCCTGCAGGCGATGCCGAAGGGCCAGTACGAGGGCGCGATGTCGCTCGGCCTCGGCTACTGGCAGATGATGCGCCTGATCATCCTGCCGCAGGCGCTGCGGATCGTCATTCCCGGCATCGTCAACACCTTCATCGGGCTGTTCAAGGACACGACGCTGGTCACCATCGTCGGCATCTTCGACTTCCTGCGCACCATCGAGGCGACGCTGATCGATCCGACCTGGGCGACGCCGACGACACGGTCGACAGGCTACGCCTTCGCCGCCATCTTCTATTTCCTGTGCTGCTGGGGAATGTCGCGCTACTCGATCGCGGTCGAGAAGCGCCTCGCCGCCGGCCAAAAACGTTGAGAGGGACGACAACCATGGCAATGGCAGAAACCAAGACGACCGACTCCCGCCCCGCGGCCCTGAAGCAGACCTCGCTGAACACGGCGACGGCGGTCGAGATGATCGGCGTCAACAAGTGGTACGGCGAGTTCCATGTGCTGCGCGACATCAACCTGAAGGTCAGCCGCGGCGAGAAGCTGGTCATCTGCGGCCCATCCGGCTCGGGCAAGTCGACGATGATCCGCTGCATCAACCGGCTGGAAGAGCACCAGAAGGGCCAGATCATCGTCGACGGCACGGAGCTCACCAACGATCTCAAGAAGATCGACGAGATCCGCCGCGACGTCGGCATGGTCTTTCAGCACTTCAACCTGTTCCCGCATTTGACGATCCTGGAGAACCTGACGCTGGCGCCGATCTGGGTGCGCAAGATGCCCAAGAGGGATGCCGAGGAGATCGGCATGCACTATCTCAAGCGCGTCAAGATCCCCGAGCAGGCCCATAAATATCCGGGCCAGCTCTCGGGCGGCCAGCAGCAGCGCGTGGCGATCGCCCGCTCGCTCTGCATGAGCCCGAAGATCATGCTGTTCGACGAGCCGACCTCGGCGCTCGATCCCGAGATGGTCAAGGAGGTGCTCGACACCATGGTCTCGCTGGCCGACGAGGGCATGACCATGCTCTGCGTCACCCACGAGATGGGCTTCGCCCGCCAGGTCGCCGACCGCGTCATCTTCATGGATGCCGGCCAGATCGTCGAGATGAACACCCCCAACGAGTTCTTCAAGAACCCGCAGCACGAGCGCACCAAGCTCTTCCTCTCGCAGATCCTGCACTGAGAGCGGGTATTCCCATCGAAAACCGCAAGCGCGCCGGCTCTGCCGGCGCGTTTTGAGTTTCAGGGGATGTCGGAACGAATCCTTGCGTAACCGGTTTGTGACGGGAACGGAGGATACGTCATGAAACGTCTTGTTCCTGCCCTGCTCGTCGCGCTTCTGATGAGTGGCGGAGCCTATGCCCAGTCGATCAATGTCGGCCCCGGCGGCGTCAGCGTCGATACGCGCTCGCCGCGCGAGCGGGCCATCGATCGCGAAATCCGCGAGGAGCGGCGCGACCGGTACGACCGTCATCGCGAGCGTGAATGGCGCCGTGCGAATTCGCGCCGCGACTGCCGCACCGTGACGACCGAGCGCGAGACCCCGCGCGGCGTCGTGCGCCGGACGACCCGCGTCTGCGATTGAGTTCAGCCGTGCCGGAAGGCGCGACATCTGCCCATGAGAAGGCCCGCGACGCCTGGCGTCGCGGGCCTTCTGCCAAGATCGGGCTTACTTGCCGTCGCGCGCCTTCACGGCCTGATCGGGGAAGTCCGAGAACAGTCCGTCGAGGCCGAGCGCGAAGAACGCCTTGTACTCGGCGCCCGCATCGCCCTTGAAATCGGAGGTCAGCCGCTTCGGCTCGCTGCGGAAGGTCCAGCTATGGACCAGAAGCCCGGCGGCATGGGCGTCCTTCACCACATTGGTCGGTGCGATCAGCGTGCGGTCGCGCTCGTCGATCGCGCCGTCGCCATTGAGGTCCTGGGGCTTGCCGTCGGCGCCGATCGTCTGCTTGGAGCCGATCAGATAGGGCTTCCAGGGGCCGACGCCGTCGGCATAGGTCGCGATCTCCTTGAGGCCCTCGGCCGAGAGCATGTCCTGGAAGGTCCGCTTGTCGCCCAGCACCGCGAAATCGTAAGGGCGGTCGAAGGGGGCGGCGAGCGTGACCTTGCCGTCCTTGTCGACGCCGTCGCCGTCGACGAGCTGGACCAGGCGCAGCTGCGTCTTCTTGCGCAGGTATTTCAGGTTCGCGGTCTCGAAGCTCTGGATGAAGACCGGGGCAGCCTTGTCGGTCCAGCCGGCGGCCGTGAGCATGTCCAGAAGCTTGTCCTCGAAGGCGAGGCCGAGCGCGGCGTGATAGGTCGGATGCTTGGTCTCCGGATAGATGCCGATGGTGCGGCCGGTGCGGGTGCTTTCGGCCTTGGCGAGGTCGATCACCTCCTGGAAGGTCGGGATCTGGTACTTGCCGTTATGCGAGGGGTCGCGATCGGCGAAGGCCTGCTTGGCCCTCAGCGTCTTGATCTCGGCGGCGGTGAAGTCGTTGGCGAACCAGTCGGTGGTGTCGACGCCGTCGACCTTGCGGGTGGTCTTGCGATTGGCGAATTCCGGACGGTCGGCGACATCGGTCGTGCCTGATAGCATCGGCTCGTGGCGGACGACGAGCACGCCGTCCCTGGTCGAGACGAGGTCCGGCTCGATGAAGTCGGCGCCCTGCTCGATCGCGAGCTTGTAGCCCTCGATCGTATGCTCGGGCAGGTAGCCGCTGGCGCCGCGATGGGCGATGACGAGCGGCTTCTGGCCGGACAGCGTCGGGGCCGCCTGCGCAAGCGCGACCGGTGCCTGGAAGGACAGCGCGGCAAGGAGCGTGGTCGAGAGAAGGAAGTTCTTTGTCATGGCCTGACCCGGTCTTGCGGAAATGCCGGCGAACTTAGGTCGGCGGATATGACGCCGCCATGAAGGCCAATGTTTGGATGCGGCGGAATCTCTGACTCGACCGTGCGGCCGAAACAAAAAAACCGCCCCGGCAGAAGCCGGCGCGGGTTTTGGTGCGATTGCCGATGCGAGCGGGATCGGTCGGCCGCGACGCAGCCAGCCTTTGCCGCTCCGCGAAATCTCAGCGGCGGTTCTCGAGGGTCGTCTTGGCGTCGAGGCGCTTGGAGGCCGGCGGGGTGTAGTCCGGCTGTTGGGTGGCGCAGGCGGCGAGGCCGAGCGCGACGAGGCTCAGGATGACGATGCGGCTGGCGCTTTTCATGTGTGTGTATCCCAATGGCCGCGACATGCGGTTGCATCGTCTTTCCGCTTGTGGAACGACCGCGTCAAGAGTGTGGCAATGGGGTCTTCATGTCCCTGCGTCATGCTTGAATCGGTCGAAATTCGTTCGACACCGTGTTTGCGGCGCCCGGAAGCCGTCCGGCGCCAGGATTGAAACGTCATGACCCCAGCCGCCCGGATCAGTGCTGCCATCGAGGTGCTCCAGGATATCGTCGAGCGCCGCCGGCCGGCCTCCGATTCCCTGAAGGACTGGGGTCTGTCGCGCCGTTTCGCCGGCTCGAAGGACCGCGCAGCCATCGCCTCGCTGGTCTATGACGCGCTCCGGCGCAAGGCCTCCTCCGGCTATGCGATGGCGTCCGAGACGCCGCGTGCGCTCGTCCTCGGCATGCTCGCGGGTTTGCGCGGCCTCGGCGTCGCGGAGATCGCGGAACTCTGCTCTGGCGAGAATCACGCGCCGGAGCCTCTGAGCGACGACGAGACCGCGCTTCTCACGGCTTTCTCGGTCGAGGGCGCGCCCGAATGGGTGCAGGCCGACGTGCCGGAATGGCTCTGGCCTTCTTTCCGCGCGGGATTGGGCGAGGTCGCCATCGCTGAGGGCGAGGCGCTGGCCGCGCGCGCGCCGATCGATCTGCGCGTCAATCGCCTGAAGGCGGGCAGGGACGCCGTGTTGAACGATCTGGCCCATCTCGAGCCGGAGCAGGGGCCCTGGTCTCCGGATGCGCTGCGTTTCCAGCCCGGCCATGACGGGCGCGGCCCTTCGCTGCAGACCGAGCCCGGCTTCTTCGCCGGCGCTTTCGAGATCCAGGACGAGGGCTCGCAACTGGTGACGCTGCTCGCCGGTGCCCGGCCCGGCCAGACCGTGATCGATCTCTGCGCCGGGGCAGGGGGCAAGACGCTGGCGCTCGCGGCGTTGATGGCCAATCGCGGCAGCCTCTACGCCACCGATCTCGACAGCCGCCGCCTCGCGCCCCTGCATGACCGGCTCGCACGCTCGGGCGCCGGCATCGTCGAGGTTCGCATTCCCCGCTCGCGCGGCCACGAGCCCTTCGCCGATATCGCCGGACAGGTCGATCTCGTCCTGGTCGATGCGCCTTGCACCGGCTCCGGCACCTGGCGGCGCAATCCGGATGCGAAATGGCGGGTGCGCCCGGGCGCACTGGCCGAGCGCATCAAGGACCAGGCCGAGGTGCTGGCCCGCGCCGCCAGGCTGGTGAAGCCGGGCGGCCGCGTCGCCTACATCACCTGCTCGGTGCTGCCGGAGGAGAACGACGAGGCCATCCGCGCCTTCCTCGCCAAGCATGCGAGCTTCTCCGCAATCGCGCCGATCGACGTGCTCAGGGGTGCCGAAAGCGACTTCTCCCTGCTCGCCCGCTTCGCCACCACCCACGGCCTGCAGCTCTCGCCGCGCCGTACCGGAACGGACGGGTTCTATCTGGCCTGCCTGACGCGCAACGCGTGAGCGCTCGGAGGCAGCTGCGCTTCCGCATCGACACTGCGCTGAAACTCTGCGAGGTTTCCATTCGGCGACGTGTTCAGCCGGAGCCCTTGACCGGCTGCGATGGGAGATCGTGGCATGTCCGACAAGCCCGCAATCGTCTTGGTTCATGGCTTCTGGGGCGGTGCCGCCCATTGGTCGAAGGTCATCCTGGAGCTCTCCCGGCGCGGCCATGCCGATCTTCACGCCGTCGAGAATCCGCTGACCTCGCTGGCGGATGACGCCGAGCGTACCCGCAAGATGGTGCGGCAGATCGCAGGCCCTGTCGTGCTCGTCGGCCATTCCTATGGCGGCAAGGTCATCACCGAGATGGGCGACCTGCCGAACGTCAAGGCCCTGGTTTTCATCGCGGCCTTTGCGCCCGACGCCGGGGAGAGCGCCGGCGGCATCAGCCAGGCCAGGCCGCCGCAGGCCTTCCCGAACATCGCGCCGGATAGCGACGGCTATCTCTGGATCAAGCCGGACAAGTTCCGGGAGAGTTTCTGTCAGGACCTGTCGGCCGACGAAGCCATGGTGATGGCGATCACGCAGAAGGCGCCGCTTGGCTCGACCTTCGGCGATGCCGTTACGGCTCCGGCCTGGAAGAAGAAGCCGAACTGGTACCAGATCTCGACCGCCGACCGGATGATCGCCCCGGAAAACCAGAAGATGATGGCGGAGCGGATGCGCCTGCAGAGGACGCTGACGCTCGACGCCAGCCACGCCTCGCTCGCCTCTCGCCCGGCCGAGATTTCTGACCTGATCGAGGATGCCGCCAAGGCCTAGCGGTAAGGCCGCCATGCGTTCGGGCGCGGCCCCGTTGCGCGCGCCCGCGCGATCCATTAACGGAACGCGATGACGAGCGCTCAACCCCATCACGACTCCATCCTCATCATCGATTTCGGCTCGCAGGTGACGCAGCTGATCGCGCGGCGCATCCGCGAGATCGGCGTCTATTGCGAGATCGCCCCGTTCCAGTCCGCTTCCGAGGCCTTTGCCCGCATGAAGCCGAAGGGCGTGATCTTCTCGGGAGGCCCGGCCTCGGTGCCGGACGAGGGTAGCCCGCGTGCTCCCGAAGCGGTCTTCTCAGCCAATATCCCGCTGATGGGCATCTGCTACGGCCAGCAGACCATGGCGCATCAGCTCGGCGGCAAGGTCGAGGGCGGGCATGCTGCCGAATTCGGCCGCGCCGATGTCGAAATCGTCACGCCCTCGGCGCTGTTCGAAGGTGTCTGGAAGCAGGGCGGCCGCTATCCGGTCTGGATGAGCCATGGCGACCGGGTCACGCAGCTCCCGGCCGGCTTCACCGTCAAGGCGACCTCCGAGAACGCCCCCTATGCCGTGGCGAGCGACGAAGCGCGCCGTTTCTACTCGACGATGTTCCACCCCGAGGTGGTCCATACCCCTGATGGCGGCAAGCTGCTGCGCAACTTCGTCGTCGAGATCTGCGGCTGCAAGCCGGACTGGAGCATGTCGGCCTATCGCTCCGAGATGCAGAAGAAGATCAAGGAGCAGGTCGGAACCGGCCGCGTCATCTGCGGGCTCTCCGGTGGCGTCGACTCCGCCGTGGCGGCGGTGCTGATCCACGAGGCGATCGGCGATCAGCTCACCTGTGTTTTCGTCGACCACGGTCTGATGCGGATGAACGAGGCCGAGGAGGTCGTCCGCCTGTTCAGGGATCACTACAACATCCCGCTGGTTCATGTTGAAGCCGAAGAGCTTTTCCTCTCCGAACTTGCGAAGTGCGGCGCCGATCCGGAAGCCAAGCGCAAGACCATCGGCCGGCTCTTCATCGACGTCTTCGATGCCGAGGCGGCCAAGCTCGGCGGCGCCGATTTCCTGGCGCAGGGCACGCTCTATCCCGACGTGATCGAGAGCGTCTCCTTCTCCGGCGGTCCTTCGGTCACGATCAAGAGCCACCACAATGTCGGCGGCCTGCCCGAGCGCATGAAGATGAAGCTCGTCGAGCCGCTGCGCGAGCTGTTCAAGGACGAGGTTCGCGTGCTCGGCCGCGAGCTCGGCCTGCCCGAGGCCTTCGTCGGCCGCCATCCCTTCCCGGGGCCGGGCCTCGCCATCCGCTGCCCCGGCGAGATCACCAGGGAGAAGCTCGACATCCTGCGCAAGGCGGATGCGATCTATCTCGACGAGATCCGCAAGGCCGGCCTCTACGACGTGATCTGGCAGGCCTTCGCGGTGCTGCTGCCGGTGCGCACCGTCGGCGTGATGGGCGATTACCGCACCTACGACCATGTCTGCGCGCTGCGCGCCGTGACCTCTGTCGACGGCATGACGGCGGATTTCTATCCCTTCGACATGAATTTCCTCGGCCGCGCGGCAACCCGCATCATCAACGAGGTCAAGGGCATCAACCGCGTCGTCTACGACGTGACGAGCAAGCCGCCCGGCACGATCGAGTGGGAGTGATTGGGGTCACTCCAGGCGCCCCCCAAATTGCGTTGGGGCACGCTCTAACGCGTTGAAGCCGAACAGGATGGCTCCTGCGACCGGCGGGAACGGAGCAACTATGTTGCGTCGCGCGCCCATTCGTCTCCCCAGATCATGACCGAGTGCCCGGGCGAGACTGTCCGGTACTGGCGGATCGGAGGTTCGAAATCGGCCGGCCTGATCGGGCTTCTGATCTCGGCGTCGGAGACGGGCCGCGGTTGGTGGCAACGCTCCGGGTCCGCGATCGGCACCGCGGCGAGCAGCCGTTTGGTATAGGGATGCTGCGGATTGCCGAAGATCGCGGCACGGGGTCCGATCTCGACGATCTCGCCGAGATACATCACCGCGACACGGTGGCTGACACGCTCCACCACCGCCATGTCATGCGAGATGAACACATAGCTCAGGCCCATCTGGGCCTGCAGGTCGAGCATCAGGTTGACGACCTGGGCCTTGACCGACACGTCCAGCGCCGAGACGGATTCGTCGGCGACGATCAGGCGCGGTTCGAGCGCCAATGCGCGAGCGATGCAGATGCGCTGGCGTTGCCCCCCCGAGAACTCGTGAGGATAGCGGCGGGCCATGTCGGCCTGCAGCCCGACCCGCTCCAGCAGGTCCGCGACCTTGTCCCGAGCCTTGGCCGGCGTGGCGAGGCCGTGGATGACAAGTGGCTCGGCGATCGCCCTGCCGACCGTCTCGCGCGGGTTGAGGCTGCCGAACGGGTCCTGGAAGATCATCTGGATGCGCCGGCGCTGTTCGCGCAGTTCGTCCGCGCCCAACTTCAGCACGTCCACGCCGTCGAGCAGGATCGAGCCGGCTTCCGGCTCGACCAGCCGCAGCAGGGAGCGGCCCGTGGTCGACTTGCCGCAGCCGGATTCCCCGACCAGCGCCAGGGTCTCGCCCGCGCTGAGGTCGAAGGAGACGTTCTCGACCGCGTGCACACGCCCTGTGATCCGGCCGCGAATGGCGGAGCGGATCGGGAAGCGCGTCGTCAGATTGCTGACCTGAAGGAGAGGGCGCTCCTGGTCCCGGACGGTGTCCGGAACCTCCGTCGGAATATCCGACGTGCCGGTGCTGCGATCCACGATCGGGAAGCGCATCGGCCGTTCGCGGCCGTTCATGGCGCCGAGCTTCGGCACCGCGGCGAGTAGCGCCTTGGTGTAGGGATGCTGCGGCCGCCGGAAGATCTCGGCGGTGGTCCCGGCTTCGACCGCCTCGCCATTGAACATGACGACGGTCCGATCGGCGATCTCGGCAACCACGCCCATGTCGTGGGTGACGAAGAGGATCGCCATGCCCTCTTCCTTCTGGAGATCCTTGATGAGTTCGAGGATCTGCGCCTGGATCGTGACGTCGAGCGCCGTGGTCGGCTCGTCGGCGATCAGGAGCTTCGGCTTGCAGGCCAAGGCGAGCGCGATCATCACGCGCTGGCGCATCCCTCCCGACAATTCGAAGGGGAACTGGTCGAGGCGGCGCTCCGGGTCCGAGATACGGACCTTGCGCAGCATCTCCAGGGCGAGCTTGCGCGCTTCCGCCTGCGAGCAATCCCGATGCGCCAGGATGGCCTCGGCGATCTGGTCGCCGATCCGGTAGACCGGGTTGAGGCTGGTCATCGGCTCCTGGAAGATCATGGCGATATCGCTGCCGCGCAGCGAGCAGGCCGTCTCGTCCGGGAGATCGGCCAGGTCGTAGGTCCGGCCCGATTTCGCCGCGAAGGCGATCCGCCCGCCGGTGACGCGCGCGACGCCCTTCGGCAGCAGCCCCATGATCGACAGGCTGGTGACCGATTTGCCGGAGCCGGATTCGCCGACCACCGCCAGCGTCTCGCCGCGCCTGAGATCGAAGGAGATGTCCTTCACTGCGGCCACGGCGCCGTTCGGCGTGGCGAACTCGGTCCGCAACCCCGCCACGGAGAGCTGGACGCCCTCGGGAAGGCGGACGTCGCTGCGACCCTGCAGGCCGCCCGTGCCTTCCTTGCCCTCGGGCAGGCCCTTCAGCTTGGTCGTGCGGGGATCGAACACGTCGCGCACGGCGTCGCAGAGAGCGTTGACGATGAAGATCGTCGTCACCAGCGCGGCGCAGGGCCAGACCAGGCCGAGCGGATTGATCTCCAGATAGGCGCGCGCACCGCGGATCATCAGGCCCCAGGACGGCGTCGGCGGCACGATGCCGAGCCCGAGGAAGCTCAGTCCGGACTCGACCACGATCGCCGAGGCGACAACCAGCGAGAACTGCACGAAGAGCGGCGCGGCGATGTTGGGCAGGATCGTCCGCCGCAGGATCCGCGACGGGCCCGCGCCGATGGCGCGCATCGCCTCGACATATTCCTTCTGCCTGACGGCGCGGACCTCGCCATAGGCGATCCGGGCGAATTCCGGCGCATAGAAGACCGAGAGCGTGACGATCAGCGTCGCCGTGCCGGGGCCGGTCAGCGCGATGACGAGCAGGGCCAGCAGGATCGGAGGGAAGGACAGCATGAACTCCGCCGTGCGGACGGTGAGCACCTCGGCGATGCCGCCGAAGTAGCCGCCGATCATGCCGGCGCTGACGCCGACGAGGGCCGCCACCGCCCCGGTCGCGAGAGCAACGCTGAGCGAGACCTGCGCGCCGTAGAGCAGCCGGCTCAGGAGGTCGCGGCCGAACTCGTCCTGCCCCAGCCAATGTTCGACCGAGGGTGGTGCCAGCCGCCCGCCGATATCCAGGGTCAGGGGGTCGTAGGGAGCGATCACCGGCGCCAGGACGGCGATCAGGATCAGGATGAAAAGCGCGATCAGCGACGGCGCGAGATGGCGCGCCTTGGGATTCCGCCACAGGGTGAGCAAGCCGTTCATGACGCGCGCACCTGCGGATCGAGAACCGAATAAAGCACGTCGACGACGAGATTGAGCAGGATGAAGAGCGTCGCTGTGACGAGCACCACCCCCTGGACCTCGGGATAGTCCCGGTGCTCGACGGCCCGGACGAGGAAGCCGCTCATGCCCGGCCAGTTGAAGATGAACTCGACGAGCACGGTGCCGCCGAGCATCGAGCCCATCTGGAGGCCTGTCACCGTCAGGACGGGCCCCAGCGCATTGCGCACGACATGGCGGCGCAGGACACGCGGTTCCCGCAGGCCCTTCGCCCGCGCCGTGCGCACCCAGTCCTGCTGGAGCACGTCGAGCACGGTCGAGCGCGTCATGCGGATGATGATCGCCGACAATCCGACGGCGACCGCTGTTGCCGGCATCAACAGCAGCGTGAGATGCGTCGCCGGGGATTGGCTGAACGGCACGAATCCGCCAGCCGGCGCGATGCGCAGCAGCAGCGCGAACACCAGGATGAACAGGGTGCCGAGCACGAAGGTCGGCACCGACAAGGCGAGGCTCGTCGCGGTGCCCAGCACCCGGTCGATCCCGCGACCCCGGTTGCGCGCGGCCAGCACGCCGAGCGGGATTCCCACGAGCAGGGACAGGATCGTCGCCGCGCCGATCAGTTCGAGCGTGCGCGGCAAGCGCTGCGCGATGTTCTTCAGGACCGGCTCGTTGTCGAGGAAGCTCCTGCCGAGATCGCCGCGCGCCAGGCGCGACAGATAGCTCGCATACTGCTCCGCGAGCGGGCGGTCGAGGCCGAGGCGCGTGCGCAGTTCGGCCGCGACGGTGGGGTCGGGCTTGCCGCCATCGGCCGAAAGCATGACCTCGACCGGATCACCCGGCACGACATGCAGGATCATGAACACGGCGGTGGCGACCATGAAGATCATCACGGCGGCCACCGCGCACCTTTTCACAATGTAAGCGAGCATGATGCGGCTCTGTGCCCTCTGCCCGCTCAGCTGACCGAGGCGGTGTCGAAGGCCATGCCGACCTGATTGTTCATCTGGTCCGACAGCACCTTGAAGCCCTTGACCCGGTCGCGCACGCCCCAGCCCTGCGCCCGGAAATTGAGGAAGGTGACGGGAACGCTGTCGGCGACCGCACGCTGCAGATCGGCATAGATCTTCACGCGGGTTGCGGTGTCGCTCTCGTGGCGGCCCCTGTTCAGCAATTCGTCGAGCTTGGGGTCCGACAGGCCGAAGGAACGGCGATAGGAATCGGAACCGGAGCCGAAGAAGGCGGTCAGATCGTCGGGATCGCCGAGGTCCGGCCCACCGCCATTGACGGCGAAATGATAGCGCCCTTCATTGCCCTGGCTGACCCGGACGCCCCATTCCGGCAGGCTGAGCTTCACCTGCATGCCGACAGCCGCCAGATGCTGCTGCATGATCTCGGCGATGTCCTTGTGGAAGCCATAGGTGCTGGTCGCCAGCAGCGTCGCCTGCACGTTCTGGGCGCCGGCCTCCTTCAGCAGGCTCCGGGCGCGGTCGGGATCATAGGGCCAGAGATGCTCGAGCTCCGGGACGGCATAGGGAGAGCCGGCCGGCAGCGGTACGCCGTCCAGGACTTTGCCGGCGCCGAAGAAGGCCGCCTTGACGATGTCCTCGCGCTTGACGGCGTGAGCCACGGCGCGGCGCACCTTCGGATCGGTGAATGGGCCCTCCTTCAGGTTGAAGACCACGTACATGAACGAGCCGAGCGAGTTCTGGAGCGTCAGCCCCTTGGTCTGCGAGAGACCCTTCATGCTCTGCCACGGGACATATTCGATGATGTCGACGTCGCCGGCGTTCAGGGCCGCGATGCGCAGGCTGTCATCGGGATAGGCGACGAAGCGGACGGTCTCGGTCGCGGGCTGGCCGGGCCGGTAGAAATCGGTCCTCGCCTTGAAGGTCAGCGATACGCCCTTTTCCGAATTTTCCAGCTTGTAGGGGCCGGCACCGATCATGGCATCGGGATTGTCCATCTTTCCGGCGAAGACGATCGGCGCCATCTGTCCGGCCAGCGCCAGGATGAAGGAGGGCGTCGGCTGCTTGAGCACGATGCGGACGGTCTTCGGATCCTCGACTGCGATCGTCTCGACCGCCTGGAAGGCCTGGCGGACATAGGCCGTGGACTTCTCGCCGCGGATGGCATCGAACGAGGCCTTGACGTCTTCGGCGGTGACCGGCTTGCCGTTCTGGAAGGTCGCGTTCGGGCGGAGCTTGAAGCGATAGGTCCTGGAGTCGGGCTGCTCCCAGGATTCGGCGAGTTCGGGCTGCACCGCCCCCTTCTCGTCGAAGCAGAGGAGCCCGCGGAACAGCAGGGCCTTGACCGTCACCGCCGCCTGGCCGGACCAGTCGAACGGGCGCAGGTTCGGCGGATAGGCCGACAACGCATAGGTGATCGTACCGGGGGCGGCTGCGTTTGCGGCCTTCGACAAGGCTGCGGGAACGAGCAGGCCGGCACCGAGCGCGGCACTGCCCTGCAGGAATTGACGACGGTCCGTCGCGAAATGCCGTCCGTCCGACGTGCTTCGATTATTCGCCATAACCCTCTCCCTTTTTTGTTTTCGTTGGAATTGCATGGCTGCCGAACTGCAGGACCAACATTCCATTGCGGATGAGCCCGTCCGGCTCCGGTTGACATCGGCGGAGCATTTTTCCGCCTGTGGGCCCGAAGCGCCCCTCCGAGGCTGCGAGCCGACTGGATCGGCGGCATTGCACAAGGCTTCCCACCGCGCCCGAGCCAGCCTCCCCATCTTCGGTCTATAAGTCCAAGTCGAAATTTCTAGGCTTGTATTCTTCAAGTTATAGATTTCGCAGCGAAGCCAAGCCCGTGGCCGGAGCACCGGGGCGCTCGCGGCATGCGTCGAGACTCGCTGGAGACGCCGGCCTTTCCCGCTGAGCCTTGCGGCAGCAGCGAGATCTGCGATCGCGGCCGGCTACGCGGCCGACTTCCTGCGCCCCTCCCGGAGAAGCGTCAGAGCCTGGTCGACCAGCGCATCGCCATATCCTGTCCGGGCGTGCTCTTCGGTCATGATGTCGTTGAGCAGATCGGCTGCGATCAGCGCGACCGGCCGCTCGGCCGGATTCCCGAAGCCGCCGCCGCCCGGCGTGGCGATGCGCACCGTCTCTCCGGTGTCGATCAGGAGCTGGGCGATCTTCGAGGGAAGCGCCTGCTCGCGCGACGTTCCGGGGTTGCGGGTGACGCGGCCCACGCCGCCATGCCCGCCGCCTTCCGCACCGGGCGCACCGGCCTTGTGCCGGTCCGAGCGCGCTTCGAGATTGGTCCTGTCATGCAGCGCCCGCACCGTGCGCGCGATGCCCATGCCGCCGCGCCAGCGGCCGCAGCCGGCGGAATCCCGGACCAATGTGTATTCCTCCACATGCAGCGGGAATTCGTTCTCCATCGC
This sequence comes from Allobosea sp. GW822-FHT05A11, assembly GCF_058800455.1. Taxonomy (NCBI): domain Bacteria; kingdom Pseudomonadati; phylum Pseudomonadota; class Alphaproteobacteria; order Hyphomicrobiales; family Alloboseaceae; genus Allobosea; species Allobosea sp. GW822-FHT05A11. Next base: position 489,069 of record NZ_JBXAMI010000002.1, on the reverse strand, counting down.
CTCCGTCGGCAGGTTCAGCGAGTTGGTGACATGGACATGGACCCCGTCCATGCCGTCGCCGTCGCAGCGCCCGCCGCCGCCGCCGCCGACCGTTTCGCCGCAGATATAGAAGCTGCCGTTCTCGGGGCGATGGCCGGAGAAGCCGAAGGAGGGCAGCACGTCATAGGCCGAGGCGATCCGCGTGTCCGGATCGACCAGCGGCTGGAAGGCGCCGAAGATCGCGCCGGCGAGCCGCTGGCAGGCGATGGTGCGCGAGCCCACCGGCGCCGGCGAACGTGGATTGACGATGGTGCCTTCCGGCGCCCTGAGCACGATCGAATCCATCATGCCGGAATTCGCCATGAGCTCGGGATCGAGCAGCGCCTTGACGCAGTAATAGGCCGTGGCCCTGAGCGCGTTCTCGGCAATGTTGATCGCGCCCCGCGCCTCCGGCCCGCTGCCGGTGAGATCGATCACGAGCTTGCCTTCCTCGACGCTGACGGCGGCGCAAAGCGGCACCATCTCGCCGTCGGGCAGGCCGTCATCGTCGAGCCAGGCGGTGAAGCGGCTGGGCGCTCCTGCTGCGAGCCCGGCGATGCGCAGGTCGAGCCGGCGTTTCGTATAGGCGAGAAGGTCATGGATGCGCGCCTTGAAGCCGTCCACGCCCATCCTGCGAACCAGTTCCAGCGCCGCATCGGAGCCCCGCGCATTGGTCGCGATCTGGACCCGCAGGTCGAGCAGGCGCTCTTCCGGCAGGCGCGAATTCAGCGCGATCAGGTTGAGCAGGTCCTCGTCGACCTCGCCCTGGCGGCAGACCCGCATCACCGGGAGGCGCAGGCCCTCCTCGAAGATCGAGCGGGCCGTCGGCGAGGTCGAGCCCGGCACGGCGCCGCCGACATCGGTGTGATGGCCGATATTGACCACGAAGGCGATCAGCTCATCGCCCTGGAACACCGGGGTGCCGACCGCGATATCGGGCAGATGGGTGCCGCCGGCGGCATAGGGGTCGTTGGAGATGAAGGCGTCGCCGGGGCGGATATCCTCACGCGGATAGCGCTTGAGCAACCCTTCGACCACGCCCATCAGCGAACCGAGATGAACTGGGATATGCGTTCCCTGCGCCACCAGCCGGCCCTTGCCGTCGAACAGCCCGACCGAGAAGTCGCGGCGCTCCTTGATCTGCGCCGAGAAGGACGAGCGCATCATGTTGATCGCCATGGTCTCGGTGATCGAGAGCAGGCGGTTGGCGAAGACCTCCATCGCGATCGCATCGAAACCGGCGATCGACCCGGCAGCTCTGTTGGGCATCGTCATGATCGGGTCCTCAACGCTGCAGCGTGATATGGATGTTGCCGAAGCCGTCGACCTCGGCGCTCTGGCGCGGGAGGACGACGGTCGTGCCGCTCATCTCCTCGACGATCGCCGGCCCCTCGAACGGCACGCCGGCGGGCAGGAGCGCGCGCCGATAGATCGGGGTGTGGACCCAGCCGCGCTCCGGGCCGAGATAGACCTGGCGCGTCTCGATCCGGGCGGCATCGAGCGATGAACCCTGCGCGGGAGCGACGCTCTCGCCCTTCCTGACGTGGCAGACTGCCTTGAGCCGGACATTGACGACCTCGATGTCGCGGCCCTCCAGGCTGTAGCCGAACTGGTCGGCATGGGCGCGATGGAAGCTGCTCGCGAATGCGTCGAGCGCGCCGTCGCTCAGCGTGTCGAGAGGCACCGGGATGTAGTGGCTCTGGCCGCGATAGCGCGCATCGAGTGTGAAATGCAGCTCCTTGGCCGCATCGGGAATGGCTTCCGTGGCGAGCCAGGTGCGTCCGGCCGCGGAGAGTTCGGCGCCGAGCGCGACGAGCTCGGCCCAGCTTTCGTCGTTCACGCGGACCAGGGCCGTGCGGACGTAGTCGCGGCTGAGATCCGACAGCAGGACGCCGCGCGCGCAGAGCGTGCCGGGCTCCTGCGGCACGACGATCTTGTTGAGGCCGCACTCTTCCGCGACATCGGCGGCGTGCAGGGGGCCGGCGCCGCCGAAGGCGAAGAGCGTGAAACCGGCGAGATCGTGCCCGTGCTCGATCGAGACCGAGCGGATCGCCCGGCTCATATTGGCGGTGGCGATGCTGACGACGCCATGCGCGGCGTCCTCGACGGAGATGCCGAGCGGATCGGCGATCTGGCTGCGGATCGCCGCATAGGCCAGACCGCGATCGACCTTCATCCGCCCCTCGAGCAGAGCCACGGGGTTCAGCCGGCCGAGCACGATATTGGCGTCGGTCAGCGTGACCTCGGTGCCGCCGCGCAGATAGGAGATCGGCCCCGGCATCGCGCCGGCGCTGGTCGGGCCGACCTTCAGCGCGCCGGCATCGTCGAGCCGTGCGATGCTGCCGCCGCCCGCGCCGATGACATGGATGTCGACCATCGGCATCCTGACCGGATGCCCCGCGACCAGCCGGCTGGAGGTGAACTGCGCCCGCCCGCCGGTGATCAGCGACACGTCGGTGCTGGTGCCGCCGACATCGAAGGTGATGATCTCGCTCTCGCCGATCTCGGCGCCGATCCGGGCCGAGCCGATCACCCCGGCCGCCGGTCCCGAGAGGCAGGTCAGCACCGGCAGTTCCTCGACGGTCTGCACCGGCAGGAGCCCGCCATTTGAGTGGAAGGTCAGCGGCTCGACCTTGATGCCGGAGGACGCGATCTTCTCGCGCAGCCGGTGCAGGTATTTCTGGGTATGCGGGCCGACATAGGCGTTGAGCACGGTGGTCGAGAACCGCTCGTACTCGCGGAATTCGGCGACGACCTCGGAGGAGACGCTGACATAGAGCTCGGGCGCGACACGCTTGATCAGGTCGCGCACCGCCCGCTCGTGCTCCGGGTTGCGGTAGGAGTGCAGGAAGCCGACCGCCACAGCCTTGACGCCGCTGTCCCGTAGCTGGACGATGAGCTTCTCCACCGCCGCGAGGTCCGGCGCCGCCAAGGTCGTCCCGGATTTGTCAAGACGCTCGTCGACCTCGACCCGGCGATGCCGCTCGACCAGTTCCTCGGGCTTGCGCACCGACCAGTCGAATAGCGAGGGCCGGGTCTGGCGGCCGATCGCCAGCACGTCGCGAAAGCCCTTGGTGGTCAGGAGGCCGGTCGGAACGCCGCGCCGCTCGATCACCATGTTGGTGGCGACGGTGGTGCCATGGCCGACATAGCCGACATCCTCCGGTGAAACCGCGTTGAGCGTAAGCATCTCGACGATGCCCGACGCGATCGCCCGCGACGGGTCGTCCGGCGTCGACGGCACCTTGTGGAAGGCTGTCGGGCCGCCCTCCGTATTGACCATGACGAAGTCCGTGAATGTCCCGCCCACGTCCACACCGATCCGGTACATCTCGCCTTCACTCCTTATGGTTGTCCGGCATCACGCCGCCGCGCGCTGTTGCATGAGCCGCTTGGCGCCGAAGCCCTCGATCGATCGTTCTGTGCTGCCGCGGATGACGAGATCGGCCATGATCGCGCCGACCACCGGCACGAGCTGGAAGCCGTGTCCCGAGAAGCCGAAGGCGTGAAAGGCCCCCTTCGCGTTCGGCGAAGCGCAGATCACCGGCAGGTGATCCTTCGTTGTCGCTTCCATGCCGGCCCAGGTCCTGACGATGCGCAGCGCGCTGATGGAGGGGAACAGGTCCGTCGCGGCGCGCGCGCCCTTGGCGAGTTCCTGGAAGTCGACGAAGCTCTTCTGGGCCTCGATATCGGCCCGGCCCTGCAGCCCGCCGCCGATGACCAGCGTTCCCTGCTCGGACTGCTTGAACGAGAGTGGCCGCCCGACGATGCTGATCACGGGCTTGAGCAGCGGCGCGATGCGCTCGGTGACGATCATCATCGAGGCCTTGAGCCCGAGCGGGATGTCGTCGCCCAGCATCGCGGCGATCTTGCCCGCCCAGGCACCGGCGGCATTGATCACCGTCGGCGCGACGAAATCCCCGGCAGGCGTGCGCAGGCGCCAATCGTCCCCTGCCTGTTCGATCACATCGACCCCGACGCCCTCGTGGATCGTCACGCCCGCCGCCTCGGCGCTCTTTCGGAACGCCTGCAGCGTCCGGTGCGGGTCCGCCGCACCGTCGCGCCGGGCGATCAGGGCTCCCACGCAGTGCGGCGAGATCGCCGGCACGAGCTTCAGCAGCTCGGCCCGGTCGATCAGCTCCTCGTGCTCGTACCCGGCCTCCCGCATGCGGGCGAGACGGCTCTCGAGCCTGGGCAGGTGGTGCGCGTGTTCGGCGATATTGAGCTGGCCATGGGCGTGGAAGCCGCAGCTGTCTCCAACGAGCCCCGCGATGCCGTGCCACATCTCCATGGCTTCGAGGGAGATCGGGATCTCGGCGGGATCGCGGTTGAGCGTGCGGACACCGGCAGCGCTCGCTCCCGACGCGTGACGCCCGACCCAGGATTTCTCGAGGATCGTGACGCGGCGACCTGCGCGCGCCAGATGCAGGGCGGCCGACAGGCCGTGAAGCCCGCCGCCGATGACGAGCGTGTCGATGGCCGTCCCGCTCATGGCTCGGAATCCATCATGTCGAGCGCGGCGAGCTCGCCCAGCGTGACCGGCTTGAGCGGCGGGCGGACCCTGTAGAGCCCGAGATCGGGCACGGCCCGCCCTTCGGCGGCCGCAAGTACATGGGCGACCGTATAGCCGCACTGGCGGCCCTGGCACGGGCCCATGCCAACGCGCGTGAAGGCCTTGACCTGGTTCGGCCCGGGCCGGCTGGCGCTGACCTGCTCGCGGATCGCTGCGACGCGAACCTCCTCGCAGCGGCAGGCGATGGTCCGGTCCGGTGGAACGAAGACGGCCGATCGCGGGCGGTAATGACGATCGAGGAACGCGCGTGGCGACAGCGCCTGCGCCAGGCGGGAGCGGATCGGCTTCGCGAGGGCTTCCGCTGCCGCTTCGGACAGCCGGCCCGTGCTGGCCGCGATCCCGAGAGCTGCGAGTTCGCCCCGCAGGCAGGCGGCCCTGGCGCCACCGATGCCCGCCCCGTCTCCCGCGACGAAGACATGCCGCTCCGACGTCTCCCCCCAGCCATCCAGTTCGGGGGCAAAACTGTCCTGCTCGCTGTTCCAGACGTGCCGGCAGCCGAGCGCGAGGGTCGGATGGATCGTCGGGACGAGGCCTTCATGGACGAGGAGAAGGTCAGCCGGAACAGTCGCGGCGCGGCCGTCGGCCGTGACGTAGCGGATGCTTTCGAGTCCGTGCTCGCCGATCGCCTCGATCTCGGCGACATGCCGGACATAGGGCACCTGCCGCCTGAGCCGGATGATCCAGCCCAGCCCCTTCAGGAGATCGCCCGGCGCGCCGAACAGGGCCGCGGGCAATGCCGCCATGGCTGCCACGGCCCGCCCGGGGGGCGTGGTATCGAGGAAGCCGGCGATCTGCCCCCCTGCCTGCAGCAGCTGGACCGCATAGAGCAGTGGAAGCGGACCGGAGCCGGCGATCCAGACCGGCTTGTCGGGAACCTGGCCCGAGGACTTCAGGACGATCTGTGCCGCGCCGACCGTCATCACGCCCGGCAGCGTCCAGCCGGGGAAGGGAACCGGGCGTTCCTGCGCGCCCGTCGCCAACAGCACGCGATCGGCTGCGACGGAGCTGGCGGAGCCGCCGCGGCGCAGGAAGGCGCGGGCTCCCGCCTCGACATGCCAGACCTGCGTGCCCGGCTCGTAATCGACACCGCTGGCGCGAAACTGCCGGACCACGGCCGCACCTTCGGCATAGGCCTTGCCGAGAAGGTCGACCCGCGAGGTTGCGGACACGGTCTCGATATTCCGCCAGATCTGCCCGCCGGGCGAGGGCTGTTCGTCGACGACGAGCACATCCAGACCGTGCCGCTTGGCGACGACGGCTGCCGACATTCCGGCCGGGCCGGCCCCGACGATGAGGAGATCGACACGCCGGCTCATGATGTCACGTCCGGCCGGCCCTGCTGGCGCTCGATACGCATGCCTTCGCGAACCGGCGCGAGGCAGGTCTGGACCGACGACACGCCGTCGACCACCGCGAGGCAGTCGAAGCACACGCCCATCATGCAGTAGGGGGCACGCCGCGCGCCCGAAACCGGCGTTGTCCGCGCCCAGAACGGCGCCTGCCGCAGGAGCACGGCCGCAACGCTTTCACCGGCGATGGCGAGGACGGGATGTCCATCGACATGGACCGTCAGCGAACTGCCCGTGTCCTGATCCAGCTTCCTGAACATGAAAATGCCTTCCGGATGTCTTGACGCGGGGCCGCGGCTCTTAACGGCCGGTCGCCAGGGGCCATGATCCGGCCCGGGATCCGGCCGAGGCGCGCCTTGCCGCCCCGAAATGCCTCGTCAGCCTTGACCCACGCATAATGTTCCCTCCGTGTTGACGACGGTAGGGAGCGGCATACTATTATGTCCAATAGAAATCTGACCGCACTCTATTCCCAGAGTTATAGTATGCCCCGCGCGCTCAACCTGAGGCAGATCGAGATCTTCAAGGCTCTGATCGAGCACGGCACGGTCAGTCGCGCGGCCGAGGCGCTCTACATCTCGCAGCCGGCGGCGAGTAAGCTCCTGATGCAATTGGAGAAGGACAACGGTCTCAAGCTTTTCGATCGCTACAAGGGCCGGCTGGTTCCCACTGCGCAGGGCTTGCGGCTGCATGAGGAGGTCGCCCGGATCTTCGTCGGGGTGCGCCAGGTCGAAAGCGCGATCGGATTGATCAAGCGCGAAGATCAGGGGCGCCTGGTCGTGGGCGTGATCCCGGCGCTCAGCGGCGCGTATATCCAGCGCACCACGATGAGCTTCCTCAAGCGCAATCCGAATGTCTATTGCTGGATCAAGTCGCCCAGCTCGCAATGGATTCCCGAATACGTCCTGACGCGCGTCCTCGACATCGGGATCGTCACCGCCCGCGTCGAGAACCCGTTCATCGTCACCGAACCGCTGTTCGAGCACCCGCTGCTCTGCATCATGCCGCTGGGGCATCCGCTCGCCGAGCGCAAGGTCGTCCGCCCCGATGATCTGAACGGTGTCCCGTTCGTCGCCTTCAACACGGAAACCTATACGGGGCAGAAGGTTTCGGCGATGTTCGACGCCTATGACGTTCGATCCAATGTCGTCCTGACGGCCGATTCGAATTCGACGCTTTGCCATTTCGTCGCAGCCGGCCTCGGCGTGTCGCTCGTCCATCCGCTCTTCATCGCAGGCGTGGAAAAGCAGGTGGTCGTCAGGCCGTTCGAGCCGACCATACCGCTGGACTTCCTGGTCTGCTTCGGGCGCGATGCGCGGAATCTCCCGCTCATCTCGGAATTCGCGACCGAAGCCAGGATGATGGCGACGAGCTTCGTCGACGATCTCGCGAAAAGCTGGAGCTGAACCCGTTCACGACATCGCCTTAAGGGAGCGCAAGGGAGTGCGGTTTTCTCACATCGAGGCCTTTCGCGCGGTCATGATCACCGGATCGACCACGGCCGCCGCCCGGATTCTCCACACGTCGCAGCCGAATGTGAGCCGCTCGATCGCTCAACTGGAAAAGGCCGCGGGGTTACAGCTGTTCGAGCGAATGCCGGGAAAGGTCGTGCCGACGACGGACGGCTTGTCGTTCTTCAACGAGGTTCAGCGCAGCTTCCACGGCCTCCGGCGACTGGAGGAGGCGGCAAACCGGATTCGCCGGTTCAGCGGAGGCCTTCTGCGGATCGGATCGATCCAGACCCTGGCACATGGCCTGATCCCGCGCTCGATCAAGCGGTTTGCCGAAATCTATCCGGAAACCGGCATTTCGATTCATGCGGGACATTCGGCGGCGGTGTCGCAATGGGTGGATGAAATGTCCTGCGATGTCGGAATCGTATCGCATCTCTACGAGAATTACGGGTTTTCCAGCGAGGAACTCTACAGCGTCGACGGGGTCTGCCTGATGCCGGCGGAGCATCGTCTGGCCGGCAAGGCGGCGGTGCGCCCGGCCGATCTCGCCGACGAGCCCTATATCTCCTTCGCGCAGAACGACCACGGCCGTTCGAACGTCGACGAGGTGTTCTCGAAGGCCGGAATCGATCGGCGCATCACCCTGGAAACGCCGTTCAGTACGATCACCTGCTCGCTGGTCGCACAAGGGCTCGGCGTGGCGATCGTCAATCCACTCGCGGCGCAGGACTACCGGCATCTGGGCGTCGTCATGCGCCCCTTCCGCCCCTCGATCAAGCATGAAGCCTTGCTGATCTATCCGAAGGGGCGTCCGGAAAACCGTTTGGTCGCCAGCTTCATCGAGATCCTCAAGGCCGTGACGATGGAGGAGAAGGCAGCCCTCTCGGCTGTGCGGGAGCGCGGCAAAAAATAGCGAAAACCGCGCCGGGACGGGCGTCAATCCGCTCCCGGAACGGGGCCTGGAAATCCGCGGCGGCGGAAGGCGAAGCCTATATCATAACTGCATAGACCCCCGGTGTATTTCTATTTGCTCTAATGACAGGCGGTTCATAGCCTGCCTGCTCATGAGATCGTGGTGCGGGAGGAGCGCGCGCCGCATCTCAGATCAGATAAAAAATTCGGAGGGGTCATGAATCGATTTCGTAATCTGTTGCTGGCGGGAACCCTGGCTTTTGCTTCCCCCGCATTGGCTCAGCAAACCATGTATGTCGCCGGCCCCGGCGGCAGCACGCAGAAACTCTTCCAAAGCCAGATCATTCCCGAGTTCGAATCCAAGCATAACGTCAAGATTACTTACGTTCCTGGGATTTCGAGCGAGATCGTCGCGAAGCTGCAGGCTCAGGCCGGCAAGCAGGAGATCAATGTCGCCATCTTCGATGACGGGCCGCTCTATCAGGCGATCCAGTTCGGCTATTGCGACAAGCTGAGCGACGCCCCGATCTACAAGGATATCTATCCGTTCGCCCAGTTCGGCGGAAATGGCATCGGCGTCGGGCTGGTGGCGACCGGCATCGCCTACAATGCAGCGAACTACAAGAAGAAGGGTTGGCCGGCGCCGACCTCCTGGAAGGACCTGACCGACAGGAAGCTGGAGGGGCGCCTGACCGCTTCCTCGCTGTCCGGCACCTACGGAGTCCATACGCTCGTGATGTTCGCCCGCATCAACGGCGGCGACGAGAGCAATATCGAGCCCGGCTTCGACTCCATCCGGAAATCGCTGGCGCCGAACGTCCTGAGCTGGTCTTCCTCGCCCGCGAAGCTCGCCGAGATGTTCCAGAACAACGATGTCGACGTAGCCGTTTGGGGCAGCAGCCGCGCGATCGCACTGAAGAGCACCGGCTTCCCGATGGAGTTCGTGTATCCGAAGGAGGGGACGCCCGCGCTCGTGCTCGGTGCCTGCCCGGTGGTCCAGAACAGTCTTCCCGAAGCATCGCAGGCTTTCCTGCAATATCTCGTCACGCCCGAGATCCAGGCGAAGCTGGCCACGGAAGGCTTCGGCCCCACCAATCGCCAGACCAGGCTGGATGACAAGCTGGCTACGCAGGTCCCCTACGGCGATGAGCGCGTCGGCAGGATGATCTCGGTCAAGTGGAGCGAGATCAACAAGAACCGCGCCGAGTGGACCAATCGCTGGAACCGCACGATCGAGAGATAAGGGCGCAAGCGCCCGATCTCCGCAGCCGTCGAAGCGAAGGCCCATCGAAATGAGCAGTTTGTCTCTGCGCGCCCTGTCGAAGAGCTATGGCCCGGTCCAGGCCGTTCGCGGCGTGGACCTGGATGTGAACGAAGGCGAATTCCTCTCGCTGCTCGGCCCATCGGGCTGCGGCAAGACGACGACCCTGCAGATGGTGGCGGGCTTCGTTCCGCCGACGACAGGGAGCATCGTCGTCGACGGGCAGGACCTGACCAGCATCGCGCCGGAGAAGCGCGACATGGGCGTCGTCTTCCAGAGCTATGCGCTCTTTCCGCATATGAACGTGGCCCAGAATATCGGCTTCGGCCTCGAGATGCGCCGGGTCGAGCGCGGTGAGCTGAAGCGACGGGTCGAAGAGGCCCTGGCGATGGTCCGCCTGGCTGGTCTCGAGGGGCGTTATCCCAGCGAGCTGTCCGGTGGCCAGCGCCAGCGTGTCGCCATCGCCCGCGCCCTGGCCATCCGTCCGCGGGTTCTCCTGCTGGATGAGCCGATGTCGAATCTCGACGCCAAGCTTCGCGGCGAGATGCATGTCGAGCTCCGGTCCCTGCAGCGGCGGCTCGGCATCACAGCGATCCTCGTCACCCACGATCAGGTCGAGGCGATGACGATGAGCGACCGGATCGCCGTCATGACGAATGGCGGGATCGCGCAGCTCGGCACGCCGCAGGAGGTCTACGACAGGCCGGCATCGCAATTCGCTTCGAGCTTCCTGGGGCACACGAACGTGCTGAGCGGACGGATCGAAAGCCGGATCGCCGACGAGGCGACCGTCCGGGTCGGACCGACCTCGTTCCGGACCAAGGTCGCGAAAGATCAGGTGACGCCCGAGATCGCCGTGTTCGTCCGTCCGGAGCGCCTGCGCCTCGGCTCTCCGGACCAGGCCACCCTCCCGGGGCGTGTCAATACCCGCCTGTTCCTCGGCGGGTCGTGGATCTACGAAATCGAGACCGAACTCGGCATGCTTCGTATCACCCAGCAGAATACCGGGACGGTGCAGGCCGAGGAGGGGGAAACGATCGGAGTGAGCTGGAACGCCGAGGATCTGCGCGTCATCGCGACGGAGCGTTCCGATGGCTAGCTCGACCCACCAGACCAGCCGCGGCCTGCCCTGGCTGCTCTCGCTGCCGGCTCTCGCGCTCTTTCTCGCCTTGCTGGCCATTCCGCTGGTTCTGACTGCGATCCTGTCGTTCAACGCCTTCGACGGCATGCGCGGCATCCAGCAGAGCTATGGTTTCGGCAACTATCTCGAAGTCCTGCTCGACGGCTACTACCGGGAAATCTTCCTGCGGACGGGCGGGATGGCGCTCGCCGTCACGCTGATCTGCATCGTCCTCGGGGTGCCCGAGACCCTGATCCTCGCCAAGATGAAGCCGATCTGGCGCGGCACCTTCTTCGTCGTGATTCTCGGGCCGCTGCTGATCTCCGTCGTCGTGCGCACGCTGGGCTGGTCGGTGCTGCTCGGCAGCCAGGGCGTGGTGAACACGGTGCTTCGCGGGCTCGGTCTGGTGGACGAGCCGATCCGGCTGCTGTTCTCGATGACGGGCGTCATCATCGTCCTGACCCATGTTTTCCTGCCCTTCATGGTCATCGCCGTGTGGAGCGCCATGCAGCGCCTCGACGGGCAGATCGAGCACGCGGCCCGCTCGCTCGGAGCGGGACCTTTCACCACCTTCCGCCGCATCATGCTGCCGCAACTGATGCCCGGCATCCTGTCCGGAGCCATCATCGTCTTCGCCCTGGCGGCATCGGCCTATGCCACCCCGGCGATCATCGGCGGGCGCAGGGTCAAGGTCGTCGCCACCACGCTCTACGACGAGTTCTTCAACTCGCTGAATTGGCCGCTCGGAGCCGCGATCGCGGTGCTGCTGCTGTTTGCCAACATCCTGATCATCGTCGGCTGCAACCGGCTCGTCGAGCGGCGTTTCAAGCAGGTGTTCGCATGAGCGGCCGGGACATCTCAAGGAACGGGCCGCTGGCGCTGGTCTTCCATGCGCTGCTCACCGTGTTCATCCTGGCGCCGCTGGTCGTGGTGATGCTGGTCTCGCTCTCCGACAAGGAATACCTGTCGATGCCCTTCGACGGCATGTCGCTGCGCTGGTATCGGGAAATCCTGGCCGCGCCGGAACTCATCAGCGCGTTCTGGCTGTCGATCTGGCTCGGTCTGGCCTCGGCGACATTGGCGACGATCGTCGCCGTGCCCGCGGCGCTCGCGATCGCCCGTCATCGGTTTTTCGGACGCGACGGGTTGATGGCGTTCCTGATGTCGCCGCTGATGATCCCCCATGTCGTGCTCGGCGTCGCCTTCCTGCGCTTTTTCTCGATCATGGAGTGGACCGGCTCCTTCGTGGCCCTGGTGCTCGTTCATGCGATCACCGTCGTGCCGTACTCGCTGCGGCTGACGCTCGCCGCCGTGATCGGGCTCGAACGTGATGCGGAGACGGCCGCCCGGTCGCTCGGAGCCTCGCGAGCGGTCGCCTTCCGCCGCATTCTCCTGCCGCTCATCCTGCCGGGCGTCGCGGCGGGATGGGTGCTCGCCTTCATCCAGAGCTTCGACGAGGTCACGATGACGATCTTCGTCGCGACGCCCGGAACCACGACGCTGCCCGTCGCGCTCTACAACCGCATATCCCAGCTCACGGACCCGGTGACGACGTCGGTCTCCACCATCCTGATCCTGGGAACGATGGCCTTCATGTTCATCCTCGACCGCATGGTCGGCCTGGACAGGGTTCTCATCGGAAAGAAATAGCCGAAACGACCGTCCCGACCGGTCGCCCGATCGGCGCCGGCAGGACAGTTGCGCCCGAAATTCGAGACGAAAGCCGGCCTGGACCGGAGTTGCGGACATGAGCAACCAGACGATGACGGTGGTAGGGGGCGGGCTTGTCGGGGCCGCCATTGCCTACGGAGCACTGCGGGCGGGAATGCGCGTCCGCGTTCTCGACCAGGGAGATACCGCGTTTCGCGCCTCGCGCGGCAATTTCGGCCTGGTCTGGGTCTCGAGCAAGGGCGGCAAGATGCCCCGCTACGCGAGCTGGAGCCGCGATGCGCTGAAGCTCTGGCCGAACCTGCAGAAGGAACTGGTCGATCTGACCGATGTCGACGCCGGTCTCGAACAGCCGGGGGGCTTCTGGCTGGGCTTCAACCATGCCGATGTCAGGGCGCGCGCCGATCTTCTGGAACGGATCGATCGCGAGGTCGGCGGCATCCCCTTCAAGATGATGGACCCCTCCGAGCTCCGGCAATATCTCCCCGGGATCGGGCCGGCCGTGGTGGGCGGGAGCTTCTGCCCGCTCGACGGCCACGCCAATCCCCTGATGTTGCTGCGCGGCCTGCATGCCGCGCTTCGCCATCGCGGGGCGGATGTGATCACTGGCGTCGACATTGCCGAGATCAGGCACGATCCCGCCAGCGGGTCCTTCGAGGCGGTCTCGCAGGATCGCCAGAGCTGGAAGAGCGACCGGATCGTGCTGGCGGCAGGGCTCGGCAACGCCGGATTGGCCGCGCAGGTCGGCCTGTACGCCCCCATCGCATCCACGCGCGGCCAGGTTCTCATCACCGAGCGGCTGAAGCCGTTCCTCGACTACCCCACGAACAAGTGCCGGCAGACGCGGGAGGGCAGCGTCCAGATCGGTTCGACCTCCGAGGATGTCGGCCTCGACGACGGCACGACGACCGACAAGATCGAGGTACTGGCACGCCGCGCGGTCGAAACCTTTCCGGCCCTGGCGCGCGCGCGCCTTGTCCGGGCGTGGGGCGCCCTGCGGCCGCTGACTCCGGACGGCTACCCGATCTACCAGGAATCGGCGTCCTGCCCGGGGGCCTTCCTCGCCACCAGCCATAGCGGCGTCACGCTCGCGGCGGCCCATTGCTACGTCGTCGGCCCCTGGATGGCCGGTCTCTCGCAGGTGCCGGCCGGGTTCGAGGTGTTCACCGGCGATCGCTTCCTCGACGCCGATGCGAGCTTCTCCCATGGCCATTGAACCGCTCTTCACCGTGCCGGGCGCGCCGGCCGGCGCCTCGGTCACGATCGTCTTCGAGGGCACGCCCTTGCGGGTTCCGGCCGGCATCACGGTTGCCGCGGCCCTGCTCGTCGGCGGCGTCAGGGAATTCCGGTCGAGCGTCGTCGGCGGTGTTCCGCGCGCGCCTTACTGCATGATGGGCGTCTGCTTCGAATGTCTCGTCGAGATCGACGGGGTGCCGGCGCGGCAAAGCTGCCTGATTCCCGTCCACGAAGGGATGGTCGTCGCGCGCCAGCTCGGTGCTGCCCATCTCGATGAATTCAGCCCCGGAGAAGAGCCATGAGCGCTGCGGCGGATCTCGTCGTCGTCGGCTGCGGGCCGGCGGGCATGGCTGCGGCCTGCGAGGCGCGCGCGCTCGGTCTCTCCGTGATCGTTCTCGACGAACAGCCGGCGCTCGGCGGGCAGATCTATCGCAATATCGAAGCCGCGCCCGCCGATCGCATCGCGGTCCTCGGCAAGGATTACGAGGCCGGGCGCAGTCTCGCGGCCGAGTTCCGCGGCAGCGGTGCCGGGCATCTGCAGGGAGCGACCGTCTGGAACGTCGCGCCGAACGGTGCCGTGGACTACGTCGCGGATGGACGATCGCGACAGGTCGTCGGCAAGGCCGTGCTGCTCGCCAGCGGCGCCATGGAACGGCCGTTTCCGATCAGGGGCTGGACGCTTCCCGGCGTCCTGGGGGCAGGCGCCGCACAGATCCTGCTGAAAGGCTCCGGCGCCCTGCCCAGCGGGCCGGTCGTCCTAGCCGGTTGCGGGCCGCTGCTCTACCTCCTCGCCTGGCAATATCTCCGTGCCGGCGTGACGATCGCGGCCATCGTCGATACGACGGCAGGGTCGGGCTATCTGGGCGCCATACGGCACGGTGTCGGTGCCGTGCGCGGCTGGCGCGATCTCGCCAAGGGCCTCAAGCTGGTCGCGACGCTGCGCCGGAACGGAGTCAGGTTCTATTCTGCCGCGAGCGATCTCGCGATCCAGGGTGAGCGGCAAGCCGAGGGCCTCTCCTTTCTCCATCGCGGTCGGCGGGTGACGCTGCCTGCTTCGCTGGTCCTGCTGCATCAGGGCGTCGTGCCGAATACGCAACTGTCATGGTCGACGGGGGCGGCCCATCGCTGGGACGGCGAACAGCTGTGCTGGTTGCCCGAGACGGACCGTTGGGGCCGGCTGGGCGAAACGCCGATCTACGTTGCAGGAGACAGCCGGGCGATCGTCGGTGCGCAGGCGTCGGCGACCCAGGGAAGGCTGTCGGCGCTCGCCGTCGCGGAGCATACCGGCCGCGCCGTCGACTCCGGCCGGCGCGCGGCGCTGCTGGCTCTATTCGAACGGCAAAGCCATATCCGGCGCTTCCTGAACAGCCTCTACCGGCCGGCCGATGCGAACCGCATCCCGCGCGACCCTGCGGTCATCGTCTGCCGGTGCGAAGAGGTCACGGCTGGGCAGATCCGCGGCTATGTCGAGCTCGGCTGCCGCGGCCCGAACCAGACGAAGGCGTTCGGCCGCTGCGGAATGGGGCCCTGTCAGGGGCGTCTGTGCGGACTGACGGTGACGGAGATCATCGCCGAGGCGCGCGGCGCGACCCCTGACGACGTGGGCTACTACCGCATCAGGGCGCCGATCAAGCCGGTCATGCTCGGCGACTTCGTCGATTGAATTCCCGTCCCCCATTTCACCACGTCGATTGAATTCCCGTCCCCCATTTCACCACAAGGAGAAGACCATGAACGACATCGTCCGCATCGAAACCGATCCGCGCCGCAGCCGCGTCGTCGTCTACAACGGCGTCGTCTATGTCGGCGGCATGACCGCCGACGATCGCAGCCAGGACATCAAGGGGCAGACCCGGCAGACGCTCGAAAAGATCGAGCAGTTCCTCGCCAGGGCGGGAACCGACAAGAGCCGCGTATTGACCGCGCAGATCTGGATCAAGGACCTCGCTCGCGATTTCGAGGGCATGAACGAGATCTGGAATGCCTGGACCGCACCGAACGCCGCGCCGACCCGCGCGACGGCTCAGTGCGAGATGGGGGCGCCGGACGTCCTTGTCGAGATCATCGTGACGGCCGCGGCCGGCCGGTAATCGCACGGAGCAGGGCGTAGGGGACGGGCCATGAAAATCGCCGAACTGCGAACCTATGTGCTCGCGGATGCCAACAAGCATTACCTCTACGCGGCCATCCAGACCGACCGGGGCATCGTCGGTTTCGGCGAGGCGACGCTCGACCATCGCTGGCCGTCTGTCGCCGCCGGTATCGAGGAAGGCTTTCGGGCCATAGCGGGGCAGGATCCGACCACGGTCGCGAAGCATTGGGCACTGCTCAAGGACAAGGTCTATTGGGGCGAGGGCGCCAGCAGCATGGCGGCTCTCGCCGCGATCGACCAGGCGCTGTGGGACATCACCGGCAAGGCCTACGGCCTGCCGGTGCACAAGCTCCTCGGCGGCGCCGTGCGGGATCGCGTCGGCGTCTACCTGAATCAGTGGTGGGCCGGATACCGGTCGACGCAGGACTTGATCCGGAAGGCGCAGGACGCTGTTTCGCGCGGCGCCACCGCCCTGAAATGGTATCCGTTCGGGACCGCCGATCAGCTCCAGTATCGCGTTCGGCAGCACGACGTGCCAAAGGCGGTGGCGGAGGTGCGGGCGGTTCGCGACGCCGTCGGCCCGTCGATCGGGTTGATGGTCGATCTCTGGCGCCGGCTCGACTGGGCCTCGGCGGCGCAGTTTTGCTCCGGCGTGGCCGATTGCGACCTCGTCTTCGTCGAGGAGCCGACCGAGTTCCAGAGCGCGGACGCGCTGGCACGGCTGTCATCGGCCACGCGGACCCGCATCGCCTTCGGAGAAAGGCTGCATTCCCGCCGGCAATTCGCGGAGATCATCGAGCGGCAGGCGGTCGGGCTGGTGCAACCCTCGATCATCCGCGTCGGAGGGCTGACCGAGGCCATCAAGATCGCCAACGCGGCCGAGACCTACAATATCGGCGTCGTGCCGCATAATCCGCACGGACCCGTTGCGATCGCCGCATCGGTGACGCTGGCGGCGCTGGTGCCCAATTTCGTGATCCTCGAATCCTACGAGAACGACAATCCGCCCTCGCGCAGCCAGTTCGTCCGGCAGGGGCCGATGATCGTCGGAGACGGCTATCAGGTGCCGGAAGCGCCGGGGCTTGGCGTCGAAATCGACGAGATGGCGCTGGCAGGGCTGGCGATCGCGACGCGGGTGGTGCGCGCCTGAGGACGCGGCGAGGGAAAGCCTTTCAGCGGCTTGCCGCAAGACGATCCCAGGCGGTCGAGATGAAAGCAGCCCCCTTTGGCAAAAGGCGGCTCGCGATCTGCTGATTTGTGACGGCCAGATCCCGGTCGGCCTCGGCCCGTTTGCCTCTCCGAAACGACTGTCTGGCATCTATGCCGTTCTGTTGTCCGGAGGTGGATGTGGAAACATCGCTCTATCTGCCCGTCAAGCGCTTCCTCGAAGGGCTCGGCTACGCCGTGAAGGGCGAGATCGGGCATTGCGATCTCGTCGGCCTGCGCGACGATGATCCGTCCGTCGTGGTGATCGGCGAGCTGAAGCTGAGCTTCAATCTCGAGCTCATCCTGCAGGGCGTCGACCGGATGAGCCTCGGCGACGAGATCTGGCTCGCAGCCCAGCTCTCCGCCAGGGGCAAGGGGCGCGAAAGCGATCCGCGCTATCGCAACCTCTGCCGGCGACTCGGCTTCGGATTGCTCGGGGTCTCCAAGTCCGGACATGTCGATATCCTGGTGTCTCCGGTGGCGCCCACGCCGCGTAAGGACCCGCGCCGGCGCTCGCGGCTGGTGGATGAGCACAAGCGCCGCCAGGGCGATCCGGCGATGGGCGGCGGCACGCGCAGGCCGATCATGACGGCCTATCGCCAGCAGGCGCTGGCCTGTGCCGCGGCGATGGCCGGGGAGCCGAAGCGGCCGCGGGACCTCAAGCCCTCCTGCCCGGACGCCCAGAAGATCCTGCATCGCAACGTCTATGGCTGGTTCGAGCGGTCCGGGCGCGGCGTCTACGCGCTCACCGAAGCCGGCCGCAGCGCCCTGGCGATGTGGCGGCCCCAGCTTCCCGCCAGCCCGGATGGGTCGGCCATGGTCGTCTGAACGGGCTCGGCCGCCCGCCATGGATGCGCCGCATGGCGCTTGTAGAGCCTTCCGGCGTCATTCCATTGCGATGAAAGGAATTGCCTCGATGTCTGGTCGGAGATGTCTTGCCGCTGGAACCCTGTCGCTTGCCGCACTGATGCTCGCGGCCTGCCAGAGCGATGCGCAGCAGGCTCCTGTGGGAGCTGCGCCCGGCTTGCCCGGCCTATGCCGGGAAGATGCGGCCGAGACGCTGGCGGGCAAGGGGCGCATCAGTGATGCCGAGGCCCAGCAGGTCACGGGCGCATCGATCGTCCGGCAGATTCGGCCGGGGCAGGGCGTGACGATGGACTATCGCAAGGAGCGGGTGACGATCGAGACCGATCCGAAGACCGGCAGGATCGTCCGCGCCTATTGCGGGTAGGCGCGAGGCGGCGGCGTTCTTAGGGATGCGGCGGCGATTGATCCGGCCGCCGCGACCTTGAAGCTCCAAACGAAAAAACCGCCCGAAAGGGCGGTTTTTCAAAGCGAAATCAGATCGGGAGGCTATGGCCTCACTTGATCTTGGTTTCCTTGAACTCGACGTGCTTGCGCGCGACGGGGTCGTACTTCTTCTTCGACATCTTCTCGGTCATCGTACGCGAGTTTTTCTTCGTCACGTAGAAGAAGCCGGTGTCGGCGGTCGAAAGCAGTTTGATCTTGATCGTCACGGCCTTGGCCATGGGTCTATCCTCGAGCCATGCGGGCCAGAGGCCCTCGGAAAAGAAAATGGCCGGGCGAACCCGGCAAACCGTCAGCGCGGGGAATGCCGCAACGGGCCGGCGAAGTCAAGGAAGAATAGCTTGGCGACGCGAATGGCCCTCAAAGCTCCTCGCGCACGAAGCTGCCGCGCTTCTCCCAATAGAACGGGACCGGCAGATAGGGCGCGAAGCCGCCCTCGATGCGGGCCTCGACTTCCTGGATGATGACCTTGGTGATCGTCGGCAGGTCGAGCTCCTTGGCCTCGTCGAAATCGACCCAGACCAGGTCGACCAGCTCCGAATCGGGGCCGATGATGCCGTCGATCCGCTTGGCGACGGCGGAGGCGTCGATCGCGAAGAAGCGGGTGTCGAAGCGCTTCGGCCGGCGCGGCGGGGTGATCGCGCGGGCGACGAAGGTGACGGCCGACAGGTCGGGGAAGACGCCCTGCGCCGCGAAGTCGCTCCAGCTTCCGGCCGGCGCGGTTTCCGGCGCGCCGAACTCGTCGGAGCCGAAGAGCAGCCCGGTTTCCTCGAAGGTCTCGCGGATGGCGGCCAGCGCCAGCGCCCGCGCCTTGGCGGCGCTGGGGCGCAGGCAGCGCTTGCCGAGCCGGTCCTCGCAGATCTGCGGCACCGCGCCGGTCGCGGCCATCAGCCGGTCGCCGGCATCGACCCGCCCGCCGGGAAAGACGTATTTGCCCGGCATGAACTTGTGGCCCGCATGCCGCTTGCCCATCAGCACCTTCGGCCGCGCACCGCTGCGATCCAGGATCATCATGGTCGCGGCGTCCTTGGGACGCTGGTTGGCGGTGGTGCGCGCCCGCTCGGCCTGGGTCAGGGTGACGGTGTGATCGGTCATGAACGTGATTCCGAAGAAGGCAGGGGCTGGCGTTCGGGCCGGTCGGGCTCGCCGCCGAAGCCGTGCATGCGCACGGCCCATTGCAGGCCGACGACGCCGCCCTTCACGGGCTGCATCATTGCGATGGACAGGATCAGAGTCAGCGCCGGCCAGACGACCATGTGCAGCCACATCGGCCAGTCGCCGAATTTCTCCGCCAGCAGCAGGCCGCCGACGATGATATGGCCGACGATGGTGATGACGATATAGGGCGGCAGGTCGTCAGCCCGCTGGTGATGCAGGTCCTCGCCGCAGGCCTCGCAGGTGTCGACCGGCTTCAGGAAGGCGCGGAACAGCCGGCCCCTCCCGCAATGCGGGCAGCGGCCCTTCAAGCCGCGCGCGATCGCCTGGCGCCAGTCGCGCGCGTCGAGATGCGCCTCCGCGCTGTGAATCTGGACGCCCATCACCGCCTCTTGCCGGGCTTGCTCTTGCCCGGCTTGCTTTTGCCGAAGCCACTGCCGCCCGGCTTGCCCTTCTTGCCGAAGCTCGCCGGCCGGCTCGTCCCGAAGGGGACTGCGCCGCCGCGCCGCTTGCCGGTGCGTCCCGTCGCCACGACGCGTCCCTCCGAAAGCAGTTCGAAGCGCAGGGCGCCCGCGACCGGCGCAGCCTCGACCAGCTTGACATGGACGCGGTCGCCGAGGCGCCAGCTCTCTCCGGTACGCTCGCCGATCAGCGCATGCGCGGCCTCGTCATAGCGGTAGTAGTCGCCGCCCAGCGTCGAGGCCGGAATGAAGCCGTCGGCGCCGGTGCCGTCGAGCTTCACGAACAGGCCGGCCTTGTGCACGCCGCCGATGCGCCCGTCGAAGCTCGCGCCGATCTGGTCGGCGAGGAAATGCGCGATCAGCCGGTCGGTCGTCTCGCGTTCGGCCGCCATGGCGCGCCGCTCGGCCGCTGAGATGCGGGTTGCAACCTCGCGCAGCTCCGCAAGCGTGGTGCTCTTCGGCAGGCCGTCGTCGCCGAGCCTCAGCGCCGTGATCAGGGCGCGGTGCACGATCAGATCGGCATAGCGCCGGATCGGCGAGGTGAAATGGGCGTAGCGGCGCAGATTGAGGCCGAAATGCCCATAATTCTCGGCGACGTATTCGGCCTGCGCCTGCGTGCGCAGCACGACCTCGTTGATCAGCGTCTCGTTCTCCGAGCCCTTGATCATGCCGAGGATGCGGTTGAACAGCACGGGCCTGAGTGCCCCATCCTGCGGCAGCTTGATGCCGATCGAGGCCAGCACTTCGCCGAGCGCCCGCATCTTCTCCAGCGAGGGCTCGTCATGGCAGCGATAGATCAACTGGCTGCCGGCTTTTTCCAGAGTCTCGGCCGCCGCGACATTGGCGAGGATCATGAATTCCTCGATCAGGCGATGCGCGGCGAGCCGGTCCGGCACGATGACGCGATCGACCGAGCCGTCGGGCTTCAGGATCAGCTTGCGCTCGGGCAGGTCGAGTTCCAGCGGCTGGCGCTGGTCGCGGGCGCGGGCCGCAATGCCATAGGCCGCCCAGAGCGGCATCATCACGCTCTCGCGGATCGGCGCGGTCTTCTCGTCGGTCTGCCCGTCGATGGCGGCTTGCGCCTGCTGATAGGAGAGCTTCGCCGCCGAGCGCATCAGCACGCGGTGGAAGGAATGGCTCTTCTTCGAGCCGTCGGCCTTGAGTACGAGCCGGGCGGCGAGCGCCGGCCGGTCCTCGTGCTCGCGCAAGGAACAGAGATCGTTCGAGATCCGCTCCGGCAGCATCGGCACGACGCGGTCGGGGAAATAGACCGAGTTGCCGCGTTCCAGCGCCTCGCGGTCGAGGGCCGAATGCGGCGTGACATAGGCCGCGACATCGGCGATGGCGACGGTGACGACGAAGCCGCCGGGATTGTCCGGGTTGTCGTCCGGCACGGCATGGACCGCGTCGTCATGGTCCTTGGCGTCGGCTGGGTCGATGGTGACGAGCGGCAGCTCGCGCCAGTCCTCGCGGCCTTTCAGGCTGGCAAGCGGCGCATTCGCGGCTTCCTGAAGGGCGGCGGGCGGGAACTCATGCGGAATGCCATGGGCATGGATTGCGATCAGGCTGACGGCACGTTCCGACTTGATCGAGCCCAGCCGCTCGCGGACATGCGCCTCCGGCGGGCCGAAGCGGCTCTCGCGGCGTAAGGAGACGGAGACGAGGTCGCCGTCCTGCGCCTCGGCCGTGCGGCCCTTCGGAATGATCGCCTCGCGCCCCTGCGCCTTCTTGTCGATCGGCACCAGCCGGCCGGAGCCGTCGGGCAGGGCGCGGAAGATGCCGAGCACGGCCGCTTTGGCCTTGCCCATCACCTTGAGCACCCGGCCGGAATAGCCGAAGCCCTCGACGCCGCGCAGCCGCGTCAGCTTGAGGATGACCTGATCGCCGACGCCCGGCGCAGGCCCGGCCGACTTGTCCTTGCGGCGTCCCTCGCGGCTGCGCTCGATCAGGATCTGCGGCGGCGCTCCGCTCTCCGCCTCGTCCCATTCCAGCGGCTGGGCGACGAGGTCGCCCTCGCGGTCGCGGCGCTTGATCTCGGAGAGCAGCACGGGCGGCAGCGCGCCGCGCGGATGGACCGGGCGCTCCTTGCCGTCGCCGCCGATCTCGCCTTCCTCCGCCATCTCCTTGAGCAGGCGCTTCAGCCAGATCTTGCCGCCCCCATCGAGCCCGAAAGCCCTCGCGATCTCGCGGCGGCCGACCTCGCGGCCGGCAGCGCGCTCTTCCTCGATGAAGTCGAGAATGGCCTCGCGGCTCGGATCAGGAACGGACACGGCCGGTACTCGGGGCATTGGGCAGGGAAAAGCGTGACACGCCGCCTGTCTGCCACGGCTTGCGGCCGGGCGCCAGCTTTGGCGGCCTGAAAGCAAGAAGGGCAGCCCTTGCGAGCTGCCCTTCCATTGCCGAACCGCGACCCGGCGAACCGGATCTGAAGGTGCGAAAACTCACGCGGAATAGAAACCCCAGCAAGAAGAGGTCCAGATCCGCCCGCCTTGCACCAGCGGTTGATGACAATGAGACACTGGATCACCTCCTTTCAGTTGTTACCGACAAGAAGGAGGCTAAGGCGATTCTCGGGGACTCGTAAATGCCAAAAAATGCACTGGATGAGCACGACGAAAGTCGCGATCCAGACCGTGAATGCGGAGAGCGATCCGCGTATTGCACAGGGGTGAGGCAGGCAAGTCTGCGCGAACAGCATGCGTTGCAAGCGGTTATCCGTGCAGCTTCAGCCCCTTGGTGATCTTGTCGATCTCCTTGCGCTCGGCATGCAGGCCGAGACCGACGAGGTCGAGTGCATCCGTCGCAACCGCAGCGACAGCGGCGCGGTTGTCCATGTCATTGCCGGTTGCGAACAGGTCCTTCGTATAGAGATGCGGCCGGACGCCGCGCTGCTGCGCCCGTTGGAGTATAGTCGTGAGCTCCGCTGCGCTTGCCGCGAAGATCAGGATCGGCTGGCGGATCAGCGGCCCGTAGAAGCGGCCGGATGCATCCCGGTAGGGCTCGCCCGCGAGTTCCGGAGAGGCTCCAGCGAGACCGCCGGCGAGGAAGCTGGCGACATTGAGTTTTTGCCAGGTTGCGAGATCATCGCGAACCACGATGGCTATCTTGGTATCGTAACGCATGGACGCATCGCTAACCGAGGCCGGCAAGGCCCGTCTTGAACGATCGTGCGGGCCTGAGCAGGACTGGGTCCGGCTCGGCGCCGGCGCTGATGGCATCGAGCGCATGGAAGCGTTCTTCCGGGGCTATGCCTATGATCCGCACCGCCACGACACCTATGCCTTCGGGCTGACGCTGTCGGGCGTGCAATCCTTCGATTACCGCGGCGCAAGGCGCGACAGCCTCGGTGGCCACGCCATCGTCCTGCATCCCGACGAGGTCCATAACGGGCGCTCCGGCATCGAGAGCGGCTTCCGTTACCGCATGCTCTATGTCGAGCCGCGCCTGATCCGGCAGGCGATGGGCGAGGGCGGCCGGGCACTGCCCTTCATATCTACAGCGGTTTCACAGGAGCCGCGTTTGGTCGCGGCGATCGCCCGCGCGCTGCGCGATCTCGATCAACCGCTCGATCCTCTGGCGGTCGATGATCTCCTCGAACGGCTGGCGCAGGCCTTGTTGGCGCTCGATCCCTCGGCGGCGCGTGCTCGTCCGTCGCGGCTCGAAAACAGGGCCCTTGAGCGCGCTCGGGACTATCTCGACGCGCACACCGCCGAGACCGTCTATTCGAGCCGCCTGGAAGCCATGACAGGGCTCGATCGCTTCACCTTGGCGCGCCAGTTCCGCGCGGCTTTCGGGACCAGCCCTTATAACTACCTCGTGATGCGTCGCCTCGACCGTGCCCGTCGCATGCTGGCGGAGGACACGCCTCTGGCTGACCTGGCCTTCGCCTGTGGCTTCGCCGATCAGAGCCATTTCACCCGCCAGTTCCGCCGCGCCTATGGCGTCACGCCGGGGCGTTGGCGGGCCTTGCAGCAGCAAATCCGGGGTTGAGACCTGCGTCGCATCGGCTTGCCCCGCCCGCCGCCTCCATGCTTGAAGCAGCGAAAGCCGGCTTTGCGGAGTATCTGACATGCAGCTTGGAGTGATCGGCCTCGGCCGGATGGGTGGCAACATCGTGCGCCGCCTGATGCGCGCCGGCCATGAATGCGTGGTCTATGATCGTGATCCGAAGCCGGGTCAGGCGCTTGCCGCCGATGGCGCGACGCTGGCCAGCGATCTCAAGGACATGGTCGCCAAGCTCAAGGCGCCGCGCGCCATCTGGGTGATGCTGCCGGCGGGCAAGATCACCGAGGCGACCCTGGCCGAACTCGCGGGCCTCGTCGGCGAGGGCGATACGCTGATCGACGGCGGCAATGCCTTCTGGAAGGACGATGTCCGCCGCGGCAAGGAATTGGCGGCCAAGGGCATCCATTACATGGATATCGGCACCTCCGGCGGCGTCCACGGCCTCGATCGCGGCTATTGCCTGATGATCGGCGGCGACAAGGAAGCCTTCGACCGGCTGGAGCCGATCTTCGCGACGCTGGCGCCAGGCAAGGGCGAGATCGAGCCGACCAAGCATCGCGAGGGCCGCAACCCGACGAGCGAGCAGGGCTATCTCCATTGCGGCCCGACCGGCTCCGGCCATTTCGTCAAGATGGTCCATAACGGCATCGAATACGGCATGATGCAGGCCTTCGCGGAGGGCTTCGACCTCCTGCGCAATGCCTCGGCCAAGGAAGGCCTGCCGGCCGAATACGGCTTCGATTTCGACGTCGCCGAGATCGCCGAGGTCTGGCGCCGCGGTTCGGTCGTCACCTCCTGGCTGCTCGATCTCACGGCCGAGGCACTGGCTGCCGACGAGGAGCTCTCCTCCTATACAGGCAATGTCTCGGATTCCGGCGAGGGTCGCTGGACGGTCGATGCCGCCGTCGAGACCGCGACCCCGGCCGAGGTGCTGACCTCGGCCCTGTTCGCGCGCTTCCGCTCGCGCGTCGACCACACTTTCGGCGAGAAGATCCTCTCGGCGATGCGCGCCGGCTTCGGCGGCCATGTCGAACCCAAGAAGCAGGGCTGATACGGTGGCAGAGGCAGCAGGCGGCGGCCGCCCGGCCGTCATCGTCGTCATGGGCGTCGCGAGCTCCGGTAAGACCTCGCTCGGCGAGCGTCTGGCGGAGCGCCTCGGCTGGCCCTTCCGCGACGCCGATTCCTTCCATCCCCCCGAGAACGTCGCCAAGATGGCCGGCGGCACGCCGCTGAACGACGAGGATCGCAAGCCTTGGCTCGCGGCGATCGCCGCCTGGATCGACGATCTCCGGGCCAAGGGCGAGCACGGCATCGTCACCTGCTCGGCGCTGAAGCGCGCCTATCGGCAGGTGATCGTCGGCGACCGGCCGGATGTCACGCTGGTCTATCTCAAGGGCTCGCGCGAGCTGATCGGCCGGCGCATGGCCGCCCGCCAGCACCATTTCATGCCGCCGGCCCTGCTCGACAGCCAGTTCGCCGCGCTGGAGGAGCCGGGTGCGGACGAGAAGCCGCTGGTCGTCTCGGTCGAGGACAGCAAGGACGCGATCGTGCAGGACGTGGTCGATCGGCTGGGCCTCTGAGGAGCGGCCTCACGTCACCTCGAACCAGCTCCATAGCCCGAGGTCGAAGCGCTCCAGCACCGTCGACGAGATCAGCCAGCGGCCGGGATTGTCGGCGATGAAGGCGATGTGCAGCTTCTTGCGTTCCGGGATCTGCACGGTGTCGAGGAAATAGTTCTCCCAGCCGTCGTCGAGCGGATGCAGCAGCCGGAAGCTGTGGCCGTGGACGTGGAACGGCTGGACGAAGGCGGTGCGGTTGTCGATCGCCATCACGATCGGCGTGCCGCGCTTGACGCTGAAAAGGGGCTTGCCTTCGAAGGAGCCGGTGCCGCCATTCACCCGCCAGGGGCTGGCAAGATCGAGCCCTGTGAAATCGAGCTTCTGGTCCTCGGTGAGTCTGGCGCCGCCTTCGATGACGAGCGCGGGCCGGAGCGCGTCCTGCATCCGAACGCCCAGCGGCAGGGCAGGGTTGAGCTTCAGGGCGGGCATGGCTGCGGGCGGAACCTGCGGCTGCCCCGCCGTCACGATCCGGACCAGCGGCAGCCCGCCACCGATCAGGGCGCTGACATTGACGGCGGCACCGACCTCGATCGGCAGGTCGAGGATCACATCGTAGCGGGTACCCGGCGCGAAGGGCAGCTGCGAGCGCACAGGCTCGAAACTCTCGGTCGGCTGGCTGTCGACCGCGATCACGGTCGTCTTTCCGCCGTCGAAGCGCAATCGCATGATCCGGGCATTGCAGGCATTGGCGAGCCTGAGGCGAATCCGCGCACCGGGCCGGGCCGAGATCGGCTGCGGCGGCGAGCGGCCGTTGACGGTGAGCCAACTGCCGAGGCGCCCGGCCGAAGCCGAGGCATTCCCTTGCTGCACGAAGGGCTGGAGCGCCTGATCGTCGCCGAGGAGCCAGTCGGTGATGAGGACGGGCAGGTCGAGATCGACCGGAGGCGGCTCCTTCTCCTCGACGATGACGAGGCCGCTCAGGCCCCGGCCAGCGGGTTCGGATGAACTGCCGGCCCGAAGCGGGCGATAGAGCAGGGTGCCCGAATCCGCCGGCGTGATCCGGAACTCGCCGGTCTCTCCCGGCGCGATGGGCGGGCGCGTGAAGCTGGCGGCGCCATCCCGTTCGGCCTCGCCGCGCAGGCCGTACCAGTGCAGGTCGAGCGGGGCCGTCGTCTTGTTCTCGAGCTTCACGGCCAGCGTTTCGCCCTGCTTGATTCGCAGGGGCGGGGCCGGCGTGCTGCCGTCGAATGTCCAGATTTCCGTATCGACCGGCGGTGACGGACGCAGCCTTGCCTTCGCTGGCGCGGCGACGAGCGTCCGCCGCTGCGGCTCGCTTGCCGGCTTGGTGGTCGGGGCGGGAGCTTGCGCGAAACCCGCTGAGGGCGCGATCAGGCAGGCTCCGCCGAGCCCCGCCAGCCATTGGCGACGCGTGAGCGGGAGCGGGGAGGCGGCGGGCGGTTTCGTCATGCCATACCGCATAATCCGGGCGGCCCGCTCTGGCGAGAGCCGGTTCGGGTCCCCCGGCGAAATGTCCGGCGCAGCGCCTGTTTTGCAGAACCGTCATTTTTTTGCTGCATGGCCCGGTCGAAATGCGTATAGGCCTGCGACTTGACGATGGCCGCGCTGCGTTTGCTCGCGCGCAGCGCTATCGGACCGGCGGGCGTGGCGGAATTGGTAGACGCACTGGTTTTAGGTACCAGCGGCGAAAGTCGTGGGGGTTCGAGTCCCTCCGCCCGCACCATCGGTCTAGTTTTTTCGCGAGCGCGGCGGCGGTCGAACCGGCGTCGCGCTTTGGACATTGAGACGTAAACGAGCTGTTGGCGGTACAAAAATGAACGTGACCGAAACCCTGTCCCAGGGCCTCAAGCGCGAATTCCAGGTGGTGCTGAACGCCGCCGACCTGAAGACCAGGCTCGATGGCAGCCTCCAGGACCTCCAGGGCAAGGCCAAGATCAACGGCTTCCGCCCGGGCAAGGTGCCGGTCGCGCATCTGCGCCGCCTCTATGGCCGCTCGGTCATGTCCGACGTGCTGCAGAACGCCGTCAATGAGGCGAACCAGAAGATCGTCGCCGACAACAACCTGAAGCTCGCCTTCGAGCCGCAGATCCGCTTCCCCGAGAACAAGGAAGAGATCGAGGCCGCGATGGAGGCCAAGGGCGATCTCGCCTTCACCGTCGCGCTGGAAGTGCTGCCGAAGATCGAGCTCGCCGACCTCTCGGACGTTTCGCTGGTGAAGCCGGTCGCCGAGGTTCCGGACGCCGATGTCGATGCCGCGCTTCTGCGCATGGCTGCCGGCAACCGCAGCTACACCTCGAAGGGCGAGAAGGCCAAGGCTGAGAAGGGCGACCGCCTGATCATATCCTTCGTCGGCACGCTCGACGGTGAGAAGTTCGACGGCGGCACGGGCGAGGGCATCCCGCTCGATCTCGGCGCCGGCCAGTTCATCCCGGGCTTCGAGGAGCAGCTCGAAGGCGCCAAGACCGGCGAGACCCGCACCGTCAAGGTGACCTTCCCCGAGAACTATGCGGCCGAGAACCTCGCCGGCAAGCCGGCCGAGTTCGAGGTCACCGTGACCGACGTCCAGGGGCCGGACGCCGTCAAGATCGATGACGAGCTCGCCAAGGGCTTCGGCTTGGAGTCGCTCGACAAGCTCAAGGAAGCCGTGCGCGAGCAGATCGGCCGTGATTTCGTCGCCCAGTCGCGCCGCAAGCTCAAGAAGGGCCTGCTCGACGCGCTCGACGGCAAATACGCCTTCGAGCTGCCGCCGACCCTGGTCGAGCAGGAGTTCACCAGCGTCTGGGGCCAGGTCGAAGCCGACATGAAGCAGGCCAACAAGACCTTCGCCGACGAGGACACCACCGAGGACGCCGCCCGCGCCGACTACCGCAAGATCGCCGAGCGCCGCGTGCGTCTGGGCCTCGTGCTGGCCGAGATCGGCGAGCAGGCCAAGGTCCAGATCTCGGATGACGAGGTCACCCAGGCCCTGATCGAGCGCGCCCGCTCCTTCCCCGGCCAGGAGAAGGAAGTCTGGGAGTTCTATCGCAAGAACCCGCAGGCTCTCGCCGAGATCCGCGCCCCGATCTTCGAGGAGAAGGTCGTCGACCATCTGCTCGGCCAGGTGAAGGTCGAGGACCAGACGGTTTCGCGCGAGGCGCTCTACGCCGACGAGGACGCCGAGGACACCGCCGAGGCCAAGCCGAAGAAGGCCGCCGCCAAGAAGGCGAAGAAGGCTGAAGCCAAGGCCGACGACGCCTCCGCCTGAGCCTCACGGCAACCTTAACGACAGCTATCGCGCCGCCGGCCTTCGCGACCGGCGGCGCTTCCCTTTTCAGCCGCGACTGCCGTGCTTAAGTGAGTGTCTGCCTAGACACCGCTGATTCGACATCTCGCTGGCTTCCCCAGCGCTCCACCTCAAGGACAGATCCATGCTTCGCGATCCGCTCGAGACCTACAACAATCTCGTCCCGATGGTGGTCGAGCAGTCGAGCCGCGGTGAACGCGCCTTCGACATCTATTCGCGCCTGCTGCGCGAGCGCATCATCTTCCTGACCGGCCCGGTCGAGGATTACTCGGCGTCGCTGATCGTGGCGCAGCTCCTGTTCCTCGAGGCCGAGAACCCCAAGAAGGAAATCTCCTTCTACATCAACTCGCCCGGCGGCGTGGTGACGTCCGGCCTCTCGATCTACGACACCATGCAGCTGATCCGCTGCCCGGTGACCACGGTCTGCATCGGCCAGGCCGCCTCGATGGGCTCGCTGCTGCTGACGGCCGGTGCCAAGGACATGCGCTTCGCCCTGCCGAACGCCCGCATCATGGTTCACCAGCCCTCCGGCGGCTATCAGGGTCAGGTCACCGACATCCTGATCCACGCCCGGGAAGTCGAGAGCCTGAAGAAGCGGCTGAACGAAATCTACGTGAAGCATACCGGGCGTCCCTACGAGGACATCGTCGCCGCGCTGGAGCGCGACAATTTCATGACCGCCGAGCAGGCCCGCGATTTCGGCCTGATCGACAAGGTCATGGAGCGCCGCGCCGAGCCCGAGGCCTGATCGCGGCGCTCGCGATCCTGTGGGTTGGCCCGGCCTTCCGGAGCCCCCATATTGCATTGAGGATCGGCCCCGTGTTTGCATGGGGCCGGGGGTGAGCGGACGAGCGCTCCAATCTGATCCGGCTTGGGCCGGCCCTGCGTATCCGAATGTACCGGAACGGGCCGTTAACCTAATCATCGTGATCTGAGCGCTTAGATATGACGGAGAGACGACGGCTGCATCCGCCACTGGCGATGCGGCTCCCGGCTCCCGAACTGGAGATGGACGATGGCTAACAAGCCCGGCGGCGACTCGAAGAGCACGCTTTACTGCTCTTTCTGCGGCAAGAGCCAACACGAGGTCCGCAAGCTCATCGCGGGCCCGACCGTGTTCATCTGCGATGAATGCGTCGAGCTCTGCATGGACATCATCCGCGAGGAATCCAAATCCGCGCTGGTGAAGTCGAAGGACGGCGTGCCGACTCCCAAGGAGATCCGCAAGGTCCTCGACGACTATGTCATCGGCCAGGAGCACGCCAAGAAGGTGCTCTCGGTGGCGGTGCACAACCATTACAAGCGCCTCTCGCATGCGACGAAGCAGAACGACGTCGAGCTGGCGAAGTCGAACATCCTGCTGATCGGGCCGACCGGCTCGGGCAAGACACTGCTTGCGCAGACGCTCGCCCGCATCCTCGACGTGCCCTTCACCATGGCCGATGCGACGACGCTGACCGAGGCCGGCTATGTCGGCGAGGATGTCGAGAACATCATCCTCAAGCTGCTCCAGGCCTCCGACTACAATGTCGAGCGGGCGCAGCGCGGCATCGTCTATATCGACGAGATCGACAAGATCAGCCGCAAGTCGGACAACCCTTCGATCACCCGCGACGTCTCGGGCGAGGGCGTCCAGCAGGCGCTGCTGAAGATCATGGAAGGCACCGTCGCCTCCGTGCCGCCGCAGGGCGGGCGCAAGCATCCGCAGCAGGAATTCCTGCAGGTCGACACCACCAATATCCTCTTCATCTGCGGTGGCGCCTTCGCCGGTCTCGACAAGATCATCTCGAGCCGCGGGCAGGGCACCTCGATCGGCTTCGGCGCCAAGGTCGAGGCCCCGGACGACCGCCGCATCGGCCAGATCTTCCGTCAGGTCGAGCCCGAGGATCTCCTGAAGTTCGGCCTGATCCCGGAATTCGTCGGCCGCCTGCCCGTCCTGGCGACGCTGGAGGATCTCGACGAGCCGGCGCTGAAGACCATCCTGACCGAGCCGAAGAACGCGCTCGTCAAGCAGTATCAGCGCCTGTTCGAGATGGAGGACACCCAGCTCACCTTCACCGACGAGGCCGTCAGCCTGATCGCCCGCAAGGCGATCGAGCGGAAGACCGGCGCGCGCGGCCTGCGCTCGATCATGGAGAGCATCCTGCTTGAGACCATGTACGAACTGCCCGGCCTCGAAGGCGTCGAGCAGGTGGTGATCGGCCCCGAGGCGGTGGAGAGCAAGGCCCGCCCGCTCTTCATCTATGCCGAGCGCGAGGACGAGACGAAGACCGCCTCGGCCTCCTGACCTTTCCTGCAATGCGACAACAGGACGCGCGCCCTTGGCGCGCGTTTTGCGTTGTGATGGGCATGGGTCGCTCGCGGTTTCGCATCGCAACAGCCCTGCGCGAGATTGAACCACCTCTTCTCGCGGCATCCGTCCCTCGTCCGTTGCAGGACAGCGGTGCATGGGCCGGATACCTCGCTTGAAAGCCGGCGAGGAAGTCTCCACTTTAGGTGCACTTGCGAGAGTCGCATGCCTTGGAGGGTGCGATGCGCGAGGGCGGAGAGGCGAATGGTCGCCTTGGCCGCACACGTCCGATCGTTCCGCCCATCTCGGGGGTCCGCCGGGCGCAACTGCAAAGGAATTGCCATGACTGGCTCGACGCCACGCGCTCCCTTCGTCCCAGGCGAGGCCGGCACCTTCCCGGTACTGCCTTTGCGCGACATCGTCGTTTTCCCCCACATGATCGTCCCGCTCTTCGTCGGCCGCGAGAAGTCCATCCGCGCGCTCGAGGAAGTGGTGAAGACGGACGGGCTGATCCTGCTGGCGACACAGAAGAACGCCGGCGACGATGATCCGCAGCCCGACGAGATCTACGAGATCGGCACGCTCGCCCGCGTGCTGCAGCTGCTGAAACTGCCCGATTCCACCGTGAAGGTGCTTGTCGAAGGCGTCGGCCGTGCCAAGGCCTCGTCCTATTCGGCAAGCGAATCCTTCTACGAGGCCGAGGCCACCGGCTTGGCCGAGGAAGAAGGCAAGAAGGTCGAGGTCGAGGCGCTCGCCCGTTCGGTCGTCAGCGAGTTCGAGAGCTATGTGAAGCTCAACAAGAAGATCTCGGGCGAGATCGTCGCTGCGGTCACGCAGATCGACGAGCCGACCAAGCTCGCCGATACCGTCGCCTCGCATCTGGCGGTCAAGATCGCCGATCGCCAGGGCGTGCTGGAGATCACCAACGTCGCCCATCGCCTGGAGAAGGTCCTGTCGCTCATGGAGAGCGAGATGTCCGTGCTGCAGGTCGAGAAGCGCATCCGCTCGCGCGTCAAGCGCCAGATGGAGAAGACCCAGCGCGAGTACTACCTCAACGAGCAGATGAAGGCGATCCAGAAGGAGCTCGGCGACGGCGATGAAGGCCGCGACGAGCTGGCCGAGCTGGAAGAGCGCATCGCCCAGACCAAGCTCACCAAGGAAGCCCGCGACAAGGCGACGGCCGAGCTGAAGAAGCTGCGCCAGATGTCGCCGATGTCCGCGGAAGCGACCGTGGTGCGCAACTATCTCGACTGGATGCTCGGCATCCCGTGGGGCAAGCGCTCGAAGATCAAGAAGGATCTCAACGCCGCCCAGCTGGTGCTCGACGACGATCATTTCGGCCTCGACAAGGTCAAGGACCGCATCGTCGAATATCTCGCCGTGCAGCAGCGCGCCAACAAGCTCGCCGGTCCGATCCTGTGCCTCGTCGGCCCTCCGGGCGTCGGCAAGACCTCGCTCGGCAAGTCGATCGCCAAGGCGACCGGCCGCGAGTTCGTGCGCATGTCGCTCGGCGGCGTGCGTGACGAGGCCGAGATCCGCGGTCACCGCCGCACCTATATCGGCTCGATGCCCGGCAAGATCATCCAGTCGATGAAGAAGGCCAAGACCTCGAACCCGCTCATCCTACTCGACGAGATCGACAAGATGGGCCAGGACTTCCGTGGCGACCCCTCGGCGGCCCTGCTGGAGGTGCTCGACCCCGAGCAGAACTCGACCTTCAACGACCATTACCTCGAGGTCGATTACGACCTGTCGAACGTGATGTTCGTGACGACGGCGAATACGCTGAACATCCCGCCGGCCCTGCTGGACCGGATGGAGGTGATCCGCATCGCCGGCTACACCGAGGAAGAGAAGACGGAGATCGCCCGCAAGCACCTGATCCCGAATGCGATCAAGAAGCATGGGCTCAGCGGCAAGGAGTGGTCGATCACGGACGAGGCCGTGCAGACGCTGGTGCGGCGCTATACCCGCGAGGCCGGCGTCCGCAATCTCGAGCGCGAGCTCTCCAACACGGTCCGCAAGGGCGTGAAGGACATCGTGCTCGGCAAGAAGGCCAAGGTCGTGGTCAACGAGCCGTTGCTCGAGGAGTATCTCGGCCCGCCGCGCTATCGCTACGGCATGGCGGAGACGGAGGATCAGGTCGGTGTCGTCACCGGTCTGGCCTGGACCGAGGTCGGCGGCGAGTTGCTGACGATCGAGGGCGTCATGGTGCCCGGCAAGGGCCGCATGACCGTCACCGGCAACCTGCGCGACGTGATGAAGGAATCGATCTCGGCGGCGGCATCCTATGTCCGCTCGCGGGCCGTCGATTTCGGCATCGAGCCGCCGCTCTTCGACCGGCGTGACATCCACGTCCACGTTCCCGAGGGGGCGACCCCGAAGGACGGGCCGTCGGCCGGCATCGCGATGGCGACCACCATCGTCTCGATCCTGACGGGCATCCCGACCAACCGGGACGTCGCCATGACCGGCGAGGTCACGCTGCGGGGCAGGGTGCTGCCGATCGGCGGTCTGAAGGAGAAGCTCCTGGCGGCGCTTCGCGGCGGCATCAAGAAGGTGCTGATCCCCGAGGAGAACGCCAAGGACCTGATCGACCTGCCGAAGTCGGTGAAGGATGGCATGGAGATTATCCCGGTCGCGCGCATGGAGCAGGTTCTCCAGCATGCGCTGACCCGCCAGCCGGTTCCGATCGTCTGGGAAGAGGATCTCAAGGCCGTGCCGCCCAAGGGCGCGGACGACGACGCGGCGGGCCTCGTCGCCCACTGACCTTGGATCCAGGAAGAACGAGCCGCCGGCGCGCAAGCGCCGGCGGCTTTCTTTTGGGCGCCAGGCCGGTCATTGCCGCAAGGCCTGTTCAGGACCATTTTAAGCCTGCTTTTCCGCAGGCAGTTCGATCAGAGGGCCATGAAGCTGCGACGGCTTCCGAAACGCAGGCCGAAACCGGATGGATGGGCTGCATTCGATAGCCTGCCCGCGCCGGTACGTCGGGCGCTGGCGGAGGCGGATCATCCGCTGAATCCGCTGAAGCTGGCCGGTTCGGCCGATGTCGAAGAAGCGCTCCGCCGTGTCGCCCGGCTCGATGCCGCCGCCAGGCGACGTGCGGAGCGAGTTGGCTAGCGGCCAGCAGGCTGCGAGGGCTGCTGCCTGACGGATCTGGTGGGCGGTGACGGGCTCGAACCGCCGACCCTCTCGGTGTAAACGAGATGCTCTACCAACTGAGCTAACCGCCCCTCGCGGTCGCCTTTAAGGCCTCGGCCGCCGCATCGCAAGCATTGTCGGGCAAGCGCCTTGCGAAGGCTTGCGGGCGGCCGAATTCCGCCATCTTCATCGTCACCCTGCCGGGCTCATGGAGATCAGCCGCTTGACCCGTTCTCGTCCCGTCCTGCGCTGCGTACTGGCAGGCACCTGCCTCGGCCTCGTCCTCGCTGCAGGGCAGGCTGCGGCGCAGTCGCTCCTGCCTGATTCCTTCTTCGTCGATCGTCCGGCCTTTTCCCATCCGGAGCAGCCCGGCAAGCCGGCGAGCTGCGAGAGCATCGCGGCGCAGCTCCCGGATTCGGTGCCACGCGATTCGCGTGTCGACATGGCGATCGCGGGAACGGTGAGTCTCATCCGGACGGACGGCGCGCTTTGGTATGTCGCGGTCTGTGCCGCACCGGGCGTCCGGGTTCTGTGCGTGACCTATGGCGCCGGCGACCTGAAGCTGGGCGACAAGGCGGTCCTGCGCGGCGGATATAACCGCCAAGACAGCCGCCACGTCCTGCTCGATCCCTGCCTGGCATCGCCATGGAACGAGGGTGACGCGGCCGAGTGATAGGAGAGGGCGAGGATAATTTTCCCCAGATGCGATTTTGCCGGCGTCACTCGCTTGACACTTCCGGTCGGGGGCAATACTCACCACGTCGCTGACGGCGAATGCCCCAGCCGCCCTGCGCGGGCGTAGCTCAGTTGGTTAGAGTGCCGGCCTGTCACGCCGGAGGTCGCGGGTTCGAGCCCCGTCGCCCGCGCCATATAAATCAAAGCCTTAGCTTGCTTGGCCGCCCGGTCGTTACACTTTCCGGCGCAGGCCCATTCCACCTTTCACCTCGTTTTGTTCTTTCTGAGTTTGGCGCGCCCTTGGCGACGGCTGGCATCGACGTCACGGACGGTGGCGATGTTGACCGGGCTGTAGGTCTTCTGAAACCGGGTCAACTCCAGCGCAGTGCGCCAGCGGACAGTTCCAGAAACTCGTCGCCGACAACGGCGTCACCCCATGGATGCTGGCCACCGCGTAGCGGAAACGCGCGCCGTCGCACTGACGATGCCATGAACGCCGACCTCACAACCAAACCACAGATGATACCGATAGAGAGCCTTTCGGAACTCGGTCCCGTGGGCGTTCGCAAGCCGAGCTTGACGACGTGGTTTGCAGGCACTCGACGATCGGCTGCATCAGCCTAACCGCCAGGTCCATGAAGCCGTCAGCAGGCCGGGGGGACAGGTTGGGATGTTGAGTACAGGCCCTGAGATTCTCTGCGGATGCATTTTCGGTTGCGCAGCCTAGGCTTGTGGCAGTCTCGGAAGATCGCTTGCGATGGCGTTCCATCATTGTGGGACCCGCTTCTTGCGAAGCCGAAGGCCACTCGATTTTGAGAAGGATGGACAGGGATGCGCGCGAAAATTGCAGTCTTCGTCATCGGCTTGGCTCTTGCGGGGTGCAATGCCAATTCTGCCGATCAGCGGACCCTCGGCGGTGCGGCCATTGGCGCTGGGACCGGTGCCATCGTTGGCGGCATTGCGGGAGGTGGGCGTGGAGCGGCGATCGGTGCCGCTGTGGGCGGTGTCACGGGCGCCGTGATTGGCCGGGCGACCACTCCGAACAACTGCCTTTATCGTGACCGCCATGGGCGCGTGTTCGAGGCGCGCTGCCCTTGACGTTCTGAAACAAGCCCGCTGGCCCGACGATCGTCGGGAATGACGGCCCCTTGCTTCGCCTGACGGGAGTTTGGGAGCCCGAGGGCAGAGACCTGACCGGATTGGCTTGGGGCATATGTCGGGCTGGCGCCTGGTGCGCTGGTGGCAGGAGAAGCATGATATGGTGAGCAGACGGCTGGTTCTGTCTGGACTTCTCGGGCTGGCCGGTTCGGCTTTGTTCGACATTGCCATCGGCGCTGCCACGACAGGCGAGGCAGCGCTGCCAGAAGGGACGGCGCGTGCGCTGGACCAGGTCGATGTGGCATTCAGCCAACGCCCGCAACTGTACTATAATCGGAAGCGGCAGTTTCGCCCCCGGCAGCCGCGTAGCCAGAAATGGCGTGCCCCGCGGCTTCGCCGCTCCCGAGGTCGTTTGCGGCCTCCACGTCGAGCCACGCCGTCCTGACGGGTCTCCGCGATTGGAGCCGGATTTGACATCGGCTCGCCTGCTTGTGTGGCGCGCGGCGCGCCCGAGTGCAGGCCCACGAGGCTGACGGGC
This sequence comes from Allobosea sp. GW822-FHT05A11, assembly GCF_058800455.1. Classification (NCBI taxonomy): domain Bacteria; kingdom Pseudomonadati; phylum Pseudomonadota; class Alphaproteobacteria; order Hyphomicrobiales; family Alloboseaceae; genus Allobosea; species Allobosea sp. GW822-FHT05A11. The sequence continues at coordinate 452,649 of NZ_JBXAMI010000002.1, read as the reverse complement.
TGGCTCCCGCACACGGGATGGGGGCTGTTCCGATTTGCCGTCAGCGGCGCCCGCGGTGCCGGGGCGGCGGGGGCAGCGGCCGGCGGTTGCGCTGGCGATAGCGATGCCAGTTCTTCCGGCGCGGCCGCGGATTTTCTGGCCGAGCGGGAAGGGTAGCCGCGCCCGGTGACCGCGGCTGCGGCGGGCCTTGCGTGAATTCGGCATCCAGCGTGTCGAGCGCGCTTGTCGCCACTGCGGATCGTGCCTCGACCGGCGCCGCCTTCGCTGTCGCCGCAATCAGCACGCCGCCGACAAGTGAAATCAAAAATGATCTGCGTTCCATCTGCATCTCGTCAATTACCTTGATCGTTATGTGCGCTCGGTGGAGCTATGGCTCCTGGTACCATTGCCATGCCAATGCTCGCGATCGTTCCCGGTCGGAGCAGAGTTCGATAATCGAACTCCAGTCGGTGTCTTCGTTTTTTGTGGAAGCGGCAAGATTATCTGCCTGTGCCTTTGATTGACGAGGGCTAATTAAAAGAGCGAGAGGAGCGTGCCGTCATCGCTGCGGTTGCTTGCGAAATTCAGAAGCGCCAGATCAGGGGCACGATGAAGACCGCCACGACGAAGAACCAGATCAGCAGCGGCAACCCGAGTTTCCAGTAATCGCTGAAGACGTAGCCGCCTGGTCCCATCACCATCAGATTGGTCGGCGTCGCAATCGGCGTCAGGAAGGCGCCGGCTGCGGCGACCGCCGTGCTCATCAGCACCGGCCGCGGTGAGATGCCCATGGCGGTGGCTGCGGCGACGCCGATCGGGATGACGATCAGCGCCGTCGCGGTGTTGCTGATGAGCTGGCCCAGCACCGCGGTCAGGATGAACAGGCCGGCGAGCAGCGCGGTCGGCCCGGCGTCGCCCACCATCGAGACGAGGTGGTCGGCCAGCATCTTCGCTGCGCCGGTCTGGATCATCGCGGTCGAGAGCGGCATCATCGCGCCGACGAGGATCACGGTCGTCCAGCTGATCGCGCGGTAGGATTGCTCGACGGTCATGATGCCGCAGAGAATGATCGCACCGGCCGCCAGCAGGCCCGCCACGGCAGACGGAACGATGCCGGTGGCCAGCATCACGACCATCGCGAACAGGATGATGATCGCCTGCTTGGCGCCCGGACCCATCGGCACGGCCTGGCGTCGCACCAGTTCCGGGGAGCTGACGACGAGGACGTCGGGATCGTCGAGATGGGTGTCGAGCGCCTTCCAGGTGCCCTGCAGCAGCATGGTGTCGCCAGCCTGCAGCACGACGCCGGCCGTCTTGGTTTTGCCGGCGTTCGGAGCCTCGCTCGCGCCGCGTTGCACGGCCAGGATGATCAGGTCCCCGCTTTCGGTGACCATGCCGGGAAACACGGTCTGGCCGATCAGGCCGGAGCGCGGCGGGATCACCACCTCGGCAAGGCCCGAGCGGCGGTTGAACAGGGTTTCTTCGCCATCGCCCGCGCCTTCCTCGCGGAACGCGAGGTGCATCTGCGCCGCGAAATTGGCCGCGGCCTCGGCATCGCCGCGCAGCAGCAGATGGTCGCCCTCGGCGATCGTCGTGCGACGCAGCGGCCCGGCCGTGTCGCCGTCCTGGACCGCCACGAGCTGGAGCCCGGACCATGTGCCGAGGTCGACTTCGTCGGAGCGCTTCCCGACATAGGGGCAGGTCGCGCGGACGCGTAGTTGATGGACGCCGCTCGCCAGCCCGTATTGCTCGACCAGCGTCCTGGCGTGGCGGCTGAAATCGGCCGGCATGGTCGCGCCGTTGCGCTGGGGCAGAAGCTTCTCCCCGAACAGGATGATGATAGCCATGGTGCCGGCGAGCAGCGGGATGCCGGCCAGCGCGAACTCGAAGAAGCCGAAGCCGCCGACGCCGGCATCGAGCCCGGCCTCGGAAACCAGCACGTTCACCGGTGTGCCGGTCAAAGCGAGCATTGAGCCGGCATGTCCGGCGAAGACCAGCGGCATCAGCAATTGCGAGGAGTTGCGTCGCAGGCGGACGGCGGTGACGACGACGACCGGCAGCAGCGCAGCGACCGCACCGTTCAGGCTGATCAGCGCGACCAGAAGCGACACCAGCCCCATCATGAGCAGCAGGAGCCGCGTCCGGCTTTCCTCTCCGGCCCCCTTGATCAGGAGCTGGCCGGCCCAGGCGGTGACGCCCGTGACCTCGAGCCCGGAGCTGACGACGAACAGGGAGGCGATGAAGATGACGGCGGGATCACCAAGCCCGGCGAGCGCCTGAGGCAGGGTGAGCACGCCGGTCGCCCAGAGGCCGAGCGCCGTGCCCATCGCGACGAGCACGACAGGCACCTTGTTCGTGACGAACAGGACCACGGTAATGGCGACGATGATGCCGGTATAGGCGATCGGACTCACGCATCAGCTCCTTGGGGGGTGTTCTCGGCAGCAGACCCGTTTGAAGGGTCTCAGTCTTCGAGCGTCGCCATCAGGATGCCGAGACGGCAGCCCTTTTCGTACTCGGTGAGATTCACATATTCCTTGATCGTGTGGATCTCGGCCTGGCCGGCGCCGATCGTGATGGTCGGGACGCCGTGCTTGTCGAGCCAGTTGGCATCGAGGCCGCCATTGGAGAACAGGTAGTTCGGTTCGATACCCAGGATGCCGAGCGCCTTGGCAGCGCGCTTGACCACAGCCGAATCCTTGGCGAGCTCGAAGGGTGGATAGGCCGGCTTGTGGGTGAACGTCACCTTCGCCGTCTCGCCGCCATCGTCCTTCACCTCGCCTTGAGCCTTGGCGAAGGCGGTCTTGAAGGCCTCAGCGATCTTGGTGGCGAAAGCGGCCTCGGGGCTGCGCGCCTCGCCGCGGATATAAGCATAGTCGGTGACGACATTGGTCGCGTCACCGGCGGCGACCGTGCCGCCCTTGCCGCCGAAGATGCCGACATTGCTGGTGCCGCGGCCATCGGACTTCACGATCTTGCCGAACCAGCCCTCGCGGCGAGCTTCCGCAAGTGCGATCGCGCCGACGAGCGTCGCCGAGATGCCCTTTTCGGGCGCGACGCCGGCATGGGAGGCCTTGCCGGTGATCTCGACTTCCCAGTTCTCCTGGCCGACCGCGCCGATCAGCAGTTCGGAGGCGAGCTGGCCGTCGACATTGATGCACATGACGGCACCGCCGAGATCCTTCGGGTTCAGCTCGCGCGCGCCGTGCAGCCCGCTTTCCTCGCGCACCGTGAACAGCAGCGTGATCGGCGGGTGGGGCAATTTGTTCTTGATCAGCGTCTCGGCCAGCACGACGAGCAGCGCCACGCCGGTGCGGGCATCGCCGCCGAGCGCGGTGGTGCCGTCAGAGACGATGCGGTCACCCTCGCGCTTCGGCTTGGCCCCGGCGCAGAGCGGCACGGTGTCGAGATGGGTCGAGAACAGCAAGCGCGGCCCGGCCTTGGTGCCGGGCAGGTCGACGATGAGGTTGCCGGTCTCGGTCGGCAGCGGGATGCGCTTGTTGGCATCGTCGAAGCGGATGGCCGAGGCCGGCACGCCGACGGCCTTTAGCGCCTCGCTGACGGCAGCGCCGATATTGGCTTCCTTGCCGGTCACGCCCTCGACCGAGAGGAAGCGCATGAGATGCGCGATGGCGGCTTCGACGTCGAGCGGAATGGCGGGTGTCGTCATGATCTGCATCCGAACGGTTGGATTGGCGACGGGGAGGGCTGCGATGGGGCTCAGAGCCCCCAGGGCAGGCCGAGCAGCTTCCAGACGGCGAACAGAGCCGTCCAAAGCACGAACATCCACACGACATAGGGCAGCATCAGCGAGACCACGGTGCCGACGCCGGCATTCCTGTCGTATCTTTGGATGAAGCCGACCACGAGGGCGAAATAGGCGTTGAGCGGGGTAATCGCGTTCATCGGCGAATCGCCGATGCGATAGGCCGCGAGCACGGCTTCCGGCTCGACGCCGAGCTTCATCAGCAGGGGCACGAAGACGGGGGCGAAGATCGCCCATTTCGCGATCGCGCCAGTGAGAAGCAGGTCGATGATCGCGACCACCACGATGAAACCGAGCAGCAGCGGCAGGGCGCCGATATTGGCGGCCTGGAGCACGCCCGAAAGGCTCAGCGCCATGACCGTGCCGATATTGGTGTAGGTGAAGTAGGCGACGAACTGGCTGAGCACGAAGAACAGGAAGATCGTGCCGCCCATGCTTTTGATCGATTTCTCGATCGCGGCGATGACCTCCGCCAGCGTCTTCAGCGTGCCGGCGCCGATGCCATAGGCCCAACCGGTGACCAGGAACATCAGCATGATGAGCGCGATCAGGCCGTTCATGAAGGGCGAGTTGCCGATCAACTCTCCGGTGGTCGGATTACGCAGGGGCGCGCCCGTGGGGAGCGTGAGGAGGCAGAACACCGCGATCAGTCCGAGGAGGCCGAGACCGGCGAAGCGAAGACCGCGCGACTCCGCCTCGGACAGCACGGCGCCTTGCTCGGTGACTGTTCCCTCGGCCGCCAGCTTCGGATCGTAGGTGCCCAGGCGCGGCGAAATCATCTTGTCGGTGATGAACGCGATGATGACGGTCAGAAACAGCACCGAGGCGATCGAGAACCAGAGATTGGATGCGAGGCCGATCGTGCGATTGGGGTCGACAAGGCGGGCAGCGTCGTTGGTGAACTCGACCAGAACCGCATCGAGCGGCTTGATCAGCATGTTGACGGTGAAGGCACCGGCGACCGCTGCGAAGCCGAGCGCCAGGCCCGCGACCGGATGGCGGCCGACAGCGAGATAGGCAATGCCGGCGAGCGGGATCAGGACGAGATAGCCGGCATCGGCCGCGATGCTGGCGATGATGCCGACGAAGGCGAGGATATAGGTCAGCGCCCAGTGCGGCGAGACGATCACAAGCTTGCGGATCAGCGCGGTGACGAGCCCGGATTCCTCGGCGACGCCGGCGCCGATCATCGCGACGATCATCAGCCCGACGGCCGTGAAGCTCATGAAATTCGGGATCAGCGACGAATACATGAAGCGGATGCCGTCGATGGTCAGCAGGCTCTGGATCGCCGTGCTCGCCGCCTCGATTTTATGGGTGTCGGGGTTGATCCGCTCGTAGGTGACGGCGGTGCCGAACAGCCCCAGCACAGCCGAGAGGGCAATGACGATGCCGATCAGGATCAGGAAGATGACAACGGGGTGGGGAACCATGTTTCCCACCTTCTCGACGGTGTCGAGAAACCTCTGCATGGTCGTTTTCGGCGCGACGGTGGCAGTGGTCATCGCATTCCCCCCTTGAGCCCAGGCTTTCAGCAGCGAACCCGTGACCGATGTGCCGAAGACTCCGGCACCCGCAAAGCTCCGAGCGTGATGGGGGAACCTTAAGTCCGGGAGCCGGGAGAGCATCGGCAGAGAATCCCAAACTTTGGGCCTTCTGTCCCAAAGTCTCCTTCGTCGCGCCCGTAGGCGGGGTGTGGGCTTGCCGCCGGCGGGGTGGCTTTCTACGGTCCGCCGCGGTGAGGGCCTTTGTCGGCCGATGATCGACCGGGGCGGAACGATGCCGGACCAGGGCCAGGATGCGGGGGAAGGGATGTTCGAGGCGTCGAGATGAACGGCGTGACATGGCTGGAGCGGTGCCCGCGCTCCGCTCGCGCGCGTTTGTCCTGGCTCCTGCTCGTCGCGCTCGCCGCCGGTCTGGCGGCTTGCGCATCGACGCCGCGCGGGCTCCTGGAGCCGGTGGCGCCCGTTCCCGGCACCGACAGCGTCAACATGCTGGCGGCGACGACGCGCGCGCCCTCCGCCGATGCCGGCGTCCTGTTCAGCGGCGAGCGGGGCGAGGGCGTCTCGTTCCGGAATATCGTCGTCTCGATCCCGCGCAACCGCGAGGTCGGCAGCATCCAGCTCCCACGATCGGTTCCCGGGAATCCCGCCACGGATTTCACTGTCACCGCCTCCACGGCGCTGCCGAAAGCCAAGCTCGCTGACTGGTTCAGGTCGACGAGCGGACGCTCGAAGCGCGTCTTCGTGTTCGTGCACGGCTTCAATACGCCGTTCGACCGAGCCGTCTTCCGCTTCGCGCAACTGGCGCATGATGCCGACGCCGATGCCTCGCCGGTTCTCTTCTCCTGGCCCTCGCGCGGCTACCTGCTCGACTACAGCCGCGACTTCGACAATGCGTCCTATTCGCGCTCCGACCTCGCGGACCTGCTGGGCGTCGCGGCCGCCGCCCCCTCTGTCCGCGAGATCGTGATCCTGGCCCATTCGATGGGAAGCTGGCCCGCCGTCGAGGCGGTCCGGCAGATCGCGCTCAAAAGCGGCGGCGTCCCGCGCAAGATCACCAATCTCATCCTGGCGTCGCCGGATCTCGATGTCGGCGTCTTCCGCCGCCAGATCGAGGATATGGGGCCGAAGCGACCGCAGATCACGCTGTTCACGGCCCAGCACGACCGGGCGCTGCAGGTCTCCCGCTTCATCGCGCGCGGTGCGACGCGGCTCGGCGGCATCGACCCGACGCAGGAGGAATACCGCAACCAATTCGCCGGGTTCTCCGGGATCACCGTGATCGACCTCTCCGCGATCAATGCGGGCGACCGCCTCAATCACGACCTGTTCGCGGCGAGCCCGGATGCAGTGCGCCTCATCGGCGACCGGCTGCTGCAGGGACAGGTGATCACCGATTTCGACGTCCCGGCGCCCGTGGCGGCGGCGGGGGCGATCAGCTCGGCCGCGACTCTTCTGGTCACCGCGCCAATCCGAGTCTTCGATGCAGCAACGACACCATAGGGTTGACGGGTCGGGCGGCGAAAGCCAATATTGACGGATATTCGGTGATAATTCGAATTTTAGACTGTTGTTAGATAACTCTACTTCCGGCTTGCCCTGTTGATTTAGATCAATTTCGTCCAAATGCGACCAGTGTTAGGATCAGATCCTGCTTCTGTGGCCTGCGCAAAACCGCAGAGTAATTGGAGTATCTGATGCCGGCTTTCTCTCATGGTGGGGTGAGGAAGGACGTCAGCATGTTTTCTGTGGCGCAGTTTTGCACCATGGAGCTTCAGGCGAAGGACCAGTTCGACGCCTGGCGTTCCTTGCACAAGGACACGATCGAGCTTTTTCCGACAGGGGAGCGGTCGGCGGGATTTGCCGCTGCATTCTCGTCCTGGACCCTGGGGGAGCTTGTTCTGACACGTGTTGTCTATTCGGGCGCGCCGGGCCGGCAATGGCGGCACCACCCCAAATCCTATCTGGACCATTGGTGTGTGGTGCTGGCGCGGGCGGTGGCAGCCGATGGCTCGGCGCGGGGAGAGCTGAGCTTTCGTTCGCTGGCGCTGCCCTATGAGGGCCAGGCGCAGGACAGTGAGGTCATCACCCTCTATCTGCCGCGTGATCAGCGCCAGGTCGATGAGCAGCGCCTCGATGGAGCCCACGGTGTTGAGGTGAGCCCGGATTTCGCACCGCTGCTCAGCGACTACATGGACGGCCTTGTCCGGCATCTGCCTCACGTCACCCCGGAGCACGCCGCAAACCTGGAGATGCCGACAAGGGCCCTCATCGCGGCCTGCATCACGCCCCTGTCGACCTATCAGGAGCCTGCGCGCTCCGCCTTGGGGGCGGCTCTCATCGACAGGGCGCGCGCCGTCGTGCGCCAGAACATGGCCGCCCCGGATTTCGGTCCCGAGCGGCTGGTCCGCCTGCTGGCGATGTCCCGCTCGAAACTGTATCGGCTTTTCGAGAACAGCGGCGGAGTGGCTCATTTCATTAATAGAGAGCGCCTGCGCGAGGCGCATCTCCGCCTGAGTTCCCAGCGTGAAACGCTCTCCATCCACGCCATTGGAAACGAGGTTGGATTCGTCGATCACTCGACCTTCAGCCGGGCCTTCCGGCGGGAGTTCGGCTACAGCCCGACCGAGGCGCGCGAGCGCGGGATCGTCCGCTCCTTCGCCGATGAACGGGAAGGGCTGGGCCAGGGTTGACCGGTGCGGCTTCCATCACGCCCGAAAACGCGGCCATCTGACCGGCCGAGCCCAAACCCGCCGCTCGGGGAGTGGGCCTGATGACAGGCGTGCCCACCGGGCGGCTTTCGCTTCTTTACGCAATTCTGTTTTTCGAGCTCGGGGTCAATCTTCCGTTCTTCCCGCTCTGGCTCCAGGCGCAGTCACTCGATAGCGACGCGATCGGCATCATCCTGGCGACCCCGTTGCTGGTCCGGGTCGTGGCCAATCCCGTGGTCGGAGCGCTCGCCGACCGCAGCGGGCGCATTGCGGTGGCGCTCACGCTGTGCGCCATGCTGGTTGCGGCTGGCACCGGTCTCCTGACCGTCGCGCGCGGCTTCTGGCCGATCCTCCTCGTCGTCATCGCCATCGCCCTCGCGCAGGGACCGTTGATCGCGCTGGCCGATGTCATGACTCTCGGCCGCCTCGCCGGGGGGCCGCGGTCGGAACTCGCCTATGGCCGTATCCGTTTGTGGGGATCGCTCGGCTTCGCCGCCGCCAATCTCGCGGCCGGCTGGTCGCTCGAATGGTTCTCGACCGACGCGATCGTTGTGCTGTTGCTGGTCTCGGCGATTCTCACCGCCGTTGCCGCTGCCCGTTGCATAACGGGTACCGTGAACCGCCCGCGAGACGATGCGCAAAGCGCCGCATGGCCGGCGCATCCGCTGCTTCTCGTCTGCACGATTGCCGGTGCCGCGTTCGTGCAGGCGAGCCACGCGGCGTTCTACGGTTTCGGCACGCTGCACTGGCAGACGATCGGGACTTCCGGCGCCGCGATGGGCGGTCTCTGGGCTCTCGGCGTCCTGTCCGAGGTCGTCGTGTTTTCATGCCTGGGCTACCGCATGAACGGAGCCGCGAGCGCAGCCGGCCTGTTGGTGGCGTCGGCCGCGACGGCGATCCTGCGCTGGGGAGCGATGTCGCGGGATCCCGACCTCTCCACCCTGATGTGCCTTCAGGTGACGCAGGGCCTGACGTTCGGGGCCACTCATCTTGCCAGCATCTTCCTGCTGACGAGACTGGCGCCGGGCAGCATGCAGGCGCGCGCCCAGGCCTGGCTCGCCGGCGGGTGGGCCGGCGTGATGGCCGTTCTGACGACGCTGTCCGGCCGGCTCTACGAAAGCTGGGGGGAGCAGATCTACCTGGTGATGGCCGCGGTCGCTGCCGTTGGATTACTGCTGCTGCTGCCTGTCGCTTTCGCCCTGCGCGCACCGCGGCTCGAGAACCGCCTGCCCTGACCCCAGGGAACTCGGCCTTTTCCAACAATGGGATGACCAGCCCAGAGTTGGGATTCTGAGCTGATCCGCCTTTTCTTCGGGGTTGCTAGCCTCTCTGTGTCGTCCTGAAAGGGCTTTGCGGGCCGTAAACGCGCCCGTTGGCATGCGGGGGCGTGGCCGTCAGGGGAAGGGTTCGATGCAGAGGCAAGGCTTGGGATGCCAGGGTGCGCCGCTGCAGCGGCAGGAGGCTGCGAGGGAGCGGTCATGAGGCACGGCGAGGCTTCATCGCGGCTGGGCCGTCTTGCGGTCGTGACCGCCATCGCGCTCGCCGTCGCCTCCTGCAACCGTGAGGAGAAGGAGGCTCCGGCGCCGGTTCGCTTCGTCCGGACCGTGACCGTCGAGCCGCCACGCCAGGCGCCCGATCTCGCCTTCACCGGTCATATCGAGGCGCAGGACCAGGCGTCGCTGGCCTTCCGCATCGGCGGTCGCCTGGCGGAACGCCTGGTCGGTCTTGGCGCGACCGTCCGCGAGGGGGAGACCGTCGCGCGACTTGACCCCGAGAACGAGCTGAACGACCTCCGCTCCGTTCAGGCCGCGTTGACTGCGGCGCAGGGCAATCTGCGCAAGGCGGAAAACCAGTTCCAGCGGCAGAGCCATCTGCTCGAACGCCACATCACAACGCAGGCGGATTTCGAGAGCGCGCAACAGGCACTCACCGCCGCGCGCGCCCAGGTCGATGCGGCCCAGGCACGGGTCCGGTCTGCGGAGGACGTCGTCGGCTTCACAACGCTGAAGGCCGATGCGCCGGGCGTCGTCACGCGCGTCGGCGCGGAACCTTCGGAAGTCGTTTCAGCCGGCCGTATGATCGTCCAGCTGGCGCGGCGGGAGGGCCGCGACGCGGTCTTCGAGATTCCGGCCGATCTGGTGCGACAGCTCACGCCCGATATGCAGGTGCGGGTCGCCCTGAGCGGGGAGGCCGGTGCGGAGGCGACCGGCCGGGTGCGCGAGATCGCGCCGCAGGCCGATCCCGTGACTCGGACCTTCCGGATCAGGGTCGGCCTGACCGACCCGTCCCCGGCCTTCCGTCTCGGCGCAGCCGTCTCGGGCTCGATCCGTGGCGCCGAAGGCGGGGCCATCACCATCCCCGCGACGGCGCTGGCGCGGCGCGACCAGGCCACCGGCGTATGGGTGGTCGACCCTAAGAACCTGACCGTTTCGCTGCGCAAGCTCGAGGTCGCGAGCGCGGACCCGGCGGCCGCCAAGATCTCTAAGGGATTGGACATAGGCGACATCGTCGTCACCGCTGGTGCCGGGCTTCTACGTGAAGGCCAGCGCGTACGCTTGATCGGAGCGGAGCCGCGATGAGCTTCAACCTCTCGGAATGGGCGCTGAAGAGCCGCTCGGTCGTGATCTACCTCATGATCATCGCGGTCGCTGCCGGGGTCTTCGCCTTCGTCAAGCTCGGCCGCAACGAGGATCCGGCCTTCGTCATCAAGACAATGGTGGTCTCCGCGATCTGGCCCGGCGCCACGATGGAAGACACGCTGAGCCAGGTGACCGAACGCCTCGAACGGCAGCTCGAGGAAACCCCCGGGCTCGACAGCGTGCGCAGCTTCACCAGGCCGGGCGTGACGACGATCTTCGTCAACCTCAAGGGCGACGTTCCCGGCCGCCAGGTCCAGGACACCTGGTACCGGGTGCGCAACCTGATTGCCGACATGCGGCACACGTTGCCGGCTGGCACGCTCGGGCCGTTCTTCAACGACCGCTTCGGCGACACTTTCGGCATCATTTACGGCTTCACCTCGGACGGCTTCACCAGCCGCGACCTGCGCGACCATGTCGAGGCCATCCGTTCGCGACTGCTGCTCGTGCCAGACGTCTCGAAGATCGAGATCGTCGGCGCGCAGGACGAGCGCATCTTCATCGAGTTCTCGGTCAGGGAACTGGCCAATCTCGGCCTCGATCGCTCGGCGCTGCTCGGGGCTCTGCAGGCCCAAAATGTCGTGCGACCGGCCGGTGAGGTGCAGACGCAGGACGAGAAGTTCTCGGTGCGCGTCTCCGGCGCCTTCCAATCGGAGGCGGATCTGCTCGGCATCAATTTCCCGGTGGGCGACCGTATGGTGCGGCTGGCCGACATCGCGACTATCAGGCGCGGCCATGCCGATCCGCCGACGCCGATGTTCCGGGTGAACGGGCGTGACGCAATCGGGCTGGGCATCGCCATGCGCGACGGCGGCGACATCCTGGCGCTCGGCAACAACATCAAGAAGGCGATGGCCGAGGTCACCGCCGGCCTGCCTCTCGGCATCGAGCCCTATCTCGTCGCCGACCAGGCGGTGACGGTCTCGCACGCGATCGACGATTTCATGATGTCGCTCTGGCAGGCCGTCGGCATCATCCTGGTCGTCAGTTTCATCAGCCTCGGCGTGCGGCCGGGCCTCGTCGTGGCTCTCGCGATACCGCTGACGCTCGCCATCGTCTTCGCTTGCATGCTGGTCGCCGGCATCGACATGCAGCGCATCTCGCTCGGCGCCCTGATCATCGCGCTCGCGCTGCTCGTAGACGATGCGATGACCACGACAGACGCCATGGTCACGCGACTCGCCGCCGGCGAGGAGAAGATGAAGGCGGCGACCTTTGCCTTCGAGAAATACGCCACTGCGATGCTGGCCGGCACGCTGGTGACGATCGCCGGCTTCGTGCCGATCGGCTTTGCCGCAAGCTCGGCCGGCGAATACACCTTCTCGCTCTTCGCGGTGGTGACGATCGCGCTGGTCGTCTCCTGGTTCGTGGCCGTGCTGTTCGCACCCGTGCTCGGCGTCGCCATGCTGAAAGCGCCAGACGCCTCCGCACAGCAGAAGGAGCCGGGGCGTGTCGAGCGCGGCTTCCGAAGCTTTCTCTCAAGCGCGATCAAGCTGCGCTGGGTCACGATCGCGGTCACGCTCGGCCTGTTCGCCGCCTCGCTCCTGGCGCTGCCGCTGGTGCCGCGGCAGTTCTTCCCGGCGTCGGACCGGCCGGAGCTGCTCGTCGATCTCACGTTGCCGCAGAACGCCTCGATCTATGCGAGCGAGGACATGGTCAACCGCTTCGAGGCTTCGTTGAAGGGCGATCCCGATGTCGAGCGCTGGAGCACCTATGTCGGCCGCGGCGCTATCCGCTTCTACCTGCCGCTGAATGCGCAATTGCCGAACGACTTCTTCAGCCAGGCCGTGATCGTCGCCAAGGATGTGGCGGCGCGCGAGCGGCTGCAGAACAAGCTTGAGGCCCTTCTCGCCAAGGACTTCCCCAATGTGGTCGGGCGTGTCTCGCCGCTCGAACTCGGCCCCCCGGTCGGCTGGCCAGTGCAGTACCGCGTCAGCGGCCCCGATATCGCCGAGGTCCGCACCATCGCGATGAAGCTGGCGCAGGTGGTCGCGGCAAATCCCAAGGCACAGCAGATCAATTTCGACTGGATCGAGCCCGCCCGCGAACTGCGCCTGCGCGTGGACCAGGACGAGGCGCGCCGGCTCGGCCTCAGCTCCGCGGCTGTCGCCGCCATCGTCAACACGGTGGTCTCCGGGACGGTTGTGACGCAGGTGCGGGATTCCATCTATCTCGTCGATGTCGTCGTGCGGGCGCAGGATGCGGAGCGGGCCTCGCTCGACACGTTGCGCAGCATGCAAGTCGCGCTGCCGAGCGGCCGTTCGGTGCCGGTCTCGCAGTTCGTGAGCTTCAGCTACGGCCTCGACACGCCGTTGATCTGGCGCCGTGATCGCGTGCCCAACCTGACGGTCTCCGCCGATGTGCCGCCCGGGATATTGCCGGACGCGGTGGTCGGCGCGCTGCAATCCTCGGTGGACGGGCTCAGGAAAACACTGCCCGCAGGGTACGACATTGCCGTCGGCGGCACGGTCGAGGAAAGCGCCAAGTCGCAAGCCTCGGTCATTGCGGTGATCCCGGTGATGCTGCTGATCATGTTCACGGTGCTGATGGCGCAGCTCAGGAGCTTCCGGCTCTTCGCGATTGTGCTGAGCATCGCGCCGCTCGGCCTGATCGGCGTCGTCGCCGCGCTGCTGCTCTCCGGCAAACCGCTGGGCTTCGTCGCGCTGCTTGGCATCCTCGCCTTGATCGGCATCATCACCAAGAACGCGGTGATCCTGGTCGGGCAGATCGAGGATGAGCGCGCGGCCGGCAAGGGCGTGGTCGAGGCCGCGGTCGACGCCGCCGGCACGCGCTTCCGGCCGATCGTGCTGACCGCGATCTCGACGGTGCTCGGCATGATCCCGATCGCGCCGACCGTGTTCTGGGGGCCGATGGCCTTCGCGATCATGGGCGGCCTGCTGGTCGCGACGGTGCTGACCCTCGTCCTCCTCCCCGTCCTTTACGTCACCGTGTTCGGCGCCGCGACCGCGCGCAACGGCAAGACGAAGCGGATGGCCAGTGTGGGAGCGTCCCGATCATGAGCGCGATCATCACGAGGCGGATGCTTGCGAGAGGTATCGAACGCATTGCCGCCGTCACGTTGCTGGGGGCGATCCTCGTCTCCTGCGGCGATGAGAAGGCACCGCAGGCGGAGGGGCGGCCGGTCGGCGTCGTCACGGTGGAGGCGGGGCAGTTCTCCGACGACGTCCAGCTCAGTGGCGAGATTCAGGCCAAGAAGGACGTTTCGCTCGCCTTCCGCATCGGCGGGCGTGTCCTTGAACGCCCGGTCAATGTCGGCGACCAGGTGAAGGCGGGGCAGGTCATCGCCCGACTTGACCCCGCTCTCGAACAGAATGCGCTGGCGGCTGCCAAGGCGGCACTGGAAGCCGCGCGCGGCGAGGTCAGCACGGCGCGCAGCACCTTCGAGCGCCAGGAACGCCTGATGGCGCAAGGCTTCACGACCCGGCCGCGCTACGATCAAGCCCGGCGGGCGCAGGAAACGGCGCAGGCCACGCTCGAAAATGCCGAGGCTCAGGTCGAGTTGGCGCAAGATCGCCTTGGGTTCACTGCGTTGCGCACGGATGTTGCGGGCGTCGTGACCGCGCGCCGGATCGAGCCCGGCGAGGTGATCCAGCCGGGTCAGGTCGTCGTCCAAATTGCTCGCGACGACAGCCGCGACGCGGTGTTCAACGTGCCGGCAACGGTGCTCGACACCCATCTCAGCGATGCCCGAATCCGTGTCGCGCTGGCTGATGCTCCTGCTGTGACGGCATATGGCTCGGTGCGCGAAGTCGCGCCGCAGGCCGATCCGGTGACGCGCACCTTTGCCGTTCGGGTCGGGCTGCAAGACCCACCGGAGGCGATGCGCCTCGGCTCGACGGTCGTCGGCACGATCGAACTCACCACCGCGGCGATCGTTTCCATTCCGGCGAGCGCACTGACCCAGCAAGGCCGTTCGCCCGCCGTATGGGTCGTCGACCCCGCCAAATCGACCGTTTCCCTGCGCGATATCGATGTGTTGCGGTTCGATGCCGGCACGATCATCCTCTCCCAGGGGCTGGCGCCCGGCGAAATCATCGTATCGGCTGGCGCTCAAGCCCTGCATCCCGGCCAGCGCGTCAGGCTGTTGCCTGGGCAATTGCCTTCGTCGCGGCAGCAGGCGGCCGTGTCGCCGTGACCGTCGCGGGCGGAGGCCGATGCGGATGGCGAACAGCGGCATTCCAGAATTTGGCCCACCGACATTGCAGTTTCCTTGGCAGAGGGCATCCATGGAGATCGTTCCGGCAGCCGGAGAAGCAGAGAAACTCGGGACGGAATTTCTCGTCCTGGGGGTTTTCTGCGACGGTCCGCTGATGGGTTCGGCGCGGGCGGTGAACAATCGGTCGGCCGGCCGGCTCGCAGCCATCCTCGACCAGGCTGGCCTTGGGGAAACCGTCGGCGCGACCTGCCTGATCGGAAAGCTGCCCGGTGTCGCGGCGCATCGCCTACTGCTGGTCGGCCTTGGCAAAGCCGGACGGTTTTCCGACAGGGCCTATCGGCAGGCGCTCGCGGCGGTGGCCGTGGCCCTGAATGACGATCCGGTCGCGGAGGTGGTCGTCACGCTCGCGGAGAACGAGGTGCCGCGCCGGGCGCTCAGCTGGCGGATGCAGCAGGCCGCGCGGATTCTCGCCGATGGCCGCTTCGACTTCGGGCTGCCCGATCGAAACATCCGAGACGAAAAATGCACCATTACGCTGCTCGTGCCACAGGCCCTGACTTCGGAGTTGGTCGGAGCGCTGCGGCAGGGCGTGGCGATCGGCGAGGGCGTTTCCTTCGCCAAGGAGCTGGGGGATCTCTCACCGGACCTGTGCACGCCGGCTTTCATCGCGCGGACGCTGCAGGCGATGTCGAACCAATTCGGCTTCAGCCTCGATGTGCTGGGGAGGCATGAATTCGAGAAGCATGGCATGACGCACTTTCTGGCAAGAGAGAACGCTGTGGCCGGCGCCTGCAAGCTCTTCGTCGTGAGGAGCGATCATCGGAAGGCGGCTGGCCGTCCGATCGTCCTGATCGGTGACGATGTCGCGGCGCTCCAGGCGCCTGCCAAGCACAAGCCGTTCGCGCCTCCTTCAGCCTGCGACATGCACGGCATCGGGAGCGTGCTGGGCGCGATGCGGACGGTCGAGCGGCTGGGGCTCGCCTTGAATGTCGTGGGTCTCATCGTCGCCAGCCAGCGTGGAGCATCATGTATCGACAGGGATGACGGCCACCGAGCGCGGGAACCCTCGCTCCTGGAGGACGTGCTCGGCTACGCCGCTCATTTTTCGCCGAGCTGTGTCATCACCGTCGCTGCGCTGAGCCGCGCAAGCTTCATCGCGCTGGGCAGCCATGCCAGCGGCTTGTTCGCCAATGACGAAGGCTTGGCATCGGAACTGTCGAAATGCGGTGGGATATCAGGCGACGGTGTATGGCAGCTTCCGTTGTGGGAAGATGACCCGCCATTACCCGCGGGCCAGGACGCTGAGGCCGATCAAGAGATCGAATGTCCCGCCGATGCGATCGCGGCCGCCTCCAATCTGGCCCGCTTCGCCACCGCCTATCCCTGGGCGCATCTGGACATCGCCGGAACCGCATCGACGGCACAGCGGAGGAGATCGACAGGGCGTCCGGTGCCGTTATTGGCGGAATTCCTGGTCGGCCGGGCACGAGCGGTGCCGGGGCACGCGATCTTTTCTCCCCGCTCAAGCAGGAGCTCCATTCATGAGTGATCTCGTTTTCATCGCCTTCCCGACGGAACAGAAGGCTGAGGAAGTTCGCCAGAAGGTCCTTTCGCTCCAGCGCGAGTATCTGATCGAGCTCGGCGACGCGGTCGTCGTGGTCAAGGACGAGAAGGGTCAGGTAAAGCTCAACCAGATGATCAACCTGACCGCGACGGGCGCTGCCTCGGGCGCGCTCTGGGGCACGCTGATCGGCTTCATCTTCCTGGCGCCGCTGGTCGGCACGGCGTTGGGTGCCGCCTCGGGCGCGCTGAGCGGCAAGTTCACCGATATCGGCATCAACGACAAGTTCATGAAAGATGCCGCCTCGGCGCTGCAGCCGAACACGGCTGGCCTCTTCCTGCTGATCCGCAAGATGACGACGGACAAGGTTTTGGCCGATCTCAAGGGCGTCGGCGGCACCTTGATCAGCACCTCCTTCGACGAAACGAAGGAAGCCCAGCTGCGCGAAGCCCTCTCGGCCGCGGCGAGTGCCGAGGCATCGCCGGCGTGACCCTCGACTGGAGCCTGGGTGCAGAGGCCGCCGTCTGGGCAGCCTCGACCGTGCGCCTCGACGATTTCCGGCCGCTGCTTCCGGCGGAGGAGGAGATCGTCGCCAAGCTCCAGTCCGGCAGCTTCGACAGGCTCGGCAACGGGGTCCTGCCCGCCGAGCCTGATCCGGCGCGTATCGTGCGCGCCTCGTTCCTGCGCTTCCTGATGCTCGGCGGCGAGGCAGGCTGCCGGCCGCACGAGAAGGGCGTACTCGTTCATGGCGCCTGGATTTCCGAGGTTCTTGACCTTGAGGCCTGTCGCATCTTTCGCGACATCGGCCTGAACGATTGCCATTTCGAGGCAGCGCCGATCCTGCGCGCCGCCATCATCAACCGGCTCTTTCTGGACGGCTCTCGGCTACCCGGCCTGCAGGCCGAGCGACTCGAGGCGCGCGGCGGCATCTACCTTCGGGGGGCGGATGTCGAGGGCGGAATCAACCTTGACCAGGCGCGCCTCGGCGGCAACCTCGAATGCGACGGAGCGACGATCCGCAATCGCAGCGGTTATGCCCTGCTGGGCCGCAGCCTGGAGGTGCGCAACGTGCTCCTGCGCGGCGCGACCCTGCGCGGCGGCGTGAATCTGGCCGGCGCGGTCCTGGCGGCCGATCTCGACGCCGCGGGCGCGACCGTTCCGGCCTTCGAGCGAACCGCGATCGACGCGACCGAGATCACCTGCCATGGCAGCATCGTGCTGAGAAACGCACACGTCACCGGCGAGGTGCGACTGACCGGGTCCGCTATCGCTGGTGATCTCGATTGTTCCGGTACGCTTGTCGATCATGCCGGGGATACCGCCCTCGACGCCAGCCGGGCGGCTATCAAGGGCGCCTTCTTCTTGCGCCGCGACGCTCGGTTGGACGGCACGCTGGCGCTGACCGGTGCCTCGATCGGCACGATCCATGACGAGGCGGCCTCCTGGCCGAAGCCAGGCGAATTATTGCTCAACCGCTGCCGCTACGGCGCCTTCATCGATGGACCGGTCGATGCGGACAGCCGCCTTGATTGGCTCGCCCGCCAGACACCCGCACGCTGGGGCGAGGATTTCTGGCCGCAACCCTACGAGCAGCTCGCGGCGGTCTTCCGCGAGATGGGGCATGGCGAGGATGCCAGCTCGGTGCTCGTCATCAAGGAAAGGCTGCAGCGCCGGGCCCGCCGGGCGCGGACGGAAAGTCCGGTCTGGCGGGCGCTTCTCTTCGTCGCCGACGGTATCCTCGGGATCACGCTCGGCTATGGCCGCAGGCCGCTCTTCGCGCTCGTCTGGCTTGTGTTCTTCTGGCTCGCAGGCGTCGGGATCTTCGCCTATGCGGAGGGCCAGGGCGCGGTGATGCCCAACAGCGCCGTCGTGCTGCGCGCGCCGGAATGGACCTTGTGCGGCATCGCGCATGGGGAGCAGAGACCGCTGGTCGCCAGCGGCCCGTCACAAGGGCTGGCTGTGCCGGGCCAGACCCAGCTCGACTGCTTCCGGCAGCGCTGGGAAGCCTCGAGCTACCCCGCCTTCAGCCCGTGGATGTATTCGCTCGACACGTTGCTGCCGGTGCTGGACATGGGCCAGCGCAGTTTCTGGCGACCGAATCCGGCGAAGCCCGGAGGGCGCGTCGCCATCAGCTATTTCTACTTTCAATCGATCGTCGGCTGGGCCTTGAGCCTGCTCGCGGTCGCGGGCTTCTCGGGGCTGGTGAAGTCGTCATGACGCGGCCGGTTCCGCCAACAACGGTGATGTCGTGAGCAAGACACCTGCTTCCTCCAGCCAAGCCGGCGGCGCGAGCGCCCCGCCGCGCAAGCCGCTCGATATCGATCTCGCTTTGCAGGGTGGGGGCGCGCATGGTGCCTTCACCTGGGGCGTGCTGAACCGGATCCTCGAGGAGGACTGGCTGACGATCGAGGCGATCTCGGGCACCTCGGCAGGGGCGATGAATGCGGCGGTCCTGGCCTCCGGCTATGTCACCGGCGGACGGGGTGGCGCGCGCGAGGCGCTGAACCAGTTCTGGCGAAAGGTCTCCGAGGCGGCGAAGTTCAGCCCGTTCCAGCGTTCGCCGCTGGACGTGCTGCTCGGGCGCTGGACGCTCGACACCTCGCCGCTTTTCGTCGCGATGGACATGATGTCCCGGGTCGTCTCGCCCTACAGCCTCAATCCGGCGGGCACGAACCCGCTGACCGAGATCCTTGCCGAGGTGATCGATTTCGACGCCATCGCGAAAAGCCCGATCAAGCTGTTCATCTCCGCGACGAATGTCCGCACCGGCCGCAATCGCGTCTTCCGCAACGCCGAGATCACGCCTGAAGTGCTGCTCGCCTCGGCTTGCCTGCCGACCCTGTTCCAGGCGGTCGAGATCGACGGCGAGAGCTATTGGGACGGCGGCTATTCCGGCAACCCGACCATGACGCCGCTGATCGAGGAGAGCAATGCCAGCGATACGATCCTCGTCCAGATCAATCCGGTGGAGCGGCCGGGAACGCCGCGGACGGCGCGTGACATCCTGAACCGTCTCAACGAGGTCTCCTTCAACGCGGTTCTGTTGAAGGAGCTCCGCATGATGGCGCTCCTGCAACGCGAGGCGGTTTCCGGGGCCGGCGAGGGTGCGCGCTGGGCGCGGATGCGGGTCCACCGCATCACCAGCGACGCCATGACCGAGCTCGGCTACTCTTCGAAGCTCAATGCCGAATGGGAGTTCCTGACGATGCTGCACGATGAGGGCAGGCGTTCGGCAGAGGCCTTCTACCAGGCAAATCGCAACGAGATCGGCAAGCGCTCGACGCTCGATCTCGCCGAACTCACCAAGGGGGTCTGACCGGTGCTCATGCTGAACGGCCGCACAACCTCGATATTGCCGCCGATGCGAGGACGGACAGGATCATGACGAGCGGCAATATCCATCAGGCCGGTCTGGTCGTGGCCGCCACCATCATCGTGGTGGCGGCGTTGTCGATCGCGAGCTCGGTCTTTGCGCCGGTCGCCTTCGCACTGTTCATCATCGCGCTGGTCTGGCCGTTGCAGAAGGCCCTGCAGGGCGTCCTGCCGCGCCTTCTGGCGCTGGCGGTCTGCGTCGTGGTCATGGTCGTCGCCTTCGTCGGCTTCGGCTCCCTGATCGCTTGGGCCTTCGGCCGTGTCGGCCGCTGGATCGTCAGCGATGCCGCCCGTTTCCAGACCTTCTACGACCAGGTCACGGTTTGGCTCGAAGGGCACGGGATCGCGGTCGCCGGGGCCTGGTCCGAGGCGTTCAGTGTCAGCTGGATGCTGCGCACCGCCCAGACCGTCACGGGGCGCCTCAACAGCACGATGAGCTTCTGGCTGGTGGTGCTGGTCTATGTCTTCCTAGGCCTGCTCGAAGTCGATGAGTTCGGCCGCAAGCTCAGGAGCATGCGCAATCGCGCCACCGGCGACCTGCTGCTGCGCGGCAGCATCGCGACGGCGGTCAAGATCCGCCGCTACATGCTGGTCCGGACGGCGATGAGCGTGATCACCGGCGTGCTGGTCTGGGTCTTCGCCAAGTCTGTCGGCCTGCAACTGGCCGAGGAATGGGGCTTCATCGCCTTCTTGCTGAACTACATCCCGTTCTTGGGCCCGCTGGTCGCGACGGTCTTCCCGACCCTGTTCGCCATGACGCAGTTCGGCTCCTGGCAAGCGGTGATCGCGGTCTTCGCCTGCCTCAACCTGATCCAGTTCGTGGTCGGGAGCTATGTCGAGCCGCGGGTCGCCGGCAGCGCCCTTTCGATCTCGCCGGCGACCGTCCTGTTCTCGGTGTTCTTCTGGAGTTATCTCTGGGGGGTCTTCGGTGCCTTCATCGGCGTGCCGATCACCATCGCCCTGCTCACCTTCTGCGCCCTGCATCCGTCGACGCTGTGGCTGGCCGAAATCTTCGGCTCGCCCCAGAAGGACGAGAAGATTGCGGAAGGCTCGTCCGTCACGCCATGACGGCGGGCGGCGCGGGTTCGATCACGATGCGCTGCGGTTCCAGCAGCGCAATCCCGCCGGGCGCCGCCGCCAGCGTGTGGATGTAGAAGCAGGTCGGTTCGTCATCCGTCGCCTCCATCACCGGCGACGGCGCGGAGACGATCTTCAGCGCGCCGCAACGGCCGATCCAGTCGATATGGCGGTGCCCATGCATCGCGACCATTCGGGAAGCGACGGGTCGCAGCAGCCGCAGGAGCCGGCTGCCATTGATCAGGGCCGTGCCGATGCGCTCCGAAAACGCTTTTGCCGGCCGCGGATATTCGACCGGATGGTGATGGAGCGCCAGGATCCAGCGCGCCTGCGGAAAGGCGCGGGTCGCGGCGAGCAACGCCTGCATATCCTCCTCGGCGACGAGGCCGAGCGCGTTGGTGAAGGAGAAATGCGCTTCCACGTTGGAGTTCAGCAGGATGACGCCGAGTCCGTCCGGCTCGGCCGGTGGCAACACCATCGGGAAGGCATCCTCCCAGATCGCGGCGAGGCCGATTGAGAGGCGCAAGCCCCCCAAATCGGCGAAAGCGGCGATCCTGTCGCGATGCGGTTCCAGCGTGGCGGCGAGACTGCCGGCGAGGTGGCTTCGGCTGTCGTCGAAAAGCTGCACGCGCTCGCCCTGGAGAGCCGCCATGGCCGAGAGCGTGCGCATCTGGCGCAGGCGCTTGCCCGGGCTGCCCGGCAATTCGAGCCGGGCAGGATTGGCGCGGTCGACGATGTTGACGTCGTGGTTGCCGGGCAGGATCAGGCTGCGCTCGGCGAGAGCGGGGTGGCGCAGCATGGCGTCGAGGAACTCGGCCCATTCGGCCGAGCGCCCGGCGTCTGTCATGTCGCCGGTGATGAGCAGCAGGTCGAGCGGCTCGGCCTCATGGATTTCAGCCAGCCGCTCGAGCGCCTGGCGAAAGCGTTCGTTGCCGCGCGGGCCGGCGCGCCCGCTCTCGATCCTGAAGCCGTAGCGCTCGCCGACGACATGGACGTCGGAGAGATGCGCGACGCGCCACCGGCGGGCCGCGGGCGGCACGGTGTCGAAGCCGTCGAGATCCTGCGGCTGGTCCATGAACCCGTCGGCGATACCCCAGAGCAGCGAGGCCGCTGCCAGATAGAGCGACATCAGGACGACGGCATTGGCGAGGGCGGGAAGGACGAGCCGGACCGGATCGACGAAGTCGGCGAAGCCGCCGGACCAGCGCGTGGCCGGCCAGACGATGGCGGCAACCGCGCCGGCAACGAGGCAACCGACCAGCCCCGCGCCGATCGCGCTGCCCGCGCGCCAGGTCGCCCGCCTGTCCGGAGCGGCGGCGGCGGGGATGAAGCGCTCGGCGAGGTGCTGCAGCCCCTCGCGACAGATGGCGTAGCCCGGCTGCACCACAAGCGCGTTCAGCGACCAGAAGCTCTTCTCCGCAAGGCGGAACAGCGGCCGGAAGCCGTACCAGCCGACGGCGCCGACCAAAGCGAGCAGCACCAGCGAGCCGACCCCGGCGAGTGCCGTCACGCGGCCTGACACGGATGCGACCCAGGCCGACATGACGAGGGGGGCCGCGCCCAGCAGGAGGCTCGGCAGCAGGGCACCCAGAACCCAGGCGAGCGCCAGCTTGGGCAGGCTGATCTCGCCAAGCAGGCTGCCCGCGATGGCGATCAGCGAGTGCTTCTTGGTGCTGCTCGCGTCGTCTTCCGCGTCGCCGTGCCGCGGTTCGATGATCATCGGCATGGCGGCGCGGCCGGCCGGGCGGGCGGCGTCGAAGGAAACTTGAGCTGCGGCATGCGGTCCCCGGACAGAGCGAGCCGCCATCCTGCGCAGATCGGGTGCCCGCCTGCCAGCCATCGCGCCGAGAATGGGACGTGGCGCACAGTCATGAGACATCGGGCTGATGTTGCCCGGGGAGGTGGGCGCTACCCTTATGCTGAACTGGGCAGGGTATCGACCGGAGGCGGGCGAGACGATGGGTGGAGCGGCCGCGGCCGACGACGTGCGGCTCTCGGTGCTCTGGATCCGAGGGCTTTGCCTGCTGTTGCTGTGGGTGACCCTGATTGGCCCCGCACCGATGGACCTGCCGGTCGGGCTCGTCGCCAGCGCCGCCGGAGTCTGGGCCAGTACGGCGCTGTGGCCACCCGGCGGTAAGCTTTCGCCAGCGGGCCTCGCGCGGTTCCTGATCCGCTTCCTGCTGCAATCGGTGGCCGCCGGGCTTGACGTGGCGCGGCGCGCCTTTGCACGCGAACTCGACTTGCGGCCGGGCTTCGCGACCTGCCGTTCCAGCATTCCCGACGGCATGGCGCGCGATTCCGCCTGTGCCGTGATGAGCCTGCAGCCGGGCAAGCTGCCGGTTGCCGTTGAGAGCGACGGGACTCTGCATATCCATTGCCTCGATCTGCGTGAGGCCGTGGCCGAGCAGGTTGCGGCCGACGAGGTCGCTTTCCGCCGAATCCTCGAACGGGGTCGGCGCGATGGCTGATTTTCTGACCGCAGCGGCGTTGTTCATCCTGGCGGTCACGGCCATCGCACTGTTGCGCGTGCTGCGCTCCCGGATCACGGCCGAACGCATGATGGCGGTGCAATTGCTCGGGACCGGCGGAGCGGCGGTTCTTCTGCTGCTGGGGGCGGCATCCGGCTCTGCGGCTGCGAGCGATGTCGCGCTGCTGCTCACTTTGTTCGCGGCGTTCTCCTGCGTGGCTTTCGTCCTGGGCTCCGCTGGGCAGGACGCGGACCGCACTTCGTCGGGAGAGCAGCCATGAGCGCCCTTCTCGACACCGTCACCGTCGTCCTGGTGAGCGTGGGGGCGTTGCTCTTCCTGGCCGGCGCGCTCGGCTTGCTGCGCTTTCCCGATACGTTGAGCCGGTTGCATGCGATCAGCAAGGCCGACAATCTCGGGCTCGGGCTGATCGTGCTCGGTCTCCTGCCGCAATCGGCGAGTATCGCGGGCGGCTTGAAGCTCGTCTGCATCTGGCTGCTCGCGCAGCTTTCGGCCGCGACGGCGAGCCAGTTGCTCGCCCGTGCCGTCCATCGCGACCGAACCGAGCGATGATGGCGCTGTTCGACCTCGCGCTCGTCGCCTTGCTGCTGATGCTCGCGCTTCGCGTCGTCGCCGAGCCGGACGAGCGCAGCGCGATCATCACTTTCCTCGCCTTCGGCCTGCTGCTCGGGCTGGCCTGGGTCCGGCTGTCGGCGCCCGACGTCGCCTTGACGGAGATCGCGATCGGTGGCGGCGTGACCGGGATGCTGCTGTTGCGGGCGGAAGCTGCCCTGCGCGGCCGCGGCAAGCAGGCGGAGCCGGTGACGCGCACGGGCAAGCTCGCCGTCGCTGCGGGCTGCGCCGCAATCTCCGCCGGGCTCGGCTTCGCCGTGCTGACCTTCTCCACACCGGCACCGACGCTCGCGCCGGCCGCCGCGCAGGCGCTTCCCGCGACGGGGCTGGGCAATCCCGTCACCGCCGTGCTGCTGGCCTTTCGCGCGCTCGATACGCTGCTGGAGAAGGTCGTGGTGCTGCTCGCCCTGATCGGGGTCTGGTCGCTGGCGCCCGATGCGCTCTGGGGCGGCGCTCCCGATGTGAAGCCCGCCGCCGTTCCGGGGCCGCTCGCCTATCTCGGGCGTGTCCTGCCGCCTTTCGGCGTCGTCATCGGCGTCTACATGTTCTGGGTCGGGGCGGATGCGCCGGGCGGCACCTTCCAGGCCGGGACAGTGCTCGCGGCGATGTGGCTGCTGGTGATGATGGCAGGGCTTCATCCGCCCCCCGACACGGCCCGGTGGTTGCTACGGCTGGCGCTGGCCGGCGGGCCGATCCTGTTCCTGGCGATCGCCTTCCTCGGCTTCGCCTTCGCCGACGGCTTCCTCGCCTATCCGAAGGCACTGGCGAAACCCCTGATCCTGGCGATCGAGGCGGCGTTGACACTCTCCGTCGCTGCGGCGCTCGCCATGCTGGTCGCGGGGCCGGCCCGCAAGGCGCCGGCGCGATGATGGCGGTGCTTCAGCCCGGCGTCCTGTTCGGCCTGGGCGGGGCAGCGCTCGTCGGCATCGGCCTGTTTGTCGTCATCA
Organism: Allobosea sp. GW822-FHT05A11; assembly: GCF_058800455.1. Taxonomy (NCBI): domain Bacteria; kingdom Pseudomonadati; phylum Pseudomonadota; class Alphaproteobacteria; order Hyphomicrobiales; family Alloboseaceae; genus Allobosea; species Allobosea sp. GW822-FHT05A11. The sequence continues at coordinate 427,820 of NZ_JBXAMI010000002.1, read as the reverse complement.
CCCATCCCGGGCTGCTGCGACGGATCGTCGGCTGCAACATCCTCGGCGCGGGCATCTTCCTCGTCTTCGGCGCCGTCGCGCGGCGCAGTGCCGGCCCGGGCTTCGACGCCGACCCGGTGCCGCAGGCCCTGGTGATCACCGGCATCGTCGTCGCCTTCTCTGCCAGCGCACTGGCCGTCGCCTTGCTGAAGCGGCTCGCCGAACTGACTGTCGGCGACCGAGCGGCCCCTGATGAATCGCGGAGTGGCTTGTGACGCCGCTCGTCCATGCCACCACGCCGGGCGGTTTCCTGCTGGTCCTGGCCACGATCCTGCCGGTCTGCGCCGTGCTCGCCATCCTCGCCTCCGGGCCGCGCAGCGCGGCCCGGATCGCGCTGGCGACCTTCGCCGCCGGGCTCGCCGTCGCCATCGCCATCGCCACCGAGCTGATATCGAGCGGGAAAGCGCTTTCCTATGTCGTCGGCGCCTGGCAGCCGCCGCTTGGCATCGCTCTGCGGGCCGACGGGCTATCGGGGGCGATGCTGGTCATGACGGCGCTGGTCGTGGCCGCGGTCGGGCTGTTTGCGCATATCCAGTACGGGCTCCAGGCTGACGCTGACGGCGGACGGGCGCAGACGACCTTCTGGGTGATGCTGCTGGCGCTCTGGAGCGCGCTGAATGCCGTCTTCGTCGGCGAGGATCTGTTCAACCTCTATGTCGCGCTGGAGCTGCTGACCTTCGCGGCGGTGCCGCTGGTCTGCCTCGACGGCCGGGCGGAGACCGTCACGGCGGCGTTGCGCTATCTGCTGTTCGCGCTGATCGGCTCGCTGCTCTATCTGCTTGGGGCCGGCCTGATCTACGGCCAGTACGGCACGCTCGACCTGCTCGCGCTGGCGCAGCTTGGCCGGCAGGACCCGGCGCTCGCGGTTGCGCTGGCGCTGATGATCGTCGGGCTTCTGGCCAAGGCGGCGCTGTTTCCGTTGCATCTCTGGCTGCCGCCGGCCCATGCCGGGGCGCCGGCTCCGGCGAGCGCTGTCCTGTCGGCGCTGGTGATCAAGGCGCCGGTTTTCCTGATCCTGCGGTTGGTGCTCGACGTCGCGCCCCCGCAGGCGGCCGCGATCGCAGGCCAGATGCTCGCCGTCCTCGGCGCTGCCTCGATCCTGTTCTGCAGCGTCATGGCGCTCCGGCAGGCGCGGCTGAAGCTGATGATCGCCTATTCGACCGTGGCGCAGATCGGCTATCTCTTCATCGTCTTCCCATTGGCCGCGGGCAGCGCCGACCTGCCGCCATGGGGCACGATCGCCTGGACAGGCGGCGCTCTCCAGCTGGTCTCCCATGCGCTGGCGAAGGCGGCGATGTTCCTGGCGGCGGGCGTCATCGCCGAGGCCTTCGGCCATGACCGTATCGCCGACCTCGGCGGCTTCGGCCGGGTGCTGCCGATCAGCGCGGTCGCCTTTGGCCTCGCGGGCCTGTCGCTGATGGGTATTCCGCCGAGCGGCGGCTTCGTGGCCAAATGCCTGCTGCTGACGGCCGCCGTGATCCAGGGAAATCCCTGGTTGGCAGCAACCATCCTGGCCGGCGGGGTTCTGGCCGGTGCCTACGTCTTCCGCGTGATCGACAAGGCGCTGGCCGTCCCCACCGTTCCGATCATGGCGCGCCGTGCCGTGCCGCGCCGGCTCGAATGCGCGGCGCTCGCCTTGGCCATTGCAGCCGTGCTGATCGGTTTCGTGCCGCTGCGGCCCTTCGGCTTCCTGCAGATCGGCCGCGATGGCCTGAACATGGCATGGGCGCCATGAGCAGCGCCGGCCTGCTTCTCGCCGCAGCGCTGTTCTTCCCGCTCGTGCTCGCGATCTGCTGCCTGTCCGCGCGGTTCCGGGCGAGGGCCCTGGCCGTGGTCGTCATCGCGCCGCTGCCGGCCCTCGCGGCGGCAGTCCTCGTACCGGAAGGTCGCTTCGCCTTCTTCCCGGCGCCGTTCCGGCTGACGCTGGTGCTCGACCAGCCGGGCGCGATCCTGCTCGGGGGCGCCGCGCTGCTGTGGAGCGCTGCCGGCGCCTACGCGGCCTCGCTCATGGCGCGCGACCCGGCTGCGTCGCGCTTCGCAATCTGGTGGCTGCTGACCCTCACCGGGAGCCTCGGCCTCTTCATCGTCGGCGACGTCGTGAATTTCTACCTGCTGTTCACGCTGGCGAGCCTCGCCGCCTATGGCCTGATCATCCACGAGCAGAGCGCCTCCGCACACCGGGCCGGTGTCATCTATGTCGGGCTCGCGCTACTGGGGGAGGCCTTCCTGCTGATCGCGCTGGTGATGCTGTCGGCCATGCATCCCGACGCCAATCCGCAGATCCGCAGCGTCGTCGCCGAATTGCCGGCCTCGCCGATGCGTGACGGCACCCTCGCGCTGTTCATTCTCGGCTTCGCGCTGAAGATGGGGCTGGTGCCGCTGCATGTCTGGCTGCCCTTGGCGCATCCGGCGGCGCCGACACCGGCTTCGGCGGTGCTGAGCGGCGTGGTGGTCAAGGCCGGCGTGATCGGGCTGATCCGCTTCCTGCCCTTCGAGGCCGGGGCGCCGCTCTGGGGCTCCGTGCTGGTCGGGGTCGGCCTCGTCACGGCCTATTACGGCATCATCGTCGGCGTCACCCAGCCGCGGGCGAAGACGGTGCTGGCCTATTCCACCGTGAGCCAGATGGGGCTGCTGGCCGTGTTGCTTGGTGTCGGCCTCGACACCGCCGATCCTGCCGTCACAAACCTGACGGCCTATTACGCCGTTCACCACACGCTGGTGAAGGGCGCGCTGTTCCTGGGCGTCGGCGTCCTCGCCACGACAGGAGGGCGCCGCCTCAGGCTCGCGCTGCTGCTCACCGCGGTGCTCGCGCTGAGCCTCGGCGGCATGCCGCTGACCAGTGGCGCGCTGGCCAAGCTCGCGACCAAGCCATTGTTCGGCTATGGCTGGCTCGCTGGCGCGATGACGCTGGCCGGCGCCGGCAGCACCGCGCTGATGCTGCATTTCCTGCTGATCCTGCGCCGCGACACGGCGGGCAATACGGCGGGATCGCCGGCGCTCGGGCAGCTCTTGCCCTGGCTGGTCGTGGTGGCTGCCGCCTTCCTCATCCCGTGGTCGCTCTATCCGGCGGTTTCCGGCGAAACGGTTTCCGGCCTGCTCCAGCCGGAGGCGCTCTGGAAGGTGACCTGGCCGATGCTGCTCGGCGCGGTCGCGATGCTGTTCGTCCATCGATTGCCGCAACGGCTCGGTGCGATTCCGGAAGGCGACATCATCGTCCTCGCACAAGCCGCACAAGCCGCACAACCGGTTGCCCGCCGCTTTTCGGATCGGATCGGGGATATCGACGCCCATTTTCGCCGCTGGCCCGTTGCCGGGTTCGCCCTGATCGCTCTTGCCATCCTGCTTGGCGGCGTTTTGATGTTGCAGGCCTGAAAGGGCGGCAGGAGGCCTCGACGTGACACCGATCCAGAGCACCGCCCTCGTCACCGTGGCCGCGATCGTGCTGTTCACCTGGAACAGGCTGCCGGTCGTCGTGGTCGCGATCGGCGCGGCGCTGGCGCTGTGGGCGACGGGCGTGGTCACGCTCGACCAGGCCTTCGCCGGTTTCGGCGATCGCGCCGCGCTTTTCGTTGCCAGTCTCTTCATTGTCAGCGCTGCGCTCGAAAGAACGGGCATCACCGCCTGGGCCGGACAATACCTCATCGCGAAGGCGGGAACTGAAGGGCTGACACGGCTGCTGGTCATCATCATGGTCGCGGCCGGTTGTCTGAGTGCCCTCATCAGCGGCAGCGGCGCGGTCGCGGCGCTGATGCCGGTCGCGGTCATGGCGGCGGTCCGCCTGCGCCAATCGCCGGCGCAGCTCCTGATGCCGCTCGCCTTCGCCTCCCATGCCGGCGCGAACCTGTTGCTGACCGGGGCGCCGAAGAACATCCTGGTGTCGGAGGCGCTGGAGGATGCGGGGCTCTCCGGCTTCGCCTTCGCGGAGTTCGCGTTGGTCGGGTTGCCGCTTCTGGTCGGGACCATCGCGATCATCCTGCTGCTGGGCAAGCGCCTGTTGCCGCAGCAGAGCAGCGCGCGGCTGCCGGCCGATTTCAGCCGGCACGCCCAGACCCTCGTCGAGCATTACGGGCTGTGCGACGGCGTCTTCCGGCTGCGCGTGCGGTCGACCTCCACCTATGTCGGCATCCCACCCGACGAGATCGATGTCGGGTCGGCCGGGCGGCTCAACCTCATGGCCGTACAGGCGGGGGAAACGCGGACGCCGCTACGGGCCCCGGCGGTCTCCGAGGACGATTACCTGCTCGTACGCGGCGATGCAGAGGCGATCGCGACGCTGGCTGCCGACAAGCATCTGGCCTTGCGCGAGGAGGGTGCGCAGCCGGGGTTGTTCAGTCGCCGTTCCGGCCTCGCCGAGGTGGTGATCCCGCCGCGCTCGGCCTTGATCGGCCGCGCGCTGTTCCCGGGCATGGTGACCGATAGCGGTGATCTCGTCGTGCTGGCCGTGCAGCGAGCCGGCGTCGACGTCGAGCCGGGCGAGACCTTGCTTGCCGGCGACACCATGCTCCTCGAAGGGACCTGGGAGGCGCTGGATTTGCGCCTCGACGACCCCGACGTGCTCGTCGTCAACTCGCCCGATCTGGTCCGGCGCCAGGCAGTGCCGATGGGGGCCGGCGCCGGGGTGACGCTCGCCGTGCTGGCCAGCCTCGTCGCGATGCTCGCGACGGGCATCCTGCCGCCCGCGGTGGCCGGACTCATCTGCGCCGGTGCCCTGATCCTCGCCGGCATCATGACGGTGGAGCAGGCCTATCGCGCGATCAACTGGACGACGGTGATCCTGATCGCGGCGATGATGCCGCTCTCTACGGCAATGGTGCAGTCGGGGGCGGCCAAGGTGGTGGCCGACCAGCTGGTGACGCTGACGGGTGGAGCTGGCCCCTTCGTCTTCCTCGGCGGCCTCTTCGTGCTGACCGCGAGCCTCGGCCAGGTCATGAGCAATACGGCGACGACGATGCTGGTCATTCCGATCGCCATGGCCGCCGCCGCGGGCCTGGGCGTCTCACCGCGCCCGGTGCTGATGAGCCTGTGTATCGCCGGCTCGGCCTCGTTCCTGACGCCGATCGCGACCGCGACCAACATGATGGTGATGGGGCCTGGCGGCTACAGCTTCACCAGCTACTGGAAGCTCGGAGCGCCGCTGATGCTCTGGTTCTTCGTCATGGCCGTATTCTACGTGCCGCTGGTCTGGCGCTTCTGAATGTCGCCGCCTTCACCTACTTGCTCTCCGAGGCCGGCTATGGACCCCAACCGGCTGGTTGAACGCAGCAAATCCCATTTTCGGCAGGTAAGATGACAGGCTATCGCACGAGAATGCTTCTCCTTCCGCTGCGCTGGAGCCGTAACCTGTCCGGCATCGGACTGGCTCTGGGCACGTTCCTGTTTGCGGCTTCGCTGACCCCGACGCTCGTTCCGCGCACTGCTCTGACCCAAGGGGTTCTTGGAGGCGTCTGCTTTGCCATCGGCTACGGTTTCGGCACGGCCTGGCGCTGGTTTTGGGCGTATCTGGAGATGCCGGAGCCGAACGAGTGCATGCGGCGCATCGGCAATATCGTCATCGCCTGCGTCTGCCTGCCGGTGGCCGTGATCTTTCTGGCCAACGCTGTGGGGTGGCAGAATTCCATCCGCAATGTGATGGCGATGGAGCCGATCGACAGCGCCCATCCGCTTCAGGTCAGCCTGATCGCGCTCGCGACCTTCGCCGTGCTGCTGGCTCTTGGGCGGCTGTTCAGGCTTGTCGCCCTGTTCCTGGCGCGGCGACCGCTGCGCTTCATGCCGCGGCGCGTCGCCTTCGCCGCTGGCCTCACGATCACGACGCTGCTGCTGTGGACGCTGGCGAATGGTTTCCTGGTCCGCATCAGCTTTCGCATGCTCGATTCCTCCTTCCGCGAGCGCGACGCCCTGATCGAGCCGACCAGCCCGCAACCGATCGACCCGCTCCAGTCGGGAAGTGCCGCCTCGCTTGTGAAATGGCAGGAATTGGGGCGTGCGGGCCGGGAATTCGTAGCCTCGCGGCCAAGCACGGCCGAGATTGCGGCGATGACAGGGAGGCCCGCCTCGCAGCCCATCAGGCTCTATGTCGGGCTGCGGGCCGCCGGATCTGCGCAGGCGCGGGCACGGTTGGCGTTGGAGGAGCTAAAGCGCGCCGGCGCCTTCGAGCGCGCGATCCTCGTCGTGATCACGCCGACCGGCACCGGCTGGGTCGACCCCTCCGCCATCGCCCCGATCGAATATCTCGGCGACGGCAACGTCGCCAGCGTGGCACTGCAGTACTCCTATTTGTCGAGCCCGCTGTCGCTGCTGGCCCAGCCCGAATATGGCTCGGAGGCGGCGCAGGCATTGTTCGCCGAGGTGTACGGCTATTGGACGGGCTTGCCCAAGGACCGCAGGCCACGGCTCTATCTGCACGGGCTGAGCCTTGGCTCGATGAATTCGGAGCGTTCGGTCGAGCTGCTCGACATGATCGGCGACCCGGTCGACGGCGCCTTGTGGAGCGGCCCTCCCTTCGGCAGCCGCTTCTGGCGCAGCATCACGGATCGGCGCAATCCCGGCTCCCCCGCCTGGCTTCCTGAATATCGTGACGGTCGCTTCGTCCGCTTCATGAACCAGGAGGGTCCGCGCGTGACCCCCGAGACGCCTTGGGGCGTCCTGCGCATCGTCTATCTCCAATATGCCAGCGACGCGGTCACCTTCTTCGACAGGAACGCCTTCTTCCGGCGGCCCGCCTGGCTCGAGCCGGTGCGCGGCCCGGATGTTTCCCCGGAGTTCCGCTGGTATCCGATCGTGACGGGTCTGCAGCTCGCGCTCGACATGGCTTTCGCGACGCGGACGCCGATGGGCTACGGACACGTCTATGCTCCTCAGCACTATGTCGATGCCTGGGTCGCGGTTGCCGATATCCGGAACTGGTCGCAGGAGAGCCTGGTTTCGTTGAAGCGGCATCTCTTGGAAAAAGCTCAGCGCAGGACCGACGATGGGGACGGAGAGGAGGGCCCCTACGACAATCGCGGGGGCTGACCGCCGGGGCGGCAAGAGTGTCGCGCCCGAGCGCGCCGAACGAAGGCTTCAGAAGCCGCTTTTCTCGCCCTGAAGATAGGCTGCGACGTTTTGGGCGAGCTCCGACATCGTCAGATCGTGGTTGAAGCGCCCGGTCCTGATGAAGGTCACGGCCTGGGCGACGACCAGCGGATTGTTCATCATGAAGGTGTGGGTCACCGGCAAGACGATGTGATCGGTCATGCCATCGAGCTTCGTGCTCTCCACGGAGACCTTGCCGTCGTTCGGGCCGGCGAAGAAATGCGACAGGAGCGGGTTGAGCGAGAGTGTTCCGGCAATGATGCCCAGCTCGTAATCTGCCTTGGGCAGGGAGTTGGGCAGGCTGTCCGGGTCCGTTCCGAGTTGTCGGCCGGCGGGTCCGTTGATCAGCTCGAAAGCCGGCAGGCGACCGAGCCCATCCACCAGTTCCGAGCCGTGATTGGGCGGGGCCAGCATCACGACGCGCCCGAGCTCGCGCGGACGGTTCTGCCGTAGCCAGGCACGCAGGAGGATGCCTCCCATCGAATGGGTTACGAAATGCATCCGCTCCCCGTTGCAGCTTCGGGCGGCGTTCTCGACGTGGCTCAGCAGGCCTTCTATCGCGTGGTCCGTTGAATCGTAGGTTTCGTTGATGACGTTGTAGCCAACGGACGAAAGCAGCTTTTCGATGAGCAGAAGTGACGATCTGCTTCGTGCGAGACCATGAAGCAGGATGACTGTTTCGGATTCTCTCGTCATTTGCTTCGCGTTTCGTACCGTGTCGGACACTCGGGCTCGCTCCCGGCTCTCCGTTTCACCGTGCCCGGGGCCGACGGGTTGAACATCAGGCCGCCATGGCTCTGGTGGAGCGCTTGCCGAAGATGGCGGTGCGAACCGGGCCTTGAACATGCTCCATGCTCATTCACGCGGCCCCATCCTCCATTGCCTTTCGAAGCGGCGTGGTTTGAACCCGCCATGGCGCTCGCGCGTCTTGGCTCTACCCTGTGAGAAAACCACGACAGCGCATGCTCCGGAGCCGACTCGATTGCGTCACAACAGGTTCTTGTGGAGCCGGCCGTCCTTCATGATCACGGTGAAATTCCGGTGCGGGTCTTCGAGCAGCTTGAAGTCGTCGAGCGGGTTGCCGTTGACGACGAGGATGTCGGCGAGGGCGCCCTCCGCGAGGACGCCGATCGGCGCCGGGTAAGGATTGCGGGGGCCGGAGAGCTGCAGCAGCGCAGCGTTTCCCGAGGTCGCCATCTGCAGGGCTTCTGCGTTGGTGTACCAGTTGCTCAGATGGGTGAGCATGATGTTCTGGCGCTGGGTCAGGGCCGGCGAGAACAGGACATCGGAGCCCCAGGCGGTCTTGATGCCGAGGCTACGAGCGAATTTGTAGATCTTGGGCGTTCCCACAAAGATCTGCTGGGCGCGCTCGACGCCCGGCCCGCTCTGCGAGTCCGCGTCTTCCATGCTGAGGAAGGGCTGCGTGCTCAGCCACGCGCCCTTCTCCGCGATCATCCTCGCCGTGCCCTCGTCCATGAGATGCGCATGCTCGATCGAGGTCACGCCGGCCGCCAGCGAGCGCTGGATGGCGCGGGAGGTGTAGGCATGCACAGTCACATAGGTGTTCCAGTCCTGCGCCACGGCGACGGCCGTGCGAAGCTCGTCCTCGCTGAAGGTCAGGATGTCCAGCGGGCTGCGCGGCGAGGAGACGCCGCCGCCGCCCATGAGCTTGATCTGCGAGGCGCCCTGGAGAAGCTGCTCGCGCACCCGCATCTTGAGATCGCCGAGACTGTCGACGATCGCGGCCCCGCCTATCAGCTCGCCCTTGCTCAGCCGGCCGCCGTCACGCGGGATCTCGCTCGGCAAGCGCAGGTCGCCATGGCCGCCGGAGGTGGTGATCAGCGCCCCGGAGGGGAAGATGCGCGGGCCGGGAATGACGCCGCTGTCGATCGCCTGCTTGAAGGAGAAGACCGGGCCGCCCAGGTCGCGGATCGTGGTGAAGCCGCGCAGCAAGGTGCGGTTGGCCTCGGCGGTCGAGGCGGCGAAGATGATGCCCGGATCGCCGTTGAGCAGGATGTTCAGCGGCACGGCGGCGAAGATCGCATGCCAGTGTGCGTCGATGAGGCCGGGAAGGAGAACCCCGTTGCGGCAGGCGATGACGGTGGCGTCGCCGGGGGGCGGAGCATTGCTGAAATCGACGGACGCGATCCGGTTGTTCTCGACCAGGAGCTGCGCGCGCTCTTTCACCTGGCCCGAGACGCTGTCGAAGAGCCGGGCTTCGCGGAACAGAATCCGGCTGGGCGGCGCGGAGGTCTGCGCCCCGGCGGAGCGGGGCAGCAAGCCGGCGACCGTGGCGGCGGCCGCGCCGCCGAGCAGGCCACGCCGCGAGAACGCCGCGAGGCGGCGGGAGGCCTTGTGAAGGTCGGGATTGCAGCAGCCGCAGCCGGCACGACGCGCCAGATGGCCGTATTTCTCGCCCAGTCTCAGCATTGGCTTCCTCCTGCTCGTCGACCTGGCATGTGGCGATTCATTCGACGACCACGTCGCCGCCGACCGCTTGAGCACTATCGAACAGCATGAATACGATCGGCGTACCGGCCTCGGCCGTGGCGTCGGTCCTGCGGGCGCCGACCTTGCCGCTGCGCGGTGCCGTATATTCCGCGACCACCTCCCCGAAGGTGTTGCGCTGGACCGCGACCTTCTGCCCGGCTTCGACCGTCTCGTTGAGCTTGACCAGAAGCTCGACGAAACCGCCTCTGTTCGTGACGATCGGCAGCATGCCGTCGGCGACGAAGACGTTCGAATCCTGGCCCGTCCTGCCGATGGCCCCGGCGACGATGCCGTGATGCTTGAGGACGTTCATCGTCCCTTCGACGAAGAGCGCGATCATCTCGTGATCGAACACGCGCGGCCGGCCGATCTCGGGCGTGAAGGCCGGAATGCCCGCCGCGATCAGCGCATTTGCCAGGAGTCCGGGGTAGGCGGGATTGTCGAAAATCTGCTCGATCGGGTAGAGCTCGGCCATAGCCTTGACCTCGGGCAGATCCATGCGCGCGAGATGGAACGCGGTCATGTCCATTCCCGTGGCGGCGGTATGGAAGTCGATGCCGTAATCGAGATTCGCGCGCAGCAACCGATTGAACACCAGGCCCGCATGGCGGCTCGGTGCATCGGGGGCGTTTTCGTTGCCGGGAAACAGCCGGTTGATATCGATGAGGTCGATCCCGCGCCCGGAACTCGGCCAGCGCCGCTCCATCCCTTCGATCGCCGGGCGCGAGACGTCGAACACGGCCAGCACCGTTCCGGACATCCCGGCCGGTTCGAGCTGCCTCATCACGGACTGGACGGTGTGCATCGGGCTCATCTCATCGCCGTGAACGCCGCTGATCAGCCCGAGCCGCTTGCCGGGGGGGGCGCCCTTGGCCACCATCACCGACACGTACCAATGCTGGCCCGTCGGCATCTGCACGCCCTGGAAGTAGAAGCTGTGCTTGCCGGGCGCCAGGTCCGCGACATCGAGGGCGCTGATCACGCGCTTGCCGTCGATGATATCGCCCGTATAGACGGTGCCCGATCCTGCGCTGGGAGAAGCCGTCGGCGCTACCGCGGCGGATTGCGCCTGTGCCTGCTCCGCCTTCAGCGCCACGGCCGCACCGACCGTTGCCGCGATCATAAAATCGCGACGGTCGAGGCTTTCGGCTCGTTCAATCGTCATCGTTACGATCCTCAGTGTGCCAAGAGTACATGCATAGGAGCGACAGGCAACGATGCAGGGCAACCCCGATAGCGGTGTCCTGCTCATTATCTCGATACGAACGACTTTGAGATACCGGCGTTTCGGGGCGATTTATGAAAGGAGAAGCGGAAATACAGTCACAGCGCGTGGCGATGACGGTCGTGTGAAGCGGTCGCGCTTGGCCGTTGACGGGCGGCTTTCACCTGCAACACGCGCTCGGCATACGGGAGGGCGAAGGCGTTCGGCTTGTTTTGCTGCCTAACGGGTTTGGCGAGAAGAGGAAAACCTTGACTGCCAGCACGTCCTGATTGGTCAGCAAGATGCAGGAGGCGCTCCAGCCCATCATCAAGCCGCTCAGGGATCAGATAGCCAAGGATGAGTAATTGAGAATTAGGTCAGTATTTCAATCGCATAGGCGTTCGCAAATTGATCCGGCCCGACCCACCAACCTGGACAGGACATGCGATGACAGGGTGTCATCGGCCGTCGCGTGCGGGTGATCGAAGGTCAACAGGGCAGGGGGGTCGCTCGTTGTCCCCCCGGGCAAACGAGATTTCGAATGTCGCGGAAGTCTTCGGCGAGGTTGTTCTTTGTCCTCGGGTTGACGTCGCCGAACGCGAGGCCGAGCCCCTTCCAGGCGCGCAGCCAGTCGTCGTGGCTTTCCTGATCCCTACTGTGCTTCTCGCCCTTCGCGGCGCGAGCCGCGCAGAGCAGGAAGCGCTGGGCCGTTGCTATGGCGCCTCGAAGGCCCCGAGACTGACAACGTCCCCGTTCGAAGGCATGTTGGGTGGCAGCCCGAGTGGGCTTCCTGCGCCAATCAGCCTGCTCCCCTTCGCCAGTCTCAAAAAGCCCGAGATTGGCAGGGAGCCGTCCGCCTGGCGGGGACCGCGCGCAATCGTATCGTCGATGGACTGAAAGTCGTTCAAAGACACGTCGAAATTCGTTGGCGAGAGGGACCTTAAGGCCGCGCCGTTGCTCGCATTGTGCGACTGAGACAGAAGCGAGATGTCGAAGTCGTGCCTTCCGCTTTGTGTGAGGGCTATATTGTTCTGAAGCACCGTGCTCGCATTATGCTGAATGATGAAGGCGTAACCCACCCCACCGCGCGCATTGTTGAAAGAGACATTGTTGAAGACGGCCAGCGGCTGCAACCCGCCATTATAGCCGTTGTCATCAAAGCCGTTTGTCTTGTTGCTCCAGGCAAGGCACCGGGTCACTGTATGGCCGCCATAGATGCCGGTGGCGCCTGGGCGCCGCCCTCCCAGCTTGAAACCGCAGCCGTCGCCACTCTCGTTACGGTTGACCGAGCCGTCGGAGTTGTATCCGTTCTCGAAGGCCCAGTTCTGATCGATAAGGCATGGCGAACCGTTGAGGCTGTCCTTGGCCCTGGAGGGGTTGAAGAAGTCGAAGCCGTCGTCCGTGTTGCGCCAAACGCGGTTGCCGGTGACGACGGTTCCGGTGCTGTCGCTGAGCGAAACCGAGATCCCGTCGGCATTTCCGCCAGTTGCGCCCGGTCCTCCGCCGTGATTGCCAAAGGAGTCGCAATTGCGCACGATGTTGTGATTGCCTTGTCCCAGGATTCCCAGGCCGGTGCCATACTCGTCGTTGAGCCAGCCATTGTCGCGGAAGACGCAGCGCTCAATCAATAAATCGTGATGGATGCCGTTGACAAAGCACCCGCCCATCGGGCCATGGCGAACGGTGAGCCCGCGCAGCGTCAGGTGGGAAGCATCCATGATAACAAGCGCAAACCCGCCGGCTGATGTGCGCGAAGGCCACGCCTGACCCCGTTGTGTCGGGGGCCTCATTGCGGCTCCGTCGATCACGGGAGACTCGCCGGGATAGTTCTCGATGACGATCGGACGTCCCGGTGCTCCGTCGTGACCAGCGAGAAGCCATCCTTCGGCGGCACCGTCGAAGCCGTATTCTCCCCCTCGCAGCAGGATCGTATCGCCGCCGTAGGCGTGGGCGAAGGCGTGAGGAAGCGTGGCGAACGGACGTTCGACCGTGCCCCGCTCCGGATAGTCGCCGTCCTCGCCCATGGGTGCGACGTAGAACGTCCGGCCGGTTCCGTTCGCCTGGCTCGGGGTAGACGCACTTGAAGCCTCATGGCTCACTGCCGAAGCTTGGCCGAATGCCTCTAGTCCATGAAACCCTGCGGCCGCGAGGCTACCAGCGTTGAGGAGAAAACTGCGGCGAGACACCATTGGAAATCCTCCAGGGTCCAAGGCCGGGATCCACCGGCGTCGGCGCGTCACGAGTGAAACCAACCGCGCAGCGGCGAGTTAACCTAACTGCACCCTAGAATTGTTTTATTGACGGAAATCAGCTATTATTGATGTGGGCGGTATCGATCAATCGAGGATCTCGCATGGGCTCCAGTCCATATAGAGATAAGTCGAAATTTGTAATAAGAAAAAGGCAGATACCTGCAAGGAATAGCTTGAAACTATCGAGCTTCAACACAAGTTTAATGCGATCAAGAGGGTTATATAATTATTTTTATGTTCTATATCAACTAATCTCCAATTGTAATGGAGATTTAATTAATCCTAGCATGCCAGGTTCTGCAGAAGATATATTTGATAAATTCTATTTTCTTAGTCTCGATAACAAAGAGCTTCGGCATAGGCTTGACAATTTCGTGCCGCTAGTTTTGTCGGTCATCAAGTTGACGGCCGAGAGTAGTACTACGGTGACGGAATTATGTGATGCGTTGGAAGGGCGCCTTCGCGCTATCGCAAACGCTGATGTATCCACGCGAAAGGGCGTGGATCATTGCTCGCTGGAGGAACTCGTCCGCCTTGAGCTTTCTCCGTATTGCCGCTCCAATCAGTTCGACGTGATCGGGCCGACGGTTGGGCTCCGTAGTGGGCTTGCGCAGTCGTTCTCGATCATCATTCACGAACTCACGACAAATGCAGTCAAACATGGAGCATTGAGCTGCCCGACAGGGAAGGTGCTGGTCCGTTGGAGCATTCAACCCATCGACAGCACCCGCGCGAGCCTGTGCCTGCAATGGCTTGAACGGGACGGGCCTCAAACGACGGGGAGCTGCAAACGCGGGTTCGGGACTTCAATTTTGTGTGATGACGGCAAGGCGATCACCGGCGGAACCTCGACGCTGGGACTCTCGCCGGAGGGCCTGGAGTATGTCCTCACCACAGCTCTGGACTTGTAGGCTCGGCGCTCCGTCGGAATGGGAGGCTCCCGATCACGGCCCTCACTCCTTCCTTTCAAGCCATTGTTGAGCAAACAGCGCTGCGGAGGCCCTGTTCGTGGCTCCGAGCACACGGATGACCGCCGCCGCATGAATCTTGACAGTCGCCTCCGCAATGGCGAGCTCGCGTGCAATCTCCTTGTTGGACTTACCCTGCGCCAGTAGGGCAAGAACATCCCGTTGGCGGTTCGTCAGGCGGATGAGTTGCGAGCGGCTGGACTCGGTTACCTTTACCATCTCGCGCCAGGAAGCGAGTCCCTTCGTGAGAGCCAGGCGCGGCGTGACATAGATTTTCCCGGCAAGAACGTCCTCTATGCCGGCAACGATTTCCTCGTCAGTCTGAAGTTTCGAAATATAGCCGTGAAATCCGCAAGCAAGGCATTCCAGAATGTCAGTAGCTGCTTCGGACGCGGACAGCGCGACCAGATGGATGTTCCGGCAGTTCGCGCTCAGGTCGCTGAGACCCTCGATCGGAATGCGGCGCGGCATATGCAGGTCAATGATAAGAAGATCGAGATCTGGATTTTTCTCGACTGTGGACAGGATTGTGGGAAGCGAGTCCGCTGTCAGGAGATCCGCATCGGGGAATGCGCGCTGAAGGACCAGGTGAAGGCCCTTGCGATAAATCCCATGGTCGTCGGCTAACAGGATACGCCACATTGTCGTGCCTGGCTCTCTGGCGTCTGCCGCGCCGTCGGATCAGCACATACCCCTCGACCTATTAAGACACTCATATACCACAAATTCTGGGAACTGTCGCAAGCGGACGGCCATTGCCTTCAGGCTTCGGCATCTTCCCATTTGGGTGACTGAGCGACCCGAGCGAGCTGCGCCATGTCTCGGTAGCAAATGGTTTTCCGGGTCGGGAGGTCGATCAAACCGCGCGCCCGGAATGCCGCCAATGTACGGCACGCGGTTTCCATCGACATCCCGAGATAATCAGCGACGTCATTGCGGGGGATTGTGAAACGGAGCGCCTGCGCGCGCCTCGGATCCTGCGGGAGGTGTTCGTAGATCTGAAGCAGAAACCACGCCATTCGGCTCGTGGCGCTCTTCTTGCCTGTGGCTGCCAGGAGGCAGATGGACGCCTGAAGCGCCTGGTCCGTGCCGGACGACTCGAACGTGCCGACGTCCTCATGACTGCGCGGCCTCAGCACGCAGCGCGTGACGGCCTCCGCAGTATAGCGTTGCAGAGCCGCAGCCTGGATAATGTCGCCAGGCCAAAAGAATGCCAGGATCTGGCGCGAGCCATCGCTCCAGAGACGCGCCGCCCGAACGGTGCCCTCGACAATCTCGATGGCTTGCGGCTGTCGTTCGTCCTGCCAGAAAAGGACGGCGTTGCGAGCAAGTACTCTGTGGCGGATATCCCTCGCGCTTGGCGAGCGTTCCTCCAGCAGCGAATGAGAATCTGTAGCGATCTGAAGCATGGTGCGATCCCTTGATCGCAACCAAGGTATTCGTTCTCTCAACCCTGCCAATCACGCAGAAGGATTAGACCTTACGGTCGAGGCGTAAGCCCTCGGTCTAAGGCGAACGTCGTAGTTCGTCAGTGCGCGACGATGAAGGGATCGCTGCCCAATCGCTATCGCGAATCATGCATGTGAGATCTTAACACAGTGTTAAACGGGGCGAGATCGCCTAAAGAGCGCGGCCAAGGGGCCCGCCACAAGGGCCCAGAGGGACCCAAACCCATAACTGAAGTGAAGCGTAGCCAGCGCTACAGGGAGGAGGAGCAGATGCGCGCCGCGTTCTCGTGCCGCCGCGAGAAGGGTGGCGAAAGCCAGAATGCCCAGGTAAGCCAGCAAAGCAATCAGACCAAGAAGCCCCTCCGACCACGCAATCGTGATCATAGCTTCACAGCTCAATGTGAGGACCAGCGCCAGCGGAGCGAAATGCCGCCAGCTAACGGCATCTGGCCTCTCCCGGGCAGCTCTGACCACCCCGATGCCGTTGGCGAAATACTGCCTCCAGAGCGACCCCAGAGTTTGCCGCGGCAGGTACCAGGCCCGTATTTCCGGCGACAGGTAGAGGCCATACCCCAAACCCTGAATGCGCGCGTTGAAGTCGTTATCCTCGGCGCGATGCAGATCTTCCCGCAGCAGCCCCACGCGATCCACGATGTGCTTCCAATAGCAGCCGTTCCAAATCGCGTCGGCCCAGCCTTCCGCGCCGTCCCGGCGGAATTTCGCGACGCCTACTCCGAACGGGCTCTTATGCGCGGCGACGATGGCGCGGCCGATCAGTGTCCTGCCTGCAGAGGGGCGTGCGATGGCGCCCACGCCTCCGGCGCCCGTTGCCAGCAACGCCTCGACGCTGTTTGTCACGACATCGGGGTCATAGCGCGCATGCGCATCGAGCCGGTTTACGATGTCTCCCGTCGCCAGCTCGAGGGCCAGGTTTATGCCGGCGGCCGGTCCGCGTTTCGGGTTCCGGATCACACGGACCCTGTCATCCACGTCGCTGAGCCGTAGCAGCGTCTCGTAGGTCCCGTCCTGCGAGCAACCATCCGCGAACCAGAATTCGACAATCCGCTCGTAATCCTGGGCGAGCAAATCCGTCACGAGCCGGTCAAGGCAATCGATCTCGTTGTAGACGGGCACGATAACGCTGACCGTCGGGCGACACGGTGGAGCTGTGTTCGGGTGGTCACCGATTGCGCAGCGATAGTTATGCTCGGCGGCGAGCGATCTCGTCATGAACACCCCCGAGAACACGGGCCCGATTCACTTCAAGAATGTTATCCTGCATCAGCGCCCGTCCGTTTCGTCGCAGGCGCTCGCGAAGGTCTGGCGCGCGCACCATCTTCTCGATCGCCCCGGCCAACGAAGAGACGTCCCGCGGAGGCACCAGCAGAGCGGTTTCTCCGTCCGTGAGAAACGAGGGAATTCCCCCAACTGTCGTCGCGACCGTTGGAAGGCCGATGGACAAGGCCTCGTTGATGACCTGTGGGAAGCCCTCGGTTGTGGAGGACAGGACCATGGCTCCCGCCTTCTCGTAGAGGTCGAAGAGCGGCCGACCGTAAGGAACATAGCCGTGAAACGTCACCTGCGATGCAACGCCGAGTTTTGAAGCCAATTCCCGGAGCTCCTGATCCATCGCACCTGTGCCGACGAGATCGACATGACAGTGCAGGCCGCGCTGGTTGAGCTGCGCCATGGCCTCGAACAGGAACCGATGTCCCTTCTCCGGAGCCAACCGGCAGACCTTGATGAGGCGCCTGGGATCGGATCCCGCGGACATCTGCGAGAACATCTCGAACTGCGCACGGTCGACGAGGCAGGGAAAGTGATTGTGCGCGCGGTTGCAGAAGCGGCTGTAGACCTTCGTCATTTCCTCGCCGACCGCAAAGACCGTCCGGTCGCGGGCCAACCGCTTGAAATCCCATTCGAGAAGGTGGGCGGCGAGCATCGCGGCGTGACGCTCCAACCCGCGGTGGGCGCTCATTTGCTCGATGAGGTTCTGGCGCACCATCAGGACAACCGGGATGTCTTGAGCGATGCACATCCGGGCGACGAACTGGCCGATAGGGTGGGGCCCGCAGATGACGAGCACATCCCAGTTCTTGGACTGCTCGCGCACGGATTCGCGAATCCGACGATACATGCGGGGGTCGGCCCGCCAGAGCCGGTACAGGCTGGGATAGAACGGCAGCGCGCATAGAGAGAAGGTGGAGCCGTCCAGGACATAGGGCGCGCGCCCAGGGGTCGGCGCCTCGCGTCCAATGAAAGTGATCTGGTCGACGAAGCCAGCGAAGCTAGCCGGGAAGAGGATGAACGACTCCTCGGTCGAGAGGACAGGCCCCTCGCACCAGAATACTTGGTCGACAAAGAAGGCGACATGCATTGGCTTCAAGGTCTCAGGTGGGTTGCTCACAGAATGACCAAAGCTCGCGTGCGATTTCGACTGGACTTCGCGCCTTCTCGACGGCTGCGCAGGCTGCCTGACCCACGCGTCGGCGCAGCTCCGGATCAGCGATAAGACGGGAAACGTGCTGCGCCAGCTCCGTCGTATCCTGTGTCGCTGTGAACCCGGTTGCGCCATCCTCGATCAACTCGCCGACTCCGTTGACGCGGGTCGCCACGCAGGGCTTTCCGGCTGCCATCGCCTCCAGGACGACATTCGGCGTGCCCTCGTAATCGGACGTGAGAAGAAAGATGTCGGCGGCGCAGATCAGTTCGCGGGCATCCGGCACCGCGCCGACGAGGCGTACGATGTTCTGAAGGCCCAGAGCTTCGATCTGGCGTTCGAGATCGCCACGGCAGCCGAGATTCTCGCCGGCGATGACAGCCTGCACCGGACCATCCGTTTTGACTTTGTCGATGATGTCGAGAAAGCGGTCGAAGCGCTTCTGGCTCGCGAGCCGACCGACCCCAACGATGAGGACGGTGTCCTCTTGAAGGCCAAGCCGGCCCCGCCATTGCGCGCGCAACGCAGCAACCTCGCTCGGGCTTGGGGTCTCGACCCCGTTCGGCACGTAAGCTGCTTTGGGACACACGGTTCTGTGGCTCGAAAGCTGCTCGAAGGTGTCACGCGAATTGCATATGGCCGTGGAGACGCCAGCGAGGCTGGCCCAAGCCCAGACCGATCGGAGACGCGTCGGCAGATCGGCGAATAGCGCATTGCGGAAGGATCCGACGCGCTGAATGCCCGTCCCAGCGAGGGCGAGACCGAAGGGGTTGGTGTACGACGACCAGGAGAAAAAGCAGGTCACGCGCTGCGCCACGCAGGCGGCGCGCAATTGCGTCATTTTGGCTATTCGCCCCCCGACGAGCAGTACGACGGGAATGCCCAGTGCCCGGATGGGACCTTCCCAGAAACCCAGTTGTCCGGAGACGTAGACGGTCGGCGTCCAGCGCGTGCGGTCGCAGTGGACAAGGAACATGTAGAGCTGCCTTTCGCTGCCGCCTTGCGAAAGCTGCCCGATGAGGACTGCGACCGCCCTCGGGGCACCGGGGCGTGCGTCAGCAGCGGTGCCGGGACGGCCTGCCGCGCTGAGAAAGCTTCCCAGCATCATGACAGGGCTTCTCTGGAATGTTCAGCGCGATGGGCGCCGGCTGTGACGGGAGACCCGAAGATCGCCGGCGAGAGAGCGGCGCAGACAGCTTCGAGGCTGTGCCGGCCCCTTACATAGGCCAATGCGCGGACGCCTATCCGATCATTCAGCGACCCGCGCCGCGTCAGCAACCGCACGTCGTTGCGCAGTTCGACATCGCCTCCGCTGAGAAGGCCGATATCTTGCTGCTCAATGATGCCGCCAGGATCCACTGCAAGCGAAACGACTGGCACTCCCAGACTCCACGCCTCCAGCATCGAATTCGGAAAGCCTTCTCCGCTCGAGGTGTTCACGAGGACCTTGCTGCGAGCGAGCAGCGACATCACGACATCCGCCGGCTGCGGCCCCCAATAGGTGACGTTGCTCAACGACTGAATCCGTTGCTCGAGCTCGACACGGGAGGCTGCGGGCAACGTCGGATCGAACCCGCCGACGACGCTGCATGAGAGATCCGGCGTCGAAGCCGCAAGGTCGAGGAATCTCTCGAGACGTTTCTCCGGGCGAATCTGAGCGACCCAAATGGCGTCGATCGACGTGCCCTCGAAATCTCTCGGGACAGAGGCGAAGGACCGCACCAGATTCGGTACGCAAATCGTCCGGCCCTGCAAACCGTGGGCAAGTCGAGCTCGCTGCCCCTCATGCTGCGCCAGGATCGCCTCAGCACTGTGAAGGCCTAGGGCGTAAAGCGGAGCGTGCAGCCAACGCCTGTAGGAATAGGCCTGCCAAGGTCGGCAGTGGTCGTCGTGAGCCAGCGCGTAAATGAAGCGCGCTCGCCCGTCGAAACGGCCAAGCAGCCCTTGCAGCGCCAGAAAGTCGCTCGGCAGCCGCGCATAGATCACATCTGGCGAAGCGTCCCTCAGCACGCGCCAGAACGCTGCGATGCTCGAAGGTTTCAGCCAGCGTGGCGCGGCGTCGATGCAGGTGACGGAGGCAAGTTCCGTTGGCGGACAACGTTGGCTTCCGTCACCGTAGATCAGGCTCACCTTATGGCCGAGCTCTGCCATCGCAGCTGCGAGATGGGCCACCTGGGCCTCGGCCCCACCAGAGGTCCGTGAATCGCCACCGAGCACGTCGATCGAACGGCGGCCAGGCGAGAAAAAGCACCACCGCAGGCTCTGCCCCTTGAGCGAAGGTTGCATCGAGCACGTCTCCCGACCACGTCCCGGACCCGGGCCCGCTTCCCCCGGCGCCATGCGGGAAGTCGCCCTCTGGCCTAAGCCTGCATCTTCATGCGCTCCCGCTGTCCTCTGCATCGGAGCACTCGGCTCCGTGATTGCGAGGCGGCTATCTGCGCGGGTCAGTTGATAAACGAATGACCTCCGAGCCGAGTTGACGCGCGTCATATTCAGTTTGCTGCCGATAGCGCCTACTCGGTTGACGCCAGACAGGCCTGACCCGCTCGGGTCCATGGCTGGCGTCGATGCGCTTCCATCCCGGCGGCGTGCAGGCGAGCAAGGCGAAACAGAAACGATGTGCGGCATTTGCGGCTGGTTCGGACCGGCACAAGCGGCAGGCCCCGAGCTGACCGCCGCAATGACTGTGCCCCTGCAACATCGCGGTCCCGACGACCTTGGAATCGAGGGGGGAGACGGCTGGAGCCTCGGCTTCCGCCGCCTCAGCATCCTGGATCTCAGCCCCCTTGGGCATCAGCCGATGCGAAGCCCTGACGGGAGCTGCTGGCTGGCGTTCAACGGCGAGATCTACAATTATCTTGAGCTGCGCCGCGAGCTCGAGCGAGCAGGCGAGGCGTTCCAGAGCGGATCCGACACGGAGGTGCTGCTGCGGCTGCTCATGCGCCTCGGGGCGGGCGCGTTGCCGCTTCTGAACGGCATGTTCGCACTGGCCTTCGTCGACACGAAGCGGCGGAGCTTCATGCTTGCCCGTGACCGGCTGGGCGTAAAACCCCTCTACTACATGGAGCAGGAGGGACATCTGCGGTTCGCCTCGGAACTGAAGGGCTTGCTGGCTTGCCCTGATGCCCCTCGTGAAATCGACCGTTCCGCCGTGGCGCAGTACCTCGCGCTCGGCTACCTGCCGGGCGAAACCTGCATTTTCGAGGGATATCGGAAGCTGCCGCCGGGCCATGTCCTCGCAGGCTCGCTCGACCGGCCCCATGCGGCATCGCCGGCACCCTATTGGGACCTGACCCTCAACGACGATCCGGTTCGGCGAAGCGCCAGCCCCGCCGAACTGGATGAGCTCGAGAGTTTGCTCTTCGACGCGGTCCGCATTCGACTCCGGAGCGACGTTCCCGTCGGTGTTTTCCTGTCGGGCGGAATCGATAGCGGCCTGGTCGCAGCCATGGCGGCGAAGACGGGACAAGCCCCGCTCGCGCTGACGGTCGGCTTTGCGGAAGAGCACTGGGACGAAAGCGCGCTCGCCCGCACAACCGCGGCCCATGCCGGGCTTGAGCATCGCGTGATCCCGCAACGCGCCGGCGGGCTCAGCGATATCGACCGGCTGGCTTGGCTCTTCGACGAACCCTTCGGCGACCCGTCCGCCTTGCCGAGCTTCACGCTCTGCGAGGCGGCGGCGAGCCATGCGACGGTGTTTCTCTCCGGAGACGGCGGCGACGAGGCGTTCGGCGGCTATCGCCGCTATGTCGAGAGCGCCCGCCGGGAAGGTTTGATCCGGGCAGCCGGCCGTTTCGGCCTCGCGCTGGGTGCGGCGAGCCGGCTTTTGCCGCAGGCGTCGCTCGCCCGCTACCAGCTTTCCAAGCTCAGCTTGCCGGATTGGGGAGCGGCGGCGGTTTTCGACGAGCTGCCTGATGATCCGGTGATGGACGATTGCATTCACCCGGATCTGCGGCCGTTTTTGCGGAACGCCAGCAGCCCGGTATGGGAGAGATGGCGGATGAGCCGCGGCGCTCCGCTGACGGCGCGCCAGCAGAAGCTCGACTATAGCCTCTATCTCCCCGACGATGTGTTGGTGAAGGTCGATCGGGCGTCGATGGCCCATTCGATCGAAGTTCGGTCGCCGCTGCTCGATGTCCGCATCGTCGAGTGGGCCGCGCGCCTGCCCCGTGCATGCCTGCTGGATCACTCCCGGGGGAAACTGCCTCTAAGGGCTCTCGCCGCTCGATTTCTCCCGGAGGTTACTGGCCAAAGCCCGAAGCGAGGCTTCGGGGTTCCTCTGGGCGATTGGTTTCGCGAGCCGGCCGGCCGCGCCATGGTCAGGGAAAGGCTTCTCGACCGCGACAGCAGAGAGCGGGGGTTCTGGAACCTGAATGGGGTGGAGCGGATACTTGATCTGCACAGCTCGGGGCGGAGCCGGGATTTTGGCCTGCTGCTGTGGCGCCTGCTGATGCTGGAAGCCTGGTGCCGCCATTATGCGGCAGGTCCAGCTCAGCATCGGCGAGCGCAGTCCCGTTTACAGGGCGCTGTCGCGTAAGTGCGTCAGGGCGTTACTGTGCTGTGGCATCCCAAAAACCGACCGCTGTTCCATGAGCCCGCCTGCCCAGTCCGCGGCCGGGCGAGTGAAACAGCGGTCGGTTCTTACCGGTGTCCAGCTGGCCGATCCCCAATCGCGACCAGGATCAAGAGAACCGCGCGAAGACAGCCATTTTCAATGGCTCCAGATACAGATCTGCATGATCTGGGTTGTCCGGGCGATCACCTTCTATGGTCGCTTTACGAGTGAAACGACGTAGCTGTGCTTTCCGGATTTCAGAGGGGGAATTTCCGGCAGCGTCTCGAAACTGATGTTGCACGATTGGCCCAGCAAAATCCGAAGCGAGGTGGCGATCTCGTCCAAAGCGGATTGCGCCGGAGCCGTCTTCACGACCATCTTGACGACGACGTCGTCGTAGTCGCGCTGGACGATCTGCGTCTTGAGAAGCCAACCGGCCTCGTGAAAGACTGTGAGAAAATAAACGAAGAAGATTCCCGATACGGCCGTTCCATCCCTCAAGATAAACGCGTCCGTCTGGCGTCCCGACACCGTCTGCAATCGTTCGACGAACGGCAAGGGACCGTCGCAGAATTTGCCGACCACGGCGCGATCCCCGAGTCTGTACCTGATGAGCGGCATCGCGAAATTCGTGAGATTGGTGACGAGGATCTCGCCCTCTTCCCCTTCCTGGCAGGGCTGACCGTCAGGCTTCACGACCTCGACGAGGTTGCAGTAGTCAAACACCTCCAGGCCACCGTTCTCTGTCCGCTCACCGGCAATGTCGCCAACTTCGCGACACCCGTATCTATTGAGCGTCGGACAGCCGAACGCGCGCGAAATCTCCTCCCTCATGAACGGGTGCAGCGTGCCCGCGCTGGTAATGACGTGTCTCACGCCGGAGACCCTGGTCTCGCGGGCATTTGCGAAGCGAGCAAGTTCGAAGGCGCTGTCCGCGTAGGCCTCGATGAGAACGGGACGGTATTGCCGAATCCAATCCAGATAGCGCAACATCGCCGTCTCGCTCATCTTGAACGAGTTCGCCCATTTCTGATTGCGAACGAAGCCGCTGAGCTTGTTGCGCCACCCGAGAGTGCCGGACACCACGTCCCGATCGGACCCCCAAAGCTTGACCAGAGACTCGCCGTCGTCCCTTCCGACCCAGCCGTGATACGTCTCGGTCATGGCGATACCCATCGCGTTGTAATCCTGGTCCTGGATCACGGCGACGGGCTCTCCCGAACTTCCCCCGGAACTGTTCTTGTACGAATGTCTCGAGCTCAAGTCGTCGCTCTTCAAACTCTCAGGGGAGTTCTGCAGGAAGCTCCTCGTTAGCGGTGGCACCTTCCCGAAGCTGGCGATATCAATGACGTCACCACGCGCGATCTCCCGATCGACCAGCAACTTTCGGTAGTGCGGCACGTGTCGCGCTGCGTGCCTGAGCAACTGCGTCAGACGCTGATCCCGCAGGTTTCGCCGCGCTTCGCGGGGCAGGGCATAAAAGTCCGAGATCAAGGTGCGGCATCGCGGGATCGGGCGGTTCATGACGCGCTCGTCGTAGAACTTCAGCATGGGGCGGCGCCAGTTAATCATGTGCCCTCCGAAGTATGAGCCGCGAGATCAGCTTGCGATCGTCGGGGCGGATGATGAAACCTATGAGTATGATTAAGTATAGTGCCGATATCGCGCCGGCCATTGCCGCGAGACTGATCCAATCGAGCGGTGGCCATTCGGCGGCAAGTGCCCTGCCAGCCAGCGCTATCCCAAGCACCGCCGCAGCTCCTCCCGCGAGCCGGGGCAGGAACGCCCACCAGTCCAAGCCGAGCACGCGTGCGGCGTATACCGGAAGGATGAGCGTGTTCTTCAAGGTCCAAACGATCGCGGCCGCCGCCGCGATGCCGAGCACGCCCCAGTTGGCCCAGAGGGCGAGCGCGACTGCCAGCCCAATGTTCACGACGCCGAGCACCAGCGTCACCAAACCCTGCTGCTTCACCTTGTTGTGCGCGGTGAGGAGGTAACCGATTGGCCGGCCCGCCAGATTCACCGCCAGATGAGCCACGAGGACTGCCAGGAGCGTGTCGAGTTCGGCGAAATCCGGCCCGAGCCACAAGGACAGGAGTGGACGGCCGAGTCCGCAGAGGAGCCCGACCGGCAGGGCCAGCCCGAAGGCGAGAAAGCCGACGGCGGATTCCAGCAGTCTGCGCACACCCGTGACATCGCCGATGGCGTAGCGGGCCATGATCATCGGGCTGAAAATCGGTATGACCACCTCGGCCAGCGTGTGCATGAGCACCGCGAAAGCAAGCAATGCGCCGTAACGACCGGTCATGGTTGAACCGAACAATGCGTTCACGATGAGGAGGTCGACCTGCATGAGCAGCAGCATTCCGGCCGTGTTCACCGCCGACCAGGCGCCGAAATTCAACAGCGGCCGGAAGTGGTGGGGATTCACATCTGCGAGATGCAGGTGCAACTGCGGGGTCAGCCGTCGCCACGCGATCACGCAACTACCCAGGCCGAGGAGGGCGGAGGCGATCAGGCCGAGGCCGACATGCAGGAGGCTCGCCGGCCAGACAAGGAAGCACAGGGCCACGACCCCGACCCTGCTCAAGGCAACCGCGGACCGAATGGCGTTGCGGACGTCGAACCGGTGAGTGATCAGGCTCGATGCGTCGAAAGGGCTTCCGACGAGGAATGTCAGGGCGGTGAAGAAGGAGCCCGCGAGCAAGAACCGCGCCGCGCCCTCGAGGTCCGGCGGCACCTCGAAGAGTTGGGGAAAGAGCCAAACCGCCGGGACCATCGGAACCAGCAGGAAGCAACTGACCGCGATCGTCAGCATCACGGCACTGTTGAACGTCCTTTGCGCGGCGGGCAGATTTCCGCGGTTCAGATCGATCGCCAGGTTGCGGTAGATCGCACCGTTCACCCCCTCGCATACGATCATCGCGAACATGACCAAGGAGGACGACAGGGGAACCATCCCGTAGGCTGCAACCCCGAGATGCTTCAGCAGGAAAGGGATGTACCAGAACATGATGCCGGTGTTCAGCACGACGTAAACGAGGCTGCTGCCGATGTTGACGACGAACCGCCCGCTGGCCTCGTCACGCGGCGGGGCGGCTGCGTGCGCGTTCATCGCCCCCTCGCTAGCCGCGGTCATGACGACGCTTCGACAGCCAGGGGCCGCCTTCCTGTGCGCTTCGATCGTCGGCCTCCTGCACTAAGGACGGGATCAGGAGCAGGGCGAGCATCACGATGAGGCTGGCGTGGTTTTCCAACCCTCCCGCCTTGAGCCATGTGGACCCGTACGCCGCCGTGGCTCCGATCACGGTCAAGTAGTATCCGTCCGGACAGGATGGAGAGAGCAACCAGCAGGAGCGGGAGCGCACGAAACTCCGTATCGCGGATCCGATCACGCAGACGTAGATAATCAGCCCGACCAGACCCGTGTCCACACCGACCTCGAGAAACGGCTGGTGGCTGGGCAGATCCGTGCGGTGGTTGACCTCGCTGGTCAGCGACGCGATGTAGGGGTGCAGCCTGAAGGGGCCGTTGCCGATCCCGGCTCCCATCAGCAGATGGTCGCGCATGAACAGAAGGCTTGCTTCCCACAAGACAGACCGTCCGCCGAGCTCGCCGCCCTCTCCTTCGACAGCCCTTTGAATGAGGGTGTCGAAGAGGAACGGGGCGAAGAGGAACAGGCAGAGAATGAGCGCGACGCCGCCGACGGCCCATTTCCGCGCGGGTTTGAAGAACAGCAGCATCAGCAACAGGAGGCCGACCGAAATCGCGCCTCCTCGCGATCCGCTGAGTGCGATCAACGCCACGGCGCAAAGCATGTAGGTTATTGCCAGGATGAGCATGGACCTCCGGCGAGGCCCGTCACTTCGCATCACCGGCCAGATGACCCCGGGAAGTGCCATGATCAGCATGACGCCCAAGGTATTCTCATTCATGTTGAAACTTTTCAGCCTGGTTCCAAACACGAAATCGGTGAACAGGGCCGTATAAACCCCGCAAAGGATCATGAGCCAGCCCATCAAGCTCAGCATCCGCATGAAGTGGTCTACTGCCGGCAGCGATCTCACCTCGTTGCAGATCAAAAACAGCAGGATAAAGCTGAACGTCCAGGCGATCAGCTTGCGGCGACCTTCGACGAGATCCGGCGCCCAGAGCAGCGTCACGAGCCCCCATGCGATGTACAGCGCGAGGAGAAGGCAAGTGGGGTTCCATTTGACCGTCTCGCTCCCGCTCAGCGCCCGGACGAGCCAGATCCCAAGAGCTGCCGCGACCGTGCCGTTGCTGGCGAGCATGTAGATCCCCTCCACCCGAAGGTCCCCTGGCGGCAGCAGCAGCACGAACGCGGCCAGCAGGAGCGCGGCAAGCGGGTTTCGCAGCAGCAGCAGGCCGATCGTCGCCACGACGGCCAAGCCGATGAGCATTACGGGGATGGATGGGTTCCTCAAGATCAGGAGCGCGAGGGCAACGAGCGACAGGAGACCGGCTCCGCCGACCCAGGACGCGACATGCACGAGCGATTGCCGCGCCGTTCGGGCCGTCACCGCGTAACCTCCCGAGGCGGCCCGCCGGTTCCGCGCGGTGCACGGCGGCGGGGCATGTCCACGGCGACGGGCACGTAGCCGAGGTGAGCCGCCAAGTCATGGTGGCGGGCCACAAAGACGCGCGTGCTCTTGCCCGCTTCCCGGTTCATGGCGTCGACGTTGTATCGTCGTAGCCAGCGCAGCAGGAGCTCAAGCACAGGCTTGGCGCGGATGGGCATCAGCCGCTTGGGCCGGGTACCTGCTTGGATGACAGCTTTCATCGCCGGCCTCCTCTCGCTGCGATCGAAACCCTACGTCGGCCGGGCTTCGCAGTCTTGATGAGGATCAATTCGCTGAAAGGTTCTGCCAATAGTGTCCGGAAGTCGGGAAGCACAACTCGAAGCCGACGGCACCGCCGAAAGGCACGAGATCGGAAAGCGCATCTCTGACGCAGTGGGGCCCCCACGACGGTAGGGGACTAATGGGGCAGAAGCAGATCTTGTTGCCGGAGATCGACCTTGATGTCGTCGATGTCCAGGCGGTCGCGATAGCGGCCACCCCTCGAGGCGAAACGATGATCAGCCTTGAGATGTCCGGCGGCCAGATCATGAATTTGATCTTCTCGCCAGCGACGCTCGCCCAGCTTGAGGCCATGCTCGACATAGCGAACGAGGCTCGCGCCAGGGAGCGCCCGATCCAGTAAAGGCAGGCGCCCATGTGCGTGCGGCCGGCAGCCAAGCACGCCTCTGAGAGGAGATCTGAACCGCGCCGGGTTCCCGGAGGCGGTTCACAGCGACTGACCAGCTTTGCTTTGCCGCACCGACGGATCAGTGCGACCGAGGCCATGTCATCGCGAGAGCATTTTCGAGCGCAGCAGACACCGGTTCGCGTGAAGAAAAGGTCTCCGGAGTGGGTTCACTGCACCGCTGCTGTCGCAGCATCCTCACGCCGGAACACGACTTCGACGGTGTCGCCCGGCATCAGCTCGGTGTCCTCGGACGCGGGAATGCGATCCCAGTTCGTTCGAGCTTTACGGATGATCGTGACGCCCGGCCGCGCGACGTTGGCGCCCGTTTCGAGGACGACCATCTGCCCAAGCACACGAAGCTTCTCTGTCGCGCCGTCGAGCCGCGCTTTCAGTTCGGTCATGCGCAGCTGAGATTCCCTGCTTTCGCGTAGCACGTCGAGGCGCCTCTGGGTGTCGACCTTGTCCAGGCGCCAAAGGAGTTCATCCCGCTGTTGCTTGACCTGGGTCAGGTTGGCAATCGTCTGAAGACGCCTTGTCGACGACAGCAGGACGGCCCGGCGACTGTCCGTGACGCGCGGGCTCGGCAAGCTGCCAGTGCCGAAGAGTTTGTTCACGCGATCAAGCTCTGCCATGTCGGCTTGGAGGCCGCTCTGCTCCCCCTGCACCTGCGTGGTGAGAGTCTCGATCTGCTCGCCGGCCTGTCGCACCATACTCTCCAGATAGGCCCGCTCGCTCTTGGTTTCCTTGAGGCGAACCTGCAGATAACGGGTCTCGACGCGCAGAAAGTCGGCAAGCGAAGCGGCCGATATGGACAGGTACCCGAGGGGCTGTTCCTTGATCGTTTCGGATCCATCGAGTTCCGCGGCAAGCCGCCAGGAGACAACATGCTCCTTGGCCAGCGCGCTTGTCGCCGTTCGGTATTCGCGCTCCGCCTCCGCGATCTCGACGCCTGACTGCCCGGGACGGCCCCGTACTGTGCTCGGGCCGCCTGAGAGAGCAATGGCATGGCGCGCCGTCATCTGTGGCCGGTAGGCGTACTGCCCCGGGTTGAGCACGTCGCCGCTCACATAGATGGGCCGGTACTCGACGACTGCCGTGGTGACATCGCCGGGCTGAAGCAACACGATCCGCTCGCGCCCGTCGGGCATTCGCTGGCGGAGGATTTTTGCTGCGAAGGCTGTCTCGACCCGGTCCTGCAGCACCTGCGGGGCCGATCCTGCCGCCATCACTGCCCCTAGCATTGGGATGATGATGGTTCCGTCGGGCTGCACCGGCATACGCTGCCGCAGCTCCGGCATTGGCGCGACGGCGATTTCGACCACGTCGCCGGGCGAGAGCAGATATTCAGCGCGGCAAGCTCCATGCGTCCAGAGCAAAGCTATGCCGGCCATGAGCAGTGTCGCTGCCCAGCCCTTGCGCGCAGATGGATGTCCCATCGAGAGCCTCGTATCGGTTCTGGAGCCGGCGCCGCGCGGCGGTCCAGGCAGGGCGGTGAGATCAGGTCATGAAATTGCTCTGCGAGCGCACCCGGCCCATCGCGAGGCGGGTCCGCCACCATTCGGTGGTGCGCCCGATGCCCTCGCGCAGGCCGGTCCGTGGCTGCCAGCCCGTAACCGCCGCGAAGCGGCTGCAGTCCGCCAGAAGCGCACGCACTTCCGAGTTGGCAGGTCGCATCCGGACGCCCTCTTGGACCACCGGTTTGGAAGTGCCGGAGAGTTCGAGCACCAGGTCGATCAGGTTGGCCACTGTCACGCCGTGCTGGCTTCCAGCATTGTAAGCTCGGCCGAACTCCAGATCCGGGGATGATCCCGCCATCAAAAAGGCAGCTACGGTGTCTTCCACGAAGGTGAGGTCGCGCACCGGCGTCGTGTCGCCGACCCGTATGACGTCGCAGTTCGGATCCAGAGCCTGCCGGATGAGCGTCGGAATGATCGCCCGCTCGCTCTGCCGCGGACCAAATGTATTGAAAGGACGCAGCGTCACGACAGGCAAACCGAATGACCGGGCAAAAGCTTCCGACATCATGTCGGCGCCGATCTTGGATGCCGAATAGGGAGATTGGCCCTGCAACGGGTGCTCTTCCGAGATCGGCATCTTCAACGCCGTTCCATACACCTCGCTCGTCGAGGTATGGACGATCCGCTCCGTCCCACTCTGGCGGGCAGCTTCGAGGACGTTCAGGGTTCCGAGGATATTCGTTTCGACATAAGTCTGCGCGGCGGCGTAGGAGTGCGGGATGGCGATCAGCGCTGCGAGATGGAAGATGATGTCTTGACCCGGCACGACGCGCGAGATGAAGGCCGCGTCGCGGACATCGCCGCGGACGAGATCGAGCCGGCCTTTGGTCGCCTCCGGGATTTCGTCCAGCCAGCCATGGCTGTCGAAGGAGTTGTAGAGGGTTAAAGCCGTGACCCTGGCGCCGCAACTCACGAGCGCCTCGGTGAGATGCGAGCCGATGAAGCCGTCGGCACCCGTCACAAGCACCTTTGCACCATCATAGGACATGGCATGACCTCCTGGACTGGATATTCTAGGCTTGCGCCGGCTCAGGCGCGGCGTTCGACTTGCCTGAGGCCTGCGCTCGCGACCGAGGCCCAGCCGCAGATCGCCAGGAAGCTCCTGATCATGATCACGACATCCGATGCGAGGCTTCTGCTGCGGAAGTAGTCAAGGTCGATGCGCGCCTTCAGCGGAAACACGACGGTGCGATAGAACTCGTTGACGTCGGCGCCTTTCGGGAAGGCGGCGGCCTCGTTCCGGAATATGATCTGGCACGGGCCGACGAGGCCGGGCTTGTATCTGAGCAACTCTTCCCAGCCGTTATCGAAGCAATCCGCGAAAGCAAGGCTCTCCGGCCGTGGTCCGACGATCGCCATGTCGCCCTTGATCACGTTCCAGAACTGCGGCAACTCGTCGAGCTTCGTCTTCATAAGCAGGCGCCCGACCTGGGTCATCCGAGGGTCCTGCTCGAGCGTCAGCGGGCAGCCTGCCTGGCCGGCGTCTGCATGGAACTTCCTGAACTTGTACATACGAAAACGCCGGCCGCCCTGTCCAAGCCGAGTTTGACAGAAGAGCGTTGGCTGCCCGGATTCCAGCCATATGGCGATCGTTATGAGCAGCATGAGCGGCGCCAGCAAAAACAACGCAGCGCCGGCTAGCAGAATATCGGCGGCTCGCCTGAGCCATGTTTGCGCCGTTTCGGCGACCGGCAGTCCCAAGAAGCCTTGTCCGTTCATCTGAAGGAACTCCTCAGCCACTTGCGACGTTGGCGTGCTTGCTTTTGTCTCGCATTACGAACGCAGCCGGCGGAACGCGCTCGCCAAGCGCGTCCGCAAGTGCCGATGTAACTCTTTCGACATCATCGAGCCCCATGCGCGGATGCAACGGCAGCGTAAGCTCATGATCGGTGAAGGCCTCGGTCCGGGGAAGATTCACGTCTGGATAGAGGCCGCGATAGAAGGAAAGACGATGGATTGCCGGATAGTGGATCGTGGTCTGGATGCCCTTCGCACGTAAGTGATCGATCACATCCTGACGGTCGGAAGAAGCCGGCAGCACCACCGGCATGATGTGATGGACGGAAGGTTGCCGCGCTTCGAAAGGGATGGCGACGCTGGGGCAATTCTCACCAATGCGCCGCCGATAGGACTCCGCCAGGATCTTCCGTTTCGCATTCCACTCTTTAAGGTGGCCGAGCTGGACGAGGCCGATGGCGGCCCTCAACTCGTCGAGCCGGTAGTTGAAACCGAGCATCGTCACATCGTAGATCGGCGTCCGGCTGGAGCGCCGCTGGAAGGTGCCGCTCGTCAGCCCATGCCCTCGCGCACGCCGGATGGTGTCGAGCAGGGAGGCATCGCGGGCGAGGACCACCCCGCCTTCCGCCGTCGTCATGTTCTTGTTTCCGTAGAAGCTGAACGCCGCGGCGTCGCCGATTGCACCGGCGCCCGGAAGCCCGGAGGCGTGAGCGGCGTCCTCGATCAGCATCAGGCCCCGCTCGCGCGCGAAGGCCTGCCATGGCTCGGGATCGACCATGTATCCTGCGAAATGAACGAGGATGACGGCTTTCGTCCGGGGCGTGCATTTGGCGGCAGCGTCCTGGATGGACATCAGCGGCTGCGCCGAAGACTCGATGTCCACGAAGATCGGCGTGCCGCCGACATAGAGGACGCAATTCGCCGTCGCCACGAAGGTGAGGGCGGGCACGAGAACCTCGTCGCCCGGGCCGATCCCAAGAGCATGCAGGATGAGATGCAGCCCGGCTGTGCAGGAACTCACCGAAACAGCGTCGTCGGCTGCGTGCGCCTCGGCGAAAGCGCGCTCGAAACTGCTCACCCGCTCGCCCATTGTAATCCAGCCGCTGTCGATGACATCGGCGAGAGCGGCCTTTTCTTGCGATCCGAGGATGGGCTCCGAGACGAGAAGCATGGGCTCTGCTTTCATGTACTCTGCTTTCCTGACGAGTGTTTCGGGCGTCCTACGGAGTTGTGGCGTTAGCTGGCCACTGCGAGCAGCGAAGGCGCGCGCTCTTCCCACTTGATGTCCTGCGCGTTGTGGAAGTCCTCGACGCGTCCGATGTCGAGCCAAAGCCCCTGATGCTTGAAGACGTGGATGGGAACGTCTTTCTCGAGCAAGCAAAGCGCCAGGTCATCGAGACCAAAGGGGATGCCCGCGGGGATGTACTTGATGACATCGGGCTCCATGCAATAGACGCCCATGCTCACGCTGTTGGACAGCGTGGGCTTCTCCGTGAAACTCGTGATGCGGTTTTCCAGATCTTCGATGATACCGAAATCCATACGGGTGGATCGGACCGTCGTGGCGATCGTCAGCGGGCCGCCATGCTTGCGGTGCGCCAACCCGAAGGCTGGAAGGTTGAGGTCGGTCAGCACGTCACCGTTCAACATCAGAAAGGTGCCGTCCAGATGCTCCCGCAGCAGCGTCAGCGACCCAACGGTGCCCAGCGGCTCGACCTCTTGTGAGTAAGTGATCTTGAGGCCCCACTGCTGACCGTCGCCACAGAAGCTGCGGATCAGGTGACCGAGGTAGCCCGTCGTGATGTAGACGTCCTCGATGTTGTTGCGGCGAAGCCATCGAAGCAGGAGCTCGAGAACTGGCCGCGCCCCTATCGGCATGAGCGGCTTCGGAAGAACGGATGTGTAGGGCATCAAGCGCGTGCCCTTGCCGCCTGCTTGAATGACTGCCTTCATGCCAGCCTCCTTCAATGGAGCATGAAGGCTAGGCGCGCTGCCACAACTCGTCTTGATTTCGGTCAACTTGCAGCTGACTGCGCCGCAATAGCATTCGCTCGACAGCTAGCCCGCTTTGCGACGCCAGTTCGATGAACGAAAGCAGAGTCGATCAGCATGAGTCAGAACCCAGGCGAGTTCATCCCGATCGGGAGGTTGTCCAGTCGCGCAGCCCTCGGGGCCGACACGCAGCCGTCCCTGCCGCCAGAGCAGATGTTCTACGAGATCATCAATCTCGTTCGTCGACGCAGGCTTTTCATCGCGAACGTTGTTTTGGCCGGCACGCTTCTGACCGGCGTCGCTGCCTTCGTTGTTCCCCCCGCTTATACGGCCACCGCGCAGTTCATGTTTGAGCCCACCCAAGCTCAGATGGCGGCCGGCCTGCTTGAGACCGTCGTGGACACGCACATCGCGACGCTCACGTCGGACGCCCGCCTGCGCGACGTGCTGAAGGCATTGCCTGACCTGCCGCAGTACAAGGCGGTGTCGGCGCGTGCCGTGTCCCAGATGGCAAACCCGACGCTGGGGGATCGGCTGCGGGGCTCGCTTGTCGCAATCGGGAAAGGCCTCAAGAACGTCGTTCTTCCGAGTCCAAATCCTCCGGAGGCCTTGCAGGCTGCCAACGGGCTGCCAAGCCTGGACGCCATGAAGAACTCCCTTCTTGTCCGGCAGGAACGGCGCTCCAACGTGATCTCGATCAGCTACAGGGACGTCGACCCCGAAAGAGCAGCGATCATCGTCAATCAGGTCGTACAGACGCATGTCGATCGCTTGACGGATAGGATGCAGCAGCAGGCGGACGCGCTTCGAACAGGGCTGGACAATCGCCTGATCCAATCGCAGGCCGAACTCGAAGCCGCGGACGAGGCGCTCCGGGCGCACGTCTCGGCGCACGGAACGCCAAGCGCGGACGCAGCAGCGGGTGAGCTGACCGCTGAGACGTCCCGTCAGCTGGAGTTGGCGCGATCCGAGCTGTTGCGCCGGCAGGAGCGACTCGAGCAGGTTCGAAAGCTGCAGCTTTCGGGGGCACCGCCGGAAAAGATCGATGCGCTTCTGCGTGAACCTCTGGTTGGCACTCAATTCGCGCGCGCCGTCGCGCCGATCACGGCGCCCGAAAGCCAAGCCGATGTGAACTCCGGAACGATAGCAGCCAAGCCCACAGTGTCTGGCGCGGACTCCGAGCAGCGCGTGCAACGTCTGGAGCACGATGTCGACGTCTTCCGCTTGCAGGAGCACTCCCTCGCTGAGCGCATTGCTTCGCTGCAGGCCGCATCCGGCGCCGACCTCGCTCAGCGTCGCGAGCGGCAGACTCTCGAAAGGCGTGCTGCGACGGCTGCCGATGTCGTCCGGGATCTCCAACGTCAGCAACAGCAGCTGAAAGATCCGAGCTCGACGGGAGTTCAGATCCTGGCTCAAGCTTCGGTACCGCAGCGCCCGAGTTCGCTCAGCCCTTACCTCTACATCTCGGCCGCGATGATCGCGTTCGCGGCGCTCGGAGGGGGGGCTGCTTCCGTTCTGGAGCGCATGGATCGCAGCTTACGAAGCGAGCGTGAGCTCGCGACCACCCTGGGAATCGGGTGCATCGGCCTGGTCCCGGAGCCCGAAGAGGGGCGGTACAATGGCCGCTGGCGGCTGCCCGAATGTCCGTCTCCGCCCTATGACCAGGCGATCGAGGCTGTCGCTGCGGTGGCGCTCGAGGTCATTCAGCATCGGGGCGATGGAAAGATCCTGGCAGTCACATCCAGCGGACCGGGCGAGGGAAAAACGGCGTTGGCGGTCGGTATCGCGGCGTACGCTGCCCGCTTTCAACGACGGGTGCTGCTGATATGTGCCGACGCTCCGCGCCAGGACGTGAAACTGACCGGCCTCAGCAGCGAAACGAACCTGGATAGCGACGTCTCGGCCCAACGCGCTTCGTTGGAAATCCGTCGCGACTCCGCTCTCGGGTTCGACTGCCTCGCCCTCGATGAGATCGGAGATGCCAACACGGCTTCGCTTGTCGGCAGTCAGCTCGCAAACAGCCTCGACAAACTGCGTGACCGCTACGACTACATGATCATCGCCGCGCCGGGCGTTTTTGAATCCGCCGGTATCCGCATTCTCGCGGCACGGGTGGACGGCGTTCTCTTTGCCGTCCGTTGGGGTAGCACCCGCCGCGATGTTGCTGCAAACGCAATCGAACTGCTGATGAAGCCCGCGCTGCTGAGCGGTGGACCAAGGCCTAAAATCTTCGCTGTACTCACGCGTGTGAACCTGAAGGCTCATGCCGGCTACCGTCGGGGCGACACAGGAGAGTTCCTCGGGAAACGCCCGCAGCGCTCCGGCGGCGCCGGCCTGCACGTCTCATAAGTGAGGTCTTCGTGATGTGCCGGCCTTGGTGAACGCATGTTTCATGTCATGTCCCAGATTGGCGAGCTGCTGGCACCCTCAAACGCAATCGCGATGCTGGGGTTTCTCGGCCTGATCGTCATGGTGGCGACCCCTTGGCGACGCGTGGGGCTGGCGCTGGCGGGGGGCGGTATTTGCGGGATCCTGGCGGCTGGGCTCCTGCCCCTCGGCAACTGGGCGATCTTTCCGCTGGAGCAACGTTTCCCTGCTTTCGTCGACGACGGTCGCCCCATTACCGGCATTATCGTGCTGTCGGGCGCGCTGGAGTTGACGAGGTCCGCGGCGCGGCACGAGTTCGCGGTCAACGGCGCTGCGGGGCGCCTTTTCGCCTTTATGGATCTCGCGCGGCGTTATCCAGGTGCGCGGCTGGTCTACTCCGGTGGCAATTCCAGGATCCGATCGCGGTTGCCGCCGGAAGCATGGACGGCAACCGAGTACCTGAAGACAATCGGGCTGCCCGGGGACCGTCTGACCATCGAGCCTCGGTCCCATAACACCTGGGAGAATGCGCGCGAAACTCGGAATCTCGTGCGGCCTGGCCCAGGCGAGCGTTGGCTGCTCGTGACGTCCGCCTGGCATATGCCGCGGGCAATGGGCAGCTTCGAGCAGGCAGGTTTTCCCGTGATCCCTTATCCAGTCGACTTTCAGACGAATGGAGCCTGGGATCTTCGGCAGCCTTTCACCGTCGTCGGTCAGGGCCTTCAGCGTCTGGATCTCGCCGCGCGGGAATGGTTAGGTCTGATCGGATATCGTCTGAGTGGCCGGACTGGCGCCTTGTTCCCGGGGCCTCGTGCCGAACCGAAGTCCGGCGAAGCGAAACTCCCACTAACGAATTGATGAAACGGGTCTCATCGACAGCCGGCGGTCGCCCGGCGCGAGACGATCCGGACGGGAACCTGACCCCGCCTCCCACTTGGCGCAAAATCGAGGCCGGGGGGAAATTCCGTGTGAAACGGACGTGGCAAGAATCCCAAGGCGTCATTCTGTTCGGCGAAGATTTCGTCCCCGGTGCCCACGCGACTTGATGCCGGTCAAGTGCTCCACAAGGTCGTTCCCGTTAACTCAGGCTCGGTCCGAGATTCGCAAAGCCGGATGTCGGTCATTCGCCTGTACCGAGAAAGTCATGTTTCCGTCGCCCCGATCTTCGACAGAGCGCGGGCGTGAGCAGGCGCCGACCGCCGTCGCGGTGCTCACCAGACTGGCAGCCGCTCAGCTCTCCGCTCAGGGCATCGATCCCGAGCCGCGGATGATCGAGGCCGGGCTATCTCCTTCGCTCTTGGACAATCCCGACGAGCGCGTTCCCGTGCGTCGGCAAATCGCGTTCCTCAATATCGCGGCCGACGAACTGGGCGATGATCTCCTCGGCTTTCACCTCGCGCAGAGCTTTGATCTGCGGGCGCTCGGCTTCGTTCACTACATCATGGCCTCGGCCGAAACCCTCGCGGAGGCTCTGGCTTATCAGGAGCTGTATGGGGTGTTCGCGAACGAGGCCTTGAAGATCCGCGAAGGCAGCGGGGAAGGGGTATCCCTTGAGCTTAGCTATGTCGGGGTTGAGCGGCACCTCGATCGCCACCAGGCCGAATTCTGGCTGACGACCACGTTGCGACAATGCCGCTTGTTCACTGGCCGCGAACTCGTGCCGACCTCGGCGTCGATGGTTCATTCACGCCCGGGCCGGGTCGCCGAGATGGAACGCTACTTTGGCCTTCAGATCGACTTCGGCGCGGAGCTGGACCTTCTGGCCTTCGCTCGGGACACCAAAGAACTGCCTCTGACGACCGGTGATCACTTTTTGAAGGAGCTCCTGGCAGGGCTGCATCGGAAGGCGTTTCCGTATTCTGCTGGGGAAGCCGGCTCCCTGCGCACCCGGGTCGAGAATGCGATCATGCCGCGGCTACGACATGGGACGCCAAAGGTCGAGGCAATCGCCCGAGACCTCGGTACGAGCGCCCGCACCCTGACGCGTCGACTGGCTGATTTGGGCATCAGCTTCAGTGAGGTCCTCGACGAACTGCGCTACCAACTCGCGGTGCAATATCTCCGCGACGGAACGTCGACGGTTTCGCAGGTGACCTGGCTACTCGGATACCGCGAGCCGAGTGCTTCCGTGCGGGCCTTCAAGCGATGGACTGGCAAGACGCCGACGGCGTTTCGACGGGAGTTGAAGCGCGGCGCCGGCCGATGAGTGGCGATGCGGCGCATTGTCCCGAATCGCACTTGGCTTGAAACTCAACGGATATGGCGGGTCAGGCCAAGACGGCCGCGCATTCATATCCTATGTTTGATTCGGCTGCCGGAGATCGAGGCAGCCATAACTCCGCTCCCTGGAAAACGCCCAGGGCAACCCATGCCGATGGCTACCCAATAAATGGAATCGTAGTCGCGACGATGCGGCTGCTATTTCGCCATGCGAGGGATGCTTGACGTCGTGGCGCATGCCTGACTCGTCAGCATTCAACAATCAGCAAGCATGGCTTGTGAGTTTGCTGATGTTCGGTGTCGGGCAGCGTTAATCACCCGATGTCTCCTCGTCCGCTTAAGCGGGAGTCAATCCCATAACGCGGCTCACTGGCCCTGCATCTGCGGGGGTGGCGAGCTTTTTACTGATCAGGGGCCGGAGGCACGTCGAAGCGACGTGGCGCCGGATGTTCCTCTGTTGAGAAAGGGCGCTATGACTATCTTCTACGTTTCACCCACTGGCTCCGATAGCCAGGCCGGCACTCTCGACCGGCCTTTTGCCTCCCTGCAATATGCCCACGATCTGGCAAAGCCGGGCGACACCATCTATCTGCGGGGTGGCGTCTATAGCCTGAAAGATGGCATCCAGCTCACGAATGACGGGGAAAGCGGCCGGCCGATCACGGTCACGAACTACCCCGGCGAGAAGCCGATCCTGGACGGCTCGCACATGACGTCGAGCGAGTACTACGGGCGCTCTGGCGCCGGCGGCTGGGTGCTCGATGGGTCGAGCATTTCCTGGAACAACATTTCCGGGCTGGAGGTTCGCGGCGGGCCGATGGGCGGCATCGTGATCCGTGACGAGTCCCACAACAACATCATCGAGCGGCTCGACGTGCACGACAACGGCCGGCTGTCCCAGTGGGAAGGCAAGGGCGTCTCGCTCTTCGGGGCTGCCTCGAACAATGTCCTCCAGAATATCGATTCCCACGACAATCACGACCTGCACGGCGACAACGCTGACGGTTTCCAGATCAGCGTGAGCGGCGCCGGTAACGTCTTGCGCGGCAACCGCGCCTGGAACAACTCCGACGACGGCTTCGATTTCTTCAACATCCAGAATGGCACGAAGGGCGCCGGTGTGCTCATCGAGGGCAACTGGGCTTTCCACAACGGCTACGACGCCTCGGGCAACGCTCAGGGCGATGGCAACGGCTTCAAGCTCGGTGGCCAGAGGCCGGGGGGCGGCGCCGAATCCGGTGGTCACACCGTGATCAACAACGTCTCCTGGGGCAATCTGGCGAACGGCTTCGACCAGAACGATGCCACCATCGACAGCGTTCTCCAGAATAATTCGGCCTACAATAACGGGGCGTATAACTACGCCTACTGGTCTGGCCACAACAGCTTCGTCAACAACCTCTCGGCGGGCAGCGGCAAGATCGCGGTCTCAGGTGCCGGAAGCGCATCGAACAACTCCTGGAACTATACCGCCCCGACGAGCAACGACTTCGTCTCCCTCAACGATGCGGGTGCGCGTGGCGCGCGTGCTGCCGACGGCTCGCTTCCCACGACGGACTTCCTTCACCTCTCATCCGGCAGCGCGCTGGTCGACAAGGGCAAGGATGTCGGGCTCTCCTATGCCGGGAAGGCTCCGGACCTCGGGAGCTTCGAGAGCGGCATGGCGACGGGTTCCAAGCCCCTACCCGATAATCCTGGTACGGGAACCCAGCCCGACACCCCTGTAACCAAGCCTGACACCCCCGTAACCCAGCCGGACAATCCTGCAACCAAGCCGGACAATCCTGTCGAGACAGCCAAGGTTTTCGGAACCGACAAGGCCGACAAGATGGTCGGCACGAGCGGGAATGACTGGATCCACGGGAATGCCGGTGCGGACGTCATCGACGGCGGTGCAGGAAACGATACGCTTCTCGGCGGCAGCGGAGCCGACAAACTGATCGGCGGCCTGGGAGCCGATACGATGTCGGGAGGCGCCGGGCGCGACACGTTCATTTTCCGGTCGGTATCAGAGAGCCTTCCGGGTGCCGGCAACCGGGACGTGATCCAGTGGTTCGAGCGCGGCGCGGACAAGCTCGACCTCAGCCTGATCGACGCCAACACTGCCGTCCGGGGAGATCAGGTCTTCCACTTCGCCGGCAAGACGAGCGTGGTTGAGGCAAACTCGGTGTCCTACTTCCATAGCGGCCACCATACCATCATCCAGGGCGATGTGGATGGGGACGGGCACGCCGATTTCCAGATCGAACTCAACCAGGCAATCAACCTCAGCCGAGATCACTTCATTCTCTGACAGGATTGATCATCACCATTATCCCGGCTCGCGCCCGCGCGAGCCGGTCAAAAACGGCCTCCCGTGGCTTCCAGGCTCGGGATAGCGAAAACGACCAGGATGACGCGCCGCCTCGAGCCGGAGCGTCCAAGCGCCTGAATGGCTGGTGCGGAGTGCCACCGCCAAGAATCTTGCTCGGTGGAGTCGCCGATCTTGAGCGGCGCACCTTTTCCTTTGAACCGACGAGGCTCCATTGCTTCATCTCCTCCCGGCCCGCAATCTCCAGCAGACCGCTTCAACTTTTCTCGTTCAGGGCGCCGTCGCGCTGAGGGCATACGGACGTGCGCTTTTCAGGCGCCTTGCCAGCCTTTCGCCTCCCGCCCAGGGCGTGACGCGTGCGCACGCAGGACGAGAGAAGATGGTTGCTTTCGGCATTCGTCTAGGAGAGACGCTCGCGCGGTCTCCGCTTACCGCGGCTATCTCCCAATGGCGCGGAGCATTTGTGGCGATCGCGGTCCTGAGTGGGGCCCTGAACCTGCTGACGCTCGCCAGCTCGCTTTACATGCTGGAGATTTACGACCGGGTCCTGCCGAGCCGCAGCATTCCGACGCTCGTGGGCCTCACGCTGCTGATCGTCATGCTGTACGTGTTCTACGCGCTCTTTGACATCCTGCGCGGTCGCCTTCTGTTGCGGATCGGCTGCGCTCTTGACGAAGGGCTGAATGGGAAGGTCTTCCAGGCGATCCTCTCGGGGCCGCTCCAGGCCAAGAATGCTGGCGAGGGCCTGCAGCCGATGCGCGACCTTGACCAGGTTCGCGGCTTCCTGTCAGGCAGCGGGCCGGGAGCGCTGTTCGATCTTCCCTGGATCCCGCTTTACCTGGGCCTGTGCTTTCTATTCCACTTCTGGATTGGCGCTACGGCGCTCATCGGCACCATCGTTCTGGTCGCGCTAACGGTCCTTACGGAGCGGCTCACACAAAAGCCGTCGACGGCGGCGAGCGGGGCTGCCGCCCACCGGATTTCCATCGCAGAAGTCGGGCGGCGCAACGCCGAGGCCGTCCATGCGATGGGCATGGGCGGCGAGATGGGCGCGCTCTGGAAGGTGGTCAGCGACGAGCATCGGCGTCAACACCAGCGCGCCGCCGAAGTTGCAGGGGGCTTTGCCTCAACGTCCCGAGTGCTGCGCATGCTGTTGCAATCGATCGTGCTGGGCGTCGGTGCCTACCTCGTCATTCAGCAGGAAGCGACGGCTGGCATCATCGTGGCGAGCTCGATCCTGACCTCGCGCGCGCTCGCTCCCGTCGATCTTGCCATCGGCAACTGGAAGGGATTTGTCAGGGCGCGCCAAGGGTGGGGCCGGCTGAAGGAGATGTTCGAAGCCCAGCCGTCTCAGGCGCCTGCGCTCGCGTTGCCTGCTCCGACGGAACTGATCACCGTCGAGGCTGCGTCCGTCTCTCCGCCCGGCGGGCAGCGCCTGACCGCAGCCAATGTCAGCTTCGCGCTTCGGGCGGGGCAGGGGCTCGGCGTCATCGGGCATAGCGCGTCCGGGAAATCCTCGCTTGCCCGCATGCTCGTTGGTGTATGGCAGCCCCTGACCGGCACCGTCCGCATGGATGGCTCTTCTCTGCGTCATTGGCAGCCGGAGGAGCTTGGGCATCATGTCGGTTATCTCCCTCAAGAGGTCGAGCTCTTTTCAGGTACCGTTGCCGCCAACATCGCACGTTTCCGCAGCGACGCGACGGCCGAGCGCATCATTGAAGCCGCCAAGGCGTCGGGCGTCCATGAGCTTATCCAGCGCCTGCCGGAAGGCTATCAGACCCAGATCGGCGAGCGCGGAACGGCTCTTTCGGCGGGGCAGCGGCAACGCATCGCCCTTGCGCGAGCTCTCTACGGGAATCCCTTTCTGGTTGTGCTCGACGAGCCGAACTCGAACCTTGATGCCGAAGGCGAGCAGGCCCTGACCGACGCCATCTTCCACGTTCGCCGAAGGGGCGGCGTCGTGGTGGTCATCGCCCACCGGCCGAGCGCCCTGACAGCGTTGGATCAGGTCCTCGTGATGGCGGAAGGACGAGTCCAGGCCTTCGGTCCCAAGGACGAGGTGCTTTCCACCAGTTTGAAGGCGGTGCCGAAATCCGCTGGCATTTTCGATCGCGCAGCGAGCAGAACCTGATGGAGCTTAGAATATTGGACGACGTCTCTCACCCCACGCGGCTTTCGATCCAGCGCCATGTTCTGGCGGTCGGAATCAGCCTTGGAACCCTGCTGATCGGCGTGGGCGGATGGGCTGCGACAACCGAGTTTTCAGGCGCGGTGGTCGCGCATGGTTCGCTCGTTGTCGAGTCGGAAGTGAAGAAGGTGCAGCACCCCACTGGCGGGGTCATCAGCGAGTTGCGCGTCCGGGACGGTGACCGCGTCAAAGCAGGCGACGTCATTATCCGCCTCGACGAAACCGTGACGCAGGCCAACCTCGCCGTCGTGAGCAAGGCTCTCAACGAGGCCCTCGCGCAACAAGCGCGACTGGAAGCCGAGCGCGACGGAGCTACCGAAGTCGCCTTTCCCCGCGAGCTGTCGACAGCAGCAGAAAGATCGCCGGATGTCGCAGCGCTCTTAAGCGGAGAGCGCAGGCTCTTCGAGCTGCGAGGGACAGCGCGATCGGGCTTGAAGGCCCAGCACCTCGAACGCATCGGCCAGATGCGGGATCAGATCCGGGCCTTTTCGGAGCAGATCGTCGCGAAGGACCGCGAAGCCAGCCTCATCGCGCAGGAGCTCGAAGGTGTGCGCGACCTTCATAGCAAGAAGCTCGTTTCGATCACCCGATTGAACGCCCTGGAGCGGGATGCTGCACGTATCACCGGCGAGAAAGGCACCCTGGTCTCATCAGTGGCTCAGGCCAAAGGCAGGATCACTGAGACCGAGCTACAGATCCTTCAGATCGATGAGGATCTTCGTACCGAAGTCGGCAAGACGCTCGCCGATCTTCGTGGCAAGATTTCCGAGCTGGTTGAACGGAAAGTCACAGCGGAGGACCAGCTCAAGCGCGTGGATATCCGGGCTCCCCAATCCGGCACTGTGCACCAGATGGCGGTTCACACAATTGGCGGCGTCGCCTCTCCGGGCGAAACCTTGATGCTGATCGTGCCCGCCTCTGATCGCCTGACGGTGCAGGCGAGGGTGCGACCTCAGGATATCGAGCAGGTATACTCCGGGCAGCGCGCCGGGTTGCGTTTCTCGGCCCTCAACCAGCGGACCACGCCCGAGATCGAGGGCGAAGTGTCCCGCGTATCTCCCGATCTCACCGTCGATCAGCGGACTGGGCAAGACTTCTACACCCTTCGCGTCGCCATCCTGGACGGCGAACTCGCACGGCTCCAGGGGGCCAAGGTCGGGCCGGGCATGCCCGTCGAGGTTTTTGTGCGCACGCAGCAGAGGACGGTTTTCTCGTATTTCGCCAAGCCGCTTGCGGACCAGATCGCGCGAGCATTCCGGGAGAGATAGGCGCCGATCCCTCAGAGGCGAACGCGCTGTTCTGATCGGCGGGGAGTTGCTTCGCAGACTCCGCCCCAACG
This sequence comes from Allobosea sp. GW822-FHT05A11, assembly GCF_058800455.1. NCBI lineage: Bacteria > Pseudomonadati > Pseudomonadota > Alphaproteobacteria > Hyphomicrobiales > Alloboseaceae > Allobosea > Allobosea sp. GW822-FHT05A11. The sequence continues at coordinate 384,414 of NZ_JBXAMI010000002.1, read as the reverse complement.
TCCCCTGCCGGGTCCTCGACCCCACATCAGCCATCGACCCGGCGTCGAAGGCAGGCCGGTTCACGATCGCACCGGTCATCCGTGTTCTTGCCAACGATCAAGAATTTTTTCTTGAGATCGGCTCGACTACGGACTTGGTCGCAATGGATGCTGAAATTTCCTCGGGACATACTGGGAGACGCACATGCTAGGTGTGACAACCCTATCGAAGTTCGCGTGCGATGATTGTGGCAGCATCTCCGTCATTCTTCCTACGGAGCTCATCGACTCGGCTCTTGTACGGTGCAGCGGCTGCGGTCGCGATTACGGTCGCTGGGGAGAGTTCAAGCAGGAGGTAGACCAAATCATCTCCGCAGAACCACGTCGGATGAACGGCAACAACCATCACTTTCAGGTTGGTTTGGATTCTTAGGACGACGATTTCCGAGATGCATGACTGCAGACGGTGCTCTTGTTGCTGATTCCATTGCGCTTTCCGGGATGGAAGACGGCGATCGCACATCGTTCTTTCTGCCTCGGCGCGGCTCTCGCCGCGATGGGCATCGACATCGCGCATGGTGGCGACGTCGACCGGGGTGCCGGTCTGCTGAAGCCACGTCGAGATCGCCTGCGCACCGCGGCGCCTCCGCATCGGCAGGCTCGCGCGGGATCGTCTCGAGGTTGAACCAGCCCGAAAAGCATCGCCGATCGGGCTGGATCGAGAATGTCTTCAGGCCACCCTGGGAAGGTCTGAGAAGCGATCAGCCACTTCGGCATAAGCCTGAACGACGTCTGCCGCGCCATCGCTGCCCGTGGCCGGGGGGTGTGGCAGGCGGCGGAAGATTTCGTGTTTGACGAAATAGCGCCACGTTACCGGAACCTCGGCCAAGATGCGCGTCAGAGCTGCGTAGCGCTGCGGTGTCCAGACGGCCTCGAAGGCTTTCCGACCAGCGCCATGGCCGAACTCGGCCGTATCGGCGTCGCTGCGCAGGCTCTGACGAAGCGAAGCCGTGGCGGTATCGTCGAGCGTGCCTTGTCCGGTGACGACCACGCCATAGTCGCTGCGGGCCCGTTCGGACGAAACCAGCCCGCTGCGGATATCGGCAAGGACCTTCCCGGCCGGGCGGTCGAGCGGTGAGCCGTAGCCCCCGGCACCCGGCCCCTGGATCAGGATGATGTCGCCCGGGTCGCATTTCACCACATCCTGCGAGCCCAGATCGATCGCCTGAGGCGTGCCGGGGTTCTTGATGAAGCGCGATACGGCGCCGGCTCGACCGCCGCGCAGGCCCCAGGCGGAGAATACCGAGCGGTCGCGGTTGCGCGCCGTCACCATCGATTGCGGCTGGTCGAGCTGGAACTCCATTTCCAGGCCGGTCCCGCCGCGGTATTCGCCCGGTCCGCCGGAATCGGGGACGAGGCCGTAACGGCGGATTTGAACCGGGATCTCGGCCTCGCTGATCTCCACCGGAGTATTCTTCAGGAAGGACAGATTGGCGCCGCTGCCGTCCGCCCCGTCGCCGATCGCGCTGCCGCCGGCGCCGCCGCCGACCGGGCCGATCGAGGCCATGATCGGCTGGCCGGCTCGCGTGCTGGTCTTGACGTTCATCAGCGTCACTGCGCTGCCGGGCGAAGCCGGCATGCGGTCCGGGAGGGCCCGGCAGAAGGCGCCGATCGTTACGGTCTGGGCGAGATTGCAAAGCAGGCTGCGCATGCCGACGGCGGCCGGCGCCACCGCGTTGACGACGGTGCCCTCCGGCAGGATCGCCCGTGTCGGGCGCATCAGCCCGGCGTTCAGCATCATCGTCGGGTCGAGGCAATAGAGCGCGTAGACGGTGCCGACCGTCACCAGTGCGTGGCGCTCCTTGCCGCCGGTCGGCATGTTGAGCGAGGAGGCGAGCTGCGGGTCGGAGCCGGTGAAGTCCACCGTCAGCGTATCGCCATGGACCTTCAGCGTGACGGCGACGCGCACCGGATAGCCGCCGGCCTGGTCCTCGTCGGCATAGTCGGCGAAGAAATATTCGCCGTCCGGAATCGCGCTGATCACGGCGCGGGCCTGGCTGTCCGCATAGTCGAGCAGCTGGTCGAGGCCGGCGACGAAATTCTCCTTGCCGAAGCGGTCGAGGATTTCGTGGACCTTGCGCTCGCCGACATTGGCGCAGGCGATCTGGGCGTTGAGGTCGCCCCAGTTCTGTTCCGGCAGGCGCACGTTGTGGGCGATGATGTCGAGCAGGTCCTTGTTGAGCACGCCGCCGCGCATGAGCCGCATCGGCGGGATGCGCAGGCCCTCCTGCTGGATCTCCGTCAGGGTGCGCGACAGGGTCGCCGGCACGGCGCCGCCGACATCGGTGTTGTGGATATGATTGCCGACGAAGCAGACGATCTCGCCGTCGCGGAAGACCGGCTTCCACATGTGGATGTCTGGCGTATGGGTCGCGACATGGCCGGCATAGGGGTCGCTGGTGATGCAGATATCGCCCTCTTCGTAGTCGAAGCGCCTGATCACGTCGCCATAGTCGAGCCCGGTGTACCAGGTCGCGCCGAAGGTCTTGGGCGAGGCGACGGTCAGGCCGTCGCGGGTGAGCACCTGGCAGGAGAAGTCCTCCGTCTCCTTGACGAAGGTCGAGTAGGCGGTGCGCATCAGCGTCCAGCCCATGCTCTCGGCGGCCGCGGCGCAGTAATTGGCCAGGACCTGCAGCGTGGTCTTGTCGAGTTTCACGGCTGGGTCTCCGGAACGATGCGAAGGTTGGCGTATGCGTCGACGCTCACGGTCATGTTCGGTGGCACCACCGTGGTGCAGTCGTCCTGGGTGACGACGGCGGGGCCGGCGAAGCTCTGGCCGGGTTTCAGGTCGACGCGGGCGAAGACCGCGACGCTGCGCAGTGCGCCGTCGAGCCAGACCTCGGCATGGCGTCGCGGTGCGGCGGCTTCCGAGACCAGCGCATGGCGCTTGAACTCTGGCCGGGCAGTGCGCCCGCTGATGACGAGGCGCAGCGAGATGATCTGAACGGCCGCCGTCGGGTCGCTGTGGCCATAGACCCGCTCATGCTCGGCATGGAAGGCCTGCGCCATCGCGGCAGTGTCGCCGGCTGCGACGGCAGCCGGATCGAGCGGAGTGTCGAGCTCGAAGGACTGGCCGCGATAGCGCATCTCGGCGGAGTAGAGGAGGCGGCTCTCGCCGGCATAGCCCTGGTCGTTATGCAGCCAGATCCGCGCCTTGCTTTCCAACGCGGCGAATTCGTCGCGGATGGTCGCGCCGGTCGCGGGCAGGAGATCGCTGTAGAGCGTCTTGATGAAGTCGTTCTTGATGTCGGCGATCAACCCGCCCAGCGCGGAGAGGACGCCGGGCGTCGGCGGCACCACCGTCTCCCGCATGTTGAGCTCGCGCGCCAGGAAGCAGGCCATCATCGGGCCGGCACCGCCGAAGGCGAGGCAGGAGAAGTCGCGCGGGTCGATGCCGAAGCGGGACACCAGCGCGCTGACATCGGTATACATCCCGGAGACGGCGATGCGGATGATCGCCTCGGCGGTCTCCTCGATGCTGCGGCCGAGCGTGGTCGCCAGCTCGCCGACCACGGCGCGCGCCTTGGCGCGGTCGATGGTGACCGCGGAATAGCCGATCTCCGAGAGGCCGACGAGACCGAGTGCCGCGAAGGCGTCGGTGATGGTCGCGCGCTCCCCGCCGCGGCTGTAGCAGGCCGGGCCCGGGCGCGAGCCGGCGCTTTCGGGGCCGACCTTGAGTACGCCCTGGCCATCGACCCAGGCGATCGAGCCGCCGCCTTCACCGATCGAGGAGACCGATACCGAGGGGATATAGATCTGGAACTCGCCGATCAGCTCGCCGACGCCGTATTGCGGCTGGCCATCGACGATGACGGCGACGTCGGCCGAGGTTCCGCCGATGTCGAGGCTCATGCAGTGTTTGATGCCTGAGACCTCGGCGACATAGGCGGCGCCGATGACGCCCGATGCGGTGCCCGACAGGATCATCTGCACGCACTCGCTCTTGCCCTGCTCGGCGGTCATCACGCCGCCATTGGACTTGGTCAGGCGCGGCTCGGGCGCGACGCCGGCCGTCTTCAGCGCCGCCTGCAGCGAGCCGAGATAATGCGAGACGCGCGGCTGCACATAGGCGCCGATCGTCGCGGTGATGGTGCGCTCGTATTCGCGGATGATCGGCCAGGTTTCGCTGGAGGCGAAGACCGGGATGTCCGGCGCCAGGCGCTGCGCGATCGCCTTGACCGCTTCCTCATGCGCCGGATTGCGGTAGGCATGCAGCAGTGAGACGACGATGCCCTCGCAGCCGGCGGCCCTGGTGGCCTCGACGGCACGCGCGACGCTGTCCTCGTCGAGCGGACGGTCCTGCGTGCCGTCGGCGCGCAGGCGGCCGCCGATGCCGAAGACACGGCTGCGCGGGATCAGCGGGGCCGGGCGCTTCGAGAGCAGGTTGTACATGTCGGGTATCTTGAGGCGCGCGACTTCCAGCACGTCGCGAAAGCCCTCGGTGGTGAACAGCGCGAGCTTCAGCCCCTTGCGCTGGATCACCGTGTTGATGCCGACCGTCGTCCCATGGGTGAAATAGGAGATGTCGGAGGGCGCGATGCCGTAGCGCTCGCCGATCAGCCTGAGGCCTTCCATCACCTCCGCGCCCGGTTCGTCGGGCCGCGAGAATGTCTTCAGCGTTTTGAGGCTCTGCGTCTCCTCGTCGAACAGCGCGAAGTCGGTGAACGAGCCGCCGATATCGACGCCCACGCGGTAACCCATGGAATCCTCCAGATGGTCTCGGGGTGCGAGCGTGCGCTCCGGCGCCACGCTCGCGGATCAGGTCGGGCCGCCTGAACGGCGGCCCCGTGGCGCGCTCAGCGGCCGATTTCCTTGTTCCAGATCTCGACCCATTTCGGCATGGCACCGGGGATCTCGGCAAAGGGCGGCCAGCGCACGGTATCGACTTTCGGCATCCGCGCGGCCTGCTGCGGATTGTATTCCGCCTTCACGTTCGCGACCGGGTACTGGATCGCCGCCGCCCAGCAGGATTGTGGCCCGGGCGAGAAGGCGAAATCGATGAACTCCCATGCCAGCGGCGAGCCGTTCTTGACCTTCTGGACGACCGTCGGGCTGACGACCCCGCCGGGTTCGGGATAATAGAAGTTCAACGTCTTGAAGCCGCCATCGCGTGCCGCCCAGGCGCGCCCGTCCCAGTAGATGCCGATATCGGCCTCGCCGGATTGCATCTGGGTCAGGAACTGGTTGACGTCGTTCCAGAAGATCACGTTGCCGCTGTCGCGCAGCGCCTTCATCTTGGCGATCGCCGGGGAGATATCGGTGCCCTTGCCGCCGAGGACGTCGTTGAAGTTCCAGATCAGCGCCGTGGGCGTCGTGCTGGCGACGTTGATGCCGGGCAGGGCCGCCTGCCACTCGCCCTTGAGCGTGCGTTCGATGAATTCCGCCCAGGTCTTGGGCGGATTCTTGATCTTCGCCTCGTTATAGGCGAGCCCGGCCGCGCCGAAATGCAGCACCACGGCGTCGCCGCCGACCACGCGCTTCAGCACGTCCGGCACATCGGCGAGATTGGGGACCTTGGCCGGATCGATCGGCTCGACCAGCCCGCGGACCCTGGCGTCCTCGGCTCCGTCCATGAGCGTCAGGAAGACATCGATCGGCGGCTTGCCCGGATTGGCGGCGACCTGGTTGACCCATTGCGCGGGGGTGCCGAGCACGACGTCGACCGTCTTGCCGGTCTTCTTCTGGAAAGGCTCGACATAGCAGGTCCGCAGCGACTTCTCCCAGACGCCGCCGAAGGCGGTAACGGTGAGGTCTGCGGCCCGGGCCGGCGCGCCAAGCGTCAGCACGAGCCCGGCCATGGCCAGCAGCGGCTGGAAGGATGTGAGCGTCTTCATCGTCATTCTCCCCTTTTATGAATGTTGCGCGGCGAGGCTCTTCGTCACGACGGCGAACTCATGAATTTCAGGCCGATGGTGCGCTCGATCAGCAGCAGAACGACGAGCGCGATCGCCATCTGCACCGTTCCGATCGCGGCGATGGCGGGGTCGAACTGGTTCTGCAGATAGCTCAGCATCACCACGGGCAGGGTGCTGGTCTGGGCGCTGCCGAAGAAGAGCGAGAGCGACAGGTTGTCGAGCGAGATCAGCACGGCGAAGAGCATGCCGCTGAAGATGCCGGAGCCGATCAGCGGCAGCGTCACATAGGTGAAGATCTGGCGGCGCGACGCGCCGAGGATCGCGGCCGCCTCCTCGTAATTGCGGCCGATGCCGCGATAGACGGCGACGACCGTCCGCACGACATAGGGGATCGAGACGACCGTGTGCGCGATCAGCAGCGAGGCGAAGGAGATGCCGAGCCCGATCGCCGACAGCTTGTAGAGCAGCGCGATGCCCAGCAGGATCATCGGGATCGAGAGCGGCGCCAGCAGGAAGGTCGAGACCAGGTCGGCGAGGCCCGAGCGGCTGCGCGCCAGGGCGAGCGCGGCCGGCACGCCGAAGAGCGCGGCGAGGGCGGCGGAGGCGCCGGCGAGCTTCAGGCTGAACCAGAGCGAGTCGAGCAGCGGCCGGTATTCGAGCAGCCGGTGGTACCAGCGCAGCGAATAGGACGTGATCGGAAAGGCGACGATCTCGGAATCCGCGAAGGAAACCAGCACGACGAAGACGATCGGCGCCAGCAGGAAGGCGAAGAAGAGCAGGACGAAGGCCAGCAGCAGCAGTGCCGGCAGGCGCCGTTCGAACCGGCGCCACTGGGCGATCGCGGTCATGGCGCACCTCCGTCCCGCCGGATCAGGCGCAGTTGCAGGAACAGCGAGATCACCGCGAGCACCAGCAGCACATTGCCCATCGCTGCGGCGAAGCCGAGATTCTGGACGAGCAGGAACTGCTGGTAGATCAGCAGCGGCAGGGTCACGACGCTGCCGCCGCCGAGCAGCAGCATCGTCAGAAAACTGCCATTGGCCAGCATGAAGACGACGATGGCGCCGGTCGCGATACCATCGATGCTGAGTGGCAGGGTGATCTCGCGGAAGGTGCGCCAGCGGCTGGCGCCGAGCAGCTCCGCCGCCTCTTCCAGCCTCGTATCGATGCCCTTCAGCACCGCGGCGATCGAGATCACCATGAACGGCACCAGGACATGGACAAGCCCGATCGTGACCGCGGAGGGGTCCTGGAGCAGCCGCAGCGGGCGCTCGATCAATCCGAGCGACTGCAGCGTGTTGTTGAGCACGCCGTTGCGGGCGAGGATCACGTTCCAGCCGAAGGTGCGCATGATGATCGAGGTCAGCAGCGGCGCGACCAGAAGAAAGATCATCACGCCATTCCAGCGCCCGGCATGGCGGACCATGAAATAGGCGACGGGATAGCCGATCAGGACGCAGATCACCGTGGCGAGCAGGCTCACCCAGATCGTGCGGGCGAGCACGCCGAGATAATAGCCGTCGGTGAAGAGCTTCACGTAGTAGCCGAGCGACAGGGCCGGCTTGCCGGTGGCGTCCGGGACGTAGAGGCTGTGGAGGCCGTTCTCCACCAGTGGCAGCAGGAAGAACAGCAGCAGGAAGAGGACCGCCGGCAGTACGGGCCAGAGGCCGGCGCCAAGCGAGCGACGACGGCGCCGGACCGGTGCGGCGGCGGCGCTCACGCCGCGCCCTCCCGCCGGGGCTCATCCTCGAGCAGGCGCGCCGTGCCCGGCTGCCAGGAGAGGGCGACCTCGGCCCCGACCGGCAGCGCCGTCTCGCCGACGGGGCCGGTGATCTGGCGATAGGCGATCAGCGGCCGGTCGAGCCCCGGGCGCTGCAGCTGGAAGACATGGGTGGCGCCGCGGAAGACATGGCCGGAGACCGTTGCGCGCGGCGCATCCGCAGGCGCCTCCGCCGCCGGCACGATGCGCAGATGCTCCGGCCGGATGGCGACGAGGGCCGTTGCCCCGGCCGGGCGGCCTGCCGCGTCGGCGACGGCGAAGCCGGGGCCGCCATCGTCGCCGGGAAGCCGGAGCCGCAATCCGCCGGCGTCCGGGCCCATGACGGTACAGGCCATGATGTTGGACGTGCCGAGGAATTCCGAGACGAAGCGGGTGCGCGGATGCTCGTAGACCTCCGTCGGCGAGCCCGTCTGCAGGATCGCCCCGCGGTCCATCACCACGATCATGTCGCTCATGGTGAGCGCCTCTTCCTGGTCATGGGTGACCAGCAGCGTGGTGATGCCGATCTCGCGCTGGAGCTGGCGGATCTCGAACTGCATCTGCTCGCGCAGGTTCTTGTCGAGCGCGCCCAGCGGCTCGTCGAGCAGCAGCATGGAGGGCTCGGTCACCAGCGAGCGGGCGAGCGCCACACGCTGCTGCTGGCCACCCGACAGTTGATGCGGATAGCGATCCGCATGCTGCGGCAGGTGCACGATATCCAGCATCCGGCGCGTGCGCGTCTCGGTCTCTGCCCGGTTGACCCGGGCCATGCGCAGCCCGAAGGCGACGTTCTGCGCCACCGTCATATGCGGGAAGAGGCTGTAGTTCTGGAAGACCATGCCCAGCTTGCGACGCTGAGGCGGATCGTAGGTCCGGTCCTCGCCGCGGATCTGCACCTGGCCCGCATCGGGCAGTTCGAAGCCCGCGACGATCCGAAGCGTCGTCGTCTTGCCGCAGCCGGAGGGGCCGAGCAGGGCGCAAAGCGTCCCGGCCGGAACGTCGAAGGAAGAGGGCTGGAGCGCGACGACGCTGCCGAAGGATTTGCGCACATCGCGCAGCCGCAGGCCCGGCTCGCCCGAAGTGATGGATGACTGCGCCTTTGGCGTCGTTTGCGTCATGGCTTCCCTCTTGGCGAAGAGGCTAAACCAAGAATTTTTCCAGTAGCAAGAGTAAAATTCCGAAACGACAGAATTTTTCGTAAACGACACAAAATTCGGGCGCGGCTGAAGCGAGGCCGGTCAGGGACTGGCTTGCGGTCTTCTGGCGTCAGAGATCCACGAGAACCCAGAGCACGACGGCGTTGGTCGGCCCCTTCGATGTCCAGGTATGTTCGGTCGTCGCGTCGTAATAGACCGAATCGCCTTTGTTGAGTTCGAGCGGTTCGTAGAGGCGGCTGTGAACCATCAGCGTCCCTTCCTGAACCATCACGAAGATCTCGGCGTCCGACTTCGCCCAGGTCGCGTACTCGTCCGGCGAGCGCGCCGTCACCGTGGTCAAGATCGGCGTCGCGCGCTTATTCTTCAGGTCGGCGCACAGCAATACGTTATTGCAGGTCCCGGTGGCGTGCTTGCTGCCGCTGCCGGCCCGGCTGATGCTGCGGCGGCCGGGAAAACCGAACGCCGCGCTATCCTGATCGGCGGATAGCAGCGTCACCAGCTCCACTTCGAGCCCGTGGGCGATGCGCTGCATCGTCGAGATCGTCGGTGAAAGCTCGTTGCGTTCGATCTTCGAGAAGGCCGAAGCCGAGACGCCGGTGAGCGCGCTGACGTCCTGCAGCGTCAGGCGGCGGCTCTTGCGCAGCTTCAGCAGGCGGGCGCCGACATCGACGCCTTTCGGCTCCTCGGCATCGCGTGAGGGCTCGGGCGGCTCGGCCGCGTCGCCCTGCTCAGCCCATGAAAGTTCCGGCATGCTGCCTCTCCGCTGCCTGGTTCGCTTGTTTCTGTCTTAGTCCTCCCGCCGCATGATGAAAAGCCAAGCCGGTCAGTTTGGTTCATGGATTTATCGGATACGACATTTATGTATTTTTATGTTGACAGCCTTCCTGTTGTGCAGGAGGCTTCGCTTCAATGATGCGCCGGCAATGAACCGCGCATGCTCGGCGAGGGGTCGGGCGTGGCGATCGCCTCGGCGGCAGGGATGCTTCGCATGACACTTGCGCACGACCAGTTGAGCGGCCTCTACACGGCCATCGTCACCCCGCTGACCGGCGACGGAGCCGTCGATGTCGAGGGCCTGAAGCAACTCGTTCGCTTCCAGCTCGCGGCCGGCGCCGCCGGCATCGTGCCGATCGGCGGCACGGGCGAGTATCCGGCATTCTCGCGTGACGAGCGCCGCACGATCGTCGCGGCCTGCGTCGAAGCCGCCGGCGGCAAGCCGGTCATTCCGGGCGTGCTCTCGACCGGCTTCGAGGACGCGCTCGAAGCGGGCCGCGACTTCGCGGCCGCCGGTGCGGCCGCCGTCATGACCGTGACGCCCTATTACGCGCCGGGAACGCAGGACGGCATGCGCGCCTATTTCCGGCGTTATCGCGATGCGCTCGATCTGCCGGTGATGCTTTACCAGATTCCGCGCCGCACGACGGTCTCCGCCTTTGCGGATACCGTCCAGGCGATGGCCGAGGACGGCTCGATCATCGGCATGAAGTATTCCTCCTACGACATGCCCGACTTCATCCGCACGGTGAAATATGCCGGCGAAAAGATCGCGATCCTGTCAGGAGAGGAGCCGCTCTTCGCGACCCATACCGCGCTCGGCGCGCGCGGCGGCGTGCTGGCCTCGGCGACGATCTATCCGAAGATCTGGATCGAGATCTTCGAGCTCGCCCGCCAGGGCAAGCTCAAGGAGGCGTTGAAGCTGCAGGACAGGATCGATCCGGTCGTCGACTCGATCTATGTCGAGACCAATCCGGGTCCGCTCAAGCAATACATGGCGCTGGCCGGCATGCCGGTTGGTGGCGTGCGGTTGCCGCTGCAGGGGCCGAGCGACCAGACCATGGCCAAGCTCAAGGTCGCTGCGGCGCAGGCCAAAGCCATCAGCCTCGCCTGAGGAGAGCGGCCGTGCTCGAAGCGCTTCGCGGCATCGTCGGCGACAAGGGGCTGATCACCGATCCGGCCGAGATGGAGCCGTGGCTGGTCGACTGGCGCCAGCGCCGGCGCGGGCATGCGCTCGCCATCGTCCAGCCCGCGTCCACGGCCGAGGTTTCGGCCGTCGTCGCGCTTTGCGCCGCGCAGGAGCAGCCGGTCTTTCCGGTCGGCGGCAATACCGGCCTCTGCTTTGGTGCGGTGCCGGAAAGCGGCCGGGCCGACAAGCCCGGCATCATGCTCTCGCTGCGGCGCATGAACCGCATCCGGGGCGTCGACCGCGCCACCGGCATCGCCACGGTCGATGCCGGTGTGGTTCTCGGCGACCTCCACGATGCAGTGACACAGGCAGGCCGCCAGTTCCCGCTGCATCTCGGCAGCGAGGGCAGCGCCCAGATCGGCGGGTTGATCTCGACCAATGCCGGCGGCACCGGCGTCGTCCGCTACGGGCCGATGCGCGATCTCGTCGCCGGGCTTGAGGTCGTGCTGGCCGACGGCCGCGTGCTGAGCGACCTCGCGGCTTTGCGCAAGGACAATACCGGCTACATGCTGCGCCATCTCTTCATTGGCGCGGAAGGCTCGCTCGGCATCGTCACGGGCGCGGCCCTGCGGCTGCATCCGCAGACCCCGAACACCGCCCATGCCTGGGTCGCTGTCGCTGACCCGGCGCCTGCGGTCGCGCTGCTGGCGGCGCTTCAGGACCGGGCCGGCTCCTACATCCAGGCCTTCGAGCTGGTCTCGGCATCGCAGTTCGAGCTGGTCCGCAAGCACGCGGAGCGGGCGCGCTTCCCCTTCGCGGAAATCCCCGCCTGGTCGGTGCTGATCGAGCTCGGCAGCGAGGACGCGACGACGGCTCTTTCCGGCATCCTCGAAGAGGTCGTCGGCGCCGCGCTCGAGACCGGCGAGGTGCTTGACGCGGTCGTCGCGACCTCGGAGCAGCAGGCGGCCGATTTCTGGCACATCCGCCACTCGGTCTCGGAAGCGAACAAGAAGGAAGGCGTGAGCATCACGCATGACGTCGCGGTGCGCTCGTCGGATGTCGCCCCCTTCATCGCCGCTGCCGACAAGGTCGCCGCGGAGATGTTTCCGCAGGCGCTGACCGAGGTCGTCTGCCATCTCGGCGACGGCAATGTGCATTACATCCTGATGTTCACCCGCGAGTTCTGGGCGGCGCTGTCCGATGCCGAGGCCTTCGCGCTCGATGTCGAGCGGGCGATCCACGATGTCGCGGCACGGTTCGGCGGCACCTTCAGCGCCGAGCACGGTATCGGCCGCAAGCTCACCGAAGAACTGGAGCGTCTCGCCGACCCGCTGCGCTACGAGCTGATGAGCAAGGTCAAGGCGCTGTTCGATCCGCAGAATTTGATGAATCCGGGCGTCCTTCTCGCAAAGGCGAGGTGAGCGCTCGAAACGGATGCGCTGCGGCCTTCGGTGAGGGGGCGCAGGGTCAAGGACATCCGCCGGGGAAGCGGATGCCTGCCTCACCAACCAGGACGAGGCGCGTCCTCGCAAAGCCGGGAGAAGACCATGACGACACGCAGGGATCTGGCAGGCCTCATCGGTGCAGGCGCGGTCGCCGCCGGCGCCATCACGCTCGCTTCCGGCGGCGCCAAGGCGCAAGCCGCCGGGCAGAACACGTTCGATCGCATCATCGCCGGCAAAAAACTGCGGCTGGGCGCCGTCACGTCGAGTGCGCCGTGGTTCGTCAAGGACCCGGCCAGCGGCAAGTGGAGCGGCCACTTCTATACGATCGGCGCCGCGCTGGCGAAGGACATGGATGTCGAGCTCGAACTTGTCGAGACCACCTGGGGCAATGCAGTCCTCGATCTGCAGGCCGACAAGATCGACATCATGTTCGGCCTCAACCCGACACCGAAGCGCGCCATGGCGGTCGATTTCTCGAACCCGGCCTATGACAGCGCGCTCGTCGTCGTCGCCAGGCCCGGCTTCGAGCCCAAGAGCTGGGCCGAGATGAACAAGCCGGAGGTGAAGATCTCGGTTGATCTCGGCTCGGCGCATGACCAGATCGCCACGCTGCTCTGCCCCAAGGCGCAGATCACGCGGTTCAAGACCATCAACGAGGCGATGCTGGCGCTGCGCACCGGGCGCACCGACGCGCAGTGCATCTTCTGGATGGGCGGCGTGCGCGCGGTGAAGGCCGATGCCGCCCTCGGCAAGGTGATCGTGCCGCAGCCCTTCTTCGGTTCGACCTCGAACGCCGCGGTCAGGCGCGAGGTGGACAAGACCTGGCTGTTCTTCGTCAACACCTGGATCGGCTATGCACGCGGGCTCGGCCTTGTCCGCAGCGCGGTGGTCGAGAGCCTGGAGCAGGTCGGCGTGAAGTCGGAAGACATTCCGGCTGGCATCACCCTCTGACGCAACCGCATCGGCTTCCCGCGCCCCGTCGCGGGAAGCCTCGTTTCATTTCCAAACGGCTTTGCCCGCGCAGCCGCGCTGCGGCGGCTGCAGGGGGTCGGCATGCCCTATACTTGGAATTTCGACATCCTCTGGAGCTACCGCTGGATCTTCCTGAGCGGGACCGGCGTCACGATCGCCATCACGATCGCGGTGATCGTGCTCGGCCTCATCGTCGGGCTCGTCGCGGGCATCGCCCAGCTCTCGCGCTCGCCGGTGCTGCGCTGGCTGTCCTGGGCCTATATCGAGATGTTCAGGCTGACGCCGCTGCTCGTGCTGCTGCTCTGGTTCTACTACGCCCTGCCGATCGTGACCGGCATCAAACTCGACGCGCTGACCGCCTCGATCGTGACGCTGACGCTCTATGGCGGCTCCTTCTATGCCGAGGTGATCCGCGGCGGCATCGTCTCGATCGATCCCGGCCAGACGGAAGCAGGCATGGCGCTGGGCATGACGCCGGCGCGGGTGATGCGTCGCATCGTGCTGCCGCAGGCGATCAAGCGGATGATCCCACCGCTGATGAACCAGTCGATCATCCAGTTCAAGAATACCTCGCTCGTCTCGGTGCTTGCCGTGCCCGACCTGCTCTATCAGGGGCAGGTGGCGGCGATGGACACCTATCGCGCGCTCGAGGTCTACACCGTCGTCGCCGCGATCTACGTCATCGTGCTGCTGCCCATGACCGCGATCGTCAAGCAGGCCGAAAAGCGCCTGGCCCAGAGCAATTGAGGAGGCGCCGATGAGCTACAAGATCGAGGTCTCCGGCCTGCGCAAGAGCTTCGGCGCCCTGACCGTGCTGCGCGATATCAATGTCGCGGTCGAGCCTGGCCAGGTGGTCGCGCTGATCGGTCCATCCGGCTCCGGCAAGTCGACGCTGCTGCGTTGTCTCAACCTGCTGGTGATGCCCGATGGCGGGCGCGTCCGGATCGGCCGGGACAGCTTCTCCTTCGGCGACGGCTCGAAGCTGCCGGCGACCGGTGAGCAGGCGCGCTTCCGCTCCAACACCGGCATGGTCTTCCAGCACTTCAATCTCTTTCCGCACATGACGGTAGTCCAGAATGTCATGGAAGGCCCGGTCTCGGTGAAGGCGATGCCGAAGCGGGGCGCCGAGGCGCTGGCGCGCAGGCTGCTCGCCAAGGTGGGCCTGAGCGACAAGGTCGACGTTTTCCCGAACAAGCTCTCGGGCGGGCAAAAGCAGCGCGTCGCCATCGCGCGTGCGCTTGCCATGGAGCCGGAGGTGATGCTCTTCGACGAAGCGACCTCGGCGCTCGACCCCGAGCTCGTGGGAGAGGTGCTGGGCGTCATGCGCGACCTCGCCGCAGAGGGCATGACGATGATCATCGTGACGCATGAAATCGGCTTCGCGCGCGAGGTGGCCGACCGCGTCGTCTTCATGCGCGACGGCGTCATCGTCGAAGAGGGGCCGGCGCGCGACGTGATCGGCGAGCCGAAGCACGAAGCGACGCGGGCCTTCCTCAGCCATTTCCACAATCGCGGCTGAGGCCCGGCCTCAGCCATGCCCGGTCCGAGTTTCGGAAAAAGCCGCCCCTTGCCATGACCGCGACGCGACCTGCCTTTGCCCATATCCGCAACGTCGCCGATGCCCGTCGCGCCGCGGCGCGACGCCTCCCGCGCGGCCTGTTCGCCTATGTCGACCGCGGCAGCGAGGACGAGACCGCGATCGCGCTGAACCGACGGCAGCTCGATGCGATCCGGCTCGCGCCCAAGGTTCTGGTCGACGTTTCGGATATTTCGACGCAGGCGCAGATCCTCGGCCAGGACCAGCCGCTGCCCCTGATCATCGCGCCGACCGCCGTGGCCGGCCTCGTCTGGCATGACGGGGAAATCGCGCTCGCCAGGGCAGCGGCCCGGGCCGGAATTCCCTTCTGCGTCGCGACGCAGTCGATCACCGCGATCGAGCGGATCGCCGCGGAATCCCACGCGCGGCTCTGGTTCCAGCTCTATGTCTGGAAGAGCCGGCAGCGCATGCTCGGCCTGCTCGACCGGGCCTGGGAGGCGGGCGCGGAGACGCTGGTGCTGACCGTCGACACCGCCGTCGCACCCAACCGCGAATACAACGCCCGCAACGGCTTCGGCATTCCCTTGAAGGCATCGTGGCGTGCCGGGCTCGACGTTGTCCTGCATCCGCGCTGGGCCATCGGCGTGATGCTGCGCACCCTGGCGACCGGCAGAGTGCCGACCTATGCACATTATCCCGAAGCCTTCCGCACGAAGCTCGGCCGCGAGGCGATCTCCGAAGAGTTGGCGCTCGCCCGCGACGTGACCTGGGAGGACGTGAAACTGCTGCGCCGGCACTGGCGCGGCAAGCTCGTGCTCAAGGGCATCTTGCGCGCCGACGATGCAATGGCGGCGGCTGCCTGCGGCTGCGACGGCATCGTCGTCTCGAACCATGGCGCCCGCAATCTGGATTGCGCCGTCGGCCCGACCGAGGTGCTGCCGGGCATCGTCGACGCGGTCGGCGATCGCATCGAGATCCTGGCGGATAGCGGCGTGCGGCGCGGGGCCGATATTGCCCGTTTCCTGGCGCTCGGGGCGAAAGGCGTCATGGTTGGAAGGGCCCCGCTCTTCGGCCTTGCGATCGGCGGTGCCGACGGGGCAGGGCGAATCCTCGACCTGCTGGAGGCCGAACTGAGGACCACGATGGGATTCCTGGGCACATTGCGGCCGGCCGGGCTGCACGACGCCGTTCCGGCCGTTCGATAGGATCGCCCGCGTCCTGAAGAGGGCTCCGGGATGCCGGCGGCGCCAGCACGCCGAAGCAAGCGCAGTGGCGTTGCATCCTGGGAGAGCGTGAGGTTGTTCTCCCGGCATTCCGGCAGCTCGAACGCTATCAGCGCTATCACGAGGAAAAGGCCCGCGGCGGCCTTGCCATGACGATGATCGGCGGGCACGTCATCGGCCCGGTCATCGCTGCGACCGAGGCTGACGCGGTCGCGGTCTCGCGCCCCTATGTCGAGGCCCACGCCGGCAGGTTCCTGCGAGCCGACACGCCGGCCTGCAATACCGCCTTCACGAACTTCCTCGTCGCCAGCGGCATGCAGATCCACGACAGCGCCACATCGATGGGGCTGGGACGGGCCCCCTACATGCCGTCGATCCCGGGCGGTCCGCGCCGCATCGCGCTCGCCAGTCAGGCGCTCGGCTAGCGAGGCCAGCCGGAGGCTGGGGCCGAACCCGCGTCCGGATGTGGCACGGGCCTATCTGACTTCGTTGACATAGGCGTGAGCGGCCGTCGTCGCGCGGTGCCATCCGAGGATGGTGGGAACGCCCGCCTGATCGTAGGCGACCTCGTCGATCGTCAGCACGGCCTCACGCCCGCCGAGTTCGAGTAGCGCGATATCCTCGTCATCGGCGAGATCGGCGGTGATCTGTTCGCGAACCGCGGAAATCCGGATACCGTAGCGTTCCAGCAGGTGGAGATAGAGCAGGGGCGGCAGGTCGGTGGTGCCGCACGGCCAGTCCGGCAGCCGTTCCTGTGCCATGACCATCCTGTCGTGCATCACCGGGCGGCCATCGACATGGCGAATGCGGCGAATCCTGATCACGCCTCCGGCCCTGATCTGCAGCGCCTCCGCCTGTGCCGGCGTGGCGGGCAGGGCCTCGACGCTCAGGAACCGGCTGGTCGAGTGGACGAGACTGCCATCGGCCCGGTGCAGGCGGAAATACTGGAAGAAGAAGCGCAGGCTGTGATGCGGCGTCCGGCCGGTCACGACCGTGCCGGTCTTGCGGCGGCGCGTCAGCAGCCCCTCCGCCACCAGATCGCTCATCGCGCGGCGCACCGTGCCGACCGCGATGCCGAAGCCCTGGGCGAGGGACGTCTCGCTGGGAAGAACCATCCCCGGCTGCCATTCGCCGACCAGGATCGCTTCCGACATGTGTCGCTTCACGCGCTCATAGAGCGGCGCGGCTTCGCCGGCGCCGAAATTCGGCAGGGTCGGCGCCGTGGCTCTGGCATCGCTGCCCGTTCCGATCGCAGCGGCCGTCGCATTTTTGGCATTGACAGGGGGCATGCCGCTGAGTCCTATTTCTATATAGTTTATATGAAAGAGAGGGGACCGCAAATGGCATTGCCAGAAGCGGCATTTCGATTGCTCCATCGCAGATCGTACGGGCGCCGGACAAGCGCGGCGTCGCTGGGCTGAACGATGGTCGAGCCTGTATCCCTCCGACAAAACGAGACGCCGCTGGCGGAGGCCTGCGGCTGGATTGCCGCCAATGCCGACGATGCGGTCGCCGGGCTCGGCCGGATGATCGCGGTCGACACCTCGTTCCCGCCCGGCCTGGGCTATGATGATTTCGCCGGGCTGATGGAGGAACTCGTCGCCCCGCTCGGCTTCGAGGCCGAACGGGTCACGGTGCCCGAGAGCCTGTGGAAGGTGCCGAATGGACCGGCGGCAGGCCCGCGCACGAACCTGATCGCCAGCCGCGCCGGCGGGAAGCCGGCCTGCGGCCTTTATTTCCATGTCGACACCGTGCCGGCCGCGGCGGGCTGGAAAACCGATCCGCTGCGCATGGAGCGCGACGGCGATCGCCTGATCGGCCTGGGCGCAGCCGACATGAAGGG
The DNA here is from genome assembly GCF_058800455.1 of Allobosea sp. GW822-FHT05A11. NCBI lineage: Bacteria > Pseudomonadati > Pseudomonadota > Alphaproteobacteria > Hyphomicrobiales > Alloboseaceae > Allobosea > Allobosea sp. GW822-FHT05A11. The sequence goes on along the minus strand of NZ_JBXAMI010000002.1, from coordinate 366,681 downwards.
TTGCGTCGCCGCGATCCTGCTGGCGTTGCGCGCGGCCCGGACCTGCGGCGTCGAACTCGCCTACGATCCGATGCTGCTGTTCTGCACCGACGAGGAGGGCGGCCTCTATCCCGGCATCCGCTATCTCGCCGAGCAGGGCCGCCTTCCCGAGCACATCCTCAACTTCAACGGCAGCGCCGAGGCGCGGGTCTGGGCCGGCTGCTTCGGCCTGTTCAATCTGCTCGTCCGCATCCATGGCCAGGCCGTCCATGCCGGTGAAGGCAACCGCAAGGGCTCCGGCCTCAACGCGATCGACGGCGCGCTACCCCTGCTCAACGCGCTGACGGAGCTGAAGGCGCAGATCGCAACCCGTGTCTCGGCCCTGCCGCCGCCGCCCGGCAAGCCGCCGCTTGCAGCCCAGCTCAACCTCGCCGCGATCCAGGGCGGCACGGCCGGCGGGCAGGTTCCGGCCCTTGTCGAGCTGACGCTCAACCGGCGCTATGCCCCGGAGGAGCGCTTCGAGGAGGCTCTGGCCGAGATCGAGGCGGTGATCCGCCGCAGCACCGCCGCCGTGCCGGGCCTTTCGGTCGAGACGGCGCTGGTCGGGCATCTGATGCCGACCGCCGACCCGGCCGGGCCGCATTGGCCGCGCTGGCAGGCCGCGATGGGGCAGGGCTTCGGCTATGCGCCGGAGGACTTCCGCAAATGGGGCGCGGCGAGCTGCTCCGATTTCGGCTGGGTCCAGCGCGCGACCGGCCGGCAGGAGGTGCTGCTCGGCGGGCTCGGCCGGCCCGACCGCAACATCCACTCGCCGGGCGAATACACCACGGTGCCGGACATCGTCTCGCTGGCGCAGGCGGTACTGTCCTATCTCGCCGCCGATTTCAGGCCCGACATCAACCCCGATCTATCCCCCAAGAGCTGAAGGAGCGTTCCATGCCGAGCATCCATCGTCGCGATTTCCTCGCCGCTTCCGCCGCTCTCAGCGGCCTCGCCCTGTCCGGCGTTCCGGCCTTCGCGCAGACGCCGCGCCGGGGCGGCACGCTGCGCGTCAGCGTCGACCAGGCGGTTTCCAAGCTCAATCCGCTCGTGACCCGCGTGAACCCGGAATATCTCGTCGCCGAACTGCTCTACTCCAACCTGACCCGGCTCAAGCCCGACATGAGCGCCGAGCCCGATCTCGCTGAATCCTGGACGAATTCCGCTGACCTGACCGAGTGGACCTTCGCCCTACGCAAGGGCCTGAGCTTCCATGACGGCTCGCCTTGCACGGCGGCCGATGTCGTTGCGACCTTCGAGGCCATCCTCGACGCCAAGACCGCTTCGCCGGCCCGCCAGAATGTCGGCCCGATCGCCAAGGTCGTGGCGAAGGACGATGCCACCGTTGTCTTCAGCCTCTCGGCTCCCTTCGCCGACCTGCCGGTGACGCTCGCCTACACCAACGCCAAGATCGTGCCGGCCGCGGTCATCAAGGGTGGCCTCCAGAAGCTCGACCGCGAAGCCGTCGGCACGGGCCCGTTCAAGCTCGTCTCCTTCGAGCCGGAGCGGCAGATCGTCGTCGCCCGCAACGACGCCTATTACGACAAGGCCCGGCCCTATCTCGATCGGATCGAGATCCTCGTCTTCCCGGATGTCAGCGCCGAGGCGTCCGCGCTCATCGCTGGCGATACCGACCTGATCAGCACGACCCCGCCGACCGAATTCGGCCGCCTGCAGAAGGCGAGCGGCGTCAAGGCGCTGCGCGTGCCGTCGGGCCAGTTCTGCAACGTCAATTTCGGCTGCGACCAGAAGCCCTTCAACGATGTGCGCGTGCGCCAGGCGCTGGCTCTCACCGTCGACCGCGCCGCCATGGTCGATTTCGTCACCGAGGGCTTCGGCTCGCCCGGCAACGATACGCCGCTCAACCCGGCCTATCGCTTCTATGCCGACCTGCCGGCCAAGAAGGCCGACATCGCCAAGGCCAAGGCGCTGCTCGCGGAAGCCGGCTATCCCAAGGGGCTCGAGGCGACGCTGATCGCCTCCGACCGGCCGGGCCAGCGCACCCAGCTCGCCGTCGCCCTGCGCGAAATGGCCAAGCCCGCCGGCTTCGACATCAAGGTCGAGACCATGCCGCATGCGACCTATCTCGATCAGGTCTGGAAGAAGGGCTCCTTCTATGTCGGCTTCTACAACATGCAGGCGACGGCCGACGCCATCTTCTCGCTGCTCTACACCTCGAACGCCGCCTGGAACGAGACGCGCTGGAACAATGCGGCCTTCGACAAGGTCGTCTTCGAGGCACGGGCGACCGTCGACGAGACCAAGCGCCGTGCGCTCTATGCCGAGGCACAGAAGCTGATGAATGCCGAGGTGCCCTCGATCATCCCGGCCTTCTTCGACCTGCTCGGCGCCCAGCGCGAATGGGTCGAGGGCTATCAGCTACATCCGCGCGGTGCCGTGTTCCGGCTCGACCATGTCTCGCTCGGCGCCAACGCGCCGAAGCGTAGCTGAGCAAGCGGGGCGAGCCAGCGTGTCGCCGGCCTATATCCTCAAGCGGATCCTGCTGATCGGCTACACGCTGCTCGTCGTGTCGCTGATCGTCTTCGCGATCACCCAGGTCTTGCCGGCGGACGCTGCCGTGATGATGCTGGGCGAGAACGCGACGCCTGATGCGCTGGCGGCGCTGCGGACCAAGATGGGGCTGAACGACCCCATCTGGATGCAGTATCTGCACTGGCTCGGCGGTGTCGTCCGCGGCGATTTCGGCGTCTCGATGCGCACCGGCCAGCCGGTCGCGCCGGCGATGATCGAGGCGCTCGGCCGCTCGCTGCTGCTCGCCCTGTTCTCGATCCTGCTGATGCTGGCCGTCGCAATCCCGCTCGGCATTGTCGCGGCGGTGAGAAGGGGCAGGGCGGCCGATCTCGGCGTCAGCTTCCTGTCCTATGTCGGCGTTTCGGTGCCGGAATTCGTCACGGCGACGCTGGTCGTGCTCGTCCTAGCCGACTGGCTGCAATGGCTGCCGGCGACGGGCTACGTGCCGCTGACGGAGGACCCGTTGCGCGGCTTGAAGCATCTCGTCCTGCCGGTGCTGACGGTCTCGATGATCCTGATCGCGCATGTCTCGCGCATGGTGCGCTCCGAACTCGTCGACGTGCTGCACTCCGATTATATCCGCGCCGCACGTCTGAAAGGGCTGTCGAAGCGGCAGGTGCTGTTCAAGCATGGCCTGCGCAACGCACTGCTGCCGACGATCACGATCGTCGCGCTCGATGTCGGCTATCTGCTCGGCGGCGTCATCGTGGTCGAGGAGATCTTCGCGCTGCCGGGCATCGGCCGGCAGCTCATCGTCGCGATCCAGGCGCGCGACCTGCCCTCGATCCAGGCCGGCGCGCTGATCATGGCGACGACATATGCCGTCGCCAATTTCCTCGCCGACATCGCTTACGCCTGGCTCGACCGGAGGATCCAGTATGATTGAGATCCTCAGGCGCATGCTGCGCTCGCCGCAAGGCGCGCTCGGCCTCGTGATCGTCGGGTTGATCCTGCTCGTCGTGATCGCCGGACCCTGGGTCGCGCCGCAGGACCCCGAGAAGATGGCGCCGCTGATGCGCTACAAGCCGCCGAGCGCCCAGTTCTGGCTCGGCACCGACCAGTATGGCCGCGACATCCTCAGCCGCCTGCTGCATGGCGCCCGCGCGACCGTCGTCATGGCGGTGCTGGCGACGGCGCTGGGCACACTGGTCGGCGCCGTGATCGGCACCGTCTCGGCCTTCCTCGGCGGGCGCAGCGACGAAGCGATCATGCGCACGGTCGATGCGATCATGTCGATCCCGAGCCTGCTGCTGGCGCTCCTGATCGTGAACCTGCTCGGCAAGAGCAGCCTCAACGCGCTGCTCGCTATCGCGCTCGCCTTCGCGCCGGGCATGGCGCGGGTGACGCGCTCGGTCGCGCTGTCCGTGCGCAAGCAAGATTATGTCAATGCCGCGGTGGCGCGGGGCGAAAGTGCGGCCTTCATCGTCGGGCGCGAGATGCTGCCAAACGTGGTGGCACCGATCATCGTCGAGATGACGATCCGCGTCGCCTTCGCGGTGATGCTGTTCGCGACGCTCTCCTTCCTTGGGCTGGGCGCCCAGCCGCCGGCGTCCGAATGGGGGCTGATGGTCTCGGAGGCCCGCCGCTTCATGCATCTGAGCGCCTGGATGATCCTGTGGCCTAGCCTTGCCATCGCGCTGGTCGCGATCGGCTTCAACCTGCTCGGCGACGGCCTGCGCGATGCGCTGAACCCGAGGACCTGAGCGATGAGCGAAACGATCCTCGACATCGCCGGCTACGGTCTCGACTACGCGACGCCGACCGGCTTCATGCGCGCCCTCGACGACGTGACGCTCCAGGTCGCCAAGGGCGAGGTGCTCGGCCTCGTCGGCGAATCCGGCTCCGGCAAGACCTCACTCGCCTGGGCGATCATGCGCTATCTGCCGGCGACTGCCCGCGAGACAGGCAGCATCCGCCTGACCGGGCAGGACCTGCTCAAGGCTTCGGAAGCCGAGATCGAGGCGATCCGCGGCAAGCGCATCGGCATGGTCTTCCAGGATCCGAGCACCTCGCTCAACCCGACCCTGTCGCTCGGCGAGCAGCTCGCCGAAGTGCTGGTGCGCCATCGTGGCCTGACCCGGAAACAGGCCTGGGCCGAGGGCGAGGAACGGCTCGCCCGTGTCGGCCTGAAGATCCCGAAGCAGATGATGCGGCGCTACCCCCATGAGGCATCGGGTGGCGAGAAGCAGCGCGTGGTCATCGCCACCGCCTTCGCCTGCCAGCCGGAATGCATCATCTTCGACGAGCCGACGACCGCGCTCGACGTGATCACGGCAAGGCAGATTCTCGACCTCTTCAAGGAGCTGCAGGCCGAGACCGGCGTCGCCTCGCTCTACATTTCGCATGATCTCGCGCTGGTCTCGCAGATCGCCACGAAGGTCGCGGTGATCCATCGCGGCCGGATCGTCGAGGAGGGGGCGCTCGGTGACGTCTTCGCCCGGCCGCAGGATGCCTATACCCGCAAGCTGCTCGCTGCCGTGCCGCGGCCGGACCGCCGATTGGTCGAGACGAGCGCGCCCGAAGCAACGAAGCCCCTGGTCGAGGTCGAGAAGGTCAGCGTGCTCTATGGCCGCAAGCCCTTCCTCGGGGCTCTGCTCGGTCGCGCCAACACACAGTTCACGGGCAACCGGGAGGTCAGCCTGTCGGTAATGCCCGGAGAAATCCTGGGCATCGTCGGCGAGTCCGGCTCGGGCAAGTCGACGCTCGCCAAGGCGATGACGGGGCTCAACCGCTTCGAGGGCGAGATCCGCTTCGCCGGCCGCCGGATCACCGGTCTCGGCGATATGGACCGGGCCTATCGCCGCGATGTCCAGATCATCTTCCAGCACCCAGATTCCTCGCTGAATCCGCGCCAGCGCATCCGGGAGATCCTGTCGCGGCCGCTCGCGCTCTATGGCGAGCCGGGCGCTCGCCGGGACGCGGCTGCGATCGGCGAATTGCTGGAGCAGGTCAGGCTGCCGGCGGCTTACGCCGAGCGCTATCCGCATCAGTTGTCCGGCGGCGAGAAGCAGCGCGTCGCCATTGCGCGCGCCTTCGCCTCCAAGCCCAGGCTCGTGATCTGCGACGAGATCACCTCGGCGCTCGACGTCTCCGTGCAGGCCTCGGTCGTCGAGCTTCTGGTCGATCTGCAGAAGCGCTTCGGCACGGCCTATCTATTCATCACCCACGATCTCAATCTGGTGCGCCAGATCGCCCACCGGATCGCGGTGATGTATCGCGGCGACCTCGTCGATCTCGTCGATATCGCCGCGCTCTCGACCGGCCCCCTCCACCCCTACACCCAATCCCTGCTCGAAGCCGTGCCCGCCCCGGCCACGGCCGCCTGACATTCGAGGCCATACGCATGAATCCCCGCGACCTGATCCATTCGCTCGACGAGAAAGCCTGCCTCGCGCTCCTTTCCGACTGGGTGAAGCACAAGAGCTATTCGGAGACCGAGGGCGAGAAGGCGCTCGTCCACCATGTCGTCGGCCAGATGAAGGCGATGGGCATCGAGGCGGAGGCGCAGGCCTTCGACGAGGGCCGGCGCGCCAACGCCATCGGCCGCTGGAAGGGCACGGGCGGCGGCAAGAGCCTGCTGTTCAACGGCCATCTCGACACCAATCCGGCGACCGAGGGCTGGACCGTCGATCCCTGGGGCGGCGTGGTCGACGACGAGTTCATCTACGGCATCGGCGTCTCCAACATGAAGGCGGGCGACGCGGCCTATTACTGCGCGGTCAAGACGCTGATCGACGCCGGCGTGAAGCTGAAGGGTGATGTCATCCTGACCTTCGTCGTCGGCGAATTGCAGGGCGGCGTCGGCACGGTCGCGGCGATCCGCAACGGCATCCGCGCCGACTACTTCGTCAACAGCGAGCCGACCGACCTGCAGGCCGTCACCATGCACGCCTGCGCCTTCTCCTTCATCATCGAACTCACCGGCAACACCCGCCATCTCTCCAAGCGCGAGCAGGCGGTCGACGCGATCATGGCAGCCTGCGACCTGATCCCGCGGCTCAACGCCATGACGTTCTCGGGCGCGCCGTCGGCCGAGCATGAATCGATCAACCGCGTCCATGTCGGCGTCGTTCACGGCGCGCTCGGCAAGGAATTGCATGAATGGCGCGCGCCGCAGGTGGCGGATTACTGCAAGCTCAAGGGCTCAGGCCGCTTCGCGCCCGGGCAGACGCAGGAGGGCGCGCTCGCCGACATGCAGCGCGAACTCGCCGGGCTGGAGCAGCGCTTCCCGGGATTGAAGACCTCCATTCGCGTGGAGAAGAAGGAAGGACATCAGTCGATGCCGGCCTTCGAGGTCGCCAAGGACGCCCGCATCGTCAAGACCGTCAATGCGGCCTACGAGGCGGTGCGCGGCGAGAAGCAGCCGACGGGCGCGATCAAGCCGCCGGGCTTCTTCGGCACCGATGCCGGCCATCTCTATGCCGAGGCCGGGATGGAGGGCATCGTCTGCGGGCCGGGCGGGCGCTACAACACCATGCCCGACGAGCGCGTCGATATCCGCGACTTCCTGGACATGGTCCGCATCTACCTGCTGACCATCCTCGATATCTGCGAAGTCGCGTGAGCCTGCTCTTTCCGCCCGAGGAGTTCGCAAGGCGGGTCGCCAAGGCCCGCGCGGCGATGACGGAGGCGGGTGCCGAACTGCTGCTCGTCGACCATGCCGAGTTCCTGGCATGGCTGACCGGCTACACGGTCTCCGAGACGATGTACCGGGCCGCCTTCCTGCCAAGGGAGGGCGAGCCCTGGTTCGTGCTGCGCGACCTCGACGCCGGCCCGTGCCGGGATGCCTGCTGGTTCGGGGATATCGTCGGCTTCGCGGATACATCGGAGCCGCATCAGGCCATGACCGACGAGATCCGCCGGCGCGGTTTCGCGCAGGCTCGGATCGGCGCCGACCACGCCTCCTACGGTTTCACTGCGGCGACGCGCGAGCGCCTCGCCGCGCTCCTGCCCGATGCGCGCTTCGTCGACCTGCCGCGTGCGAGCGATCTGTTGCGGGCGGTGAAGTCGCCGGCCGAGATCGCCCTGATCGCAGAGGCGGCGGCAATCGCCGACAAGGCGATGGCGGCCATTGCCGCGAAGGCCCTGCCGGGAATCTCGCCGCGTGCCGCGGCTGCGGTCGCAGCCGCCTGTTTCCTGGAGAACGGAGCCGATACCGGCGAGACCGGCCCCATCGTGCCGGGCGTCGGCGATCACGAGTTTCTTCATGGCGTGATGACGGCCCAGCCGCTGGCCGAAGGCGACATCCTGCATGTCGAGCTGATCCCGAAGCGTCGCAACTACGGTGCGCGGCTGATGCGGCCGGTGCTGATCGGGGCGGACCGGCGCGGGTTGTCGCCGCTCGCCGCGCGTCTCGTCGCCTTGCAGGATCGGCAGATTGCGGCGATGCGGCCAGGCGCTCTGGCCTGCGAGGTCGATGCGATCCTGCGCGGCGCCGTGCTCGCGGAGGGCTTGCGCCCGGTCTATGACAACGTCACCGGATATGCGCTCGGTCTGTATGGCCGCACGCCGCGCACCAGCGACTTCTCCCGCGTCTTCCTGCCGAACGCGCGCTGGCAGCTCGAGGAGGGCATGGTCTTTCACATGTATGTGTCGGCAGGTGGCCTGGGCTTCAGCGAGACCGTTGTCGTGGAGGCGGGCGGTGGGCGACGCCTGACATCGGCGCCGCGCGCGCTGCTTTCGGCCGGCTCGCGGTAGGTCGTGCTGATCCAGTCTCGGGTCGTGGCGCTTCGTGCCGAGGCGGCCAAGCTGCCTTGGTGAGCGATCGCCCGCTGCGACACTGGCCGGGTGCCGTTGGAATGACGGCTCTTGCGACGCTCGCGATCAGGCACCGATCATCTCGCGCAGATGGCGCGCGAACAGGGCCGGTAGCGAAGGCAGCGGCCTGCCGCTTTTCTTGACGAGGCTGATCTGCCTGACGAAGCCGACGGCCTCTATCGGGCGCGAGCGCAGGTTGGGAAATGCATCGATCTCCTTTGCCGAGGAAGGCAGGAAGGTGATGCCCAGCCCGGCCTGCACCATCCCGGCCGCCGTCATCATGTAGGTCGCTTCCCCCGCCGCCGTCGGGATCAGGCCGGCGGCGTGGAAGCCCGTCTCCACCACGGCCCGGACGCTCGTATCGGGGTCCATCATGATCAGCGGGTAGAGCAGGAGCAGGTCAGGCGTCACCGCTTGCGCCTCCGCAAGCGGGTGGGCGTGGGGGAAGACGACATGCATGCTGTCTTCGAAAGCCAGCAGCACGTCGACATTACCTGTGTTCGCCGGACCGCCGGTGATCCCGAGATCGACCTCCTCCGCCTCGACCAGCGACAGGATGCGGCGTGCGATGACATCCCGGATACGGAAGTCGGCTCCGGGATGGACCGTGCGGAATGACTTGATGGCTCGGGGCAGCAGGCCTGCGGCGGCGGTCGGCAGCGCGGCGATCCTGACCAGGCCCTGATAGCCGGTTCCCTGGTTGCGGACGTCGCCGATCACGCCATCCAGGTCCTGGACCAGACGCGCCAGAACCGGCAGCAGGTCGCGCCCGGTCTGGGTCAGTGTGACCGACCGCGACGTCCGCTCGAACAGCCGGACCGACAGCGCCTCCTCGAGCTTCCGGATCTGCACCGTCAAGGTCGGCTGGGCGACATGCAGCAACGCAGCTGCGCGCGTGAAGCTGTTCAATCGCGCGACGGCCACGAAAGCCTTGATTTGACGGAAGCTGACATCCATAGGAAAAAGCTATTGTAGAGATTGAATTATTTCAATTGTTTAATCGTAACTGAGCCCTCAGCCTGTGCGGCATGAGATCGATCAGACTTGGCGCTGGGGCAGGTTTCGCGGGGGATCGGATCGAGCCCGCCATCGAGCTCGCCCGCAACGGGCGCCTCGACTATCTCGTCTTCGAATGCCTTGCCGAGAGGACGATCGCGCTGGCCCAGCAGGCGCGGCTCGCGGATCCGTCCAAAGGATACGATCCCCTGCTCGAACGGCGCATGCTCGCCGTGCTTCAGCCATGCCGCGACGCCGGCACCCGGATCGTCACCAATATGGGGGCCGCCAATCCGCTGGCGGCTGCCGAACTCGTCCGCGACGTCGCGCGCCGCCAGGGGCTGACCGGCCTCAAGGTTGCGGCCGTGACGGGCGACGACGTTCTCGAACAGATTCGCGGCAGCGACATCGCGCTCCTTGAAGGCGGCAGGCTGGCCGATCTCGGTGATCGCGTGATCTCGGCCAACGCCTATATCGGCGCCCGCCCGATCGCCGATGCGCTTGGGCGTGGGGCGGATGTCGTCGTTACCGGTCGCGCGGCAGATCCCGCCCTGTTCCTGGGGCCTCTCATCCATGCCTTCGGCTGGAAGCCGGACGACTGGGAGAAGCTCGGCAAGGGCGTGCTGGTCGGCCATCTGCTGGAATGTGCCGGACAGATCACCGGCGGCTACTTCGCCGATCCGGGCGTGAAGGATGTTCCCGGTCTCGCGCGGCTGGGCTTTCCGATCGGGGAAGTCAGCGAAAACGGCGACCTGATCGTCACCAAGCTGGACACGGCCGGCGGAGCCGTGACGACCGCCACGGTCAAGGAACAGTTGCTCTACGAGATCGAAGATCCTGCCCGCTATCTTCAGCCTGACGTCGTCGCCGATTTCTCGCGCGTGCGTGTCCATTCGGCAGGAGCCGATCGCGTGGCTGTCGAAGGCGGGCGCGGAGAGCCCAGCACCGGCCTGCTCAAGGTCTCCATCGGCTATCGCGACGGGTTCGTCGGTGAGGGGCAGATGTCCTATGCGGGCACTGGTGCGGTCGAGCGTGGCCGCCTGGCGCTCGAGATCGTGCGCGAACGCCTGGCGCTCTGCGGCGCCCCCATGACGGAAGCCCGGTTCGACCTGATCGGCGTCGACGCCTTGCACGGCGCTGAGCTGTCGCGCGGCGGCGATCCCTACGAGGTCCGCATCCGCGTTGCCGCGCGCACCGATGCCGCAGATAGCGCCAGGGCGATCGGGGACGAGGTCGAGACGCTCTACACCAACGGCCCGGCCGGCGGCGGCGGGGGCTGGAAATCGGTCAGGCCGGTCATCGCGATCGCTTCGGCCCTGGTGCCCCAGAGCATCGTCTCGACCCAGCTCAGCTTCTTCGAGGCCTGACGCCATGAAGCTTCGCCAGATCGCGCATTCCCGGACCGGCGACAAGGGCAACGTCGCGACCCTATCCGTCATTGCCTTCGATGAAGGCGATTACCCCTTCATCGCCGAACACGTCACGGCAGCGCGCGTGGCGGCGCTCTTCGCCGGCGTCGCGAGCGGCCCTGTCTCGCGTTACGAACTGCCTGCGCTCGGCGCCCTGAATTTCGTCATGAAGGGCGCCCTCGGCGGCGGCGTGACACGCTCGCTGGCGCTCGACGCCCACGGCAAGGGCCTCAGCTCGGCACTGCTCGATCTCGACCTGCCGGAACCGGCGCGCGCCGGGCGGCACCCGCTGACATGACGACAAACACATCCAGGAGGGGAACGACAATGGCCACAAGACGCGGATTTCTCGCCGGCATGGCATCCGCCCTGAGCATGCCGTCCATCGTGCGAGCCCAGGGCGCCTCCGTCCTCAAATTCGCCCCGCAATCGGATGTCGCGATTCTCGATCCGATCATGAGCGTGTCCTACGTCACGCGAAACCACGCGATGCTGATCTTCGACACGCTGTATGGAGCCGACGAGCATAACCGGGCCCAGCCGCAGATGGTCGAGGGCCATCTCGTCGAGCAGGACGGGTTGCAGTGGACGCTGACCTTGCGGGAGGGGCTGCGCTTTCATGACGGCTCGCCGGTTCTCGCCCGCGACGTGGTCGCAAGCCTGAAACGGTGGTGGAAGCGCGACAATGTCGGCCAGGTCCTGGCGGCGCTCACGGACGAGCTTTCGGCCGTTTCGGATCGGGCGGTCCGTTTTCGGCTCAAGGCGCCTTTCCCGATGCTGCCGGACGCTCTCGGCAAGTTCGGGACCAACAACGCGGTCATCATGCCGGAGCGGCTCGCGCTGACGGAAGCGACCGTCCAGGTGACGGAGATGGTCGGCAGCGGTCCCTATCGCTTCGTTCCCGGGGAGAGGGTGCCGGGCAGTCGCCTCGCCTATGAAAAATTCGCGGGTTACGTGCCGCGCCAGGGTGGCCAGACCAGCGCCTTGGCCGGCCCCAAGATCGCTTATTTCGACAGGGTCGAGTGGGTGGTCATGCCCGATGTCGCGACCGCCGCCTCGGCGCTTCAGACCGGGGAAATCGATTGGTGGGAGCAGCCCGCCTCCGATTACTGGGACCTGCTCGCCTCCAAGGACAACGTCAAGCTCGACCTGATCGACACGTTCGGCTCAGCCGGGGTGATCCGCTTCAACTTCCTGCAGGGGCCGACGAGCGATGTGCGCGTCCGGCGGGCCGCATTGGCAGCCATCAGCCAGAAGGACGTGATGACCGCGGTCATCGGCGAGGACCCCAAATACTGGCGCGACAAGGTCGGGTATTTCCTACCCGGCACACCGATGGCCAGCACGATCGGTCTCGACGCGCAGAAGGAGCCGCCGGATCGGGACTTCGTGCAGCGCACGCTGAAGGAAGCCGGCTACAAGGGAGAGCCTCTCGTCTACCTCGTGCCGGGCGATATCGCCACGCTCAAGGCCCAGGGCGAGGTGGTGACCGACGCGCTCAAGCGGGCCGGCTTCAACATCGACATGCAGGTGATGGACTGGGGCACGGTGCTCGCCCGCGCAAACAACCGGGAGGCCCCCGACAAGGGTGGATGGCACATTGTCGGGACGTTCACCGCCGGCGTCGGCTTGCTCAACCCGTCGAGCAACAACTTCCTGCGTGGGAGCGGCACCTCCGCCATCTTCGGCTGGTCCGACATCCCGCGGCTCGAAGAACTCCGCATGGACTGGTTCAGGGCCGCGGACGAAAAGGCCCAGGCCGCGATCTGCGCCGAGATCCAGCAGGTCGCCTTCGAGGCGGTGCCATACGCACCGACCGGCCTTTACTACCAGCAGACCGCCTATCGCAGCAATCTGACGGGCGTGCAGAAGGGCCTGCCGCTGTTCTATGGAGTGCGCCGGACATGAGCGCGGACAAGGCGGAGCCGCGTCGTTACGTCCCCCAAGGCGAGGATTTCCTCCTGCTCTCGCCGACATGGCAGGCCTATGCCTACCGCAATGTCGACAGCATGTTCGCCACCCGGCCTATTCGGCGAGGCCAGCAGGCCTTTCCGCTCAAGCGGGCTGCCGAAATCGCGGTCGAGTACGAAACGGGCGGCGAGCGCTGGGGCATCGACGATTATATCTATCGGGCCAATGTCGCCGGGCTTCTCGTCTTGCAGGGCGATACCATCCGGCTCGAGCGCTATGCGCTGGGCCTGGAGGAGCATCTGCGATGGTCATCCATGTCGATGATCAAGTCGCTGACGTCGACGCTGGTCGGCGCCGCACTTCAGGATGGGGCCATCGCGAGCCTCGACGATGCGGTCTCGCTCTATCTGCCGGCGCTGCGCGGCAGCGCCTATGATGCGGTCAGCGTCCGCAATCTCATCACCATGTCGTCGGGCGTCGACTGGAACGAGGATTACACCGACCGCAATTCCCATGTGAACCGCTACAGCAAGTCGCTAGGCGACAAGGTCCCGGGAGGCGTCCTGGCCCTGATGCGAAGCGTGCGCGGCCTGCACAAGCCGGGCACGCAATTTCTCTACAACACCGGCGATACCTATGTTCTCGGTGCGTTGCTCTCGGCAGCCACGGGCCGGACGCTGGCCGACTACATGTCCAGCAAGATCTGGTCGCGGTTCGGCATGGAATTCGATGCCTTCTACACGCTTGAGTCCGAGGGCGGCCAGGAGATCGGCGGCAGCCGCGCCGGCATGGCGCTGCGGGACTTCGGCCGGTTCGGGCTTTTTCTGCTGCAGGGCGGCGTGATCGGCGGCGAGACCGTCCTGCCACCGAATTGGCTCGACGACGCCGGTTCGCGCGTGTTCACCCTCGATCCGTCGACGAACAGCTATGGTGCCGATGGCTACGGCTATAGCTGGTGGATCGACCCCGACGGCGCCATGGTCGCCGTGGGTTTCGCCGGGCAGACGCTTTATGTGAACCGCAAGGCCAACGTCGTCATCGTGACGCTGTCGTGCCAGCCCCAGCCCCCGTTCGCGGCCAGCTACGACATCGATATCAGGTCTGAACGGTTCGCCTTCAAGGACGCCGTGCTCGACCGTCTCCGGGAGGGCGGCTGACAACGGCCGTCGAGCGGCGTTTCACGCACTCAGCATGGCCGTCGCGGCTGATGCCTGCCAGCCCTGCAGCTCGCGCCAGTTAGGCTCCAGTTCGGCGAAGCGCGACAGCTTGAAGGAAGAGATATCGGCGAAGCTGCAGGCCCCGTCGAGCACGAGATCGCGGATCGCATGACCGCTCGCCGGCGACAGGCCGAAGCCGACGCTCGACAGCGTGGCGACCACGACATTCGTTTGCGCATCGAGCCGGTCGATCACCGGGCGGCCATCCGGCGTATTCTCGATCACGCCGGCCCAGGAGCGGATGATGCGGGCATGGGCGGCCTTGGGCAGAAGCTCGGCCAGGCGCTTGCCCATGTGCAGCATCAGCGGGGTGGTTGGTTTCGCCGGCGTGCCTTCCTGGGCCAGAGCCAGCCATTCATGCGGTCCGCCGCCATAGGCGAGGTTGCCGCGCAGCGTCTGGCGGCCATAGAGGCCGCAACCGTCAACGCCGCCGAGCGGCATCAGGGGGAGGGGCTCCGTCACGATCATCTCGCAGCGGGCTGACTGCACCGGCACTTCCTGTCCGAGCATTGCCGAGAGCCGTCCGGTCTGCGGGCCGGCCGCGAGCACGAGGCTGTCGCAGCCGATCAGGCCGCGATCGGTCTCGACCGCGGTGATGCGCCCGCCCTCGCTGCGGAACCCGGTGACGGTGGTGTGCTGGAGAACGCGCCCGCCATGGTCCTGCATCGCCCAGGCGTAGCCCTGTAGCGTGCGGTGTGGATTGGCGTGGCCGCCGAACTTGTAGTGATAGCCGCCGACGACGGTGTCACCCGCCAGCGGCACCATCTCCTTGGCCTGCTTGACGTCGAGTACCGCCGACTGGAAGCCCTGCCGCTCGGCATTGCGCAGCGCGCGCCCATAGAGCGCCATCTGGTGTTCGCTGGCGGCGAGGCGGATGCGCTCGCCCCTGAACTCGGTGGGATACCCGAGCAATTCGTCCATGATCGGCCAGAGCCGCTGTTCCTCGACGAAAAGAGGCGAATGGTGGTGCGAGCAGCCGCCGCCATTGCGGCCGGAGGCCTCCCAGCCGATCAGCCCCTTCTCCAGCACCAGCACGTCGACGCCGTCCCGCGCCAGCCACCAGCCGGCGGAGAGGCCGGTGACGCCGCCACCGACGATGACGACCGAAGCTCCCTTGATCTCGCTCATGGCGGCTCTCACTCGCTCGCGACCGGGCCGGTCGCGTCGTTGCTCGCGACGGTGTAGCGCTCCGGCACCTCCCAGAACGGCACCCATTGCGCGTGCATGCCGAACCAGGTGTCCCAATGCTCCGCTTGACCGGGCGCCTCCGGCATAGGCGCCGTCATCGCCAGCGGCATCGGCCTGACCGGGGCGCGATAGCCGGCGAGCGGGATCGCGGAAAGCGGTTGTGCGGCACCCAGCGCCAGCAGGCCTGCGACCTGCTCGCGGCAGCGGCGCCCCTGGCAGGGGCCCATGCCGGCCCGCGTCAGCCGCTTGACCTGGTCTGGATTGGGCGGGCCCTCGCCGAGCAGCGCCGACAGCGAGCGATCGTTGCGGCGCTCGTCCCGCCAGTCGAGATAGCGCGGCGGGCGAACCTCGAGGATCTCGCGGGCCGTCACCTCCTCGCATTGGCAGACATGGAATTCGGCCCGCGCCTCGATCACGCTCGCCCGAACCCAGGCCAGGCGGTAGTCGCCGATGTCGTAGGCCGGTGCCGGCGGGTTTTCGGACTTGGTTCCCGTCGCAACCTGACCCAGCGCCACCACGGCGCGCGCGGCCTCTGCCTCGGCGATCGTGCGGTCGCGGGTCTTGGCCGGCCAGATCCCGGCGCAATCGCCGACCGCATGGACATGGGGGAGGCTGGTGCGCTGATCCGCATCCAGAACCGGGGCATAGCCGCCACGTCCGGCCTGGAACGACAGCTTGCCGCCGGCCGCATCGAGCAGGTCCACGACCGGCGTGGTGCCGACCGCGAGCACGATGCCCTCGCAGGCGATGGCGCGCTCGTTGCCCGCCGGCCGGCCCGTTTCGTCCAGTCTTGCGACCATCGCCGCCTCGACCGCGTCGCGGCCCGTCGCCTCGCGCACGACATGGCCGGTCAGGATGTCCGTGCCGCCTTGGCGCAGGCTGGCCAGCAGGTCTTCGTCGCCCACAGGTTCCGGCGCCTGCTCGACGATCGCTGCGATCGTGACGCCCGCCTCGCGCAAGGCGATCGCGGTGGCCAGCGCTTCCGTGTTCGAGCCGAGAACGATCACCTTGCGCGGGCCGAAGGCGCCGTAGCGCGCCGCGAGATTGAGGGCGGCGGTGGCGCCCAGCACCCCCGGCTTCTCCCAGCCGGGAAAGCCGAGGCCCATGTCGCGCCGGCCGCAGGCAAGGATGACGTGCCGGGCCTGCACCAGAACGCTGCGCTCCGCGTCGGCAAGGCCTGCGACGAGGCCGGGCATCCAGCCGAGCGTCGGCCCGTTCGCATAGAGCCCCCAGCAGGCCGTCCCGAGGCGGACGTCGACCCCCGCTTCGAAAGCCTCCTCGATCCGCGGTTCGGAGGCGATGAAGGCCTCCATCATGGCGTTGCGGTTGCGGGCATTCGCCGCCATGCCCTGCCCGAAATGCAGGGGCACATCGTCGCCCATCGTCGTGAACGGAACCGGGTTCTCGTCGACCAGCAGGACACTGAGCCCGCGCGCCGCGGCCCCGATCGCGGCTTCGAGCCCGGCCGGTCCGCCGCCGACGACGAGCACGTCGACCTTCTCGTCGATCGGCAGGGGCTTGCCGGTGACGGATTTGGGGTCTGAGGCCGGGACGTTCATGGATCACCCTTGCGAATGACGCTGTTCAGTCTCGGGTCGATACCGGCTGAGGTTCGGCCCGGTTGGTGCGGCGTGGCGTGTCAGAGCACCTGTTCGAGGAAGGCGCGCGTGCGCGGCTCGCGCGGCGCGCCGAAGAAATCTGCCGGCGGCGCATGCTCGACGATGACGCCGCCATCGGTGAAATAGACGTGGTCGGCGACCTCGCGGGCGAAGCCCATCTCGTGGGTGACGAGGATGCAGGTCATGCCCTCCGAGGCGAGGTCGCGGATGGTGACCAGCACCTCCTTCTTGGTCTCGGGGTCGAGCGCGGCGGTGACCTCGTCGAACAGCATCACCTTGGGGTTCATCGCCAGCGAGCGCGCAATCGCGACGCGCTGCTGCTGCCCGCCCGAGAGCTCGCCCGGATAGGCGTCGTGCTTGTGCGAGAGCCCGACCTTGGCGAGCAGGCGCCTGGCCCGCTCCTCGACCTCGGCCCGGTCCTGCTTCAGCACATGGATCGGCGCCATCATCACGTTCTGCAGCGCGTTCTTGTGCGGGAACAGATTGTACTGCTGGAAGACGATGCCGACGTCGCGGCGCAGCGCCAGCTTGTCGAGCGCGGGATCGTTGACCTGCCGGCCGGCGACAGTGATCGAGCCCTTGTTGATCGGCACCAGCGCGTTGATGCAGCGCAGCAGCGTCGACTTGCCCGAGCCGGAGGGGCCGATGACGCAGACGGTCTCGCCGCGGCGGATGGTGAGGCTGACATCCCTGAGGACCGGGAAGGCGCCGAAGGCCTTCTCGACCCCTTCGATGACGACGACCGGCTCGCCGAGTTGGTGTCTGGCGACCATGGTCATCCCTTCACGTTGAAGCGGCGTTCGAGCGCCATGGTGAGGCGTGCGATCGGGTAGCAATAAGCGAAGAACATCAGGAGCAGCAGCAGGTACATCGGCAGCATCAGCTCCGGCCGGCTCTCGGCGACGAGCGCGGCGCGCGTCACCGTCAGCCCGTCCTGGATGCCGACGACGGAGATCAGCGTCGTCGCCATGGTCAGGATGGCATAGAGGTTCATCCAGGGCGGGATCATCCGCTTGAAGGCCTGCGGCAGGATGATCATCCACATCGTCTGCCGGCGGGTGAAGGCGAGCGCCTCGGCCGATTCCCACTGGCCGGACGGAATCGAGCGGATGCCGCCGCGCACGATCTCGGAGACGTTGGCCGCGACCGGGAGCGCCAGCCCGATGATCGCCTTGATCCAGGCCGGGAAGGCGATGGTGACCGGGCCGAGCCTGATCTCGAAGGGCAGCAGGAACATCGCGTAGAACAGCAGGACGAGCCAGGGCGCGTTGCGGAAGAACTGCGTTGCGGCCCAGGCCGGCTTGCGCAGCGCCGCGGATGGCGAGACCTGGCCGATGCCGAACAGCACGCCGACCGCCGTGCCCAGCGCCATCGAGAGGAAGCTGATCAGCAGGTTGAACAGGAAGCCCTGGAAGATCAGCGGCGCCCAGCGCCACAGGATGGTCACGGCGCCGTCGCGCGCCGCCGGCCCGGTCGCCTGCGCCACGGCTAGCGAGGCGGCGAAGACGATTGCCGTGCCCGCGACGAGGCCGGCGCTCAGCAGGGCCGGTGCGGCAAGGCCGCTGGGCGCGATCGGCGCGGCGCGGAACGGTTTCAGGACCGGGAGATCGGTGGCGCCCGCCTTCATGGCATGTAGCCCGGAATGCGCATGGCCTTCTCCCAGCGATGCATCACCCAGACCAGCACCGCGACGAGCAGCACATAGACGACGAGCAGCACGTTCATCATCTCGCGGACGTTGAACATCTCCGACCAGATCTGCGATGCCGCGTAGAGCAATTCGGGCACGCCGATCGCATAGGCGAGGGTGGTGGTCTTCACGAGATTGACGAGGTTGTTGTTGAGTGCCGGCAGGCAGATGCGGAAGGCCAGCGGCAGCACGATCTGGCGCCAGAGCTGGAATCGGGTGTAGCCGAGCGATTCCGCCGCCTCGACCATCGTCTCGGGCACGGCCTCGATCCCGGCGCGGAAGATCTCGACATTGAACGCCCCGGCGAAGAGCGAGAAGGCGATGATCGCCCAGCCCGTGCCGCTGACCAGCGGGGACTGCCCGCCGAAGCCGTCCGAGACGGTCGGCAGCATGCTGCCGACAGCGAAATAGAAGAAGGAGAGCTGCACCAGCGGCGGCGTGTTGCGGAAGAACTGGACATAGATCCGCACCACGAGGCGGCCGAGCCGCGAGCCGCTGCCCGCAACCCAGACGCCGATGAGCCCGATCGCCAGCGAGGCCAGGATCGAGACGACGCAGATATAGGTCGTGGTCCACAATCCCGTGAGGAAGCGGGAGCGATCGAAAGCATCGTAGAAGATCGAGAAGTTGAGCCCCTGCGTATCGTTCAGGCGCTCGAAGAAGGCTGCGATCATGAGCTCTTCCGTTTGGCTCCGGGTCATTCCGGCCAAGCCGCGCGGAGCCGGAATTCATCGATCGGCGTCGGTGCTCTACGATGGATTCCGGGTCTCGCTTCGCTCGCCCGGAATGACGAGGGAGGCAGCAGGATCGGCGGGCGGTTTTACGAGCCCTTCAGCTTCTTGTTGGTCTCGATCAGGTAGGGGCTCTGCTTGATGCCCCATTTGGTCTCGAGCGCCAGCAGCTTGCCGCTCTTGTGCCACTCGACCGACATCTCCTTGAGCAGCTTGCCGAAAGCGCCGTCGAGATCGTCGAGACGCACGGCGATGGCCCAGAGCTGCGGGTCTTCCGAGACGAGCGGCATCTCGTAATTTGCCCATTTCGGGTCGCCGCCCGAGAGCGTCGAGACGATCAGCGTGTCGTCGAAGAGGAAGGCGACGCAGTTGTTGCCGAGCAGCGCGTTCAGCCCGTCCGGCACCGACGGGAACACGACCAGCTCCGGCGAGTAGACCTGCGAGACGCGGCGGTTGTAATAGGCCCCCTGCACGGCGCAGACCTTGCGGCCCTTCAGGTCTTCCCATTTCTTGAGGCCGGCGCTCTTGGGCGCGAGCACGTTGGTGGCGCCGGCATAGTAGTTCGGCTCGATCATGCCGATCTGCTTGCGTCGCTCGGCCGTGTCGCCGAGCGTTGCGGCGATCATGTCGATGCGGCCCTGGCGCAGGAACTCGATGCGATTGGCGGCGATGACCGGCACCATCTCCAGCTTGACGCCGAGCTTGGCGGCAACCTCCTGCGCGAGATCGATCTCGAGGCCGACGATCTTGCCTGACGGATCGAGGAAGCCCCAGGGCTTGTAGTCGTTCTTCACGCCGACGGTGAGGACGCCCTTCTCCTTGATCTTGGCGAGGGTGTCCTGCGCCATGGCAGGTGCGGCGGCGAGCGTGGCGGCGACCGCCAGCGCGAGAGCGGTGAGCTTGTTCATCGGTCGCGATCCCCTGTGTTTTATTTGAAGCCTTAGACTTCAGGTGGATCGGTACGCAGAATTGACCCCATGCGACGCATTCTTGACGTTTAGCGCCGAGCGATGGGGTGGTGGGGCAGCCGCTCCGATCGGGGAGGATGGCCGAAGCGCCCGCTATAGCTGCGGGAGAAATGGCTGGCGCTGGCGAAGCCGCAGGCGAGGGCGATTTCCAGGATCGACAGGCTGGTCTGCCGCAGCAGGTCGCGCGCCCGGTCGAGGCGCAGGGCCAGGTAGTGCTCGCCCAGCGACCGGCCGAGATGCTGGCGGAACAGGCGTTCGAGCTGGCGCAGCGAGACATTGGCCAGGCGGGCGAGGGCTTCGCGCGGCTCCGGGTCCTCCAGCGTCTGTTCCATGCGGGCGATGACCCGCAGCAGAGGCGCATGCGCGATGCCCAGCCGTTCGCGCAGCGGCATGCGCTGGGGCCCTGCGCCCTCCCGGACCTGGGTCTGCAGGAACCACTCGCTGACGGCGAGCGCGAGGTCGCTGCCATGCTCGCGGGCGATCACGGCGTGCAGCATGTCGAGCGGGGCCGTACCGCCGCTGCATGTCAGCCGGTCGCGATCGATCTCGTAGAGCGAGCGGCGCAGGTCGAGGCGAGGGTACTCTTCCAGGAAAGCGGCCGCATGCTCCCAATGGATCGTGAACCGGTAGCCGCTCAACAGGTTGGCCCGCGCCAGCAGATAAGGGCCGCCCGAGACGCCGCCGATCCGGACGCCCCGCCTTGCCAGCTGCCGCAGCCAGGAAAAGGTCGGCTGGTGGTGGAAGAGCGCGGGGTTTCCCCCGGCGCAGACGAACAGGTAATCGAGCCGGAGCTCGGCCCCGACGGGAGCATCCGCCGCGATGGCGACGCCGTTCGATGCGGGGGCGGGCGCTCCGTCGATCGAGATATGGCTCCAGCGATAGAGCGGGCGCCCCGACAACCGGTTGGCGGCCCGCAGCGGCTCGATCGACGAGGCATAGGGCAGCAGCGCGAAATCCGGGATCAGCAGGAAGCCGACATGGGTCGGTGTGCCGTCGTCGCTTCCAGACAATCGCATGTCGCTATCAAGCATGTCGTCGAACTTATGTCGGTCAATCTCTCGATGACAAGATCGACCGGATCATCCGATGCGCTATTCCGCCTTCTCGCTGCTCGCCCAGGCTTTCCGGGGCCACAAGGGTTGGACGCCGGCCTGGCGCGACCCTGAGCCCAAAGCTGAATACGACGTCATCATCATCGGCGGCGGCGGACATGGGCTCGCCACGGCGCATTACCTCGCCAGCCGGCACGACATCACCAATGTCGCGGTGCTGGAGAAGGGCTATCTCGGCTCCGGCAATGTGGGCCGCAACACCACGATCATCCGCTCGAACTATCTCCTGCCCGGCAACACGCCGTTCTACGAATTGTCGATGAAGCTCTGGGAAGGGCTGGAGCAGGACCTGAACTACAACGCCATGGTCAGCCAGCGCGGCGTGATCAATCTCTATCACTCGGACGCCCAGCGGGACGCCTTCGCCCGCCGCGGCAACGCGATGCGGCTTGCTGGCGTCGATTCAGAACTGCTCGGCCAGGAGCAGGTGAGGGCGATGCTGCCCTATCTCGATTACGACAATGCCCGTTTCCCTGTGCAGGGCGGGCTATTGCAGCGCCGCGGCGGCTCGGCCCGGCACGATGCGGTGGCCTGGGGCTATGCGCGCGCCGCCGACAGTCGCGGCGTCGACATGCTCCAGAACTGCGAGGTCACCGGCATCACCATGGTCGGTGGACGGGCGGTCGGCGTCGAAACCTCGCGCGGGCCGATCCGGGCGAAGAAAATCGCCATGGCGGTCGCCGGCAACTCGGGGCGGGTGGCGGCGATGGCCGGCCTGCGCCTGCCGATCGAGACTCACGTACTTCAGGCCTTCGTGTCGGAGGGATTGAAGCCCCTGATCGACACCGTCGTCACCTTCGGCGCCGGGCATTTCTACATCAGCCAGTCCGACAAGGGCGGGCTGGTCTTCGGCGGCGATATCGACGGCTACAATTCCTACGCCCAGCGCGGCAACCTGCCGGTGATCGAGGACGTGATGGAATCGGCCATGGCGCTGTGGCCGGGCCTCGGCCGGGTTCGCATGCTGCGCCACTGGGGCGGCGTCATGGACATGTCGATGGACGGCTCGCCGATCATCGACACGACGCCGGTGGATGGGCTCTACCTCAATTCCGGCTGGTGCTATGGCGGCTTCAAGGCGACGCCGGCCTCGGGCTTCTGCTTCGCCCATCTGATCGCGACGGGGAAACCGCACCCTGTTGCAGCCGCCTATCGGCTCGATCGCTTCGCCACCGGGCGACTGATCGACGAAAAGGGCGCCGGCGCCCAGCCGAACCTGCACTGACCGCGCGCTGCCGAGGACCTTGCCATGCGCATCACCTGTCCCCATTGCGGCGCGCGCGACGCCCAGGAATTCACCTATCTCGGCGCGGCCGATCTCAAGCGGCCCGACGGCATGGCGGCGACCGAAGCCGCGATGACCGATTATGTCTACCAGCGCGAAAACCCTGCCGGCACGCATCGCGAGCTCTGGTATCACGGCGCCGGCTGCCACGCCTGGCTGGTCGTGACCCGCGATACCCGCACCCATGCGATCGCTGCGGTCGAGGCCGCGAAGTCGAGCAAGACCGGAGCGGCGGCATGAGCGGGCAGTCCTTCCGGCTCGTCTCTGGCGGCCTGGTCGACCGCGATCGGGCGTTGAATTTCAGCTTCGACGGCAAGCCCTATCGGGGCTTTGCCGGCGATACGCTCGCTTCGGCCTTGCTCGCCAACGGCGTGCGCCTTGTTGGGCGCTCCTTCAAATACCATCGCCCGCGCGGCGTGCTCTCGGCCGGACCGGAGGAGCCGAACGCGCTGGTGGAGCTGCGCTCCGGCGCGCGCCGCGAACCGAACACCCGCGCTACCGTCACCGAGCTGTTCGACGGGCTCGATGCCGCCAGTCAGAACCGCTGGCCTTCGCTGGCCTTCGATCTGCTCTCGCTCAACGGGTTGGTCTCGCCGGCGCTCGTCGCGGGCTTCTACTACAAGACCTTCATGTGGCCGGCGGCCTTCTGGGAGAAGCTCTACGAGCCGCTGATCCGCCGTGCCGCCGGCCTCGGCCGCGCTGCTGGCGCCGAAGACCCGGACCATTACGAGAAGGCCTTCGCCTTCTGTGACCTGCTCGTGATCGGCGGCGGCCCTGCGGGCCTCGCGGCCGCGCTGGCGGCGGGGCGCAGCGGCGCCCGCGTCATCCTCTGCGACGAAGATTTCCGCCTCGGCGGGAGCCTGTTGGTGGAGAAGCGCGAGATCGATGGCAAGCCGGCCGCCGAATGGCTGGCCGCGACACTGGCCGAGCTCGAAAGCCTGCCGGAGGTGCGGATCATGCCGCGCACCACCGTCTTCGGCCTCTACGATCACGGCATCTATGGCGCCGTCGAGCGCGTCGGTGATCATCTGCCCGAGCCGGCGCCCCATCAGCCGCGTCAGCGCGGCTGGCGCATCCATGCCAGGCGGGCGATCCTCGCAGCGGGCGCCTTGGAGCGGCCGATCGTCTTCCCCGGAAACGATGTGCCGGGCGTCATGCTGGCCGGCGCGGCGCGTACTTACGTCAATCGCTATGGCGTTCTGCCGGGGCGCGAGACGGTACTGTTCACGGCCGGCGACGATGGCTGGACGACGGCGCGTGACATCGCAGCTGCCGGCGGCAAGGTCGCAGCGATCGTCGATGCGCGCGGTGAAGCCGATCCGGCACGAAAGGCGCTCGCCGACAAGCTGGGCGCGCGGCTGTTTGCCGGCGGCGTGATCGAAGGCACGCGGGGCGGCCGTCAGCTCTACGGCGTCACCATTCGCGATGCCTCCGGCGCGACGACGGCGCTCGCTTGCGACCTGCTCGCCGTCTCGAACGGCTGGAACCCGACGCTGCACCTGACTTCGCATCAGAACGGCAAGGCGGTTTGGGACGAGGCTCTGCAATGCTTCGTGCCGGGAACCCTGCCGGCGGGGCTCGCGGTCGCCGGCAGCGCGGCCGGGCATTTCACCCTGGCGCAGGCGCTGGAGGATGGTGCCCGGCTTGGCCGCGAAGCCGCCGCCGAGGCAGGGCTGAAGCCGGCCGCTGCAGGGCCGGTGCCGATGACCGATCCCGAGGCGACGGCTCTGCAGCCGGTCTGGCGGGTGAAGGGCGCGAAAGGCAAGGCCTTCGTCGACTACCAGAACGACGTCACCGACAAGGATGTCGAGCTCGCGGCGCGCGAGGGCTTCCGGCCGGTCGAGCATCTCAAGCGCTATACCACCCTCGGCATGGCGACCGATCAGGGCAAGACCTCGAACCTCTCCGGCCTCGCCATCATGGCCGAGCAGACGGGTAAGACGATCCCGCAGACGGGAACCACGACCTTCCGGCCGCCCTATACGCCGGTGGCGATCGGCGCCCTTGCCGGCCATCACCGTGGCAAGGAATTCCGGCCGGTACGGTTGGCGCCGACCCATAACTGGTCGAAGGAGCAGGGCGCCGTCTTCGTCGAGGCCGGCCAGTGGCTGCGGGCGCAATACTACCCGAAGCCCGGCGAGAACGACTGGCTGACCACCGTCAACCGCGAAGTCCAGGCCGTGCGGGCCGGTGTCGGCCTCTGCGATGTCTCCACCCTCGGCAAGATCGACATCCAGGGTGCGGACGCCGCCGAATTCCTGGAGCGCGTCTACATCAACGGCTGGAAGGCGCTGCCGGTCGGCAAGGCGCGCTACGGCCTGATGCTGCGCGAGGACGGCTTCGTCATGGATGACGGCACGACCTCCCGCCTCGGCGACAGCCATTTCCTGATGACGACCACGACGGCCAATGCCGGCAAGGTGATGCAGCATCTGGAATTCTGCCATCAGGTGCTCTGGCCGGAGCTCGACATCCGCATGGTCTCGGTCTCCGAGCAATGGGCGCAGGTCGCTGTCGCCGGGCCGAAGGCGCGCGAGACCCTGCGTGGCGTGGTCGATCCCGCGCATGACATTTCGAACGAGGCCTTTCCCTATCTGGCGGCGCGCGCGGTCACCGTCGGTGGCGGCATCCCGGCCCGGCTCTTCCGGATCTCCTTCTCGGGAGAACTGGCCTATGAGCTCGCCGTTGCCGCCGACCATGGTGACGCGATGATGCGGGCCCTGATGCGGGCGGGCGAGCGCTTCGGCATCACGCCCTACGGCACCGAGGCGCTCGGCGTGATGCGCATCGAGAAGGGCCATGTCGCCGGCAACGAACTCAACGGCCAGACCACGGCGCGCGATCTCGGCCTCGGCAAGATGATGTCGGCGAAAAAGGACTATCTCGGCCGGCTGATGGCGGGCCGCCCGGCTCTCGTCGAAAAGGACAGGCCGTCCTTCGTCGGCTTCAGGCCGGTCGATCCGACGCAGCGCCTGCGCGCCGGCGCCCATTTCATCGGCATCGGCAAGGCGGACATCATGGAGAACGACGAGGGTTACATGACCTCCGTCGCCTATTCCCCGCATCTGAACCACTGGATGGGGCTCGGCCTGATCAAGGGAGGCGCAGCCCGCATCGGCGAGCGCGTGCGCGCCTACGACCCCGTCCGCAACGGCGACATCGTCGTCGAGATCTGTTCGCCCGTCTTCGTCGATCCGGAAGGAGCCCGCCTCCATGGCTGAGATCGCGACCGTGTCGACAGCGGTTTCCTGGGCGCCGCGCGGTGCCTGGGCCGGCATCGCGCAGCCCGGCTCCTTCGGTGCAACGGGAGGGGCCGGCGTCCTCGTGGCGCTGCTCGACGGCTTCGGGCTGGCGACCCTGCTCGCCGCGCCGGGCGCGGCGCCGGCCCTGTCGCGGATCGTCGCGGCACGGCTCGGCATCCCGCTGCCGCAGGCGCCGAGGGTCGCCTCGGGCCAAGCTCATGATGCGATCTGGGCTGGTCCGGACCAATGGCTGCTGCGCGCCGCCTCGCGCGACGGCTTTGCCGGGCTCCTTGCCGAACTCGCCCCCCATGCCGCCGTCAGCGACCAGAGCGATGCGCGCGCCGCCGTCAGGCTCTCGGGGCCGTGTGTCCGCGATGTGCTGGCGAAGGGCGTGATGCTCGATCTCCACCCTGCGGCCTTCGCGGTGGGCGATGTCGCCTTGACCAGCATCGCCCATGTCGGCGTGCAGATCTGGCGGCTCGCCGACGGGCCGGATGGTGCCGTGTTCGAGATCCTGGTCCCGCGCAGCATGGCGGGAAGCTTCTGGGCCTGGTTCACCGCATCGGCGGCCGAGTTTGGTTGCGCGGTAACGGCAGCTCCGGCCGCAAGGCCGCGATAGGGGCTGAAACCCGCAAAGGGCTCTCCGCCGACGGGCTTCCGGACAAGCGCGTGCGCAGGCTTTCTCAGCGCGAACCGATCACGTCCTGAACCGTCTCGAAGAAGCTGCGCACCAGCGGCAGGCGCTGGCGCTCGGCCCGGCAGACAATGTATTCGCCGACATCGAAATCGGCCCCGGTGATGATGATCCGCTTCAGGCCGGCCTCCGGCTTGAACTCCGCCGCGAACACCACCCCGATCCCGAAGCCGAAGGCGACGGCCTCGCGCACGGCCTCGCGCGATTGCACCTCCAGCAGGTTCGCAGGCTTGATGCCGGCGAGCGAAAGCCGGCTCTCGAAGACCTCCCGCGTGATCGAGCCGCGCTCGCGCAGCACGATATCCTGGCCGGCGAAAGCCTCGATCGGGATCTGGTCGTGCCGCGCCAGCTCGTGCTGGTCGGAGACGAAGGCGACCAGATCGTCCGAGCGCAGCCTGACGCTGTGAATGCGCGGGTCGGAATTGGCGCGCGCGGTGATCGCGACGTCGGCGGCGAAATCCATGATCCGGTCAACGACTTCGGAGGAGTTGCCGATGCTGAGGGAGAAGGTCAGGCCCGGATAGCGTTCGCGCATCCGCGCCAGCGCCGGCATCACATGGGTGGCGCTGTCGGCCGCGATCCGCAGATGGCCGCGCTGTAATGTGCGGCTGCCGGCGAGCAGCGATTCCGCCTCATCCTCGGCTGCGAACAGCCGCGCCGTGACCACGAACAGGCTCTGCCCCAGCGGAGTCAATTTCACCTGCCGCCCGGCGCGGTCGAACAGTCTGACGCCATAGGCATCCTCCAGCCCGCGCACCTGGGCGGAGAGGGTGGGTTGGCTGACATGGCGGGTCTTCGCCGCGCCGGTGAAGCTCTGCGCCTCGGCGACGGCATGGAAGGCCGCAAGGCCGGAATAGCTGATGGCCATATTCTATAGACTCTATCTATAGGAGATATGGAAACGATGTATTGGACCTATGTCAACGGCCCTCCTAGCTTCGCGATCATCCGCCGCAACGACATCGCGAGACCATCATGGCCCAGGCCCGCCGCCCTGCCTCCTCCGAAACCGGTGATCCGCTCCTCCTGACCCCTGGTCCGCTGACCACGAGCAAGGCCATCAAGGAGGCGATGGTGCATGATTGGGGCTCGCGCGACGCGACCTTCGTCGGCATCAACAAGGCGGTCCTGGAGGAGCTTCCGAAGATCATCCATGGCGGCGAGGATTTCGTCACCGTGCCGATGCAGGGCTCCGGCACCTTCGCGGTCGAGGCGATGCTGACCACCTTCGTGCCGCGCGACGGCAAGATCCTGATCCTGATCAATGGCGCCTATGGCCAGCGCGCCAAGCGCATCGTCGAGATCGCCGGCCGCGCCGTCGCCGTGCACGAGACCGCCGAGGACACCCCGCCCGATCTCGCCGAGGTCGACCGCATGCTGGTGGCGGACACCGCCATCACCCATATCTTCACGGTCCATTGCGAGACGACGAGCGGCATCCGCAACCCGGTCGAGGCGCTCGCCGCGCTCGCCAAGCGCCATGGCCGCCGGCTGCTGGTCGATTCGATGAGCGCCTTCGGCGCCCTGCCGCTCGACAGCCGCGAGGTCTATTTCGACGCCGTCGCCGCCTCCTCGAACAAGTGCATCCAGGGCGTTCCCGGCCTCGGCTTCGTCATCGCCCGCAAGAGCGCGCTGGCCGAGACCAAGGGCAATGCCACGACGCTCGTGCTCGATCTCCATGACCAGAACGCCGGCTTCGAGCGCACCGGCCAGTACCGCTTCACCCCGCCGATCCATGTCATCGTCGCCTTCCACGCGGCCTTGCAGGAGTTCTGGGCCGAGGGCGGTGTCGCAGGCCGCGGCGAGCGCTATGCCGAGAACGCCCGCATCCTGATCGAGGGCATGGAAGGGCTCGGCTTCCGCACGCTGCTGCCGGCGGCCCGACAGGCGCCGATCATCGTCACCTTCCACATGCCGGAGGACAAGAACTTCGTCTTCCAGCGCTTCTACGACGCGCTGAAGGACGCTGGCTACGTCATCTATCCCGGCAAGCTGACGGTCGCCGACAGCTTCCGCATCGGCTGCATCGGCGCGCTGGGCGCACAGGACATGCGCGCCTTCGTCGCCACGGTGTCGGATGTCCTTGATGAAATGGGCGTCGGCCTGAAGTCGGCCGCGTAAGGAGCCCCGAGATGACAATGCACACGAAGATCGGCTCGGATGTTGTTGCGAACGGTCGCGACTATGCGCGGCCGCGGCGCCCGACAGTGGTGATCTGCATGGACGGTTCGGAGCCGGCCTATATCGAGGCGGCCAGCGCCAGGGGCCTGACGCCGAACCTCGACCGGATCATGAAGACCGGCGCCAGCACCCATGCCTATTCGGTGATCCCGAGCTTCACCAACCCGAACAACCTCTCGATCATTACCGGCCGCCCGCCGGTCTGGCACGGCATCGCCGGCAACTTCTTCTATGACCGCGAGGCCAAGGAAGAGGTGATGATGAACGACGCTCGCTTCCTGCGGGCGCCGACCATCCTGGCCGAGTTCCAGAAGGCCGGCTTCAAGGTCGCGATGGTCACCGCCAAGGACAAGCTGCGCACCCTGCTCGGCAAGGGCCTGGACTTCGCCTCGGGCAGCGCGATCGCCTTCTCCTCCGAGAAGGCCGACAAGGCCAACAAGGCCGAGAACGGCATCGAGAACGTGCTCGACTTCGTCGGCATGCCGGTGCCCTCGGTCTACTCGGCCGATCTCTCCGAGTTCGTCTTCGCCGCCGGCGTCAAGCTGCTGGAGAGCTTCAGGCCGGACCTGATGTATCTCTCGACCACCGATTATGTGCAGCACAAGGCGGCACCCGGGTCGGAGATGGCGGACTCGTTCTACGCCATGTTCGACGGTTACGTCGGCAAGCTCGACGCGCTCGGCTGCACGCTGGTCATCACCGCCGATCACGGCATGAACGACAAGCACCTCGCCAATGGCGAGCCGGATGTCGTCTACCTCCAGAGCCTGATGGATGAGTGGTACGGCAAGGGCACGATGCGCGTGATCCTGCCGATCACCGACCCTTACGTTGTCCATCACGGCGCGCTCGGCTCCTTCGCCACGGTCTATCTGCCTGATGGCGCCAGCCAGGAGGAGGTCGCGGCCCGGATCTCCGGGATCGAGGGCATCGCGCTGGCGGTGACCTCGGCGGAAGCCTGCGAGCGCTTCGAACTGCCGGCCGACCGGATCGGCGATGTCGTGGTCGTCTCGACGCGCCAGAAGGTCCTCGGCACGTCCCCGGACAAGCACGATCTCTCGGGCCTGACCGAGCCTTTGCGCTCGCATGGCGGCATCACCGAGCAGCGCGTGCCGATGATCGCCAACCGGCCGATCACGGTGCCGCAGGGTCGCACGCTTCGCAATTTCGACGTCTTCGACGTCGCCCTGAACCTGGTGAACTGAGATGAACGCGACGGTGAAGCCGCCGGTGCGGCGCGAGGCGATGCGCATCGCCGGCAAGCTGGTCACGACCGACGACATGGTCGAGGTCAGGAACCCCTATGATGACAGCGTCGTCGGCCTGATCCCGGCCGCCCGGCCCGAGCATGTCCGCGAGGCCTTCGCCAAGGCGAAGGCGTTCAAGCCGATGCTCTCGCGCTACGAGCGCCAGCAGATCCTGCAGAAGACCGCCGAGCTGCTGCGCGACCGCAAGGAGCTCTTCGCCAGGCTGATCACGGCGGAAGCCGGGCTGTGCTGGAAGGACTCGCTCTACGAGGCCAGCCGCGCCTATGACGTCTGGTCCTTCGCGGCGCAGCTCACCATCAAGGACGATGGCGAGATGTTCTCCTGCGACATCTCGCCGAACGGCAAGGCGCGCAAGATCTTCACCACGCGCCAGCCGCTGCTCGGCGTGATCTCGGCGATCACCCCGTTCAACCACCCGCTCAACATGGTCAGCCACAAGCTGGCCCCGGCGATCGCGACCAATAATCGCCTCGTGCTGAAGCCGACGGAACTGACGCCATTGACCGCGCTGGCGCTGGCCGACGTGCTCTACGAGGCCGGGCTGCCGCCGGAGATGCTCTCCGTCGTCACCGGCAATCCCTCGACCATGGGCGATGCGATGATCACCGATCCCGATGCGGATCTGGTGACCTTCACCGGCTCGGTCCGTGTCGGCAAGCACATCGCCAATACCGCCGGCTACAAGCGCATCGTGCTGGAGCTCGGCGGCAACGACCCGCTGATCGTCATGGAGGATGCCGATCTCGACAAGGCGGCCGAGCTCGCCGTCACCGGCGCGACCAAGAACTCCGGCCAGCGCTGCACGGCGGTGAAGCGCATCCTGGTGGTCGAGAGCGTCGCCGACGCCTTCTCCAAGCTCGTCGTCGAGAAGGCGAAGAAGCTGAAATGCGGTGATCCGATGGACCCCGCCACCGATGTCGGCTGCGTCATCAACGCTCGCTCGGCCGCGCTCTTCCAGGCGCGCGTCGACGATGCCGTCACCAAGGGCGCTGAGGTGCTCTACGGCAAGCGGGCGGAAGGGGCGCTGTTCCACCCGACCGTGGTCGACAGGATCCCCTACACCTGCGAGCTGGTGCATGAGGAGACCTTCGGCCCGGTCATCCCGATCATCCGCGTGCCCGACGACATCGCCGAGGTGATCCGGATCTCGAACTCCACCGCCTATGGTCTCTCTTCCGGCGTCTGCACGAACCGCTACGATTACATCCAGCGCTTTGTGGCCGACCTCGAGGTCGGCACGGTCAATCTCTGGGAGGTGCCGGGCTACCGGATCGAGATGTCCCCCTTCGGCGGCATCAAGGATTCCGGCCTCGGTTACAAGGAGGGCGTCGTCGAGGCCATGAAATCCTTCACAAACGTCAAGACGTGGTCGATGCCCTGGACTGCGTGAAACAAGAAAAGCCAACGCAGGCGGAGCGATCCGCCTGCGTTTTCGTCTGTCAGGGGAAGAAAACGTCGCAAGAGCGTTCAAACCAATCGAAAAACAGGGGATGAGAATATGAAGAACTGGCTTGCTTCCTGCGTCATCGGGGCTATCGCGCTCGCGCTTCCCGGCATGGCTCACGCACAGAAGACCAAGGTGACCGTCTACACGGCCCTTGAGAACGATCAGCTCGCGCCCTTCAAGGCCTCGATCGAGAAGGCCGTGCCCGAGGTGGAGGTCGTCTGGGTCCGTGACTCCACCGGCGTCATCACCGCCCGATTCCTGGCCGAGAAGGACAATCCCCGCGCCGACATGGTGATGGGCCTGGCCGCCTCGAGCCTGCTGATGTTCGAGAAGGCGAACCTGCTCGAAACCTACAAGCCCGCCGGAGCCGATGCGCTGAAACCGGTCTTCCGCGACGGCAAGGAGCCCTACACCTGGACCGGCATGGACGCCTATCTCGGCGTCGTCTGCTACAATACCGCCGAGGCCAAGGGCGTGCCCGTCCCGAGCTCCTGGAAGGACCTGCTCAACCCGGCCTTCAAGGGCAAGATCGTGATGCCGCACCCGGCTTCGTCGGGCACCGGCTATCTGATGGTCGCCGGCTGGCTGCAGAGCATGGGCGAGGCCGAGGGCTGGAAGTTCATGGACGGGCTGCACGAGAATATCGGCGCCTACCTGCATTCCGGCTCGGCGCCCTGCGTCCAGGCGGCGCGCGGCGAGCGCACGATCGGGCTCGCGCTCGACATGCGCGGCGCCTCCGAGAAGAGCAAGGGCGCACCGATCGAGGTCGTGATCCCGAAGGAGGGCGTGGGCTGGGAGATGGAGGCCAGTGCCATCGTCAAGGGTTCCAAGAACCTCGCGCTTGCCAAGAAGATCGCCGACTGGTCGACGACCAAGGACGCCAACGAGCTCTATTCGAAGACCTACGCGATCGTCGCCGCGCCGGGCGTCGGCACCAAGCCGGCCAACTATCCCGCCAATGCCGAAGCCGGCATGATCAAGAACGATCTCGGCTGGATGGCCGATAACCGCGACCGCGTGCTCGCCGAATGGTCGAAGCGCTACGAGTCCAAGGCGGCGCCGAAGAACTGAGTCTTTGCCATGCCGCCGGCCGCTTGGGCGGCCGGCGGCATGGTCTGTGCAAGACGTCTAGAGAAGTCCCGCCGTTGTCCGCGGGACGGTTCTCTGCCCGTTCAGATGAAGGCCGGCCCGATGTCCACCACCACGACCCCGTTCCTCTCGGTCCGCAATCTCGCCAAGAATTTCGGCGCGTTCCGGGCGCTTCACCATATCGATCTCGATATCCATCGCGGCGAATTCGTCTGCTTCCTCGGCCCGTCCGGCTGCGGCAAGACCACCTTGCTGCGGGCGGTCGCCGGTCTCGACCTGCAGGATAGCGGCACCATCCATATGGGCGGGCGCGACGTCTCGCGCGCCAGCCCGTCCGAGCGCGATTTCGGTATCGTCTTCCAGTCCTATGCGCTCTTTCCCAATCTCACCGTCAGCGACAATGTCGGCTACGGGCTGGTCAACCGGCGCCGTTCCCGCGATGAGATCGCCAAGCGCGTCAATGAACTCCTGACGCTCGTCGGCTTGCCGGAGCAGGGCAGGAAATATCCGGTCCAGCTTTCGGGCGGCCAGCAGCAGCGCGTGGCGCTGGCCCGTGCGCTTGCCACCGCGCCGGAATTGCTCCTGCTCGACGAGCCGCTCTCGGCGCTCGACGCCAAGGTCCGGGAGCGCTTGCGCGGCGAGATGCGCTCGCTGCAGCAGCGACTGGGTGTGACCACGATCATGGTGACGCATGACCAGGAGGAGGCGCTCGCCATGGCCGACCGCATCGTCGTGATGCGGGATGGCGCCGTCGAGCAGGTCGGCTCGCCCGAGGAGATCTACCGTCGCCCCGCGACGCCCTTCGTCGCCGATTTCGTCGGGCACATGACTTTCATGGACGCGATCGTGACCGGGCCGGGCAAGGTCCGCGTCGACGAGCTCGACCTCGTCGTCGCCAATGCCGCGCCCTTCGCCGCGGGCACGCCGGTGCGTCTGGCGATGCGGCCGGAGGAGGTCCGCACCCGCGGCATCGGCGCGGAGACGCCGAACCGCTTCGAGGCGACGATCGGGGACCTTGCCTTCCTCGGCTCCTATTGCCGGGCGCATCTTGAGCCGACGGGATCGCGCGCGACCCGGATCGCCGCCGACTTCTCGTCCAACGCGATGCGCGATCTCGGGATCGTGCCGGGGCAGGTGCGCACCGTCGCCTTTCCGCCCGAGGCCCTGCACGTCTTTGCAGGCGACGGACGATGAGCGATCTTGCGCCGCCCCTGACGATGACCGATGCACCTGTGAAAATCTCGCCGCTGCGGATCAGCGAGCGTCATGTCGCCGGAGCGCTCATTCTGGCCCTCTGCGCCGTGCTGGTGTTGATCATCGCCCTGCCGCTCTGGGCGCTGCTCTCCAAGAGCCTGGAGAACACGGACGGCAAGTTCGTCGGCCTCGCCAATTTCGTCAGCTATGCGACGACACCCTCGCTGTTCTATTCGCTGCTGAACAGCCTGCTCGTCGCCGGCGTGACGACCGCGATCGTGGTGCCGCTCGCCTTCCTTTACGCCTATGCCTTGCGCCGCAGCTGCATCCCGGCCAAGGGCGCCTTCTACGCCGCCGCGATGGTCCCGGTCTTCGCGCCTTCGCTGCTGTCGGGCCTGGCGCTGATCTATCTCTTCGGCAATCAGGGCATCCTGAAATCCTGGATGATGGGCGCCTCGCTCTACGGCCCCGTCGGCATCATTGCGGCCGAGGTGCTCTACTGCTTCCCGCATGCGATGCTGATCCTCGTCACGGCGCTGGCGCTCTCCGACGGCCGTTTGCGCGAGGCGGCGGACGCGATGGGCACCTCGCGCTGGCGCATCTTCCACACGATCACCCTGCCGGGTGCGCGCTACGGCGTGATCAGCGCGACCTTCGTCGTCTTCACGCTGGTCATCACCGATTTCGGCATTCCCAAGGTGATCGGCGGGCAGTTCAGCGTGCTGGCGACCGACGCCTACCGGCAGGTGGTCGGCCAGCAGAATTTCCCGATGGGCGCCGTCGTCGGCATCATCCTGCTGGTACCGGCCGTGCTCGCCTTCTTCGTCGACCGCGTCGTGCAGAGGCGCCAGAGCGCCATGCTCTCGGCTCGAGCCGTGCCTTATGTCCCCAAGCCGGAGCGGCGCCGCGATCTCGGGTTGCTCGGCTTCGTCAGCCTGGTCGCGCTCGCCATCGTCGGCCCCTATGCGATCGCCTTCTGGGGTTCCTTCGTCAAATACTGGCCCTATAACCTGTCGCTGACGCTGGGCAATTACGACTTCTCGGCCGTCGAGCCCGACGGTTGGGGGCCGTATCGCAACTCGCTGCTGCTGGCTTCGCTGACGGCGGTGATCGGCACGGCACTGATCTTCACCGGCGCCTACCTGATCGAGAAGGTGAAGCTGTTCCCGCGTCTGCGCGCATTCGCCCAGTTCCTGGCGATGCTGCCGATGGCGGTGCCCGGCCTCGTGCTCGGCCTCGGCTATGTCTTCTTCTACAATGCCGGCTGGAACCCGCTCGGCTTCCTCTATGGGGCGCTGGCGATCCTGGTGATCAACACCGTCGCGCATTTCTACACGGTCGGGCATATCACGGCGCTGACCAGCCTGAAGCAGCTTGACGGCGAGTTCGAGTCGGTCTCCGCCTCGCTCAAGGTGCCGTTCTGGTCGACCTTCCGCCGCGTGACCGCGCCGATCTGCCTGCCGGCGATCCTCGACATCGCGGTCTATGTCTTCGTCAACGCCCTGACGACGGTCTCGGCGGTGATCTTCCTCTATGGGGCCGACACCAAGCTAGCCTCGATCGCGATCGTGCATATGGACGAGGCGGGCGCCATGGCCTCCGCCGCGGGCATGGCGAGCGTCATCATGGCCACCGCCATCGCCGTGAAGCTTGCTCATGTCGGCCTCGACAATCTGGTCTTCGGCCGCCTGCAGCAATGGCGCCAGCGTTAGGATGTCGGGTATGCGTCTGGGCGTGATCGCCGACATCCATGGCAACCTGCCCGCGCTCGAAGCGGTACTGGCCAAACTCGATGCGCTCGCGCCGGATCGCATCGTCAATCTCGGCGATTGCGCTTCAAGCCCGCTCTGGCCGGTCGAGACCGTCGCGCTGCTGCGGTCACGCGTGATGAGCCATGTCCGGGGCAATCACGACCGGGCGATGGGCGCGGCCTCGCTCGACGAACTCGGCACCTCGGACAGCTACGCCTGGCAGGCGCTCGATCCGGAGGCCCGTGCCTGGCTCGCCGGCCTGCCTGTCGAGATCACGGTGGAAGGCGCGCTCTGCTTCCACGCCTGTCCCGGCAACGACTCGACCTATCTGATGGAGGAGGTCCAGAACGGATATCTCGTGCCGTCTCCGATCCCGACGATCGAACAGCGCCTCGCCGGGCGGACGGCGCCCCTGATGCTCTGCGGGCACAGCCATCAGACGCGTGCGGCGCGGTTGAGCTCCGGTGCGGTGGTCCTCAATCCCGGTAGTGTCGGCAATCCGGCCTATCGCGACGCCAAGCCGCCCCATGTGTCCGAGAGCGGCATGCCGCACGCTCGCTTCGCCGTCGTCACGCTCGGGACGGAGATCACAATCGAGCATCACCTCGTCGCCTATGACTGGGAGCGCTCGGCCCGGCGTGCCGAGGAGAGCGGGCGAACGGATTGGGCGCACGCTCTGCGGACGGGAAGGGCGCTCCCCTAACGTCGTCACGCACGCATCGACCGCGCCAGCGCGAAGAAGGCCTGGATGATCTTGCTGTTGCGGCGCTCGTGCAAGCAGATCAGCTTCTCGTGCATCAGGAGCGGCGGCCCGCCGAGCGGGATGCGGACGAGCCGCGGATCGTCCTCGCCGAACTCGGCAGCCGAGACGAAGCCGATGCCGCCGCCCGCCGCCACGATGGCACGCACCGCCTCGCGCCCCTCGGCCTCGACCGCGTAGCTCAGCGCGAGGCTTTGTTCCGCCGCCCGCTGCTCCAGCAATTGCCGCGTGCGCGATCCGCGCTCGCGCATGACCAATGGCCAGCTCGTCAGTTCTTGCAATGAAAGCGCTGGACGCATCGCCGCCGGATGGCCCTTCGCCGCGAAGGCGATGATCGGCGAGACATTGAGCGGCAGCACTTCGAAGGGCCGCTCGTCGGCAAGTTCGCCGAGCACGCCGATCTCGGCATCGTAGCCGATCAGCGTCTCGACGATGCTCCCGGTATTGCCCTGCGCGATCGAGACCTGGATGCCGGGATGGCGCTCGCGGAAGGCGGTGAGCACGTCGAGCACATGATGCACGGAATCGGCGACGATCCTGAGCGCGCCGGTCCGCAGCGAGCGCTCTTCCTGCAGAAGCTCCAGCGCTTCTCCCTCGGCCCCGAACAGGCGATGCGTGACGGTGAGCAGTCTCTGGCCGGCCGGCGTCAGGACGATCTGGCGGTGGCGGCGGCTGAACAGCGCGACGTCGTATTCCTCTTCCAGCTTGCGGACCTGATCGGAGATCGCCGGCTGTGTGAGGTTGAGCGCCAGCGCCGCCTTCGAGAAGCCGCCGGATAGCGCGACCTGATGAAAGGCGCGGAGCTGGACATGACGCATGGTGGGCGAAGCCTCGAAAATCGACGCGCGAAGATATCGCTGAAATTTATACCTGGATATAAAATAACGATTTTTCAGATTGATATGGTGCAGGCATTCTGAGCCTCGACAGCGCCCAATTGGCGCGAACCGAGGCTCTCCCATGCGCGCCGAAACCGCTGCCATCGTCCATACCGAAGGCGAATCCAATACCTCCGCGGCGCGCAGCGACTGGTCGGCCGGGATCGGCGATGCGGGAACGCGCGAATTGCTCGCGCGCGATTCCGCCGCCTTTCTGCACCAGAGCCTGTCGAGCCCGTGCCTCACCGCCATCGCCAAGGCAGAAGGCATCTGGATCGAGGATACGATGGGGCGCCGCTACATGGATTTCCATGGCAACAGCGTCCACCATATCGGCTATGGTCACCCGCGCCTGAAAGAGGCGATCAAGGCGCAAATCGACGAGCTCTGCTTCGCGCCGCGCCGCTTCACCTGTGAGCCGGCCGTCGAACTGGCCGAGACGCTTACGCGCCTCGCGCCAGGCGATCTCGGCAAGGTGCTCTTCACCACCGGCGGTTCGGACGCGATCGAGGTGGCGCTCAGGCTCGCCCGCGCCGCGACCGGCCGCTTCAAGACTCTGTCCTTCTGGGATGCCTTCCATGGTGCCGGCTTCGGCGCCTCCAGCGTCGGCGGCGAGGCGACCTTCCGCTCCGGCATCGCCGGGCCGCTGCTGCCGGGTGCCGAGCATGTCGCGCCCTGGGGCACCCGCAATTGCGCCTATGGCCATGACAATCTGGAGGACTCGGCGCGCGCCTGCGCCCGCATGATCTCCTATGTGCTGGCGCGGGAAGGGGATGTCGCCGCCGTCGTCGCCGAGCCGATGCGGGCGACGCCCTATCCGCCGGCGCCGGGCTTCTGGAAAAGCGTGCGCGAGGCCTGCGACCGGCACGGCACGTTGCTGATCTTCGACGAGATCCCGACCGGGCTCGGCAAGACCGGGCGCTTCTTCGCCCATGAGCATGACGAGGTGCAGCCCGACATGGTCGTGCTCGGGAAGGCGCTAGGGGGCGGCATCCTGCCGATCGCCGCGGTGATCGCGCGGCGCGATCTCGATGTCGCCGGTGGCTACGCGATCGGCCACTACACCCACGAGAAGAACCCGGTCACGACCCGCGCGGCGCTGACGACGATCAACATCATCCGCGAGGAGGGACTGACCGAGCGCGCCGCCGAGCTCGGCGCCTATGCGATGGAGCGTCTGCGCCATTTCGGCGCGAGCTGCCCGGCCGTCGGCGATGTACGCGGGCGCGGCTTGCTCTTCGGGGTCGAACTCGTCGTGGATCGCGATGCCTGGACGCCGGACAACGCCTTGGCTGAGCGCGTCTATTACCGCTGCCTCGAAGCGGGCCTGAGCTTCAAGATCAGCCAGGGCAATGTACTGACCCTGTCGCCGCCGATGGTGATCGCGCGGGCCGATCTCGAACGCGCGCTCGGCATTGTCGAGCAGGCGATCCTGGCGGGCTGAGGAAGCGGTGATGAAGGCTGTCCGCACCGACCGGGAACTGGAATGCCCGGAGATCGATGCCGGGCTTCGCGCCCGCGGTATCGACCTCGTCACGCTCCCCGACGGGATTTCGGAGGAGGCGCTGATGCGGGAGGTCGCCGACGCCGACCTGCTGTTGATGTGCTACACGCCGGTCACCGCGCGGGTGATCGCGGCGGCGCCCAGGCTCAAGGGCATCGTCAAATACGGCGTCGGCATCGACGCGATCGACATCCCCGCCGCGATCGCGCGCGGTATCCCCGTCGTCAACGTGCCCGAATACGCCGAGGAGACGGTCGCGGAGGGCGCCTTCGCCCTGATGATCGCGCTGGCCAAGCGCCTGCCGGAGATCGGCCAAGCCGTGCAAAGCGAGGGCTGGATTTGGCCGGCTGCGCGCTGGCTCGGCCGCGACATCACCGGGGCGACGCTGGGCTTGGTCGGTACCGGCAAGATCGGCCGCAGCATGGCGCGGATGGCGGGGCAGGGGTTCCGGGCGCGCGTTCTCGGTTGCGATCCGCATGTCGATGCCGCGACCATGGCGGCGGCCGGGATCGAGAAGGTCGACGACCTCCACGCGATGCTCCGGCAATGCGATCTGGTCTCGCTCCACAGCGTCCTGAACGACGCGACCCGCCACATCATCGGCCGGGCCGAGCTCGCCTGCCTCAAGCCCGGAGCCATCCTCGTCAATGTCTCGCGCGGCGCGCTGATCGACGAGGCGGCGCTGGTCGAGGCGGTGCTGGCGGGGAAGCTCGGCGGTGTCGGGCTCGACGTCTACAGCCAGGAGCCGCTCGCCCGGCAGGGCCATCCGCTCAGCCCTTTGTTCGGCCGTGACGACGTCATCCTGTTCCCGCACCTGACCTTCTTCACGGCCGAGGCGATGCGGCGGCTTTCGGACGACACGCTGGCCCGCTGCTTCGAAATCCTCGACGGCAGGCTGGTCGAAATCCGCTCCTACGATCCGCGTCTGCGCGCACAAACGCGGAATGTCGCTTTCGTCTGAGCGGATCAGGCGAGCATCAGGGCGCTGCTCACCTCTTGCGGTCGAGTGGCGCCGCGAGGCTCGCGCTGACCGGAACGGTGGTGCCGGCGAGGTCGATCGCCCAGCTCCGTGCCTCGAGCCAGGCCTGGTCGATCGGCTGGTCGCTTGAGGCCCAGCCCAGAGCCACGATGCCGTCGAGGCTCGCGCCGAAAGCGGCCGAGGTGATCTCGCCGACCGGCTTGCCATCCGCCAGGATCGCTTCGCCGCCCCAGGCCATTTGCCCGTTCGGGCGTGGCCCGACAAGAGCGATCAGCCGTTTCGTGCGCGACGCCGCCTTGGCGGCGACGAGCGCCTCCCGACCGAGGAAATCGCCCTTGCCGAGCTTCACCGCGAAGCCGAGGCCGGTCTCGTAGGGGTTGACGTCCGGCGTCAATTCGCGACCCCAGGCGCGAAAACCCTTCTCGATGCGCAGCGAGTCGACGGCGTAGTAGCCGACATCGACCAGCCCGAGATCGGCGCCGGCCTCGTGCAGCGCGTCATAGATCGCGGCAGTGAACTCGACGGGCGCATAGAGCTCGAAGCCGTCGCCGAGATAGGAGCGGCGGCAGGCCCAGGTCGTGGCATAGCCGATCGTGATCTTGCGGATTGCGTTGGCTGGGAAATCGGCGAGGTCGAAGGAGGTCGGCGAAAGACGGCTGAGGATTTCGGGGACCTTCGGCCCGGCGAGCGAGAGCACGGCATAGGACGAGGTGACGTCCGTCAGCGTCACGCCTTCAGGGAGCTGCCGCCTGATCCAATGCGCGTCGCGCGTCGCCTGCGCCGTACCCGTCAGCAGGAGATAGCTGTCGGGCGCGATGCGGGCGGCGGTGAGATCGCTCTCGAAGGTGCCGCGGTCGTTGAGCAGCGCCGTATAGACGGAGGTGCCGACCGGCACCGCGACATCATTGGCGGCGAGGCGCTGCAAGGCGGCCTCGGCCTGCGGCCCCTGCAGCAGGAACTTGGCGAAGCTCGACATGTCGACCAGCCCCACCGCTTCGCGGCAGGCGCGGTGTTCGGCCGCGACCGTCTCGAACCAGTTCTGCGGGCCGAAGGAATAGCCGATCGTGCGCTCCGCCTCGCTGCGGGCAAAGTAGTTCGCGCGCTCCCAGCCCATCTTCGAGCCGAAGACGGCGCCCTTGGCCGCGAGCCGGTCATAGAGCGGCGAGCGACGGAAGGGGCGGGCGGTGTCGAGCTCGCGGTTCGGCCAGGGCATGGCGTAATGCAGCCCGAGCGTCTCCTTGATCCGATCCTTCAGCCAGGCCGGGTTGTTGTTGAAATCGGCGAAGCGGCGGATATCGACCGGCCAGAGGTCGCTGGTCGCCTCGCCCTCGATGATCCATTCGGCCAGCGCCCGGCCGGCGCCGCCGGCCGACGCGATGCCCATCGAGTTGAAGCCGGCACCGACATAGACGCCCGCCACCTCCGGCGCCTCGCCGAGCAGGAAGTTGTTGTCCGGCGTGAAGCTCTCGGGGCCGTTGAGGAAAGTCTTGATCTCGGCGGTTTCCAGCGCCGGCACACGCTGGAGCGCATTCTCCATCAGGATGCCGAACTGGTCCCAGTCGTCGGGCAGGAGCTGGAATTCGAACGGATAGGGGATGCCATCCATGCCCCAGGGCTTTGCATCCGGCTCGAAGCCACCCATGACGAGCCCGCCGACCTCCTCCTTGAAGTAGATGTAGCCGTCGGGATCGCGCATCACCGGCAGATCGGGCGAGACGCCCGCGATCTTGCCGGTGACGATGTACATGTGTTCGGCCGAATGCAGCGGCACCGAGACATCGCACATCTGGCCGATCGTGCGCGACCACTGTCCCGCGCAGATGACCAGCACCTCGCATTCGACCCGGCCCTGATCGGTCTGGACCGCCTTGACCCGGCCCTTCTCGGTCTCGATGCCGGTGACGCGGATGCCTTCGCGCACGGTCGCGCCGCCGCTGCGGGCGCCGCGCGCCAGCGCCTGCGTGATGTCGGAGGGGTTGGCCTTGCCGTCGCCGGGCAGCCAGACGCCGCCGACGAGATCGTCGGTGCGCATCACCGGCCATTTATCGCCAGCTTCCTGCGGGCTCAGCTCCTCGATCTCGACGCCCTGCGCGCGTGCTGCCGAGATCGTCCGGCGCAGTTGCGTCATGCGCTCCTCAGTGCGGGCGACAGAGACCGAGCCGCAGCGCTTCCAGCCGGTGGCGAGCCCGGTCTCGTTCTCCAGCGAGGCGTAGAGTTCCGTCGAATAGCGGATCAATCGCGTCATGCTGGACTGGCTGCGCAATTGTCCGACGAGGCCGGCCGCATGCCAGGTCGTGCCGGAGGAGAGCCGTCCCTGTTCCAGGAGCAGCACGTCGCGCCAGCCGAGCTTGGTCAGGTGATAGGCGACCGAGCAGCCGATGATACCGCCGCCGATGATGACGACACGGGATTGGGTGGGAATGGACATGAGCGCCTCCGCGATGGAAGGCAGCTTAGCGAGGCAAATTCAGAAAACAACAAAAAACCACAAAAACAGTCATATCAGGAAGCGAGGACGCGAACCCCCTGTTCCGCCAGTTTCGTGGCGAGCGGCGCGGGCGGTGCCTGGTCGACCAGCAGCCCCGCGCAAGGCCTGTCGCCAACGATGCGGCTTGGCAGGACGAGCCCGAACTTGCCGCTGTCCGCCATCAGGAAACCCTGCTCGGCCGCGTTCAGCAGGGCGGTGCGGGTCGCGGCGCCGGCGCGGGTGTAATCGGTGAGGTGCCCGTTCGGATCGACGCCGCCGACGCTGACGAAGGCGAAATCGGCGGAAAGCCGTGCGATTGCCCTGAGCGTCTCCGGGCCGGTGGCCGCATCCTCGTTGCGATCGAACTCGCCGCCGATCAGGAAGACGCGGGCGCCGGCCAGCCGGCTGACGAGCCGGGCATTCTCCAGCGAGGTCGTATGCACGATCAGGCGCTTGCGGTCGGACCGGGCCAAGGCGCGGGCCAAGGCCTCGGTCGTCGTGCCGGAATCGAGCAGGATGGTCATGCCGTCGCCGATCAGCGAGACCGCGAGATCGGCTATCGCCTCCTTACCGGCGCGGTTCACGGTGCGGCGGCTGGCGAAGGAGGCTTCCGAGCGCTCGTTGCGGATCGCGCCGCCATGGACGATCGCGAGCAGGCTGCCCGCCGACAGGGCCTTGAGATCGCGCCTCACCGTCTCGCGCGAGACGTCGAGCGCCTGCGCCAGTTCCTCCACCGTGACGGAGCCCGTCTCGTCGAGCTTCGCCAGGATGGCGTTGTGCCGTCGCGCTGCGATGTCGCGTGTCATGGCAGCGGAGCCAGCTAGGCCGTGGCCCCGATCCCGCCGATGCAGGTGTATTTCACGTCGAGATAGTCCTGCAGGCCGTATTTCGAGCCTTCCGAGCCGAGCCCGGATTCCTTGACGCCGCCGAAGGGCGCGACCTCGGTGGTCACCAGCCCCTCGTTCACCCCGACGATGCCGTATTGCAGCGCCTCCGAGACCCGGAAGGTGCGGCCGAGATCGCGGGTGTAGAAATAGCAGGCGAGCCCGTATTCGGTGTCGTTGGCGAGGCGCAGCGCCTCCTCCTCGGTCTCGAAGCGGAACACCGGCGCGACCGGCCCGAAGATCTCCTCGCGCGCGAACTGCATGGCGCTGGTCGCGCCTGCGATGACGGTCGGCTCGTAGAAGCTCAGGCCCAGCTCCGAGCGCTTGCCGCCGGTCGCGACGGCGCCGCCCTTGGCTTTGGCGTCGGCGACCATCTCCTCGACCTTGGCGATCGCCTTGTCGTCGATCAGCGGCCCTTGCGTCACGCCGGTCTCAAGCCCGGAGCCGAGCTTGAGCTTCTTGACCGCCGCGGTCAGCTTCTCGACGAAGGCGTCGTAGATGCCGGCCTGCGCGTAGAAGCGGTTGGTGCAGACGCAGGTCTGCCCGGAATTGCGGAATTTCGCGGCGATGGCGCCTTCGACCGCCCGGTCGAGATCGGCGTCGTCGAAGACGATGAAGGGCGCGTTGCCGCCGAGCTCCATCGAGACCTTCTTGACCGTCTCGGCTGCCTGCTTCAGCAGCACCTTGCCGACCGGGGTCGAGCCGGTGAAGGTGATCTTGCGCACCAGCGGATTGCCGGTGAGCTCGCCGCCGACGGTGCGGGCATCACCCGTCACGACATTGACGACGCCGGCCGGGATGCCGGCCTTCTCGGCGAGGATGCCCCAGGCCAGTGCCGAATAGGGCGTCTGCGACGCCGGCTTGGCGACGACGGTGCAGCCCGCCGCCAGCGCCGGGCCGATCTTGCGGGCCAGCATCGAGGAGGGGAAGTTCCAGGGCGTGATCGCGCCGACCACGCCAAGCGGCTGCTTGGTCACGATGATGCGCCGGTCAGCCCAGGGCGAGGGGATGACGTCGCCATAGACGCGCCTTGCCTCCTCGGCGAACCACAGCACATAGGCCGCGCTCATGCCGACCTCGCCCTTCGCC
Organism: Allobosea sp. GW822-FHT05A11; assembly: GCF_058800455.1. Lineage (NCBI taxonomy): Bacteria > Pseudomonadati > Pseudomonadota > Alphaproteobacteria > Hyphomicrobiales > Alloboseaceae > Allobosea > Allobosea sp. GW822-FHT05A11. Next base: position 322,821 of record NZ_JBXAMI010000002.1, on the reverse strand, counting down.
TCGGCCAGCGGCTTGCCCTGCTCGCGGGTGAGAAGCTCGGCCAGCGCGTCCTGGTGCTTCATGATCTCGTCGGCGAGCTTGCGCAGCAGCACGGCGCGCTCCTGCGCGGTCTTGGCAGCCCAGGCCGGGAAGGCGGCATGCGCGGCTTCGATCGCGGCGCGCGTCTCCTCGACACCAGCCGAGGGCACCGAGCCGAGCATCTTACCCGTCGCCGGATCGGTCACGTCGATTGTTCCACCCGACGCCTTGTCCAGCCAGCGCCCGCCGACGAAGATCGCGTCGCGCTTGAAATCGCTCCACTGGGACATGATTCAGCCTTTCAGAAATGCGGGGAGTCGCTGCCTCATGCCGTCATGGCGCACAATGGCGACAAGGCGATACGAGAATGGCGTCACGCATCCGTTCTACTGTGCGGCCGTCGCCATGTGAACACGCAGCGGCTCGAAGCCCGCTGCGATAGGGGCGCGGTGGTCCATGCCGCTGCGGCGGCCGTGCACTGCACCCCAAGCGTCGAAGGCCATTTACGCCGCGCCTGCAATGGATAGGCTCGCCACGATTCCCGCCGCTTTCCACCTGCGCCGGTTCGTTGCTCGAGAAAGGTGTTCCGATGACCGAAAGCCTCCGTCCGTCCGCCACCGAGCGCCTCGACCAGGCGCTCGGCCGGATTCGCGATCCCAAGCTCGAAGGCGGGAAGGTCTTCACGACGCTCTATGAAGCCTCCGCACGGCGCGAGGCCGAGGCGTCCGATGTTCGGATCGCGGCCGGAAAGCCGTTGGGGCCGCTGGACGGCCGGATCGTCTCGATCAAGGACCTGTTCGACGTCGCCGGCGAGACGACGCGTGCCGGCGCCGCCGTCCTGCGCCGCCAGCCGCCGGCCGCGGCCGACGCGCCGATCGTCCAGCGTCTGCGCGCCGCCGGCGCCGTCATCGTCGGCAAGACGCAGATGACCGAATTTGCCTTCTCGGCGCTCGGCACCAACGCCCATGACCCGGTCGCGGGCAATCCGCATGATCGCAGCCGTGCGCCTGGCGGCTCGTCCTCGGGCGCCGTCGTCTCGGTGGTCGACGGCATGGCCGAGATCGCGATCGGCAGCGACACCGGCGGCTCGATCCGCATTCCGGCGGCCCTGACCGGTGCGGTCGGCTTCAAGCCGACCTCCGGCCGCGTTCCGACGACCGGCGCCTTCTCCCTTTCGAGCACGCTCGACACGGTCGGCCCGATCGCCCGATCCGTCGTCGATTGCGCCATGACCGATGCCGTTCTGGCAGGGCAGGCGCCATCGCCGCTGGCGCCGCGGCCGCAGGCCCGCTTCGTGGTCGCACGTGGGCGCCTGTTCGATGCGATGGAGGCCGAGGTCACCGAGGCGTTCGAGGCGGGGCTGGACCGGTTGCGGCGCGCCGGCCTGAGCGTCGAGGACGGCTCGCTCGATCCGAGCCTCGATGCCTTGGCCGCGCTCGACAAGATCGGTGGCTTCCCGTCGATCGAGCTCGGCGCGACCCTGCGCGATCTCGGCGTCGACGGCCTCGACGAGGTCGATCCCAAGACCCGCGTGCGCATCGAGGCCGGCGCCGGCCTCCTCGGTGTCGACTATGTCCGCATGCAGCGCCGGCGCGCGGCAGCTGTCGCGGCTTTCGCAGCGGCGATGACCGAGGATACTGTCTATCTCGTGCCGACGACCCCGATCCGGGCGCCGCTCCTTGCCTCGGTCGCCGACGATGCCGGCTTCCACCATGCCAACGGCCTGGCCCTGCGCAATCCCCGCGTCGGCAACCTGCTCGACACGCCGTCGCTCTCGCTGCCCCTGCCGGTCCCGGCCGGCGCTCTCCCGGTCGGGATGATGCTGATCGGCCGGCGCGGCGCGGATCGCCCGTTGCTGGCGATGGCTGCAAGTGCCGAGGCCGCGCTCGCCCGCGTGTGAGCGGAATCGGTCGGTTCGCGCTCGCCTGGAGGCGTGGCGGTCTAGCCGTATCTGCGCCCGTTGGCGAAGGGGCCGACGCGCCAGCCGAGCTTGTCCTCGATGCGCCGGGCCGCAGCCTTCACGGCTTCGACAAAATTCGCATGCTCCTCGTTGACGCGGAATTCGGGCAGGACGATCGAGACGGTGATCGGGCAGGCGCCGGCCTCGTCCAGCACCGGCGCCGCGATGCAGGCGACCGCGTAGTCGGACTCGCCGGCCTGAATCGACACGCCCGCCGCGAGCGCGTCGCGCGCCTGTGCGAGCAGGGTGGCGGGATCGGTGACGGCGCGCCCGGTCGGCGACGCCTTGGCGCTTCTGCGGAAGAGCGCGGCCCGCTCGGCATCGTCCAGCCCGGCGACCAGCAACCGGCCGGACGCGGTCCAGTTCAGCGGCACGCGCGTGCCGACGCGCGAGGTGATGACGAAATGTCCGGGACCCTCGGCCATCGCCTCGACCACCATCATGCCGCCGTCACGGCCGCAGATCTGCACGGTCTCGCCGACTTCGCGCGCCAGCACATGCATCTCATGCGTCGCGACATTGATGACCTGGAGGTCACGGGCATAGGCGAGGCCGTAATGGTAGAGCCGGGGACCGAGCCAGACGCCGCCATCGCCGGAGCGCGCCAGCAGGCTCTTGTCGAGCAGATCCTCGACGATGGCATAGACGGTCGAAAGCGGCGCGCCGATCGCGCGGGCGACCTCATAGGCCGTCTGGGCCCGGCCCTCCTGCTGGAGGTGGTCGAGGATCTGCACGGCGCGGTCGATGCCGCTGACGCGCGAGCGTCGCTGCGGCGCGCGCTCCGGCTCGTCTCCGCTGGCTTCCGTCGTCGTGGCTTTGGTCATGTCCGGGCTTTCATCCCTGCCGCGTATCGACTCAAACGGCGGTGACCCGCAGTGGTTTCCGTCGGGGCCGCGAACCTCTCCGCTTTGCCGCCCGTTTCGTCAACGCCGGTCGCTATAGCATCGGCCCGAAAAGTGGCATCCGGTTTTTGGGCAAAGCCGATGCAAGATCAAAGAGCTAGAGTATCGGACTGAATACGATATTCAGTCCGATACTCTAGTCCGGCCATTTCGCCAGCGAGGCGGCGCGCCGGTTGCGGCGCTCGATCAGCGGGCTTGCGATGATCGTGTTGCTGCGCCGCGCGGTCTCCAGTTCGGTGACGATGCGCGCGGCGACGATCTCTTCCTCATCCGGATGCAGATTGCAGGGATCGAGGAAGAAATGGCCGTGCTCGACCTCGTGATCCCTGACGATGACCGGCGGCGTGCCGCGCGCCAGCGCGTCGGCGAGGTCCCAGGCGGTGATATGCGCCTGCTCGGGATCGACGGAGAGCTTCATCCGGTCGAGCGGATTGTTGGTCGGATCGGGCTCGATGACGGCCGTCACGCCGGGCCGCTCGGTGAAACGGGAGAGCCAGAGGTCGAGCGCGCGCTGCTCGCGCGCCCTGATGCCGGCATGGTCGCGCTTCTCCCAGGCCTCAAGCGCCGCCATCGTGCCGAGCACGCTTTCCTTGCCGACCTTCATGCCGCGGCCGATGCCGCCATTCTGGATGAAGGCGGCACGGACCAGTGCCTTGCGGCCGGCGACGATGCCGCCGGTCGGTCCGCCCAGGAACTTGTGCGAGGAATAGAGCACGATGTCGGCGCCGGCCGCGAGGAAGCCACGCAGGTCGTATTCGGAGGCCGCGTCGACGATGACCGGCACGCCGCGCTCGTGGCAGATCGCCGCGAACTCGTCGAGCGGCAGCAGCCCGTACTGGACCGTATGGTGCGAGACGACGTAGAGCGCGGCCGCCGTGTGTTCCGAGATCGCGCCGGCGAGCTGGTAGGCGCGGGCGCTGGTGGCCTGTCCGACGACGATCGGCGTCGCGCCCGCAAGCCGGATCGCCTGTTCGACCGGCGCGCCATAGCCGACCATATGGCCCATCATGATCACGACCTCGTCCTGGAGGCCGCTGGCATCCGGCAGTTGCTCGACGGCGTAGAGGTCGTCGCCCGTCATCGCACCGGCGATCGCCAGCGTGATCCCGGCCGAGCAGGAGGCGGTGACGAAGCCGGCCTCGCTGCCGCAGAGCCGCGCGATGACGGCGCTGGCCTTGCGCTGGAGATCGTCGATCTCGACGAATTGCGGCAGGATCGCTGTCATCGCCGCGACCGCTTCCGGCACGACGATCGAGGCGCCGAGCGCAGTCATCGTACCCGAGACATTGATGACGGGGCGCAGGCCGAGGGAAGGGCGGATATCGGGGGCAGTCATCGGTTTCTCCTGAAAGGCGGGCGGGGCTGCTGCCCCGGTTAGAGCATCGGCTCGATGCTCTAGGACACGGCGACGATCGCCTCGATCTCGACGGTGATCTGGCGTGGCAGCGAGCCGAAGCCGACAGCCGAGCGGGCGTGCCGGCCGGCTTCGCCGAAGACGGCGACGAAGAGGTCGGAACAGCCGTTGATGACGGCCGGGTGATCGCCGAAATCCGGCTCGGCATTGACCATGCCGAGCAGCTTGACGATACGCCGGACGCGGCCGAGGTCTCCGAGCGCACCATGCAGCACGGCGAGCAGGTTGAGGCCGGTCAGCCGGGCATGGTCATAGGCCTGGGCGACGCTGACGTCGCGGCCGACCTTGCCGGTATGGAGCCGGCCGTCTTCATGCGTCGGCCCCTGGCCGGAGAGATAGATCAGGTCGCCTTCGCGGATATGGGTCGCGAAATTGCCGATCGGCCGCGGCAGGTCGGGTAGCGTGAGGCCGAGCTCCCCCAGGCGCCGGTAGGGCGCCGTGTCGGGCAAGGTGGACAGGGCGGCGCTCATGGTTTCCTCACGCCGGGTTGGGGCGGAAGCCGGCGAAGCGCGACAGGAAGGAGCGCAACCGCTCATGCGGCTGTTCGCCGAAAACCTGCGCGGGCGGCGCGTCGATGACGATCCGGCCCTGGTCGGTGAAGACGACGCGGTCCGCCACCTCCTGCGCGAAGGCCATCTCATGCGTGACGAGGATCATGGTGCGGCCCTCGGAGGCGAGCTCCTGCACCACGGCCAGAACCTCGCCGACGAGTTCCGGATCGAGCGCGGAGGTGATCTCGTCGAGCAGCAGCACCTTCGGCTCCATCGCCACGGCCCGCGCGATGCCGACGCGCTGTTGCTGGCCGCCGGACATCTGCGAGGGCAGGGCATCGACCTTGGCCGCCAGTCCGACGCGGGCGAGCCATTTCTCGGCGATGGCGCGCGCCTCCGCCTTGGGGCGTCCGCGCGACTTCATCAGTCCGAGCATGATGTTCTGCGCGGCGGTGAGATGCGGGAACAGGTTGAACTGCTGGAACACCATCGCCGCGTCGACGCGGATCGCCGCAAGCTCCCGATCGCTGCGGCGCTTGCGAGCGCCCGCGCCGTCGCGATAGCCGACCTCGGTCCCGTCGATCCGGATCGAGCCGCCATCATACTCCTCGAGGAAGTTGATGCAGCGCAGCAGCGTGGTCTTACCGCTGCCGGAGGGGCCGATGATCGCGACGACCTCGCCCTTGCCGACGGTGAGATCGACGCCCTTCAGCACCTGATTGGCGCCGAAGGACTTGGTCAGGCCCTCGATCGCGATCACCGGTTTTGTGGCGAAAGCACGGGCATCCGTCTCGGCCATGGATGCCTCCTTTCAGACGAAGCGCTTCTCGAGCCGGCGGCTGAGCGCCGAAAGCGGGAAGTTGATGGCGAAATACATCAGCGCACCGATGAGATAGAGCGGCAGCGCCACATGGGTGCGTCCGATCACCTGCTGCAGCGAAAGCATCAGGTCGACGATGCCGAGCAGCGAGACCAAGGAGGAGCCCTTCACGGTGTCGACGACGCTGTTGACGAAGGGCGGCAGGAAACGGCGCACGGCCTGCGGCGCCAGCACATGCGTGAAGCGGTCGAACAGCGTGAGCCCGATCGCCTTGGCGGCTTCGGTCTGGCCGGTCGGGATCGACTGGAAGGAGCCGCGCGTGATCTCGATGATCTGCGCCGATTTGAACGCCGTCAGCGCCACGATCGCGGCAAGCAGGCTCGGCAGGTTCACCTTGATCGCCGGCAGGCCGTAATAGACGAAATAGAGCAGGACGAGGATCGGCACGCCGCGCACGAAATCGGCATAGAGCCGGATCGGCGCCCGCGCCCAGAGCGGCCCGAAGGCGAGCACGCAGCCGAGCGGCAAACCGACGATCAGCGACAGCACGATCACGCAGGCCGAGACCAGCAGGGTCGTCAGCAGGCCGTCGACGAGGAAGGGCAGGGTCTGGATCAGCGTCGCCATGCCGTCACCGTGCGATCGAATAGCGCCGCTCGGCCAGCCGCAGCAGCAGCAGGATGGCGTAGCTGGTGATCAGGTAGATCGGCGTCGCCACGAGATAGACCTCGACCGTGCGGAAGGTCTGGGTCTCGATCCAGCGCATGCCATAGGCGAGCTCGGGCACGGCGATGGCCGAGGCGATCGAGGTGTCCTTGAACAGCGAGACATAGGTGTTGGAAAGCGAGGGCAGGGCGATCCGCATGGCCGTCGGCAGGCGCACGTGCCAGAGCACCTTCATCGGCGTGAGCCCGATCGCCTTGCCGGCCTCGATCAGCCCGCGCGGCACGGCTTCCAGTCCCGCACGCATCACCTCGACGAGATAGGCGCCGGAATAGATCGAGAGTGTCGCGACGAAGGAGGTGACCGCGTCATATTGCAGGTCGATGGCGCTGGGGATGCCGTAGAAGACGAGATAGACCAGCAGCAGCAGCGGCACGTTGCGGACGAATTCGACATAGGCCGCGATCAGCGGGCGCGCCCATTTCGGGCCGTCCAGGCTGAGCAGCGCCAGCACGAGGCCGATCGCCATGCCGATCGCGATGCTCGCGGCGGCGAGTTCGAGGCTGAGCCAGAGCCCCTCGAACAGCTTGCCGGCATAGCGCCAGACGATCGCGAAGTTGAAGTGATAGTTCGCCATGGTCCCGCGATCAGCCGGGCGATAGGGGCGGAAGGGCGCCGGGCGCCCTTCCGCTTGCGAAGCGTGGAACGGTCAGAACCGGGGAAGGCCGGGCTGGCGCTGCGGCGGCTCGGCGCCGAAATAATCCTTCACCGCCGCGTCGTAGAGCTCGTTCTGGTGGCCGAAGATCGCGATGTCGAAGGTGGTGTTGACGAAGCGCATCCAGTCCGGGTCGCCCTGCTTCATGCCGGCGCCGTAGAGCATCGTGTTCCAGGACTTGCCGGCATCGGCGTATTTGTCGGGATGGCGCTTGGCGAGCCACCAGACGGTGGAGAGATCGACCGCAGCGGCATCCGCCCGCTTGGAGTCGAGCGCCAGGATGACATTGGCCTGGCTGTCGAGCTGCATCACGGTCGATTGCGGCAGCACCTTCTTCACCGAAGCCTCGGCATCGACGTTCTGCAGGATCGAGACGCGGGCCGAGGAGCCGGCCTTGAGCAGCGCGTCGAAGCTCTTCTTGTCGCTGTCCGGCCGGGTCAGGAGCGCGATGCCCTCGACATAATAGGGGCGCGAGAAGGCGATCAACTGGGCGCGGGCCGGCGACATCGTCATGAACTGGATGACGATGTCGACCTTGCCGGTATTGATGTTGGGGATGCGCTGGGCCGCGTCCTGCCGGACGAACTCGACCTTGCTGGCGTCGTCGAACAGCCCCTTGGCCAGGATGCGGCCCATGGTGATGTCCATGCCGACGAGCTGGCCCTTCTCGTCCTCGAAATGCCAGGGCGCATTGGTGGAGCCCGTGCCGACGATCAGCTTGCCGCGATCCAGCACCGTGCGCAGCAGGCTGTTGGGCGCCGATTGCGCCGCGGCCTCGCGGGCGGTGCTCGCAGCCGCAGCCAGCGCGAGGCCGCCGACCAGTCCACCCTTCAGCAGAAGCCTCTTGCCTTCGTCCGTCTCGCTCATTGGCGTTTCCCCTCTTTGCAAGAATAATCCATAATTAGAGAATATATCTTGTAATTAAGGATGCTAGAGAGTCTTTCGCCCGGAAGTCAAGCGCCCGGCCGGATGGCGTCGACGCCGGGGCGGCACAGGGTCGCGCCGCAGCATCGTGCCTGCAACTTCGGCGGGCTGCGCCGGAGTTTCGCGAGCCACGGAAGGCATTGACAAGCTCGCACACGAAATCATTCTTTCCCTTCGGCCGTTCGAGCCGCCAAAAACAGGGAGGGGTATTCGATGGTGCCGGTCTCTCGCCGTACCGTGCTCGCCGCCGGTGCAACCCTGCCTCTCCTGAGCCTGCGGGCCCACGCCCAGGCCGCGGGCAAGGTGCTCCGCTTCGGCCTATCGAGCTTTCCGCCGAGCCTCCAACCCTGGCTTCACACCGGCACGGCGGCGCTTACGGTCAAGCTCCTGATCTTCCGGGGGCTGACCGGCTTCGACGAGAAGGGCGAGGTCAGGCCTGAGCTCGCCGAGTCCTGGGCGCGCGAGGGCGAGACGACCTGGGTCTTCAAGCTGCGCCAGGCGACCTTCCAGAACGGCAAGCCGGTCACCGCCGAAGACGTGAAATGGACGCTGGAGCAGGTCGCAGCGCCCAATTCGACCGCCTTCATGAAGGCCGAGTTCGGCGGCGTCGAGCGCATCGAGACGCCCGATGCCCGCACCGTCCGGATCGTGATGAAGCAGCCGACCGTGACGCTGCCGATCTGGCTCGCCAGCCCGCATATGCCGATCATCGCCAAGGACTCGATCGAGGGGCGTGCCGGGCTCGGCGTCGGCGCCGGTCCGTTCATGATCAAGGCGCAGGAGCGCGGCGCCTCGATCGAGGTCGCGAAATTCGACAAATACTACAAGCCGGGCCTGCCGAAGCTCGACGGCATCAGGCTCGTCGCCTATGCCGACGAGAACCTGCGTGTCGCCGCGCTCCAGGCCGGCGATGTCGACCTGATCGAATACGTGCCCTGGCAATCCATGGGCACGATCGAGAAGGATTCGCGCCTGCGGCTGGTCGCGGTCGACGGGCCCTTCATGGGGCTGAACTTCAATGGTGGTACCGGGCCGTTCAAGGATGTCCGTCTGCGCCAGGCGGTGGCGCACGCCATCCGCCGCGAGGACATCGTGCAGGCGGCCTTCTTCGGTCGCGGCAGCAAGCTGCAAGGCATCCCGATCGCATCGAGCAGCCCCTATTTCGACAAGGGCCGCTCCGAGTTCTGGAACTACGATCCGGCCAAGGCGAAGAAGCTGATGGCCGAGGCCGGCGTGCCGAACGGCTTCACCTGCACGCTGCTCTCGACGGCGCAATACGGCATGCACAAATCGACCGCCGAGGTCGTGCAGGCCAATTTGGCCGAGATCGGTATCCAGGTGACGTTGAACCTGCCGGACTGGGCGGCGCGCGTCGATCTGGCCGGCAAGGGCCGTTACGATTTCATGGTGCAGGGCACGACCGCGGACAATAACGACCCCGACGGCCTTGCCCCGCTGATCGACGGCGATCTGCCGCCCAATATGGCCCGAAGCTGGCAGATTCCCACGCCCGAAATCCATGCGCTCTTCGCCAAGGGCCGCGCCGAGTTCGATCCGGCCAAGCGCAAGGCGATCTATGCCGAGCTGGAGAAGCTCGCTCTGGAGCAGGCGCCGCTCGTCGGCCTCGCCTGGCGCTCGCAGGGCTATGCCATGGTGACGGGCCTCAGCGGCTTCAAATGCTATCCGGGCGGCACGAACTTCTTCTCGGCCTATTCACTGGACGAGGCGGCGCTCGCCTGAGCGCCCGCCTCACCTCGCCCGTGTCGTCCGCTCCAGCCGCGCGAACCTCTCCAGCCGGAAGGGCTTGGGATCGATCAGCGGTGTGCGGCCGCTGACCAGATCGGCGATCAGGCGGCCGGCGCCGGGGCCGATGCCGAAGCCATGGCCCGAGAAGCCCGTCGCGAGGAAGAAGCCGGGCAGGCTCGGCACCTCACCGATGATCGGCACGGCATCGGGCGCCGCATCGATCAGTCCGCCCCAGCTCTCCTTGACCTTGAGGCCGGCAAAGGCGGGGAAGGCGGCGATCAGGTTGCGTCGCGCTTCCTGCAGGATGCCCTCGGACGGCTTGGGATCGAGGATGCGGTTGCGCTCGAACGGCGTTTCCTGATCGAGCGACCAGCTTTTCGGCGTGCGGGCCTCCTCCAGGAAGCGCTCGCCGAGCCGCAGCCGCAATTCATGGCGCTGCCTGGCCAGGGACGGCAGGAAATCGAAGAGCAGCCGGAAGCTGTCCGGCACGATCTCGGCGACGCTCGCCCCGCGATGAGCGATCGTATAGCCGCCGTCCTGCCGCTTGCGGAAGGCGAAGTCGGAGGCGCCGACGGCATGGGTCGGCGGGCCGTCGAGCGGCTCGGTCCGGAACACCGAGCCCAGAATCTTGAGCGCCGGCAGGTCGATGCCGAGATTGCCGAGGAACAGCCGCGACCAGGCGCCGCCTGCCAATACGACACGCTGGCAGGCGATCCGCCCACGTTCGGTGACGACGCCGCTGACGCGTCCCCCGGCCGTCTCGATGCCCCGCACGGCGCAGCGCGTCAGCACGGTGCCGCCATGGCGGCGCAGCGCCCGCGCCATCGCTGGAACGGCCTTCTGCGGCTCGGCCCGGGCATCGCTCGGGGTGAACATCGCCCCCGCATAGGCGCGTTTGCCGCCGGGCAGGACGGCGTCGATCTCGCGCTTGCTCAGGAGCCGGGAGTCGAGTTGATAGGTTCTGGCGTGCTCGAGCCAGGCCTCCTGCTCGGCGAACTTCGCTTCCGTGTCGGCGACATAGACGATGCCGGAGCGCGTGAAGCCGGTATCGCCGCCGACGAGCCGGTCCATATCCTCCCAGAGCCGCATGCTTTCGAGCCCGAGCGGGATCTCGCCGGGATCGCGCCCCATGACGCGCACCCAGCCCCAGTTGCGCCCGGACTGCTCATGGCCGACCTCGCCCTTCTCGCAGACGGTGACCGAGATGCCCTCGCGCGCCAGGAAGAGCGCCGTGGTGATGCCGATAATGCCGCCACCGATGACGACGACATCGCTGGCGGCGGGAAGGGACGGGTCCGGCTCGATGGTCTCGATGGTGATGCCCATCACGAAGGCTCCGGCGGTGGCGGGAAGGGGCTGGCGGTCGGCGGCACGAGGTGTCCGGTATAGACCAAGCTCAACGCCCTTCGTAGGCCCGACGAGTCTTGCGCCGAGCCAGTCCTGCGCTGATCGAAGAGATGTTCGGCGTCGACGGCGCTTTCATCGCCGCCGCTTCGCTTGCCATACTGGGAACCGGTGTCGCCGCCTGCCGAGGCGGCGATGCTGTAACGGAAGGAAGGCAGAGATGGCGTGGCGGATCGGGATCGATTCCGGGGGCACATTCACCGATGTCTGCCTGTTCGACGACGCGACCGGCATGGTCGCTGTCTGGAAGGTGCCGTCGACGCCTGACGATCCTTCCCGCGCCATCGCGCGCGGCACGCAGGAAGGCGTCGAGCGCGTCGGCGCCAGTCCCGGCGACATCGCCTATTTCGGCCATGGCACCACGGTCGGCACCAACGCCCTGATCCAGCATCGCGGCGTGAAGACGGGACTGATCACCACCGAAGGCTTCCGCGACCTGATCGAGATCGGCCGGCAGAAGCGGCCGGATCTCTACGACCTCCAGGCCGACAAGGCCCCGCCGCTGGTCACCCGCGACCTGCGCTTCGGCGTCGCCGAGCGTGTCCGCCATGATGGCACGGTCGAGACGCCGCTCGACGAGGAGGCTGTCAGGCAGGCGGCGCGGGCGTTGAAGGCGGAGGGCGTCAAGGCGGTCGCCATCGGCTTCCTCTACGGCTTCGTCCGGCCGGAGCACGAGGAAGCCGCCAAGCGCATCGTCACTGAGGAATTCCCGGAGGCCTTCATCTGCGCCTCGCATGAGGTCGCGCCCGAATTCCGCGAGTACGAGCGCATCTCGACCGCCGTCGTGAACGCCTATCTCGGCCCGGTCATGCAGAGTTATATCCGCCGCCTCGCCGACCGGCTGAAAGAACTCGGCCTCAAGGCGGTGCCGCATCTGACGCAGTCCAATGGCGGCGTCATCGGCTTCGACATGGCGGCGCGCCTGCCGGTGCGCACGGTGCTCTCCGGCCCCTCGACCGGCGTCGTCGCGGCGCAGGCGATCGGCGCGATGATCGGCATCCCGAACCTGATCACCTTCGACATGGGCGGCACCTCCTCGGACGTCGCCCTGCTCGACGATGGCGAGGCCAAGCTCGCCTCCGAGGCCAATGTTCACGGCTACCCGATCAAGGCGCCGATGCTCGACATCCACACGGTCGGCGCCGGCGGCGGCTCGCTCGCCGCGATCGATTCCGGCGGCCTGCTCAAGGTCGGGCCGCGCTCGGCCGGCGCCGATCCGGGCCCGGTCTGCTATGGGCGCGGCGCGACCGAGCCTGCCGTCACCGACGCCAATGTCGTGCTCCAGACCTTGAATCCGACGCATCTGCTCGGCGGCCGCATGCCGATCGACCAGAGCCTGTCGAAACAGGCGATCGGTCGGCTCGCCGACGAACTCGGCCTCGATGTGATGGCGACGGCGCAGGGCATCATCTCGGTCGTCACCGCCAACATGGCCAAGGCGATCCGCGTCATCAGCGTCCAGCGCGGCCATGATCCGCGCGATTACGCGCTGGTCGCCTTCGGCGGGGCCGGGCCACTGCACGCGGCAAGGCTCGCGCGCGAACTCGACATGAAGCGCATTGTCGTGCCGCGCAATCCCGGCATCGGCTGCGCGCTCGGCCTGCTGCTCACCGACCTGCGGGCCAATTTTGCCACGACCCGGCTCGCGACGCTCTCCGACACGCTGGTCCCCGACATGGCGGAGATCTTCGTCGCCCTGCAGGAACAGGCGGATCACTGGTTCGAAGAGGAGGGCGTTGCCTCGGCCGACCGCCGGCTGAAGCGCACCGCCGACCTGCGCTATCACGGCCAGAACTACGAACTCGGCATCGACGTGCCGGACGGGCCGATCACTCCTGCCACGATCGCCGCGCTTGCGGAAGGTTTCGCCGCCGCCCATAAGCGGCTCTACGGCTTCGTCGCCGAAGGCGAGGCGGTCCAGCTCGTGACTTATCGCGTCGAGGCGGTCGGCCTCGTGCCTAAGGCTGCCTTCCGGCCGGAGCCCGATGCCGGGCCGGATGCGTCCCACGCCGTCATCGGCAGCCGCGAGGTCTGGTTCCCCGAGGCCGGCGGCTTCGTCGCTTGCCCGATCTATGACCGCGACAAGCTCAAATCCGGCAACCGCTTCGCCGGCCCGGCCATCGTCGAGCAGATGGATTCAACCACCGTTCTGCTGCCGGGCATGACCGCGACGGTCGAGCCCTATCTCAACCTGATCCTGGAGATGCCGTGATGACCGCGACCGCATCCGTCAGCGTCGACCCGATCACCGTCGAGGTCATCGGCTCCTCCTTCGCCTCGATCGCCGAGGAGATGGGCGAAGCTCTGGTCAAGGCGAGCTACTCGACCAACATCAAGGAGCGCCGCGACTGCTCGACCGCGCTCTTCGATATCGAGGGCCAGACGCTCTGTCAGGCCGAGCACATCCCGATGCATCTCGGCTCCTTCATCGGCATCATCCCGCATATCCTGAAGCGCCACTCCGTCGCGGAGATGAAGCCGGGCGACGTCTTCATCGGCAACGACGCCTATGAGGGCGGCGGCACGCATCTGCCGGACATCGTGCTGGCCGAGCCCGTCTTCCACGAAGGCGTGATGATCGCCTGGGCGGTCAACACCGCCCACCATTCCGATTTCGCCGATCGCGGCCATGCCCATATCTATCAGGAGGGCCTGCGCATCCCGCCGATCCGCCTCTATGACGGCGGCGTGCTGATGAAGGACGTGCAGGAGCTGATCCTGCTCAACTGTCAGGTCCCGCGCGAGCGCCTCTCGGATCTGCGCGCCCAGATGGCGGCGAACCGGCTCGGCGTCGAGCGCCTGCGCGCGCTCTGCGACAAATACGGCCGCGACACCGTGCTCGCCGCCGGCAAGGCGCTGCAGGACTATGCCGAACGCAAGATGCGCGCCGGCATCGCCTCGATCCCCGACGGGACCTATCGCTTCTCGGATTCCTTCGACAATCCCGAGATCGACGAGGCGCTGACCTTCTCGGTCGCGATCACCGTCGCGGGCGAGGAGATGCGGCTGGCCTTCGACTCGCCGCCGCAGATGCGAGCCGGCTTCAACATGGTCTACACCGCGCTGCTCTCGACCGTGTATTACGCGGTCAAGACCGTGGCCGACCCGACCATCCCGCCCAATGCCGGGCTCGCCCGGCCGCTTACCGTCACCGCGACGGAAGGCACGGTGCTGAACTGCGTGCACCCGGCTGCCGTCAACGGCCGCATCGCCGCCTGCCAGCGCGTCGTCGACCTGATCCATGGCGCGCTCGCGCAGGCCGTGCCGGATCGGGTGATCGCGGCCTGTTCGGGCGCGGTCGCCTCGGCCACCTTTGCCGGCGAGCAGCCGGGCAGCGGCGAGCTCTGGGTCTATCTGGAGACGATCGGCGGCGGTTCCGGCGCCCGCACCAACAAGGACGGGCTCCACGGCGTCCATGTCCATATGACCAACACCTCGAACCTGCCGGTCGAGGCGCTGGAGCTGGAATACCCGCTGACCCTGCTGCGCTACGAGCTGGTCGACGGTTCGGGCGGGGACGGCCGCCAACGCGGCGGCATGGGCCTGCGCCGCGTCTACCGGGCGGAGGCGCCGTGCCGCCTGAGCGTCGACAACTCGCGGCTGACCTCGCGGCCCTGGGGCCTCGCCGGTGGCGGCGAAGGGCAGGGCGGATCGTTTTCCTTCAGCGAGGGCGTCGTCCCCTTCTTCAAGGGCGACGGCGCGCTGGAAAAGGGCCAGATTGTCGAGATCATCACGCCCGGCGCCGGCGGCTACGGCCCGGCCGCGGAGCGCAGCGCCGAGGCGCGGGCACGCGACAAGGCCGAGCAGCGGGGGTGAGATGGGTTGGCGAGGGCTGCGGCCCTCGCTCTGCGCCGCTTAGGCGGCAAGCCACAACAACGAGCGCGGCGACAGCCTGAGCGTCGCCCCGCTGCCGACCTCGAACAGGCCGCTGCCGGACTGGAACGGCACGTCGACCGCCACCTCTGTCGTGCCGATACGGACGCCGTAGCGCACGCTGGCGCCAAGGAACTCGCGATTGGCGACGGTGCAGGGTAGAGCCAGCATCCCATCGCTGGCCGGGCCCGCATCACCGAGACTGGCATGCTGAGGCCGGAAGACCAGCTTGGCGCCTTCCGGCACCTGAGCATCGGCCGGAACCGGAACCCGCGTCCCGCCCTCGATCTCGAAGACTCGGGTCCCGCCGCTACCGGAAAGCTTGCCGCCAAGGATATTCGCCGTTCCGAGGAAGCCGGCGACGAACAGGTTCGCCGGTCGCTCGTAAAGCTCCATCGGCGTGCCGACCTGCTGCACGATGCCGTCGTTCATCACGGCGATCCGGTCGCAGATCGTGTTTGCCTCCTCCTGGTCGTGGGTGACGAAGATCGTGGTCAGGCCCAGCCGCTGCTGCAGGTCGCGCAATTCACGGCGCACCTGCACGCGCATCTTGGCGTCGAGATTGGAGAGCGGCTCGTCGAGCAGCAGCACCTTGGGCTCGACCGCGACGGTGCGCGCCACCGCGACGCGCTGCTGCTGGCCGCCCGAGAGTTGCGACGGCCGCCGCTCGGCGAGATGGGCGAGCCCGACGAGCCCCAGCGCCGCTTCCACGCGCCGCTCGACCTCGGCACGCTTCACGCCGCGTTCCTCCAGTCCGAAGGCGACGTTGCGGCGTACCGTCATATGCGGCCACAGCGCATAGGACTGGAAGACCATGCCGACATCGCGCTTCCACGGCGGCAGGTCGGTGATCGGCTTGCCGCCGATCCGGACCTCGCCGGTATCGGCATGGTTGAAGCCGGCGATCAGGCGCAGCAGCGTGGTCTTGCCGCAGCCGGACGGGCCGAGGAAGGCGAAGAACTCGCCCGGCTCGATCGCCAGGTTGACGTCCTTGAGCACATGATTGGTGCCGTAGGACAGGTTGACGCCTTCGATGTCGACGGAGACGGCGGGCGTGGTCAGGGAGACGGTCGCGTTCATGATCAGTGGCCCATTCCCTTGGCCTTCTGGCTGCGTTCGATGATGAGATGGGAGAGGAAGGTGCAGGCCGCGACGAGGATCACCGCGACGACACCGAGCGCCGCACCGGGACCGCGCCCCGCCGCCGACTGCATGAAGACATAGAGCCCATAGGCCAGCGGCGCGTCGGAATTGGACTGCACCAGCATCAATGTCGCCGAGAGCTCGACGGCGGCCGTCGAGAACGAGGTGACGAAGCCGGCGAGGATGCCGCCCGCCATCAGGGGTACGACGATGCGCCGGACCGTGCGCGCCTTGGTCGCTCCGAGGTTCTCGGCAGCTTCTTCCAGCGAGACCGAAATCTGCTGGAGTGCCGCATAGCAGGCTCGCAAAGCATAGGGCAGGCGCCGGATCGCCAGCGCCATCACGATGGTGATCCAGAGCGCGGCGAGCGGCGTCCCGTCCGGCAGGGTGATGCCGTAGAAGGTCCTGAGATAGCCGATGCCGAGCACCACGCCGGGGATGGCGAGCGCGGCCGAGGCCATCCAGTCGAGCCATTCGCGGCCGATCAACCTCGTGCGCAGCACCAGATAGGCGATGGCGACGCCGAGCACGACGTCGATGCCGCCGGCGATCGAGGCATAGATCAGCGTGTTCTTGATGTAGACCGAGCTCTCGCCGAAGACGCGGGCGTAGTGCGCCGTGGTGAAGGCATCGGGCAGCGGCGAGAACGACCAGATCGTGGCGAAGGAGAGCAGCAGCAGGCCCAGATGCGGCGCCAGCACCAGCGCCAGGATCAGGATGACGATACCGTAGCCGAACACGGCCTCCATCGGCGTCATCACCCGCTTGGCGAGGCCGCCGCCGCCGCGCTGCGTCGTGGCGTAGTCGCGTCCCTTCAAGGCCCGCGCCGAGAGCCACATCGCCAGCACGGAGGCGATGATCAGCACGACCGAGATGACATAGCCCATCGGGTCGGCGATGCCGATCGAGGTCACCCTGAGATAGGCCTGCGGCGCCAGCATGTCCTTGACGTTGAGCAGGAGCGGCGTGGCGAGATCGTCGAAGACCTTGACGAAGACGAGCGAGGCGCCGGCGAGGTAGCCCGGCATCGCCAGCGGGAAGACGATGCGCCGGAACAGCCGGAAGCCGGAGGAGCCGAGATTCTGCGCGGCCTCTTCCATGGCGCGGTCGACATTGCGCAGCGCCGCCGAGAGGTTGATCAGGATGAACGGGAAATAATGGACGGACTGGACGAAGATGACGCCGTTCAGCCCCTCCATGAAGTCGATCTTGAAGCCGAACCAGTCGTCGAGCAGCAGGTTGATCGAGCCGTTGCGGCCGAAGAAGAGCTGCATCGCCACCGCGCCGACGAAGGGCGGCATGATCAATGGCAGGAAGCCGAGCGTCTGGACGATGGCCGCGCCGCGGAAGACGAAGCGCGTCGTCAGATAGGCCAGCGGCAGGGCGAAGACCGAGGCCCAGACCACTGACATCGCAGAGACATAGAACGAGTTCCATAACGAGCGCATGAACAGCTCGGTGCGGACGAAATCGTAGAAATTCACCAGCGTGAAGGTAGAGGTGCCCTTCTCGGTGAAGGCGACATAGATCACCGTCGCCACCGGCAGCACCAGGAACATCAGCAGGAAGGCGGCGATCGCCAGCGCCAGCGCGATCTGGCCGGGCGTGCCGGCGATGCGACGGGGGCGGGGAACCGAGGTCGGAATGGCTGTCATGGGTGCGGCCGGGTGTCATCCCGTGCGCGCTGCGGCATGCAAATGCCGCTGCGCAGACACGGGACCGTCTTCAGGAAAAGGCGCCTACTGGTCGCGCGGTCCCGTGTCTGCGCCGCAGCGTTTCACGCTGCAGCGCGCACGGGAAGACCCGCGGGACGACGATGACGCGTGCGCTTACTTTGCCGCCTTCAGCGCCTCTTCCGCCTTGGCCTTGGCCTTGGCGTAGTTGTCGCGGGCGAAGCTCGCCCACTGCGCCTCGACCTCGGCCTGGCGGGCGCCCTTCTCCTTGCCGCCGGTGAAGGCGCCGCGCAGCTCGGGGCTCGCGGCCTGCGCCTCGCTCACCGGCATGGCGGCGATCAGGACGCGGGCCTCATCGGCCAGCGCTTTCGCCTTGTCGTTCGGCTTCTTGGCCAGCGCCGCATCGACCTCGTGCAGCACCTTGGTGACACCCTTCAGCCCGTCGAGCTGGAAGGAGATCATCTGGTCGAACAGCGTATCGACGACCGCGGTGCGGCCTTCCGATTTGTCGACGTCGAAGCCGATCATCTTCTGGAAGCGCGGATCGGTGAAGGGGTTCGGATAGTCGGCGCCGGCCTTGGCATAGACGGCCGGGTTGACCGGCAGGCGGCGGATGCCGGGCTCGAGCAGCACCTCCTGGCCCGTCGGCGAGAGCAGGAACTCGATGAAGGCTTCGGCCGCAGCCTTGTTCGGCGGGTTGGCGATGATGCCGACATTGGCCGGGACCACGGTCGTCACGCTCGGATAGACGAACTTGACCGGGAAACCGGAGGCCTGGGCCGAGAAGGCGAAGAAGTCGATGACGATGCCGACGCCGACCTGGCCGGAATTGACCTGCTCCGGCACGCCGAAGGAGCGCTCGTTGATCGAGCGGAAATTGCCGGCCATCTCCTTGATGGTGCGCCAGCCCTTGTCCCAGCCCTCGCCCTGCAGGATCGTCTCGATCGTCAGGTGCGTCGTGCCGGAGCGCGACGGCGCCGCGATCGACACATGGTCGTAGAACACCGGCTTGGCGAGATCCTGCCAGTCCTTGGGCTCGGGCAGCTTGTTGGCCTTGGCGTAACGGTCGTTCCACATGATGCCGTAGCCGGAGGCCGCGAAGCCGAAATAGAAGCCGGCGGGATCGTTGATCGGATAGGAGCCGATCTTCTCGGGGATGCCGGTCGCCTTGGGCTTGTAGGCGGTGAGCAGCTTCTTGCCCTTCAGCACCTCGAAGGCATCGGGCGCCGAGGCCCAGAACAGGTCGACCTGGTTATTGGCCTTGGTCTCCTCGACATATTTCACGCCGGCATTGGTGTTGCGGTTCTGCACTTCGAGCGTGACGCCCGGAACCGCCTTCTCGAAGGCCTTCTTGATCGGATCGGTGACGTCCTTGGAGAAGGAGGTCACCACCGTGACCTTGCCGGCTGGCGCCTGCGCCAGCGCGATGGCCGTAAACGAGGCGCTGAGCGACAGGCCGAGGGTGGCCGCGAGCGCGAGCCTGCGATTGAGCATGATTTCCTCCGAAGCGTTTTTTCTGTTCGACGTCGAGGTCGATGGCTTCTTCTCAGCAACGGTGATGCCAAGTGTCGGCGGCTTTGATTCCATTGCGGAATTCGGAAGGAAGGGTCTTCAGATACCCAATTTCGGGGGCATGGCGGTAACCTGCCGAAGCGCCCGATGGGTCATCGCGGTAACATCGAGGCTCAGTCTGCGAGCGCGGCGGCGCCGCTCAGGCCGTAACGGCGCATCTTCAGGTAGAGCGTCTTGCGGGTGATGCCGAGCGCGGCGGCGGTGACGCCGATGCGTCCGTTATGGCGCTTCAAGGCGGCGCCGATCGCCTCCGCCTCGGCGATGGCGACCAGCTCCTCCAGCGTGCGCTCTGCACCATCGGAGGCTGAGGCGCCGGCATCTTCATCCTCGAAATCCTCATCCATGCCGAGCAGGCTGCGCTCGGCGGCGTTGCGCAATTCGCGCACGTTCCCCGGCCAGTCCTGCCGCGTCAGCCGCTGCAAGAGGTCCCGCCCGAGCGGCGGGGCCGAGCGGCCGACGCGCGCGGCGGCGAGCGCGAGGAAGTGCTGGAACAGCAGCGGGATGTCCTCGCGGCGATCGCGCAGGGGCGGCAGGCGCAGGGTCACGACGTTCAGCCGGTAGACCAGGTCCTCGCGGAAACCTCCGGCCTTGGCCAGCGCAGCGAGGTCGCTCTTGGTCGCGGCGACGATGCGGATATCGACCGCGATCTCCTTGTTGGAGCCGAGACGCTCGATCCGGCGCTCCTGCAGCGCGCGCAGCAGGCGCACCTGCGCCGCCATCGGCATCGACTCGATCTCGTCGAGGAAGAGCGTGCCGCCACTGGCGTGCTCGATCTTGCCGATCCGCCGCGCGCGCGCGCCGGTGAAGGCGCCGGCCTCGTGCCCGAACAATTCGCTCTCGACCATGGTCTCGGGGATCGCCCCGCAATTCACCGCGACGAAGCGCCCGGCGCGGCGATTGCCGAGATCGTGGAGCGCGCGCGCCGCCACCTCCTTGCCGGTCCCGGTCTCGCCGAAGAGCAGCACGTCGGTATCGGCATCGGCCAGCAGGGCCAGCCGGCTGCGCAGCTTTGCCATTGTCGGCGAATGGCCCACGAGTCGGGTCGACCATGGATCTTCGCGATTCGCGCCCGCCCTGAGCGAGCGATTCTCGATGATCAGCCGGCGGTATTCGCTGGCGCGCCGGATCGTCTCGATCAGGCGGACCGGATCGGCCGGCTTTTCGACGAAATCCCAGGCACCTTCGCGGATCGCCTTCACCGCCATGGGAACATCGGCATGGCCGGTGATCAGTACGACCGGGATCTCCGCATCGACGGCGGTCACCGCGGAAAGCAGCCCGAACCCATCGCGGCCGGGCATGCGGACATCGCTGACCAGCACGACGGAGGCGTCGCGGCCAAGCTCGGCGAGCGCCGCATCGCCCGAGCGCTTGGCCACGACCGCGAAGCCTTCGAGCTCCAGCGTCAACCGCCAGGCTTCGAGCACCTCGGCATCGTCATCGACGAGGACGACCTTGGGAGCGCTCATGCGTCGATTTCCAGCGGGGCCATGACGTGGACTGTCGTCCCTTCGAGGGTGATCAGGAAGCGCGTGCCTTCGGGGCCGGTCTCGGCAACGGCCAGCGTGCCGCCAAGGTCCTTGATGATGTTGTAGGACAGCGAGAGGCCGAGGCCGAGCCCCGAGCCGACCGGCTTGGTCGTGAAGAACGGGTCGAAGATGCGTTCCAGATGCGCCCGGTCGATGCCGGGTCCGCTATCCTCGACCCAGATCTCGACCCTTTGGCCGCTTCGGCGGGCCCCGATCGCGATCGTCGCGCCGTCGATGCCGGCGA
This sequence comes from Allobosea sp. GW822-FHT05A11, assembly GCF_058800455.1. Taxonomy (NCBI): domain Bacteria; kingdom Pseudomonadati; phylum Pseudomonadota; class Alphaproteobacteria; order Hyphomicrobiales; family Alloboseaceae; genus Allobosea; species Allobosea sp. GW822-FHT05A11. The sequence continues at coordinate 301,730 of NZ_JBXAMI010000002.1, read as the reverse complement.
CGGCGTCGAGCGCGTTCGCGACGAGATTGACCAGCACCTGCTCCAGCCGGATTTCCTCGGCATGGACATGGAGGCGTCCCGCCGGGAGGTCCCGCTGGAGCGTCACGCGCTCGGCGTCGAAGCGCGGCCCGAACAGCGACAGCGCGGTCTCGACGACATCGCCGACCGCAACCGGCGCCAGAACAACGCCGGGCTTGCGGGCGAAGCGCCTGAGATGTGCGATCAGGTCGGCCGCACGCGTCGTCAGCGCCTGTATGCGGCCGATCGCCTTTCGGGCCTCCTCGGGCCGGCCCCGCTCCAGCAGCAGCGCGCCGTTATGAGCGTGGGAGCGGATCGCGGCGAGCGGCTGGTTGAGCTCATGGCTCAGGCCCGCCGCCATTTGTCCCAGCGCCGCGAGCTTGGCCGCCTGGATCAGGTCGTCGCGGGTCTGCTGGAAGACGGCGAGTGCGCGGGTGAGGTCGCCGAGCTCGTCATTGCCCGCCTTCGGCAGTAGCGCCGAGGACTGGCCGCTGGCGATGCTGGTCGCGGCCTCGGTCAGGACCCGCAGGCGCGCCACCAGATGGCGCCGGACATAGAACCAGCCGATCAGCAGCGCGCCCAATAGCGAGGCTGCCGCGATGGCGAGCAGCAGGTTGCGGCCGAGCCGGATCGCCTCGGCCGAGCGGTCGGCGGCCTCCTTCGCCACGGCCTCGGTTCGCCGCACCTCCTGCGAGACCAGCGTGCCGAGTTCCGTGACGAGGCGACGGCTCTCCGAGATCAGGCGCTGCGCATCGGCGAGCGCAGCAAGCTCGGAGCGCTTGAGGCCAGGCAGGCCGGTCGTGGTGTCCGCAAGCCCGATCAGGCGCTGCGTGATCTGCCGGACCGTGATCGTGTCGGCCCAGCCCGCAAGCGCCTTGGCCTCGACTTCGAGCTGGTCGACCGCCTCGCCGATGACATGGCCGGTCTGCTCCATGTCCTCGCGGGTCTGGACCGTGCCGAGCCGCCCGAATAGACCGACGATCAGATTGGCCTGGGCGTTCAGCGTCATCAGCGCTTCGCTCTTGCGGGTCTCCTCGCGGATCGTGTTCGGTTTGGCCGAGGATGACGCCTCGTTGCCGCTCTGGCCGAGTGCCGTATCGATATTGAAGCGGGCATCGTCGGTCAGCGGCTCGATCTCGTCGATGAGGTCGGCCTGGAGCCAGCGCAATTCCTCGCTGACGCCGCGGATGCGCTCCGCCAGCGTGAAGCGGCGCCCCGAGACGTCGTCGATCGCGCCGAGATTGCGGCGGATTTCCGCCGCCACGGCGGTCAGCGCGGGTGCGTCGAAGCCGCTGCCCGCTCGCTCGGACAAAACTTTGTCGAGCTCGTTCAAGCGCTCGCCGACCACGCGCCTTCCGCGATCATAACCGTCGCGCCGTTCGGCATTGGCGAGTTCCGGCATGCCGGCGATGACGCGGGCGCTGGCTTCCGCCAGCCGTGCAGCGGAAGCGAGGCCGGGCAGATGCTCGCGGGCGATCGCCGCCAGCTCCTTGCTGAGCCGCTCATAGGAGATGACGCCTACGATGCCGGCGCCGACCGCAAAGAGGCCGACGCCGAGGAAGGCCGCGATCAACCGTCCGCCGATGCCGAAGCGGCGCCTGGACAAGGCGGGCGTCATGGCCTGCTCCCGGTCAGGCTTTCGTCGCGCCAGCCCAGCGCGGTCAGCCGCTCGGCCGCCTGCTGCAGGCTGTCGCCGGCCTCGGTTGCGTGAGTCACGATCGCGTTCCGGAGTGCGGCTTCGATGCGCGCCTGCTCCTCGGGCACGGGCAGGCCGCGCGGCACGCGGACGATATTCTGGAAACGCCCGGGCTCTCCGAGTTCGGCAGCGGAGACCGGCGGCTGCGTCAGGGCGGCTCGCGCCCGGGTCAGGAGCTTGGCGGCCTGCTCGTCGGGGCGCGTGAGCAGGGCCGCTTCCATCGCCTGCAGGCTGCGCCAGAGCCTGGCATGCTCGGTGCGGCGGAAGGTGATCCACTCGTCGAAGATCAGGTTGACCAGCTCGTAGCGCCCGGCAGAAAGCCCAGCGTCGAAGCCAGTGCGGTTGAAGATGCCTTCGGTCTCCGAAAGATGTGGAGGTGTCTCGTCCGGCCCATAGGCGGCCGGCGAGACGGCAAGGCGCCCGATCCGCGGCTCGCGCAGCATCTTCTGCCCTTCGGGCGAGAGCACGAAGTCGATGAAGAGTTCTGCCTCCTTCGGATTGGGCGAGGTCGCAAGCCTTGCGATGCTGGCGGGCGCGAACAAGGTCTCGCCGGGCAGTACGAAGCGGTTGCCCTCGCCCTCGGTCGTCCTGGCCTCCGTCAGGAAATCAATGGAGATGCCGATGCCGAAGCGGCCGCGGGCGACGCCGGCGGTGACGCCGAAGCTGCGCGCCGTGATCGTCGCGAGATTGCCGCCGATCGCCGACCACAGGGCCCAGCCGCGCTCCCAGCCGAGCGATTGCAGCAGCGCCTCGACCATGAGGTGCGTGGTGCCGGAGCGGGCAGGCGAGGTCAGGCCGATATGCCCGGCATAGACCGGGGCGGCGAGATCGGCCCAGTTGCGCGGTACCGGCAGGCCGCGCGCCGCGAGGTAGGCGGGGTTGTAGACCAGCCCGTAGCCCGAGACGGCGAAGCCGAGATAGCGATGATCGGGATCATTGACCGGATAGCCGGCGATGGTCTCCGGCGCGCCGGTCGCCCGCGGCTGCAACGGCGCCAGCAGGTTCGCGCGCTTCAGCAGTTCGAAGGCATCGGGCGCGGAAGCCCAGAACAGGTCGGCATCTGGTCGCTTCTGTGTGCGGATATCGATGACGGCCGCCGTGGTCTTGCGCTGCACGACCTCGACCGCGATGTCGGGATGCCGGTTGCGGAAAGCGTTGCGGAAGGGCTCGAAGAACGAGGGCGGGAACGAGGTGATGATCTGGACGCGACGTCCCTCGGCCATGCCGATGGCAGGCCAGCCGAAGGCCAGCACGGCGATGAAGACAAGCCTGATCTCTGCGGCGAAGCGGGCCATGAATCCGTCATATAGCCGGCTTGCAGGTCCGGCTAGGCTGCCGCGCGTCAGTCGAATTCCTTCTTGAACTTCTCGCTGACGGCCGTGGCGGTGCGGAAGCGTTCGATCGAGAACGGTTCCAGCGGCGTCGGTGTTTCGCCGTCGACGATCATCTCGCTGAGGCACAGGCCCACACCGGGACCGATCTGGAAGCCGTGGCCGCAGAAGCCGAAGGCATGGAACAGGCCGGGCGTCGTCCCGCTCGGGCCGATCACCGGGATCATGTCGGGCAGATAGGCCTCGATGCCGGACCAGACGCGGATGACATGGCACTGCGCCAGCATCGGCGCGACGCGGGCGAGCGCCCGCATCGCCGCCAGCGTCTTCGCTGGGGGCACCGGCGCGCGGTTCGCCTGCGGATCGGCGGCGGTGCGCGGATAGCCGGCGAGGATGATGTTGCCGCGCGGGATCTGGCGGAAGATCACCGAGCCGTCGATCGCCTGCACCGAAGGCTCGATTCGATAGGGGAAAGGCTCGGTCACGAATTGCGGTGGGCCGGCTGGAAAGACCGGCGCGGTCTCGCCGAAACGCTCGGCGATCTCCAGCGCCCAGGCCCCGGCGCAGTTGACCAGCGCGTCGCAGCTCAGCCTGCTGCCATCGGCCAGCGTCAGCGAAAAACCGTCGCCTTCGCGGTCCACGGCTGTGACGCGCGTGTTCTCAAGAATGGTGGCGCCATGTCTCGCTGCTGCCCGTGCCACGGCCGGGGTGGCGAGCCTTGGATTGGCGGTGGCGTCGCGTGCCGAGAAGGTCGCGGCCATGGCGCGCTCGCCGAGCCAGGGCCAGCGTCGGCGCAGATCGGCCGGGCCGACCCGCTCGATCGCAAGCCCGTAGGATTCGGAGACCTTGGCGTAGCCTTCGAGCTTCGCGTGCTCCTCCTCGTCATAGGCGAGGTAGAGATGACCGGTCTGCTCGAACTCGCAGCCTTCGCCGATCAGTGCGTCGAAATCCTCCCACAGCGCCTGCGAGCGCAGCGACAACGGATACTGGCCGGGAAAGCGGCCCTGCAGGCGCAGGTTGCCGAAATTGACACCGCTCGACTGGGCGCCGACGACCCCCTTTTCGATCAGCGTTGCGCGCTGTCCACGCTTGGCGAGGAAGAAGGCGGTCCAGGCGCCGATCAGCCCGCCGCCGATAATCGCGACGTCCGTGGTCCGCGCGCTCATGCCGGTTCTTCCGCGGCGGCGAGTGCGATCGGCTTGACCGGCGCCTGCCCGCGCAGGCGCCCGGCGGATTCGCCGCCTTGTCCTGTTCCGGCCGCGACGATCTCCTGCAGAGCCGGTCCGCAGACGCGGCCCTGGCAGCGCCCCATGCCGCAGCGGGTCATCGCCTTGACGCGGTTGACCTCGACCGGGCCGAGGCTTTGCGCCATGGCGGCGCGGACCTCGCCGATGGTGACGTTCTCGCAGCGGCAGAGCGTGACGGAATCGGGCAGGGCGGCGATCTGCTGCTTCGGCCAGGCGAAGGCCCGCGCCAGCCCGCGTTGAAAGCCACGCAGCCGCGCGACCCGTCGTGCCAGCGGCCTGATCGCCGCGATATCCTGCGGCCGGCCGAGATCGGAGAGGATGGCATGGGCAGCGAGCGCCCCGCTCGCCTCCGCTGCATCGGCGCCGCCGATCCGCACGCCATCGCCGGCGAGGTAGAGCCCTGGCCGCGCCCGGCCGAAGCCGTCGATCTTCGGCAGGAACAGCCGGAAATCCGGGTCGTAGGCGAAGTCCGCTCCGGCGAGATCGGCGAGCTGCGTCTCGGGCTTGAGGCCATAGCCGAGCGCAACCGCATCGCAGGCGAAACGCCGCTCGCGTCCACTGCCGTCGCGCAGGACGAGAGCCTCGACACGGCCGTCTCCCTCGACGGCGACCGGCGTCACGCCATGCAACGTCGGGATGCCCGCGCGCAGAGCCGTGGCCATATACCAGAGGCCGCGCAGCAGCGTGCGCGGCGCGCCGAGCAAGGCCGGCATCGCCGCGAGCTTGGCCGAGAATGGCGTCGTATCGGCGATCACCGCGATCTCGGCGCCCATCGCGCGATATTGCTTCGCGGCCAGCGCCAGCAAGGGCGAGGAGCCGAGGAAGGCGACGCGGCTGCCGATCAGGCAGCCCTGGTCCTTGAGCGCGACCTGCGCCCCGCCCAGTGTGAACACGCCGGGCAAGGTCCAGCCGGGCAAGGGGGCGATCCGGTCCATCGCGCCACTGGCGATCAGCAGCCTGTCGCAATCGAGCGCTTCAGCGCGGCCATCGCGCAGCAGATGCAGACGCTTGTCGTCGAGCGCCCAGACCAGTGTCTGGGGCCGGTAATCGATCTGGGGACGGAGCGCCACGAAGCGTGCGTGCAGCGCGGCGTATCGGCCGGCTTCCGAGCCCATCAGCTTGTTCATGTCGAGCGCGAGATCATCGGCCGGCCGACGATAGCCCTGTCCGCCGGCGCGTGCGCCTTCGTCGATCAGGATCGGCCTCAGCCCGTTTGCGACGAGGATTTCGGCCGCGCTGATCCCGGCCGGTCCGGCTCCGATGATGACGATCTCAGCCATGGGCGCCGGCCATCGCTTGCGGTTCGGCGAAAAGCTCCATGCCTTCGCTCACAGGCGTGGTGCAGGCCCTGATCCGGCCGCCCGTGGCGCTCCAGACCCAGCAATCCTGGCAGACCCCCATCAGGCAGAAGCCGGCACGCGGCTCGCCGCCGAATTCGAGATGGCGGATGAGGGCGCCGTTTTCCAGAAGCGCGGCGAGCACGCTGTCACCGGCGGTCGCGCGGATCGGAAGGCCGTCAAAGCTGAGGGCCACCGCCGCTCCGCTCCGAAATGCCACGCGACGGAACTGGGCTTGCGAGCGGTCCATGCGACCTCAGATTTATCTCAATGCAATAGAAGTTCGTGGATTTTGATAAATCAAATAATGTCCTGTCAAGGCCATCGGCCTGGTTTCCTCAGACGCGCGAGATGGCGTGGGCAGCGGCGATGACCAGCGAGGAGAAGCGCGAGACGACCTCCTCGTGGCTGTAGCGCGAGGTCGAGGTCGCGATATTGACGGCGGCCTCCGGGCGGCCGTGATGGTCGACCACCACCGCGGCGATCGAGGCATCGCCGAGATAGACCTCCTCGAAGGCGGTCGCGTAGCCCTGGGCGGCCGACTGGCGCAATTTCTCGCGCAGGGCCTCGCGCTCCCAGGTCGTTGAGGGCGTATGCGCCCTGCGGTCGGACGCATCGATGATCGCCATCGCCTCGCTCTCGGGCAGGCGCGACAGCATCGCGATGCCCGGTGCCGTGGCATAGGCGGGCATGCGCGTGCCGATGATAACGTCGGTGTTGAGGACGTGCCGGCTCAGGAAACGCGAGACGAAGATGATCTCGGTCTCTTCCCGCACGGTGAGGTTCACCGTCTCCTCCGTCTCCTTGCTGAGATGCATGAGATAGGGCATCGCCCGGTCGAGCAGGCGGCTGCTGCGCACGAAATGATAGCCGAGATCGAGCGTCTTGGCGGTCAGCTCGAAGCGCTTGGTCTGCGCATCCTTGCGCAGGTAGCCGAGCCTGGTGAGCGTATGGGTGAAGCGCTGGGCCGCGCTGACATCCATCCCCGTCTCGGAGGCGACCTGCGACAGGTTGAGCGTTGGGTGCTGGCGGCCGAAGGCGGAGAGCACCCGGAACGCCTTCTCGACCGAATTGACCATCAGGGCGTCGTCCTTGCGGCCGGCCTGATCGGGCGGCTGCGCCGCGCGCTTGCGGCCGGTCTCTCTCTCTTCGGGCATCGTCATCGGGCCTGCTCTCCTCGGCGCGATCAATGGCTGCGGCTAACGATCTTGACAAGCTGGGTCGTTCGCGCAGAATAAGCAATAGAAATTATCGCATTGCAATAAAAACTCATCGGAGAGCGCTATGAAGGACTCTGTTCTGGTCGAGCTGCGTGGCGCGGTCGGCATCATCACGCTCAACCGCCCCGAGATCCTGAATGCCTGGAACGCACCGATGCGCGAGCGGCTGGTCGCCTGCTTCGACGAGCTGGAGGCGAACGAGGCCGTCCGTGCCATCGTCCTGACGGGCGCCGGCGAGCGCGCCTTCGGCGCCGGCCAGGACCTCAACGAGACCAAGACCTTCGATCCCGACCGCGCGGAGCTCTGGATGGGGGAATGGGAGCGGCTCTATGACCGCATGCGCTCGCTCTCCAAGCCGCTGATCGCGGCGCTGAACGGCGTCGCTGCTGGTTCCGCCTTCCAGGTGGCGCTGCTCTGCGACCTGCGCATCGGCCATGACGGGGTCACCATGGGCCAGCCCGAGATCAATTCCGGCATCGCCTCGGTCACCGGCCCCTGGATCATGAAGGAAATGATCGGGATCGCCCGCACCATCGACCTGACCCTGACCGGCCGGATGATGGATGCCGACGAATGCTTCCGCATCGGCCTGATCAACCGGATCGTGCCGAAGGAGCAGGTGATGCAGGCCTCGCTCGCGCTGGCCGAGGAGCTCGCCGGCAAGCCGCCGGTCGCCATGCGCCTCAACAAGGCCCGCTTCCGCGAGGTCACCGAGGAGAGCTTCCGCGAATGTCTCGCCGCCGGCATCCGCAACCAGCGCGCCGCCTACGCCACCGGCGAACCGGCCCGGATGATGGAGGAATTCCTCGCCAAGCGCGCGGCGCGCAAGACCGCCTGACCATCTGACCACCCACGGGGAAATGCGGAAAACCGCTTGTAAGGGGAGAAGACGATGACGAACCTGACCACGAAGCCGACCCGGCGCACCCTGCTGCAACTCGCCGGCGGCGTTGCTGCCGGCGCGGTCGCCGCGCCTTACCTGTCGGGCACGGCGCGTGCCGCGACGCAGATCACGGTCGCCGATCCCGGCGGCCCGTTCGGCCCGGCCTTCCGCAAGGCCTTCTACGACCCGTTCGAGAAGGCGACCGGCAACAAGGTCGTCAACGTCGCCCGCGAGGCCGAGCCCACCGCCCAGTTCAAGGCGATGGTCGAGACCAAGTCCTATACCTGGGACGTCTGCACGCTGACGCTCTCGGCCCGCGACATCCTCAAGAAGCAGGGCTTGCTCGACCCGATCGGCTTCTCGCATGCCGACGTGCCGAAGCTGATGCCGGAGGCGATCTCGGCCGAGTTCATGGGCACGGACGTCTACTCGACCGTCTTCGCCTATCGCACCGACCGCGTGAAGAACGCACCGGCGAGCTGGACCGACTTCTTCAATGTCGAGAAGTTCCCGGGTCGGCGCGCGCTGCGCAAGAACCCGATCGACACGATCGAGCAGGCGCTGCTCGCCGACGGCGTGCCGCTCGACAAGCTCTATCCGCTCGATATCGAGCGCGCCTTCAAGGTGCTCGACAAGATCAAGCCGCATGTCGCGGTCTGGTGGACGGGCGGCGCCCAGTCGACGCAGCTCCTGCAGAGCGGCGAGGTCGACATGCTGCCGGGCTGGAACGCCCGCCTGCAGGCCGCGATCGACGGCGGCACGCCGGCAAAGATCGTCTGGAACCAGGGCCTCTACTCGATCGAGGGCTGGGGCCTGCCAAAGGGCGGGCCGAAAGCGGATGTCGCGCGCCAGTTCATCCGCTTCTGCTCCGATCCGAAGGCGCAGGCCGCTTTCACCGAGGCGCTCGCCTACGGCCCGACCAATCTCGACGCCTACCAGACGATCGCAGCCGATCGTGCCAAGGTCCTGCCGACCTCGCCGGAGAACCTGAAGCAGATGGCGATCGCCAACGAGGATTGGTGGAGTGCCAACCGCTCCAAGGTCACCGAGCGCTTCAACGCCTGGCTGCTGGCCTGATGGCGACGGGGGCGGGGGCCGGGATGGCTGTGCGCGAGCCGAACACGGGCAAGCTGGTCATCGAAGGACTTGGCAAGCGCTATGGCGCGACCACGGCCCTCGAGCCCAGCTCGCTCAGCGTTGCCGAGGGCGAGTTCCTCACCTTGCTGGGGCCTTCGGGCTCCGGCAAGACGACGCTGCTCCAGCTCATCTGCGGCCTCGTCGAGGCCAGCGAGGGCAGGGTCGTGATCGACGGGCGCGACCAGTCGAACATGCCGGTCCACCAGCGCGATATCGGCCTCGTCTTCCAACACTACGCTCTGTTCCCGCACCTGACCGTGGCGGAGAACATCGCCTTTCCGCTCAAGATGCGTGGGCGTCCCTCGGCCGAGATCGCCGGCCGGGTCGCGTCCACGCTCGACATGGTCCATCTCGGCCATCTCGCCGGGCGCTTCCCGCGCGAATTGTCCGGGGGCCAGCAGCAGCGCGTCGCGCTGGCGCGCTGCTTCGTCTACCAGCCCTCGATCATCCTGATGGACGAGCCGCTTGGCGCTCTCGACAAGAAGCTGCGCGAGCACATGCAGATCGAGATCAAGCGGTTGCACCGCGAGAGCGGCGCGACCATCGTCTACGTCACGCACGATCAGGAAGAGGCGCTCGCGATGTCCGATCGCATCTGCCTGATGAACCACGCGAAGATCGAGCAGCTCGGCACGCCGCGCGAGATCTACGAGCGCCCCCGCACGGCCTTCGCCGCCGATTTCATCGGCATCTCCAACATCTTCCGCGGCAACTGGGACGGCAACGGCGCGCTCGATACCCCGCATGGCCGCTTCGCCCTGCCGCGTGGCGCCCATTGCCAGAGCAAGGATGCGGCGTTGGTCATCCGGCCCGAGAACCTCCATCTCGGCGAGCGCGACGGCAACGCCGTCAGCGGCCGGGTCAGCGAGATCGTCTATGCCGGCTCGGAGACGCGCGTCATCGCCGCGCTCGGCGATGGCAGTCCGCTCGTGCTGCGGCTCGGGCCGGACGATCCGGTGCCCGCCATCGATCAGGCCATCGTCGCCGGCTGGGCCCGCGACAAGGCGGTGCTGGTCGCATGAGCGCGGTCGCGGCACGAGCGGCTCCGGCGCGCCGGAGCGGGTTCCGGTTCGGCCCATTGTGGCTCGCGGTCCCCGGGCTCCTTTTCCTCGCGGTCTTCTTCGCCTGGCCGGTGGCGCAATTGCTCGGCCTCAGTGTCGTCGATCCCGAGAATGGCGGTTTGTCGACTGAGTCCTATCGGCGCATCGCCGCGACCGACGTCTATCTGCGCGTGCTCGGCATCACCTTCCGCATCGCCGGCTGGACTGCGCTCTGGTCGCTGTTGATCGGCTATCCGCTAGCCTATTGGCTGGCGCGTTTGCCGGACATGTTCCGCGGCCGCATGCTGCTCTTCGTCATGGTGCCGTTCTGGACGAGCTATCTCGTCAAGACCTTCGCCTGGATGATCGTGCTCGGCCGCAGCGGCATCATCAATTCGCTGGCGACGGGCTCCGGCCTCGTCGACCAGCCCCTGCCGCTATTGCACAACATGTTCGGCGTGATGGTCGGCATGGTCCATGCCATGGTGCCGCTCGCCGTGATGACCATGCTGCCGGTGATGACCGGCATCGACCGCCGCCTCGTCCAGGCCGCGCAGACGCTGGGGGCTGCTCCCGCACGGGCCTTCTGGCTGGTCTATTTCAAGCTCTCCCTGCCGGGCGTCGCGGCGGCGGGCCTGCTCGTCTTCATCTCCTCGCTCGGCTTCTTCATCGTGCCGGCCTTCCTCGGCGGGCGGCAGGAGACGATGCTGGCGCAGCTCATCATCACCCAGGTCCAGGAGCTGCTGAACTGGTCCTTCGCCGGGGCGCTGGCCGCGATGATGCTGGCGGCGGCGCTGGTCTCCTGCTGGATCTACGACCGGCTCTTCGGCATCTCGACGATTGCCGGCGGCTCGGCGCAGGCCGGGGCCGGGCGCATCCGCGATCTTGGCCTCGCCATCCTCGGGGTCGTAGGCGACATCGCCGGGCGTGCCGCAGCGGTGACGCAGCGGCTCCTCGGCAAGCGCATCTGCGGCTGGCTGCTGCCGGGCTTCTGCTGGCTCGTCATCGGCTTCCTCGTGCTGCCGACGCTCTTGGTGATCCCGCTTGCCTTCACCTCCTCGCAATTCCTCGAATTCCCGCCGCCGGGCTACGGAATCGGCTGGTTCCGCACCTATTTCGAATCGCCGCTCTGGATTCAGGCGACGATCCGTTCCTTCATGGTCGCCTTCGCCACGGCGCTGGCTGCGACCGCGATCGGCGGCTTCGCGGCGCTGGCGCTGGCCCATAGCCGCACGCGCTGGAGCGGGCTGATCTTCGCCTTCTTCCTCGCGCCGATGATCGTGCCGCGCATCGTCATTGCGGTCGGGCTGTTCTATCTCTTCGCCCGGATCGGTCTCGTCGCCACCGATCTCGGCCTGATCATCGGCCACACGGTGCTCGCGATACCGTTCACGCTCGTCACCATCGCCGCCGTGCTCAAGACCTATGACCAGCGGCTCGACCAGGCGGCGGCGACCCTCGGCGCCAACCGCGTCCGCACCCTCACGGGCGTGACGATCCCGCTGGTGAAGGGCGGCCTCGTCGCGGCCTTCCTCTTCGCCTTCATCACCTCCTTCGACGAACTGACCATCGCGATCTTCATCTCGGGCGGCGTCAAGACGACCCTGCCGAAGCAGATGTGGGACGATATGATCCTGCAGCTCAACCCGACGCTGGCCGCGGTCTCGGTCGTCGTCTTCGTGGTGGTGACGGTGATGCTGCTCCTGGCCGAACGCTTCCGCTCCTCCTCTTCTTCCTGATCCTGTCGACCGAAGCGCAACCATGACCTCCCCAGACCAAGACGGCTTCGTAGGCCTCCTGACCGCGCGCGCAGCCGCCGAGCCGGACCGCATCTATGCCCGCTTCGGCGGCGAGCCGGTGAGCTATGGCGAGATCGAGCGGCGCTCGGCCGCCTTCGCGGCGCACCTGCGGGCGCAGGGCATCGTCACGGGCGACCGCGTCGCGGTGATGATGCGCAATTCCATCGCGACCATCGCCGTGGTCTTCGGTCTCGCACGGGCCGGCGTCGCCTGGGTGCCGGTCAATGCCCAGCAGCGCGGCGAGGGGCTGAACTATCTCCTGACCCATTCCAGCCCGCGCCTCGTCGTGGCCGATGCCGAGCTCGCGCCGCAGATCGCCGAGGCGATGGGGCCGGATGCGACCCTGCCGGTGCTGCTGCATGCGCCGGACGGCGAGCTCGACGCCGTGCTCGCCACGCCCGCGCGTTTCGACGAGCCGGCACCGGCAGCCGATGCCGTCTTCGCGATCATGTACACCTCCGGCACGACCGGGCGGCCGAAAGGCGTGATCGTCTCGCACCGCATGCTGCGGCTGGCGGCCGAAAGCGTCGTCCGCCTGTCCGATGCAAAGCCGGGCGATGTCTTCTTCGTCTGGGAGCCGCTCTATCACATCGGCGGCGCCCAGCTTCTGCCGTTGCCGATGATCCGCGACGTGACGCTGGCCATGGTCGAGCGCTTCAGCGCCAGCCGCTTCTGGGCGCAGGTCCAGGAGGAGGGCGCGACCCATATCCACTATCTCGGCGGCATCCTGCAGATCCTGCTGAAGCAGCCGCCTTCCGCTGGAGATCGCGAGCATGGCGTGCGCATCGCCTGGGGCGGCGGCTGCCCGGCCGATATCTGGCCGCAGTTCCGCGATCGCTTCGGCACCGAGATTCGCGAATGCTACGGCATGACGGAAGCCTCCAGCCTGACCACCTGCAATACCAGCGGCGTGGTCGGCTCGGTCGGGCGGCCGATGCCCTGGTTCTCCGTCAGGCTGCTCGGTGGCGAGGGCAAGCCCGTCGCGGCGGGCGAGCGCGGCGAGATCGTCGTCGAGACCAGCATCCCCGGCGCGATCTTCCCCGGCTATCTCGACAATCCCGAAGCGACGGCGAAGGCCCTGCGCAACGGCGCCCTTCATACCGGCGACCTCGGCTCCTTCGACGCCGATGGCAATCTCTATTTCCACGGCCGCATGACCGACAGCGTGCGCTGCCGCGGCGAGAACGTCTCGGCCTGGGAGGTCGAGCACGTCGCCGCCGAGCACGACGCGGTCGAGGATTGCGCGATGATCGGCGTCGCCGCCGATATCGGCGAGCAGGACATCAAGCTCTTCGTCAAGCCGCGCCATGGCGCGATCATCGATCCGCAGGCCTTGTCCGGCTGGCTCGGCCAGCGGCTCGCGCCCTACCAGAACCCGCGCTACATCGCCCTCGTCGACGAGTTCGAGCGCACGGCGAGCCAGCGCATCATGAAGCACAGGCTCTCGCCCCGGCTCGACGATTGCTGGGACCGGGCCGGAACGGGGCGCTGACATGGCCGGCTGCGACATCCTCATTTCAGGCACCGGCGGTTTCGCCGCACGGATCGCCTTCGACATCGCCGCCACGGCCCGCGAGCCGGTCGATGTGGTCATTGCCGGCCGCAACCTCGAACGGCTGAACTGGCTGCGCACGGCCGCCAATGCCCGCGCCGCGCTCTTTGGAGCGAAGGCGCGCTTCACCACTCATGCGATCGACCTGCTTGCCCCGGACGCCTCAGACACGCTGCTCGCGGCGACCGGCCCGCGCATCGTCGTACAGGCCGCCTCGATCCAGACTTCGCAGGTGATCGCCCAGAGCGGCAATGCCTGGACGCGCCTCGTCGCCGAGGGCGGCCTGAGCGCAACGGCCGTCTTTCAGGCGCTGATCAGCGCCCGCGTCGCCGCCGCCATCACGCGCAGCCGCAAGCCGGTGACCCTGGTCAATTGCAGCTTCCCCGATGTGGTCAACGGCATGATCCGCGCGATGGGGCACGAGGTCGCCTGTGGCATGGGCAATGTCGCGATCCTGTCCAATGTCTTCGCCGGCTCGGCCGCAGTGCCTGCCGGCACCGCGGTCAAAGTTCTCGCGCATTACCAGAACCTTTCAGCCTGGCGGCGCCGTCCCGAGGAACGCGACGGACGCGCCCCGCGCGTCTGGCTGGATGGCGAGGAGGTCGCCGACGTCTATGCCCGCTTCGCCGATATCCAGCTCACGCCCGAGCCGGTGATCGAGATTTCCGGCGCGAGCGGCGTCCCGATGCTGCTTGCCATGGCGGCGGGCCGGCCCTGGCAGGGGCATGTGCCCGGCCCGGACGGCTTGCCCGGCGGCTATCCGGTCCGGCTCGCGGGCGGCACGCTCGAACTCGATCTGCCGCCGGGGCTGACGCGCGAGGATGCCATCGCCTGGAACGCTTCCTTCGAGGCGGCCAACGGCCTCGTCGTGTCGTCTGAGGGGAGGGCGAGCTTTGCCGGCATCCTCGGCGGCAGGATCGCGGGGCACGTTCCGGAGCTGCGGGATGGGTTCGACATCCGCGAGCTGGAAGCCGTCTGCGAAACGCTTCTCGGCTTGCGCGAGACCTTGATGCGAAGCGCGTAGCCCGCGTTGCTGCGGATTGTGCCGCTATACGGGGCGTGCCACTATTCCGCCTCATTCGCGGCGGGGTTCCTCATGAGCAGCACATCGACCGGCGGATTTTCCGCCGCGCCCGGGCAGTTTCGCATCGGCTCGGTCATGAACAAGACTTTCGCGATCCTCGGACGTCAGTTCGGCAAGTTCGCCCTGCTGGCGCTTGTGCCGATGATCCCGATCTTCCTGCTGACGCTGGGCGCGCTGTCGTCGGGTGCCCCTTCGCCATCGGGCATCGCCTTCGGTGCGGTGCTGACCGGGCTCCTGACCTTCGTGCTCCAGACCGTGGCGCAGGCGACGAGCCTTTACGGCGCCTTCCAGGAGATGCGCCAACAGCCCTTCACCATCGGCGACTCCCTGCGGATCGGGCTCGCACGTGCCGTTCCCGTCATCGGTGTCGGCATCCTCGTCGGTCTCGCGACCGGTCTCGGCTTCCTGCTCTTCGTCGTGCCGGGCGCCATCATCGGCTGCATGCTCTATGTCGCGATCCCCGCCTGCGTCATCGAGAAGACCGGGGTGACGGCGAGCATGAGCCGCAGCGTCGCGCTGACCAAGGGCTATCGCTGGCAGATCTTCGGGCTCTTCCTGCTGGTCATCGTCATCGCCCTGGTCGGCGCTCTCGTGCTGGCGCGGATCGGTGGCGGCGGCCTGATCGGGGATATTCTCGGCTTCGCCTGGCAGGTCGTCTCGACCGCTTTCGGTGCCGTGCTCTCGGCCGTGATCTATCACGATCTGCGCATGGCCAAGGAAGGCATCGACCTCGATACGCTGGCGAGCGTCTTCGACTGACGCAAGCTTGCCGAACTGCGGCAGGCCTTCACGGGCCGGTCGCAGCCGGCTCGTTCTTGTCGGCGCGGTAGCGGCCGAATTGCTGCTCGCCTTCGAGATGCGCCCGCTCGGCCGTGTAGAAGGCCCTGAGGAAATCGAGCGTCTCGACTGGCGGAACCTCTTCCGTCCAGCCGATCTTGCGGCGGATCTTCTCGCAGACCTGGCGCTGCATTCTGTGCGTGTCGGGTGAGGACGGGCGGCGCAGCAGTTCCTCCAGAACCTGCAATTCGAAGGCGCCATAGGCGTCGAGCTGCTTGCGGCTGAAGACGAAGCGGCTCTGCGCCTCCGCGAGTTCGGCCAGCAGGGCTCGCCGCGGCACCGAGATGACCATGGTCCCGCCGATCAAGTCACCGGCCCGCAGGTGGTCGCGGTTGAAGAAAGGCAGGGCCGAGAGCGCGACCGCCCAGCCGAAATAGCTCGCCGCCGTCCAGAATTCCGCGCCGGCCCCGATCTTCGGCACGGCGAAGAACAGCCCGAGCGGCAGGAAGATCTCAACCTCGCGCGTCAGGTTGCGGGCGACGATCGCGCCGGGCAGCAGCGGGCCGCCGCTGCGGTCGATCACCTTCAGGTTGACGATGCGCTTGCCCGGCGTCGCGCCCTGGCTCTGCAGCTCGAAATGGATGAAGTAGAGGTTCCGGAGCAGGAAGGACAGAAACAGCACGACCGTGACCGTCACCGAGCCGGTGACGCCGTGGAGCAGGGTCAGGCCCAGCACGAGGAAGAGCAGGGCGGTCGCCAGCATCCAGAACAGGAAGTCGATCAGGAAGGCGACGAGCCGCTCGCCGTGGTTGGCGATGTCGACCTCCAGCGTCACGCCCTCCGGCGTGCTGATCTCGCGCCGGTTGCGGGTGGTGCCGTCGAGCAGGCGGTTGATGCGGTCAAGTCGCTGGGCCATGGGTTCAGCGCCTGCCGCTCAGGAGGAAATAGGCGGTCCACAAGGCGCCGGTCGCCGCGCCGATCGCCAGCCGCCAGGGCGTCGAGGCGATGAGCTGGCGCAGGCCGCCCTCGATGATCCCCGCGACGAAGAGCATCAGCACCGCTCCGCCGGCGAGCCCGGCCGCCGCCTTGCCGGCCATGGCCAGGCTGTCGAGGCGGCTGTAGCGACCCGGAAACAGGATCTTCTCGGCGATGACGAGCCCGCCGGCGCCGCACAGGATCAATGCGCCGATCTCGGTCACGCCATGGATCGAGATCCAGCCGATGAAATCGACGAGCAGCCCGCGATTGTAGTGCAGGGCCAGGAAGGCGCCGAGAATGAGGCCCTGATAGCCGAGTAGCAGCAGCGTCGGCACACCGCCGAGCACGCCGAGCCCGAAGGTCATGATTCCGATCGTCGCGTTATGCCGGAACAGGAAATTGGCGAAGACGACGAAGGAATCGACGAATCCGGGCCAGGGCGCGAAGATCTCGGTCCGGCGTAGCTGGTCGGCGGTGCTCGCGGCCCCGCGCCCGCCGGCCATGCTCTCGGGCACGAGCATGCCGAACCAGGCTTCGTTGGGCAGCACCATCAGGTAGCCGATGGCGATTCCGGCGGCGATGGCGAGCGTCGCCAGCAGGATGTGCCAGCCGGCCGCACGGACGGCCGCCGGGAAGCCGCGCTTCAGGAAGCCGCCGAGCGCTTCGAGGATGCCGATGCGCGGCCCGTAGACGACGAAGAAGGCGCGCAGCACCAGCCCTTCGAGATAGAGGATGAGGTTGCGGTCGAGCGCGATCGAGCGGGCGACGGAAAGCGAAGAGGCCGCGGTCCGATAGAGCAAGGGCAGTTCCTGCAACTCCTCGGCGGAGAGGCGCGACAGGCCCTTCTTCTCGACACGCGAGACGAGACCGTCGAGCATCCGCCAGGCCGTCTCGCGGCTGCGGCGGAATTCGGCGCTGCGCAGCGTCACGGTCGCGACAGGGGCCGGCGGCGGAGCGGCGGAAGGGCGAAGCGGTTCTATAGCAGCCCCCTCTGCTTGATGGTCAGGTAGCGGTTGACGAGACCGACGGCGAGGCCGCGTGGCGGGATTTCCAGGCAATGCACGCCCATCCGTGCCAGCCGCTCCAGCACGACGGCGCGCTCGCGCTGGAGGTCGCGCGCGACGACCGCCTCGGCGACCGGCCGGAAGCCGGCGGGCTCGGCATCGACGATATCGGCGAGCAGCGGGTCGCGCAGCGTGACGAAGATCACGGCATGGCGGTTGGCCATGCGCTGCAGGCTTTCGAGCAGCAGTCCCGCCGTCGTCGTGTCGATAAACTCGGTGAACAGCACCACCAGCGCCCGGCGCTTCAGGCGGGTGTTCAACTCGGCGAGGCCGAGGGTGAAATTGGTCTCCTCGGCCCGGTAGCCGAGCTGGCCGGACGCATTCTGGAGCCTGGCGAAGGCGTTTCGGCCGGGCGAAGGCTGGAGATATTGCCGGATGCGTGAATCGAAGCCGAACGAGCCGACATGATCGCCGCTGCGCAGCGCGACCCAGCCGAGCAGCAGCCCGGCATGGATGGCATGGTCGAGCCGCGGCAGGCCGTCGATCGGCTCGGCCATCAGGTACCCGGTATCGAAGGCGAGCACGATCTGGTGGTTGCGCTCGATCCGGAATTCCTTCGACAGCAGCTTGAGATGCTTGGCCGAGTGCTTCCAGTCGATGAAGCGGTTGTCGAGCCCCTGGACATGGTCGCGCAGCGCCTCGAACTCCGTGCCTTCGCCCTTCTGGCGCTGGACCTTGATGCCGTCGATCGCATCGCGGTTGAAGAACTGCACGGCGGCCGAGGCGATGCCGCGGATATCTGGCACGACGTCGATCGTCAGCGCCTGCGGCCGGCGCTCGCTCCGGCCGGCGAGACCCAGCGGCCCGCGCCAGCGCAGCCAGAGCGCCTCGATCGTGATCCGCCCGCGCCGGAGCGGACGCACCGGCAGCGTAACCGAACCCACGGCTCCCGGCGGGACATCGAGCCGGGCTGGTTCGGGCGAAGTTACATCGCCGCTCTGCTCCGGCAGGACCTGGATCGACACGGCCCGTGATGCGCCTTCGATGGCGCCGCTGACGCTCAATTGGCCCTCGCTACCGATATACAATCGCGGCGGCGCATCGACTGTCAGCGAAAGCCGCGACGGCCGGGCGCAGAGCAGGGCGTCGAGCCCGATCAGCGCCAGGACGAACAGGCCGAGATCGAGCGCGATCGGCCAGAGCGACGGGTCATGGATCAGCAATCCGATGGCGACCGGCACGGTCGCCCCGAAGAGCAGCACGGCGCGCGGGGTCGGCCTGATCATCGCGGCACGGCGACCTGGTCGATCAGTTCCAGGATGACCTTGTCGCTGATCAGCCCGTCGATCTCGGCATTGGGCGCGAGCACGATCCGGTGCCGCAGCAGGGGCAGGGCGATGCCCTTGACGTCGTCGGGGATGACGAAGTCGCGCCCCTGCGTCGCGGCCCGCGCCCGGCTGGCCGAGGCGAGCATCGTCGCGGCGCGGGGCGAGGCGCCGGTCTCGATCGCCGGATGGTTGCGGGTCGCGCGGATCAGGTCGACGATATAGCCGACCAAGGGCTCGCCGAGAGCGATCCCGCCGACCAGCGCCCGCGCCGCCAGCAGGTCCTGCTCAGAGACGATAGAGGCAAGGCCGAACTCCGCGAGCTTCGGCATGGCGGCGCGGTGCCCGTGCCGCGCGACGATGGCGAACTCCTCCTCGCGGCTCGGATAGGCGAGGTTGATCTTGAACAGGAAGCGGTCGAGCTGCGCCTCGGGCAGCGGATATGTGCCCTGCTGCTCGATCGGGTTCTGCGTCGCCACCACCATGAAGGCCTCGCCCAGCGGATGGGTCGTGCCGTCGATGGTGACGTTGCGCTCGTTCATCGCCTGCAGCAACGCGGCCTGCGTCTTGGGCGGCGTGCGGTTGATCTCGTCGGCGAGCAGGATATCGGTGAAGATCGGCCCGCGCGTCAGGTTGAAACTGCTGGTGCGGAAATCGAAGAGATTGGTGCCGAGCAGGTCGCCCGGCATCATGTCGGGCGTGAACTGGATGCGCCCGAAGCGCAACGACAGCCCCGCCGCGAAGGATTGCGCCAGCAGGGTCTTGGCCGTGCCCGGCACCCCCTCCAGCAGCACATGCCCGCCGCAGAGCAGGCTGACGAGCATGAGGTCGACGACCTCGTCCTGGCCGACGACGGCTTTGCGGATTTCGCCGCGAAGCGCTTCAGTGATCGTCGAGACGTCGCGGAGTTCCATGCGGCAGGTCCTTGCGCCAGTGATGGAGGGCCTGCGCCGCGGCGAGCAGCGAGGCGAGATTGCGGGGGCCGGCCGCAGGGCTGTCGCCCAGCCCTGAGAGGGGTTTCGGATCGATGCCGCGCGCCTCGGAGGCCCGCGCGAGCCACTCGGTGAGCGCGGCACCTTCGAGCCCGGCGGGAGCGCGCAAGGCCCGCGCCGCATCCTGAAGCGTCATCGCGATATAGCGTTGCAGGATCGCGCCATGGTGCCCGGCATAGTCGACCAGCGCCGCGGCATTGCCGATCAGAGCATGCCGGCCGGCATCGAGCCGACGCGGTGCCGGCAGCGGAGCGCCGAAGCGCCCCATCGCCGCCCAGAGCAATAGCGCGGCCGCGACCAGGATCTGGACGAGCACCAGGTTGAGCGGGAATTCATAGAGGAACTTCAGCAGGTTCGGCGGCGATCTTCTGAAGCCGTGGATGGTCTCGTCGAAGACCAACGTGCCGCTTTTCCCGTCCAGCAACGCGGCGACGATGTCGCGTGCGAACGTGGCGTTCCCGCCCTTGCCGATGCCGTGGTTCTCGATCGGGTCGGGATCGGCCAGAATGAGCGTCCGGCGATTGCCCTGCCGCAACTCGCCCAGCAGGATGCCGTCCGGCGTCGAGATCAGGGGGGTGAGGTTGGAACCCTTGATGAGCTGGAGCTCGCCCTGGACGGTCGGGTCCGCCGCGGAAATCGTCTTCTGGAAGGAGGCCGGCGGCTTGGTCCGGACGATATCGCCGCCGCTCACGGCAGCGCCGAGCACGGATTGGACTTGTAGCACTGGAGCCAGTTCCGCCTCGCCGATCCAGTCCTTGCGCCGCTCGCCCGGTTTCACGGTCCATTTCGGCAGGACGAGCAGGATGCGGCCGGCGATCCGGAGCTTGTTGCGATTCTCCTCGCCCGTGAGGCTTCCGGAGGGCTCGGCGAGAATGAGCACACCATTCTCGCTGACGGCGGCAAGCGGGCGGTCCTCGGCTTGCACCGTCTTGTGGCCGAGACCCTCGAGCAGGTCATGGAAGGCGAGATGCCCGACGGCGGAGCTGGAATAGCTGTTGGCGCCGGAGGCGAGGCCGCCCGCCTCGCGCCCGCCCATCCCCGTCAGCAGCAGAGATGCCGCGAAGAGTGCGAAGAGCGCGGCAGCGAGTGCGGCCAGGATACGCGGCTGGAAGGTTGTTCCCCCCATCAGGCCGGCCCTGTCGCAAGGGAGCGCCGCAGCGTCTCGAATTCCTGCCGGCAGCCGAGATAGTCCTTCTGCCCGGCCGGCCGCCCGCCGAAATACGTTTGCTCGACCGATTGCACGATCGCGCCGAGCGCGCCGGTCCCGCTCTGCGGCAGGGCAACCCGGCGCAGGATCTCGCGGCTGGTCAGCGACACCGCGAAACTGGTGCCGAGCCGCAATCGGATTTCGGCGAAGCTCTTCAGCAGCAGCACATGCATGGCCTCGCCATACTGCCCCCGGCGCGCGAGATCGTCCGCCTCGAGCTGTGCTTCCTCCATCCGGCCGGAGGGGTCGGAGAAGCCGGACATTGTCTCGGCCGCTTTGATCCGGCGCGAGCGGCTGAAGGCGGGCAGGCTGTCGCGCAGCGACCAGAGCGTCACGGCCACGCCGAGAATGACGGCGCCCCAGAGCAGGATGCGCAGTGTATCGGGCGAGAGGTCGAATTTCAGCCAGTCGAGCCAGCCCGGCTGGCGTGGCTCGGGCACCGGCATCGTCGTCTGGATATCGTGGCGGCGGATGGCCAGCCTGACGATCTCGCCCGCATCGCTGGCGGCCTGCGCCACGCCGCTCAGGGTGACGGCGCAGAATGCAACGAGCAGGAGAGGCAGTCGCTTCACAACCTTCGAATCCGTCGGCGGCCGAAGGGCAGTATGGCGAAGAAACCGGCCGCGCCATAGCCGGAGAATGCACGGCGGGGCGATATGCCCCGCCGGCCTATGCGATCAGTTCAGGCTGGCGCGCTTCATGAAGACGCCGGCCTTCATGATCAGCGGGATATGCCGGCCCTGGCGGGTCAAGAGCGAGAGGTCCTTCAGCGGGTCGCCGTCGACGACGATCAGGTCGGCATGGGCGCCGGCCGCGACAGTGCCGATCAGGCCTTCCATCTTCAGGAGCTTGGCCGCGACATGGGTCGCCGAGGCGATGACCTCATGGGCCGGTAGGGCGCGGCCGCGGATCACGAACTCCTCTGACTGGTACTTGTGCATCTCGCCGAGCAGGTCGCTGCCATAGGCCATGGTCAGGCCGGCCTTCTTCATGATCGCGAGCGATTCCATGCCGGCCGAGCGCACGACATCGACCTTGGCGACCGAATCCGGCGGGAAGCCGAGCTTCGGCCCGTCCGAGACCAGCTTGTCATAGGTCACCAGCGTCGGCACCGCGACAGCGCCCTTGCTGGCCGCGAGCTTCGCCGTCTCGGCCTTGATCAGGTTGCAATGCTCGAGCGAATGCACGCCGGCCTCGACGCAGCGGCGGATGGCGTCGTCGGTATAGACATGGGCCGAGACATAGGTGCCGGCCATCCGGGCTTCCTCGACCACGGCCTCCAGCTCGCTCACCGAGAAGCCGAGGAAATGGATCGGGTCGGTCGGCGAGGCGCAGCCGCCATTGGCCATGATCTTGATGAAGTCGGCGCCACCCTTCAATTCCTCGCGTGCGGCGCGGCGGACCTGATCGACGCCGTCGCAGATGCGGCCGAGCGCGCCCAGGCGATGGCGCTCGATCACGCTCGGGCGGTCGTCGTAGCGGCCGCGGAAATCGGCATGGCCGCCGGTCTGGCTCAGCGCCTTGCCGGAGATGACGAGGCGCGGCGTCGGGAAATCGCCTTCCTCGGTCGCCTGCTTCAGGCCGAAATCGGCGCCGCCGACATCGCGCACCGTGGTGAAGCCGCGCATCAGCATCGCCCGCATGATCCCGAAGGAGCGGGCGGTGACCAGCGAATCCGGCAGGCGGGAATTCGCGCCGAGATCGGCGAGGCAGGCGATGACATGGACATGGGCGTCGATCAGGCCGGGCATCAGCGTCTTGCCCTTGAGATCGATGACCTTGGCCTTGGCCGAGGTCACCGACTTGCCGACCTCGCGGATGGTGCCGCCCTCGACGAGGACGCTGACGGGTGCGCCCGCTTCCGGCGCCGAGCCGTCGACGATGCGGGCATTGGTGAAGAGGGTGGAAGCCACGGGCGTGTTCCTTCGGGAAGGCTCAAGGGAGGAAATCAGGCGGCTTTGTTGGCAGCACGCGCGGCGAGGAAGCCGGGTACCAGCAGCGGCGCGAGGCGCTCGACCGGCGCGACATGCTCTTCGCGGTAATGGTGCTCGGGCGCGAGCAGGTTGATCGTGCCGACCACCTTGCCGTCATAGATCGCGGGGATGTTGATGACGGAGCCGAGCCCCATGCTTTCGATCAGTTCATGATCGAAGAAGGCCCAGCGGATGCCGGCCTTGTCCTTGCCGAGATAGGGCTGGCGGCCGTCCAGCACATGCTTGCCCCAGGGCGTCGGGCCCATCGTCTTGCGGCCGGAGACCGGGTACTCGGTCGGCCGGTTGGAAAAGATGCGCGCGACCTCCTGCCCGTCGACATAGAGCAGCGTGAACAGCTCGTGGCCGACGAGGCGGCGGGTGATGTCCTCGAAGGCCTTGAAGACCGTATCGGGCTGGCCGGGCTCCTTGATGAGCGCGGAGAGGGTGGCGAGATCGTCGGACATGGGCAGGCCTTCTTTGCTTCAGGCGGTCGTCGGGGGAGCCGGCGCCTTCGGGATGCGCTCGGGCAGGATGCCCTGCGGCTTGAGATGCAGGACGAGGATGAGGGCGATGCCGATCAGCATCTCGCGCGTGGCGGCGAGCTGGACCGGCTGGAGGCCGGGCACCCATTCGGTGATGAAGCGCGTCGCCTCCAGGAAGATCACGACCAGATAGGCGCCGAGCACGGCGCCGCTCGGGCGCCCGACGCCGCCGGCGGTGACGGCGAGGAAGATGTAGATCGTGATCAGCGGCTGGAAATGGTCCGGCGAGACATAGGACTGGAAATGCGCGTAGAGCGCGCCCGCCAGCGCCGCGATCGCCGCTGAGAGCGCGAAGGCCTGGAGCTTGAAGCGTAAGACCGGCTTGCCGGCGAAGGCCGCGAGCTGCTGGTCTTCGCGGATCGCCTTCAGCGCACGTCCATAGGGCGAGGCGTCGAGCCGGCGCAGCAGCGCCCAGACGATGACCAGCACAAGCGTGGCGAGGCCGAGATAGAACCAGGCGAAGTTCTGTGTGCCGAGCTCGGCCTTGAGCGGCGCCTTGATGCCGGAGATGCCGTCCGAGCCATTGGTCAGCCAGCGCTCGTTGAGCGCGACGAGGCGGATCACCTCTGCGAAACCGAGCGTGACGATGGCGAGATAGTCGTCGCGCAAGCGTAGCGTCGCGAAGGTGACGACGAGCCCGACCGCCGCGCCCACCACGAGCGCCGCCCCCCAGCCGATCAGAACCGGCGCGCCCGCTCCGGTCGCCAGCGCCGAAGCGTAGGCGCCGACCGCGAAGAAGCCGGCGAGGCCGAGATTGACGAGGCCGGCGCTGCCCCAGATCAGGTTCAGGCTGAGCGCCAGCAGGCCGTAGATGGCGCAGAGCGTCAGGGTGAAGATCAGATAGGACAGCATCAGGCGGCCCTTTCCCCGAGGAGGCCGCGCGGCCGGAAGGTCAGCATCAGCAGGATCGCGACGAAGCCGACGCCGGTGCGGTAGGTCGCGGGCACGACGAGCAGTGCCAGCTCCTCCGCGATGCCGAGCATCAGCGCGCCGGCGACTGCGCCGGGGATCGAGCCGAGCCCGCCGAGCACGGCGGCGGCGAAGACCGAGAGCAGCACGCGATAACCGGTCAGCGGGTCGATCGAGGTGTCCAATCCGATCAGCACGCCGCCGACGCCGGTCAGCCCGGCGCCCAAAAAGAGCGTGACGATCGCGATCTTCGCGGGATCGATGCCCTTGAGCCGGGCGAGGTCGGGATTGTCGGCGACGGCGCGCATCGCCTTGCCGAAGCGGGTATAGCGCAGGAACAGGAACATCGCGGCCATGATCGCGACGGCCAGCAGAAGGCTCTGGAGCTGCTGCGGGCCGATGCGCAGGTCGCCGAAGCGCATGTCGCGCGCGATCGGCAGGTCGTAGCCGCGCATCTCGTTGCCGAAGATGAAGCGGACGACGTTCTCCAGCACGAGATTGAGCGCGATCGAGGCGATGGCCACGATCAGCGCGCCGTTGCCGCGCAGGCGCTTCAGCGAGGTTTCCTCGGCGACGACCCCGACGAAGCCGGTCACCGCGAAGGCGACGACGAGCGCGGCCGGTATCGGCAGCCCCATCGCGGCATTCGCCCACCAGGCGGCAAAGGCGCCGATGGTGGCATAGGCCGCGATGGCGAAGTTCGGATAGCGCAGCACCGCGAAGATGGCGGAGAAGCCGATGGCCGGGACGGCGATCAGCGTCCCGGTCATCACCCCGTTGATGAGCGCCTGCAGGAGCTGGCTCACGCGATCTTCACCAGCGTCAGCTTGCCGCCTTGAACCTGCTCGTAGCGGAACTGGCAATCGGCGATGTCGCCGGTCTCGGTGAAGTCGCAGGGGCCGCTGGCGCCGTCGTAATCGACCGGCTGCTTGGCGGCGATCGCCTTGAGCCCGTCGATGGCGTTGTCGACCTTGGCTCCGCCCTGCGCCTGGCTGACCTTGCGGACCGCATCCTTGATCGCGGTGCCCGACGTGTCGCCGGCGATGGCGATCGCCATCAGGATCAGGTTGATCTGGTCGTAGACCTGGGTGGTGTAGGGATCGGGCGAGGCGACGCCGATCATCTTGACCAGCCTTGCATAGGCCTTGGATCCCTCGGCCGGCGAGGGCGCGATGGTGAAGGTCTTGTCGACCACCTCGGCCGGCACACTCTCGACCAGCTTCTGGTTGACCGCATAGCCGAAGGCGACCTTCAGCCCCGTATAGCCGGCGCGATAGGCGTCCTTCAGCATGACGGCGGTATCGGGCGTGTAGCCGCCGAAGATGATCGCGTCGGGCTTGAAGCGCAGCACCTCGTCGATCTCGCTGCGATAGGCCGGCTTCTTGTCGTCATAGATCAGCGAGCCGGTCTCGCCGCCGGCTTTCTTCACGGCCTCGGTGATGTTGTCGAACTGGCTCTTGGCGAAAGGCGTCTGCGGCGAGAGGAAGAAGACGCGCTTGGCCTTCTCGGCGAGGCAGAACTCGCCGAACTTGCGGCCCTGCAGCGTCGTGTTCGGCTGGGTGCGGATCAGGTAGCCCTGATGCGGCAATTGCGTGATCGAATCGGCGCCCGAGACGGTGGCGAGGAAGGTCTTCGATTCCCAGCACAGCGGCGCGACGGCGGTGGTGACGGCCGAGGACCAGGTGCCGAGGATGGCCGAGACCTTGTCGACATCGATCAGCTTGCGGGCGGCGCGCACGCCGGCTTCCGGGCTGGTCTGGTCGTCTTCCGAAATCAGCTCGATCTTGCGGCCGAGCACGCCGCCGGCGGCATTGACCTCGTCGACGACGGCCTTGACCGCCTTGACCATGACCGGGCCATAGGGACCGCCGGCGCCGGTGAGAGGCGTCAGCGTGCCGATCTTGATCGGGGCGCCCTGGGCGAGCACGCGGCCGGGCAGGGCGGAGAGGCCGGCAAGCGCGGCGGCGCCTGCCAGAAGCGTGCGGCGGTCGGTCGTGAACTCGGTCATGATGTTCCCCTGTTGTCTTGTTGGTTTGATGTCGTGTCGGCGTCGTCCTAGCCGCCGAGGAAGAGCCGGCGGATTTCGGGATCGGTGGCGAGCGCGGGGCCCGCGCCCTCGCGGCTGTTGCGGCCGGAAACCAGCACATAGCCGCGCGTCGAGATCTGCAGAGCTTCGAGCGCATGCTGCTCGACCATCAGGATGGGCAGGCCGCCCTTGTTGAGGGCGACGATCGCGTCGAACAGCTCGTCGGCGGCTTTGGGCGAGAGCCCCGCCGTCGGCTCGTCGAGCAGCAGCAGGGCAGGGGCGTTCATCAGCCCCATCGCCATGGCGAGGATCTGGCGCTGGCCGCCTGAGAGCGTGCGCGCCAGCGCCTTGCGCTTCTCCGCCAGCATCGGATAGCGCGCATAGAGCTCCTCAGCGCGCGCGCCGACCTTGCCCGGCTCCTGGAAGCCGCTGATCTCAAGATTCTCGGCGACCGTCATTGCGCCGAACACGTTGCGCTCCTGCGGCACGAAGCCGATGCCGGCCTTTGCCCGGCCGAGTGCATTCTCGCGGGTGACGTCGCCGCCCTTGAGCCTGATCGTGCCGTCGCGCGCCTGGACGAGGCCTGCGATGGTCTTGAGCAATGTCGACTTGCCGGCGCCGTTCGGGCCGATGATCGAGACGATCTCGCCGGGTGCCACCGTGAGCGAGGTGCCCTTCAGGATCTGCTCGGCCGCGCCGTAGCCCGCGACGACGCCGTCGACGGCGAGCAATTCGCCTTGTGCCGCGCTCAATGACGCCTCCCGAGATAGGCTTCCTGCACGCGGGTGTCGGTGGCGACCTCGTCGAACGTGCCCTGTGTCAGCGTCTTGCCCTCGGCCATGACGATGACGGGCGCGCAGAGCTTCCTGATCAGCCCCATGTCGTGCTCGATCAGGCAGATGGTCAGCCCGTCGTTGTTGAGCGCGACGAGATGCGCGGCGATCTGCTCGGTCAGGCTCGGATTGACGCCGGCCATCGGCTCGTCGAGCAGCAGCAGCTTCGGCTCGGCCATCAGCGCACGGCCGATCTCGACCAGCTTCTTCTGGCCGCCGGAGAGCGCGGTCACGGGGTTGTCCAGCACATGGTCGAGCTTCAATCGACGGGCGATGCCGAAAGCGCGCTCGGACAGCTCGGCCTCGCGCCGCTTGGCCCCGCCCGTGCCGATCAGACCGGCCAGCAGGCCCTCGCCCGGCTGGCCGGCGCCGTAGAGCATCAGGTGCTGGAAGACGCTGAGCTTGGGAAAGCCGCGCGCGAGCTGGAAGGAGCGCACCAGCCCCGCCGCGACGAGCTTCTCCGGCGGCATCCCGGCCGTTTCCGTCGTGCCGAGCCGGACCGAGCCGGCCTGCGGCCGGTAGAGCCCGGAGACCGCATTGAACAGGGTCGACTTGCCGGCTCCGTTCGGCCCGATCAGCCCGGTGAATGAGCCCTGCGGCACCGCGAAATCGACGCCGCGCAATACCTGCACGCCGTAGAAGCCGAGCTTCAGCCCCTGGATGGTCAATGCAGCCGTCATGCCGTCGCCGTCTTGCGTCGGCCGGATTGGGCAGCCGCGGGTTTCATCGGGAAATGCTGCCGGACCTGCTGCTTCCAGAAGCCGAGCAGGCCCTCGTAATAGGCCGGATCGTTCGGCCGCAGCACGGTCTGGCTGATCATGCCGCGCACCAGGCACATCGTCGCGTTCATCACGGTGCGGGTATGGTCGGGGTCGGTGCCGGCGCGGGCCGCGAGCGCGGTCCAGACCGCGTCGAGCCCGGCATGGAATTCCTTGACCGTCGGAATGAGATCGGCGCGGAAGGCCGGGTTGTGGCGGGCCTCCGGCAGATATTCCATCGTCACGTAGAACAGCCGGTCGTCCATCATCCGCCAGGCATAGTCGACGATCTCGTCGCTGGAGCCGCCGCGCGCCATGAAATCCTCCGCGAAACGGTGCAGGTCGCGCGCAGCCTTGCCGAGCATGTCGGCGACGGAAGCGCTGATGATCGCCTCGCGCCCGGCAAAATGATGGGTCAAAGCCCCGCGGGAGACCCCGGCCATGCGGGCGATCTCCGGGGTGGTGGTGCGGGCCAGCCCCTGGTCGTGCAGCAGGTCGATGGTCGCGTTCATCAGCCGCGCGGATGTCTCCGCGCTGCGCTCCTTCTGCGACCGTCGCTTGCCGGTGCTGCTCATGCCGGTCTCGCTCCCCTGACGATGAGGAAACGGTGCGGGCTCACTTACAAACAGTCAAGCCTGTTTTTTGAAAGCTGAGAGAGTGTCCTGAATGCGGGACCTGTCGTGACTTTCAAAGGAGCGGGCATCCCGGGCGGAGCGCAGCGGATCGTCGTCATGGTCGGGCTTGTCCCGGCCATCCACGTCTTCATTGATGCCGTGCGGCGTCCAAGACGTGGATGCTCGCCACAAGGGCGAGCATGACGTGAGCTGGAACCGCGCCTTCGCGGAAAGATCCTACCAGGGCCGCCGCGGCCCGGTGTCGATATGGATCAGGCCGTTCCAATAGACATGATGGCCGCCGACCTCGGGCATGGCGCGCACCCATTCCAGCACGGCGCGGGGCCTGACGCCGGGGACGCGGAAATCCATCGCCTGGCAGCCCTTGTGATAGGAGCCGCGCCGGGCGCGCCAGGGCGGCCGCCAGGTCGAGGTCACCTTAACCGCCCCGTACTTGTCGGCGATCTTGCCGAGAATCTGCTTCAGTTCCTGCGGCAGGCAGGCGGTCGAGGTGCCCGGATCGGTCGAGATGCCCGGTCGCTCCGCCCGCTCGTTCGGATCGAATTCCGGTTCCGCGCCGGCCTTCTGGCCCGGCGTCAGCTTCGGCCATTCGACGCCCTCGTCGTCGTCCGGCTCGCCGGGACTGGGCGGTGACGCGGGAGCCGCCGGCGTCTCCGATCCCTTTGTCACCGCAGGTGTCTCTTCGGAGAAGGCCAGCGCGGGCGTATCGGGGGCGGAGGCGCGCGGCGTCGGCGGCGGTACCACGATCGGCGGCAGCTTCGGCGTGCCTTCGAGATCGAGGTCGAACGGGCGCTGAGGCGGCAGCGGCGCGCGCATCGGCTCGCCGTCCTGAGCGCGGGCAACGGCCGTCGAGAGCAGCAGGGCGAGCGCCGGCATGGCCAGAACCCGCGGAAGGCCGGCGCGGGTCATCGTGCCGTCATGCGTCCGGATTCAGCTGGCAAGGAGGAGGGGCGAGGGGCACGAAACATCGCAGGCCTTTCGGGGAGAGCGCTCGCACAGCCGGCAACGATTCGGCAGGGTGAACGGATGATTGCCGTTCCCGCATGCCGAAAGCAGGCGGTTTTGTCGGATTTTCGCCACTGCTCTGCAGGGCGATGGCGGGACGTGGCCGGATTTTGCCGCATTCTGCGCTGGGTTCAACCCGGATACGGCGATTGTGCGGCGCGGCGGAGTCTTGCTTCATTCTAATCGAGGGTCTAAGCGACTGGGACAGCGCGCCGCCCCACGGCCGTCTGAAGTGAGTTCGACCATGCAAGCTGCCACGGTGCCTTCCATCCTGAGCGACTACCTGCCTCTGGTGCTGTTCATCGGCGTCTCGGCGGTCATCGGCCTGGCCCTGCTCATCGCGCCCTTCGCGATCGCCTATTCGAAGCCGGACGCGGAAAAGCTCTCGGCCTATGAATGCGGCTTCAACGCCTTCGACGATGCGCGCATGAAGTTCGATGTCCGGTTCTACCTGGTCGCGATTCTCTTCATCATCTTCGATCTGGAGGTCGCGTTCCTGTTTCCCTGGGCCGTCGCCTTCGGCGGGCTCGGCTGGTATGGCTTCTGGTCGATGATGATCTTTCTCGGCGTGCTCACCGTGGGTTTCATCTACGAGTGGCGCAAGGGCGCGCTGGAGTGGGACTAACTGTCGGGTAGAAAAACGGTTTTCTGCTTCTTACCTGACAGTCTGAAAGTTCACGAGGATTAGCTTATGGCAGTCACAGCGATCGATCGCGGCAACCCGCTGGTCGCGCCGGCTCCGAAGGGCCTTCTGGGTCCGGACGGCAAGCCGGTAGGGACGCGTGATCCGTTCTTCGTCGAGATCAACAACGAGCTGGCCGACAAGGGCTTCCTCGTCACCGCCACGGACGACCTGATCAACTGGGCCCGCACGGGCTCGCTGATGTGGATGACCTTCGGCCTGGCCTGCTGCGCCGTCGAGATGATGCAGCTCTCGATGCCGCGCTACGACGTCGAGCGCTTCGGCTTCGCGCCGCGCGCCTCTCCGCGCCAGTCCGACGTGATGATCGTCGCGGGCACGCTGACCAACAAGATGGCTCCCGCTCTGCGCAAGGTCTACGACCAGATGCCGGAGCCGCGCTACGTCATCTCGATGGGCTCCTGCGCCAATGGCGGCGGCTACTACCACTACAGCTACTCGGTGGTGCGCGGCTGCGACCGCATCGTCCCGATCGACATCTATGTCCCGGGCTGCCCGCCGACGGCAGAGGCGCTGCTTTACGGCGTCCTGCTGCTGCAGAAGAAGATCCGCCGCACCGGCACGATCGAGCGCTGAGCGTTCTTTCGGTCGATGCTGCAGGCGATGAAGGTGAGACGATGAGCGAAGCGCTCGTACAACTCGGCGAAGAGATCAAGGCCGCGCTGCCCGGCGCGGTGACGGAGGCGGTCGTCGCCTTCGAGGAGCTCACGATCCATGCCGAGGCGGCTTCGATCGTCGCGGTCCTGCGCACACTCTACAGCGATCCGCGCTTCCGCTTCGTGAACTTCACCGACCTCGCCGGCGCCGACTATCCCGGCCGCGAGAAGCGCTTCGACGTCGTCTACCATCTGCTGGCGCCGCATCATAACCGCCGCATTCGCGTCAAGGTCCAGACCGACGAGGCGACGCCCGTCCCCTCCGTGATCGAGGTCTTCCCGGCGGCGAACTGGTTCGAGCGCGAGGCCTACGACTTCTACGGCATCCTGTTCTCGGGCCATCCGGACCTGCGCCGCATCCTCACCGATTACGGTTTTGAGGGTTATCCGCTGCGCAAGGACTTCCCGCTGACCGGCTTCGTCGAGGTCCGCTACGACGACGAGCAGAAGCGCGTCGTCTACGAGCCGGTGAAGCTCAACCAGGAATTCCGCAACTTCGATTTCCTCTCGCCGTGGGAAGGCACGGATTACGTGCTGCCGGGCGACGAGAAGGCGAAGGGGGCGTGATGACGGCTGCGGCGGAAAAACTCTCCGGCGGTTGTCTCTGCGGTTCCATCCGCTTCACGGCGACGCCCAAGAACGATGAGATGGATGTCTGCCATTGCGGCATGTGCCGGAAATGGAGCGGCGGCGTCTTCATGGCCGTGTCCTGTGGCGACGTGGCGATCGAGGACGACAGCCAGCTCGGCAGCTACGTCTCGTCCGAATGGGCGATGCGGCAGTTCTGCCGGAATTGCGGCTCGAGCCTGTTCTGGCGCCTGCGCGAAGGCGAGGGCCATGTCGCCGTGGCCTTCCAGAGCTTCGACGACACCGGATCGTTCAAGTTCCTCGAAGAGATCTTCATCGATGAAAAGCCGGCGCTTTATGCCTTCGCCGGCGAGCGCCCGCGGCTGACGGGTGCCGAAGTGATGGCGCGCTTCCAGGCGCAGCAGGAAGGCCGGTCATGACCGAGCACAATATCCGCAATTTCTCGATCAATTTCGGCCCGCAGCATCCGGCCGCGCACGGCGTGCTGCGCCTCGTGCTGGAGCTCGACGGCGAGATCGTCGAGCGCGTCGATCCCCATATCGGCTTGCTTCATCGTGGCACCGAGAAGCTGATCGAGGCCAAGACCTATCTCCAGGCTGTGCCCTATTTCGACCGGCTCGACTATGTCGCGCCGATGAACCAGGAGCATGCCTTTGCGCTCGCGGTCGAGCGCCTCGTCGGCGTGACCGTGCCGCGCCGCGGCCAGCTCATCCGCGTGCTTTATTCCGAGATCGGCCGCATCCTCTCGCATCTGCTCAACGTCACCACGCAGGCGATGGACGTCGGCGCCCTCACGCCCCCGCTCTGGGGCTTCGAGGAGCGCGAGAAGCTGATGATCTTCTACGAGCGGGCCTGCGGCGCGCGCATGCATGCGGCCTATGTCCGGCCCGGCGGCGTGCATCAGGACATCCCGGTCTCGCTGATCCACGACATCGCCGAGTGGTGCGATCCCTTCCTCAAGGTCTGCGACGACCTCGAAGGGCTGCTCAGCGACAACCGCATCTTCAAGCAGCGCAACGTCGATATCGGTGTGGTCGATCTCGAGGCCTGCTGGAAATGGGGCTTCTCGGGCGTGATGGTGCGCGGCTCCGGCGCGCCTTGGGACCTTCGCAAGTCGCAGCCCTACGAGTGCTACGAGGAGATGGAATTCGACATCCCCGTCGGCAAGAACGGCGACTGCTTCGACCGCTATCACATCCGCATGGAAGAGATGCGCCAGTCGGTGCGCATCATGAAGCAGTGCTGCGACAAGCTGCTGGCGCCTGATGGCGGCGGCCCGGTTTCCTCGCTTGACGGCAAGATGGTTCCGCCCAAGCGCGGCGAGATGAAGCGCTCGATGGAAGCGCTGATCCACCACTTCAAGCTCTATACCGAGGGCTACAAGGTGCCGGCCGGCGAGGTCTATGCCGCCGTCGAGGCGCCGAAGGGCGAGTTCGGCGTCTATCTGGTCTCGGACGGCACCAACAAGCCTTATCGCTGCAAGATCAAGGCCCCGGGCTTCGCCCATCTCCAGGCCATGGATTTCATGTGCCGCAAGCACATGCTCGCCGACGTCTCCGCGATCCTCGGCTCCCTCGATATCGTCTTTGGTGAGGTGGACCGCTGATGTCCGTCCGTCGTCTCGCGCCCGATCCCATCCAGCCTGCCTCCTTCGCCTTCACCGCGGCGAACGAGAACTGGATCGACCAGCAGATCGCCAAGTACCCCGAAGGCCGCCAGGCTTCCGCCGTCATCCCGCTTCTGTGGAAGGCGCAGGAGCAGGAAGGCTGGGTCTCGCGCGCCGTGATCGAGACCGTCGCGAAGCGCTTAGGAATGGCGCCGATGCGCGTGCTGGAGGTCGCGACCTTCTACACGATGTTCAACCTGCAGCCGGTCGGCGAGTTCTTCGTCCAGCTCTGCGGCACGACGCCCTGCGCGCTGCGCGGTGCGGAAGCGCTGAAGAAGGTCTGCGAGGACGTCATCGGCCCGCAATCGACCGTGACCGCCGACGGCAAGCTGTCCTGGCTCGAAGTCGAGTGCCTGGGGGCCTGCTGCAACGCCCCGATGGCGCAGATCAATGTCGATTACTACGAGGACCTGACGCCGGCTTCCTTCCGCCAGCTTCTCGACGACATGCGCAATGGCCGCGCCACCAAGCCCGGCCCGCAGAACGGCCGCACCGGCTCCGAGCCGGAAGGCGGCCCGCAGACGCTGACCGACAAGGCGCTCTATGACGGCTCGATGATCGGCGCCGGCGACTGGCAGAAGCGCGTCGTCGAGCAGCGCAAGGCTGCCGCCGAGGCCGCCGCCGCCAAGGCCGCCGCCGAGGCTGAGGCCAAGAAAGCTGCTGAAGCCGAGGCCAAGAAGGCCGAGGCGACCCCGGCCGCCGTCGCTGCCAAGCCTGCGACCGAGACGGCCGCTGCCGGCCGTCCGAAGCCCTCTGCTCCCGCCCAGCCTTCGAGCGCCGCGAACGATACGCCGGCCGCCAAGGGCAAGGTCGAGAAGAAGGATGTCGCCGAGGCTGCCAAGCCTGCTGCTGCGGCCAAGCCCGCTGCTGTGGCGAAGCCTGTTGCTGTGGCGAAGCCTGCGCCGGCGCCGGCTGCAACTGACGAGAGCAAGCCCGAATTGCTGACCGCTGCCCGCGGCGGCAAAGGCGACGATCTCGAACTGATCTGGGGCGTCGGGCCGAAGCTGGCTAAGATGCTCAACGAGATGGGGGTCTGGCATTACGACCAGATCGCCAAATGGACACCGGCGGAGCTCGCCTGGGTCGATGCGCGGCTGACCGGCTTCAAGGGCCGGGCGCTGCGTGACGACTGGATTGCTCAGTCGAAGAAGCTCGCGACGGGTTGGCGCCCGGAGTCGAAGCTTGGCGACAAGCCGGCAGAGTGAGGCACTAGGACATGCTCGCAGATCGCGATCGCATCTTCACCAATCTCTACGGCCTGCATGACCGTACCCTGAAGGGTGCGATCCAGCGCGGCGCTTGGGATGGCACCAAGTTCATCCTGGAGCAGGGCCGGGACTGGATCATCGACGAGATGAAGAAGTCCGGCCTGCGTGGCCGCGGCGGCGCCGGCTTCCCGACCGGGCTGAAATGGTCGTTCATGCCCAAGGTCAGCGACGGGCGCCCGCACTATCTCGTCGTCAACGCCGACGAGTCGGAGCCGGGCACCTGCAAGGATCGCGAGATCATGCGCAACGACCCGCACACGCTGGTCGAGGGCTGCCTGATCGCCTCCTTCGCCATGGGCGCGCACGCAGCCTATATCTACATCCGCGGTGAATATATCCGCGAGCGCGAGGCGCTGCAGCGCGCCGTCGACGAGGCCTATGCCGCCAAGTTGATCGGCAAGGACAACGTCCACGGCTATCCCTTTGATCTCTATGTGCATCACGGCGCCGGCGCCTATATCTGCGGCGAGGAGACGGCGCTGCTGGAGAGCCTCGAAGGCAAGAAGGGCATGCCGCGGCTGAAGCCGCCATTCCCCGCCAATATGGGCCTCTATGGCTGCCCGACCACGGTGAACAACGTCGAGTCGATCGCGGTCGCGCCGACCATCCTGCGCCGCGGCGCGAGCTGGTTCTCCTCGCTCGGCACGCCGAACAATGTCGGCACCAAGGTGTTCTGCATTTCCGGCCACGTGAACAAGCCCTGCAACGTCGAGGAGGCGATGGGCATCCCGTTCCGTGAGCTGATCGAGAAGCATTGCGGCGGCATCCGCGGCGGCTGGGACAATCTCAAGGCGGTCATCCCCGGCGGCTCTTCGGTCCGCATGGTCCCGGCCGAGCAGATCATCGACACGCCGATGGATTTCGACTCGCTCTCGAAGCTGCGCTCCGGCCTCGGCACGGCGGCGGTCATCGTGATGGACAAGTCGACCGACATCGTCCGCGCCATCGCCCGCATCAGCCATTTCTACAAGCACGAGAGCTGCGGCCAGTGCACGCCCTGCCGCGAAGGCACGGGCTGGATGTGGCGCGTCATGGAGCGCATGGCCGAGGGCCGCGCCCAGAAGCGCGAGATCGACATGCTGCTCGACGTCACCAAGCAGATCGAGGGCCACACCATCTGCGCGCTCGGCGACGCAGCCGCCTGGCCGATCCAGGGCCTGATCGCGCATTTCCGTCACGAGATCGAGCAGCGCATCGACGACTATGCCGCCAATCCGCACAGCGAGCCTGTGCGCCTGATGGCGGCGGAGTGAGACCATGACGAAACTCCTCATCGACGGCGTCGAGGTCGACGTACCCGCCGAGTACACGGTTCTCCAGGCCTGCGAGGCGGCTGGCGCCGAGGTGCCGCGCTTCTGCTTCCACGAGCGCCTCTCGATCGCCGGCAACTGCCGCATGTGCCTCGTCGAGGTGAAGGGTGGCCCGCCGAAGCCGCAGGCTTCCTGCGCCATCGGCGTGCGCGATCTGCGCCCCGGCCCGAACGGCGAGCCGCCGGTCGTCCTGACCAAGTCGCCGATGGTCAAGAAGGCCCGCGAAGGGGTGATGGAGTTCCTGCTCATCAACCATCCGCTCGACTGCCCGATCTGCGACCAGGGCGGCGAGTGCGACCTGCAGGACCAGGCGATGGCCTATGGCGTCGACACCTCCCGCTATGCCGAGAACAAGCGCGCGGTCGAGGACAAGTATATCGGCCCGCTGGTCAAGACCTCGATGACGCGCTGCATCCAGTGCACGCGCTGCGTCCGCTTCACCACCGAGGTCGCCGGCGCCTCCGACCTCGGCGCCATCGGCCGCGGCGAGGACATGGAGATCACGACCTATCTCGAGCAGGCGATGTCGTCGGAGCTGCAGGGCAACGTCGTCGATCTCTGCCCGGTCGGCGCGCTGACCTCGAAGCCCTACCAGAACAAGGCCCGGCCCTGGGAGCTCTCCAAGACCGAGAGCATCGACGTGATGGACGCCGTCGGCTCGGCCA
The DNA here is from genome assembly GCF_058800455.1 of Allobosea sp. GW822-FHT05A11. Lineage (NCBI taxonomy): Bacteria > Pseudomonadati > Pseudomonadota > Alphaproteobacteria > Hyphomicrobiales > Alloboseaceae > Allobosea > Allobosea sp. GW822-FHT05A11. The sequence continues at coordinate 265,569 of NZ_JBXAMI010000002.1, read as the reverse complement.
TCCGTGTCGACTCGCGCGGCAAGGAAGTGATGCGCATCCTGCCCCGCCTCAACGAGGCGGTGAACGAGGAGTGGATCTCCGACAAGACCCGCCATGTCGCCGACGGCCTGCGCACGCAGCGTCTCGACCGGCCCTATATCCGCGAGAACGGCCGCCTGCGCCCCGCGAGCTGGAACGAGGCTTTCGCCGCCATCGCCAACAAGGTGAAGGCGACGGCGCCTGAGAAGATCGGCGCCATCGCCGGCGATCTCGCCGCGGTCGAGGAGATGTTCGCGCTGAAGAGCCTGATCGCCTCGCTCGGCTCCGCCAATCTCGACGCCCGCCAGGACGGCACGAAGCTGCATCCCAAGTTCGGCCGCGCCTCCTACGTCCTCAACGCCGGCATCGCCGGCATCGAGGATGCGACCTCGCTGCTGATCATCGGCTCGAACCCGCGCCGCGAGGCGCCGATCCTGAACGCCCGCATCCGCAAGCGCTGGCTGCGTGGCGATCTCAAGGTCTCCGTCATCGGCGACAAGGCGGACCTGACCTACGCTTACGATTATCTCGGCGCCGGCCCGGAAACGCTGGCCGAAATCGTCAAGTCGGCCAAGGCCACTGGGGCCAAGCCGATGGTGTTGGTCGGGCAGGGCGCTCTCGCCCGCGCCGACGGCGAGGCCGTGCTCTCGCTCGCCGCCAAGGCGGCGCAGGCGCTCGGCGCCGTCGCTGAAGGCTGGAACGGCTTCGGCGTGATCCACACCGCCGCCGCCCGCGTCGGCGCGCTCGATCTCGGCTTCGTGCCGGGCGAGGGTGGTCTGGACGCCGCCGCGATGGTCAAGCCTGGCGCGCTCGACGTGCTCTTCCTGCTCGGCGCCGACGAGATCGAGGTGCCGGAAGGCGCCTTCGTCGTCTACCAGGGCACGCATGGCGACAAGGGCGCTCACCGCGCCGACGTCATCCTGCCGGGCGCGGCCTATACCGAGAAGTCCGGCACCTATGTGAACACGGAAGGTCGTGTGCAGATGGGCGACCGCGCCACCTTCCCGCCGGGCGATGCCCGCGAGGACTGGGCGATCCTGCGCGCGCTCTCAGGAGCTCTCGGCAAGACACTGCCCTTCGACTCGCTCGCCGGCCTGCGCAAGGCGCTCTACGAGGCGCACCCGCATTTCGCGGCGCTCGACGGCCTCCCAGTCAACGACGCCTCGGAGATCGGCAAGCTCGCCGGCCTCGGCGGCAAGACCGACAAGGCGGGTTTTTCGCCCGTCGTCGCCGATTTCTATCAGACCAACCCGATCGCGCGTGCCTCCGCCATCATGGCGGAATGCTCGGCGCTGGCCTCCGGCCGGCATCAGCAGGCGGCGGAGTAAGCGGCCATGAACTGGGACCTCGTCCTCGATATCGCGATCATCCTCGGCAAGAGCCTGCTGCTGCTGGTCTGCCTGCTGGTCTTCATCGCCTATATCCTGCTGGCCGACCGCAAGGTCTGGGCGGCGGTGCAGCTCCGCCGCGGCCCGAACGTGGTCGGACCCTGGGGCCTGTTCCAAAGCTTCGCGGACCTGATCAAGTTCGCGCTCAAGGAGCCGATCATCCCATCGGGCGCCAACAAGGGCATCTTCCTGCTGGCGCCGTTTATCTCCTGCCTCCTGGCGCTCGGCGCCTGGGCGGTGATCCCGGTGGCGGAAGGCTGGGCGATCGCCGACATCAATGTCGGCGTGCTCTACATCCTCGCGATCTCCTCGCTCGGCGTCTACGGCATCATCATGGCCGGCTGGGCCTCGAACTCGAAGTATCCGTTCATGAGCGCGCTGCGCTCGGCGGCGCAGATGGTGTCCTACGAGGTCTCGATCGGTTTCGTCATCATCACCGTGCTGCTCTGCGTCGGCTCGCTGAACCTCTCGGCCGTGGTCGAGGCTCAAGCGAACCGCGGCTTGGCGCATGCGCTCGGCGTGCCGTGGCTCTCGATCCTGAACTGGTACTTCATCCCGCTCTTCCCGATGTTCGTGGTCTTCTTCATCTCGGCGCTGGCCGAGACGAACCGGCCGCCCTTCGATCTGGCCGAGGCGGAATCCGAGCTCGTGGCGGGCTTCATGGTCGAGTATTCCTCGACGCCGTACCTGCTGTTCATGCTCGGCGAATACGTGGCGATCATGACCATGTGCTCGCTGACCACGATCCTCTTCCTCGGTGGCTGGGCGCCGCCGGTCGCGCTGCCGCCCTTCACCTGGCTGCCCGGCGTGTTCTGGTTCGCGCTCAAGGTCTGCTTCGTGTTCTTCATGTTCGCGCTGGTGAAGGCCTTCGTGCCGCGCTACCGCTACGATCAGTTGATGCGCCTGGGCTGGAAGGTCTTTCTGCCGCTCTCCATCGGTAGCGTGGTGATCGTGGCGCTGGTGCTGCAATTGACCGGCTGGGGCCCGGTCGCGGGATGAGTTGGGCCGGCCCGCTCGGTGCCCTGATCGGCTTCGGGCTCGGCCTGCTGGAATACCGGCTGATGTCGGCGGTGGTGATCGGGGCGCTCCGGCGCACGGATCACTCGGAGACCGAGGCCGAGAGAGCTGACTACGAGCGCCGCATCCGCATCCTGCGGGCGGTGCTGGTTGTGATGACGATCGGCTTGATGCCGGTTCTGGGTTTCGTGATCGGTCGGACGGTGTTCGGCTGAGGATGTAAAGGACGAAGGCGATGTCACTCGCGCAAGCCGCAAGGGGCCTGCTGCTGAAGGAGTTCGTCGGGGCTATCGGCCTGTCGATGCGCTATTTCTTCAAGCCGAAGGCGACGCTGAACTACCCGTTCGAGAAGGGCCAGCTCTCGCCGCGCTTCCGTGGCGAGCACGCGCTGCGCCGCTATCCGAACGGCGAGGAGCGCTGCATCGCCTGCAAGCTCTGTGAGGCGATCTGCCCGGCGCAGGCCATCACCATCGAGGCCGGCCCGCGCCGCAACGACGGCACGCGCCGCACCACCCGTTACGACATCGACATGACCAAATGCATCTACTGCGGCTTCTGCCAGGAAGCCTGCCCGGTCGATGCCATCGTCGAGGGGCCGAATTTCGAGTTCGCGACCGAGACCCGCGAGGAGCTGTTCTACGACAAGGACAAGCTGCTCGCGAACGGCGCGCGCTGGGAACGCGAGATCGCGCGCAACATCGCGATGGATGCGCCCTATCGGTGATCGACCGACCTCCGGCGTCGTCCCGCGATGATGCCGAAGGGTGCGATTGAGTTCACAGACCCGCCGTGCGGTTGTCCCGCCCGGCGGGCCTGATTATAGACGCTCCAAATTGCTGCGGGCCTTCTGAGTCCCGGAGCACGAACCAAACGAGGACCGCGCCGAAAAGGGGCGGGAAGGGCTGGCCGAGATGAATGCCGCAGCGGCTTTCTTCTATCTCTTCGCAGGGGTGACCGTGGCATCCGCCTTCATGGTGGTGACCTCGCGCAATCCCGTGCATTCGGTGCTCTACCTGATCCTGGCCTTCGTCAACGCGGCCGGGCTCTTCATGCTGCTCGGCGCCGAGTTCCTCGCGATGCTGCTGGTCGTCGTCTATGTCGGCGCGGTCGCGGTGCTCTTCCTCTTCGTGGTGATGATGCTCGACGTCGATTTCGCCGAGTTCCGCCAGGGCTTCCTGAATTACCTGCCGATCGGCGCGCTGATCGGCTTCATCTTCGCCGTCGAGCTGCTGCTGGTCGTCGGCGCCTGGGTCATCGATCCGCAGATCGTCAAGGCGCCGGTCGCCGCGATCCCGGCGGGCATCTCGAACACCGAGGCGCTCGGCCGCGTGCTCTACACCCAGTATGTCTACTACTTCCAGGCGGCCGGCCTCGTGCTGCTCGTCGCCATGATCGGCGCGATCGTGCTGACGCTGCGCGACCGCCCCGGCATCAAGCGCCAGCACGTCCCGACGCAGAACGCCCGCACCAAGGACGCGGCGATGGCGGTCAAGCAGGTGCCTTCGCGCGCCGGCGTTCCCGAGGAGATGGCGTGATGACGATCGGACTGGGCCATTATCTCGCCGTCAGCGCCATCCTCTTCACGCTCGGCGTGCTCGGCATCTTCATCAACCGCAAGAACGTCATCGTCATCCTGATGTCGGTCGAGCTCATCCTGCTCTCGGTCAACATCAACTTCGTCGCCTTCTCGAGCTTCCTGAACGACATCGTCGGCCAGGTTTTCGCGCTGCTCGTGCTCACGGTGGCGGCGGCTGAGGCCGCGATCGGTCTCGCCATTCTCGTCGTCTACTTCCGCAACCGCGGCACGATCGCGGTGGAAGACATCAACATGATGAAAGGCTGAGCGCACCCACGCGCCTGGACCTCACTGCCATGTATCACGCGATCGTCTTCCTCCCTCTCATCGGCTTCCTGATCGCCGGCCTCTTCGGCCGGCTGATCGGCGCGCGCGGCTCCGAGATCGTCACGACCTCGCTGCTGATGGTCTCCGCCGCCCTGTCCTGGGTCGCGCTCACCCAGGTCGGCTTCGGCTCCGGCACGACCCGCGTGCAGGTCGCGAGCTGGATCTCCTCCGGCGAATTGCAGGTCGACTGGGCCTTCCGCGTGGACACGCTGACGGCGGTGATGCTGGTCGTGGTCAACACGGTCTCCAGCCTCGTGCACCTCTACTCGATCGGCTACATGCACGAGGACGAGCACCGCTCGCGCTTCTTCGCCTATCTCTCGCTCTTCACCTTCGCGATGCTGATGCTGGTGACGGCCGACAACCTCGTCCAGATGTTCTTCGGCTGGGAGGGCGTCGGCTTGGCTTCCTATCTGCTGATCGGCTTCTGGTATCAGAAGCCCTCGGCCAATGCGGCTGCGATGAAGGCCTTCATCGTCAATCGCGTCGGCGATTTCGGCTTCCTGCTCGGCATCTTCCTGATCTTCGTGCTCTTCGGTGCCGTCACCTTCGACGCCATCTTCCCGCGCGCCGGCGAGATGGTGAGCCAGAGCTTCCGCTTCCTCGGCTATGACTGGAACGCGCTGACCCTGACCTGCCTGCTGCTCTTCATGGGCGCGATGGGCAAGTCGGCGCAGTTCCTGCTGCACACCTGGCTGCCGGACGCGATGGAAGGCCCGACCCCGGTTTCGGCCCTCATCCATGCCGCGACGATGGTCACGGCCGGCGTGTTCATGGTGGCGCGGCTGTCGCCGGTGTTCGAGTACGCCCCCGTTGCGCTCACCGTCGTCGTCGTCATCGGCGCGACCACGGCCTTCTTCGCGGCGACGGTCGGCCTCGTGCAGAACGACATCAAGCGCGTCATCGCCTATTCGACCTGCTCGCAGCTCGGCTACATGTTCGTCGCGCTCGGCGTCGGCAACTATGGCGCCGGCATCTTCCACCTCTTCACCCACGCCTTCTTCAAGGCGCTGCTCTTCTTGGGTGCCGGCTCGGTCATCCACGCGATGCATCACGAGCAGGACATGCGCCACATGGGCGGCCTCCGGAAGCACATCCCCCTGACTGCCGCCGCCATGACGATCGGCACGCTGGCGCTGACCGGCTTCCCGGGCTTTGCCGGCTACTTCTCCAAGGATGCGGTCATCGAGAGCGCCTACGCCTCGGTGGCGCATGGCGGCCTCGCCTCGTCCTATGCCTTCGTGCTGCTGGTCGTCGCGGCCGGCATGACCTCGTTCTACTCCTGGCGGCTCTATTTCATGACCTTCGAGGGCGCCCCGCGCTGGGGCCATGGTCACGACGCGCATGCTCACGGCCATGACGATCACGCCCATGCCGCTGATGGGCACGACGATCACGGCCACGGCCATGACCACACGCCGCATGAGAGCCCCTGGACGATGCTGGTTCCGCTCGCCGTGCTCTCGCTCGGCGCGATCGTGGCCGGCTACGCCTTCAAGGAAGCCTTCATCGGCCACGACTTCGAGCATTTCTGGAAGTCGGCGCTGTTCATGGGCAAGGACAACCACATCCTGCACGCCATGCACGAAGTGCCGAAATGGGTCGTCTGGTCGCCCTTCGTGGCGATGGTGATCGGCTTCGCACTGGCCTGGTACATGTACGTCCGTCGGCCCGAGATCCCGGGCAAGCTGGCGGCCGCCAACCCGGCGCTCTACCAGTTCCTGCTCAACAAGTGGTACTTCGACGAGCTCTACGACTTCCTGTTCGTCAGGCCCGCGAAGTGGCTCGGCCGCTTCCTCTGGAAGAAGGGCGATGGCCTCGTCATCGACGGCTTCGGCCCGGACGGCGTCTCGGCCCGCGTGGTCGACGTCACCAATCGGGTGGTCCGGCTTCAGACCGGCTATCTCTATCACTATGCCTTCGCCATGCTCATCGGTGTCGCTGGGCTCGTGACCTGGTATCTCGTGGCGCGCGGGTGAGATGATGTTCGGTTTCGGTATCCTCACCGGTCTCCTGATCCTGCCGCTGGTCGGCGCTGCCTTCATCCTGGTGCAGCGTGGCGACGAGGCTTCGGTCAACTCCAATGCGCGCTGGGCGGCGCTCGTCACGACGGTGCTCACCTTTGTGCTGGCCTGCGTCGCCTGGGGGCGCTTCGACACGGCCAATCCCGGCTTCCAGCTTGTCGAGACCCATGGCTGGGTTTCGGAGTCCATCAAGTTCAAGCTCGGCGTCGACGGCTTCTCCTTCCCCTTCATCGTGCTGACGGCCTTCCTGATGCCGTTCTGCATCCTCGCCTCCTGGACCTCGGTCGAGAAGCGGGTGCGCGAATACATGATCGCGTTCCTCGTCCTGGAAGCGCTGATGATCGGCGTCTTCGCGGCGCTCGACCTCGTGCTGTTCTACCTGTTCTTCGAGGCTGGCCTGATCCCGATGTTCCTGATCATCGGCATCTGGGGCGGCAAGCGGCGCGTCTACGCCTCCTACAAGTTCTTCCTCTACACGCTGCTCGGCTCGGTGCTGATGCTGCTGGCGGTGATGGCGATGTACTGGAACGCCGGCACCACCGACATCCCGACACTGCTGGCGCACAAGTTCCCGTCGCAGATGCAGCCCTGGCTGTGGCTCGCCTTCTTCGCCTCCTTCGCGGTGAAGATGCCGATGTGGCCGGTCCATACCTGGCTGCCCGACGCCCACGTCGAGGCGCCGACCGCCGGCTCCGTCGTTCTGGCGGCGATCCTGCTGAAGATGGGCGGCTACGGCTTCATCCGTTTCTCGATCCCGATGTTCCCGGAAGCCTCGGCCCTGTTCGCGCCGCTGGTCTTCGCCCTCTCGGTCATCGCCATCGTCTACACCTCGCTGGTGGCGCTGATGCAGGAGGACATGAAGAAGCTGATCGCCTATTCCTCGGTCGCCCATATGGGCTTCGTGACGATGGGCCTGTTCACCCTGACGCCGCAGGGCATCCAGGGCGCGATGTACCAGATGGTCAGCCACGGGCTGGTCTCGGGCGCGCTCTTCCTCTGCGTCGGCGTGATCTACGACCGCATGCACACCCGCGAGATCGCCGCCTATGGCGGGCTCGTGAACCGCATGCCGGCCTATGCCGTCGTCTTCATGATCTTCACGATGGCCAATGTCGGCCTGCCCGGCACCTCGGGCTTCGTCGGCGAGTTCCTGACGCTGCTCGGCGCCTTCCGCGCCAACCCCTGGGTGGCTTTCATCGCGACGTCGGGCGTCATCCTCTCGGCTGCCTACGCGCTCTGGCTCTACCGCCGCGTCGTCTTCGGCGAGCTGGTCAAGCCGGAGCTGAAGGACATCAAGGACCTGAACCCGCGTGAATTCGTGATCCTGGTCCCGCTCGTCCTGCTGACAATCTGGTACGGCATCCAGCCGCACACGATCCTCGACGCCTTCGCGGCGCCGACCGAAGCGCTCATCAAGAACTATCAGGCAGCCCTCGCCGTCGCCAAGACGGCGCTGGCGGCCGCGCAGTAAGGTCTCGTCATGGCTCTGCCCGCTCTCGGCCCGGCCCTGCCGGAAATCATCCTCGCCCTCGGCGCCATCACGATGGTGCTGGTCGGTGCGATCCAGGGCGAGCGCGCCACGCGCCTGCTCGAAGGGCTGGCGCTCGCGCTGCTCGCGGTCGCGCTGGTGATGGTTGTCTCAGGCAGCGGCAAGATGCTGACCTTCAACGATGGCTTCATCGTCGACGGCTTTGCCCGCTTCATGAAGGTGCTGACGCTCATCGGCGCCGGCGCCTCCATCCTGCTTTCGGCCGATACGCTGCGGCGCCAGGGCACGATGCGTTTCGAATTCCCGATCCTGGTCGTGCTCGCGACGATCGGCATGATGATGATGATCTCGGCGAACGATCTCATCAGCCTCTATGTCGGCCTCGAGCTGCAGTCGCTGGCGCTCTATGTCGTCGCCGCATTCGACCGCGACAACGCGAAATCGACCGAAGCCGGCCTGAAGTATTTCGTGCTCGGCGCGCTCTCCTCCGGAATGCTGCTCTATGGCGGCTCGCTGGTTTACGGCTTCACCGGCACCGTCACCTTCCCGGGCATCGCCGCGGCGACGGCGGGCGGCCATGCCGGCATCGGCCTGATCTTCGGCATCGTCTTCATCGCCGCCGGTGTCGCCTTCAAGATCTCGGCTGTGCCGTTCCACATGTGGACGCCGGACGTCTACGAGGGCGCGCCCACCCCGGTCGCGGCCTTCTTCGCCTCGGCGCCCAAGATGGCCGCCATGGCGATGGTGATCCGCGTCTTCATCGGCGCCTTCCCGGGCGCGATCCATGACTGGCGCCAGATCATCGTCTTCATCTCGATCGCCTCGATGGCGCTCGGCGCCTTCGCCGCGATCGGCCAGCGCAACATCAAGCGCCTGCTCGCCTACTCCTCGATCGCCAACATGGGCTACGCGCTGGTCGGCCTCGCCGCCGGCACGGCCGAGGGCGTGCAGGGCGTGATGACCTATATGGCGATCTATCTCGCCACGACGCTTGCCGCCTTCGCCTGTGTGCTGATGATGCGCCGCGACGGCAAGCTGGTCGAGGACATCTCGGAACTCGCCGGCCTGTCCCGCACCAATGGCTGGATGGCGTTCGCGATGTCGATGATGATGTTCTCGCTTGCCGGCATCCCGCCGCTCGCGGGCTTCTGGGCGAAGTGGTACGTCTTCCTCGCCGCGATCAATGCGAAGCTCTATGTGCTCGCCGTCATCGGCGTGCTGACCAGCGTGGTCGGCGCCTATTACTACCTGCGCCTCGTCAAGGTGATGTATTTCGACGAGCCGAAGCCGGCCTTCGAGACGTCCGATCTCGGCGTTCGCGCGGTGCTGCTGGTCTCGGCGGTCTTCGTGCTGGTGCTCTCGCTGGTGCCGGCGCCGCTCTTCGACTCGGCGGCGGCTGCGGCCAAGTCGCTGTTTTGATGTCTCCCCGTCATGGTCGGGCTTGTCCCGACCATCCACGTCTTCGCTGGTCGAGGGGCGTGTTCAAGACGTGGATGGTCGCCACAAGGGCGAGCATGACGGCGTCGACCAACTCCCATGCTCGGTGAGGCCGCCCGCGCCGCGGGCTATCGGCTGATCGTCCGCGACGAGGTCGGCTCCACCATGGAGGAGGCCCGTCGGGCGCTCGATCAGGGCGAACCGGGCAAGCTCTGGATCGTCGCCCGCAGCCAGAATTCGGGCAGGGGTCGTCATGGCCGGCAATGGGGCTCGCCGCCCGGCAATCTCTACGCCAGCCTGCTGCTGACCGATCCGTGCGAACCGGCGCTGGCGCCGCAACTGGGTTTCGTGGTGGGTCTCGCCTTGCACGATGCCGCCGCGAAGCTGCTTGGTCCGGCCGCATCCGGGCTGAAGCTGAAATGGCCGAACGACCTGCTGCTCGACCGCGCCAAGACCTCCGGCCTGCTGCTGGAGGGCGAGAGCCGGGCAGGGCGGCTCAACATTATCGTCGGCTGCGGCGTCAACATCGCCTCCTGCCCTCCCGATACGCCCTATCCCGCGACCTTCCTCAAGGCTACCGCGCCGCAGGCCAATGTCGAAGCCATGCTCACGGGCCTGAGCGATGCCTTCGCCCGGCGCTTCGCCGTCTGGTCGCAAGCCGGTGGCTTCGGCCCGACCCGCGCCGCCTGGCTGGAGCGCGCCGCCTTCCTGGGTGAGACCATCACCATCCGCCTGCCCGAAGGTCCGCTCACCGGCATCTTCATCGGTCTCGACCCGACCGGGCGCCTCGAACTCGAAACCGAAGCCGGCCGCCGCGTCATCGATGCCGGCGACCTCTTCTTCGGCCCTCCGGGCTGATCCAGCCATCTCTCCAGCCTCCGTCGATCTGGAGGCTACCTTGCTGGCGTGCTAGGGCTCGTTGCCATCACGCGGCATAAGATCAAGCCATTGCCAAAATCAGGATTGCCAGTGACCCGTTCCAGCGACCAGCTCGTCTTCGTTCCCCTCGGCGGCCTCGGCGAGATCGGCATGAACGCCGCTCTCTACGGCTTCGGGCCCGAGGGCCGGCGAAAGTGGATCCTGGTCGATTGCGGCCTGTCCTTCGCCGGGCCGGAGGCGCCGGGCGTCGATATCGTCCTGCCCGACCTGCGCTACATCATCGAGGAGCGGGCGAACCTCCTCGGCATCGTCATCACCCATGCCCATGAGGACCATATCGGCGCGCTCGCGGCGCTCTGGCCCTCCCTGCGCGCGCCGGTCTATTGCACGCGCTTCGCCGCCGGCCTCCTCGCCACGCGCCGCCTCTCGGAGCCCGGCGCGCCGAGCGTCGAGATCAACGTCGTGCCGCAAGGCGGGGCGATCACGCTCGGTCCGTTCGATATCGAGTTTGTGCCGGTAGCGCACTCGATCCCGGAATCGAACGCGCTGGCGATCCGCACGCCCGCCGGCCTCGTCGTCCATACCGGCGACTGGAAGATCGACCCGACCCCGCGCGTCGGCCTGCCCACCGACGAGAAGCGCCTGCGCGAGCTCGGCGACGAGGGCGTTCTGGCGCTGGTCTGCGATTCGACCAATGTCATGCGTGACGGCACGAGCCCGAGCGAGGCCGATGTCGCCGCCAAGATGAAGGAACTGGTCGCCTCGGCGCCGGGACGCGTCGCCGTCACCACCTTCGCCTCCAATGTCGCGCGCCTGCGCGCCGTCGCGGAAGCCGCGATGGCCAACGACCGCGAGGTCGTTGTCGTGGGCCGTGCCATGGACCGCGTCATAGATGTCGCCCGCGAATGCGGCTATCTCGACGGCATTCCCGGATTCCGCGCGGTCGATGCCTATGGCTACCTGCCGCGCGACAAGGTCGTGGCGCTGGTCACCGGCAGCCAGGGCGAGCCGCGCGCCGCGCTCTCGCGCATCGCCTCGGACGACCATCCCGAGATCGCGCTCTCGCCCGGCGACCGCGTGATCTTCTCCTCGCGCACCATTCCCGGCAACGAGAAGTCGGTCGGCAACATCCTGAACGCGCTGGCCCGCGACAAGATCGAGATCATCACCGACAGGACGCATCTGGTCCATGTCTCCGGCCATCCGCGCCGCGAGGAGATGGCCCGGCTCTATGGCTGGCTGAAGCCGCAGATCGCGATCCCCGCCCATGGCGAGGACCTGCATCTGGCCGAGCATGAAACCTTCGCCAGAAGCCTCGGCGTGAAGCATGTGCTGCGCGCCGGCAACGGCGATGTGGTCGCGATCTCGGGCGAGGGCGCCCGCAAGGTCGACGAGGTCAGGCATGGCCGGCTCTACCAGGACGGCTCGCTGCTGGTGAATGCTCTCGAGAAAACCATTCAGGAGCGTCGCCGCCTGTCCTTCGCCGGCATCGTCTCGATTGCGGTTGCCATCGACGACAAGGGCGGCATCGCCGGCGAGCCCGAGATCGCCGTGCTCGGCCTGCCGCCGCGCACGCTTGGCGGCATCGATTTCGACGAATACGTCGCCGATACCGTGGGCGATCTGCTCGATAATATCCCGAAGGCCCGCCGCCGCGACCCCGAGGCCCTGCGCAACGCGCTGGAGCGCGGCGTGCGCAGCGCCGTCAACGACGAGTGGGGCAAGAAGCCGCTGGTGCATGCTCTCGTGATCGAGGTGTAGAAAGGCCGTACGGCCACGCCGGAGAGGATGAAGATGATCGGACGCCTGAACCACGTCGCCATTGCGGTGAAGGACCTCGAAGCCTCCACGGCGCTCTACCGCGACACGCTGGGCGCGCGCGTTTCGCAGCCTCAGCCCGAGCCGGAGCACGGCGTCACGGTCGTCTTCGTCGAACTGCCGAACACCAAGATCGAATTGCTGGAGCCGCTCGGCGCCGACTCGCCGATCGCCAAGTTCCTCGAGCGCAATGCGGACGGCGGCATCCATCACATCTGCTACGAGGTCGACGACATCCTCGCGGCGCGTGACCGGCTGAAGGCGCAAGGGGCCCGCGTGCTCGGCTCCGGCGAGCCGCGCATCGGCGCCCACGGCAAGCCGGTGCTCTTCCTGCACCCCAAGGACTTCCTCGGTACGCTGGTCGAACTCGAACAGGCCTGACGACAATGACCGCCATTGCTTTTCTCGGCCAGCCGGAAGCCGGCTCGCCACGCCCCTTCAGCGCCGCGACCGTCGCGGGCGGGCTCGTCTTCGTCTCCGGGCATTCGGCGCCGCATGACCCGGCGCGTGGCGTCCATCGCGGCGCGACACCCGCCGAGGAGGTCCGCAATGCGCTCGGCCGCGTCGCCGAGATCCTGGCGGAGGCGGGAAGTTCCCTCGACCGCGTCGTGCAGATGACGATGCTGATCACCGACCCGGTCGATTATGCCGCCTGCAACGCCGAATACGTGAAGCATTTCCCCGGTGGCCTGCCGGCCCGTCATACTGCGCGCTTCGGCGTGCCGACCGAGGCGAAGGTCGCCTTTTCCTGCATCGCGCTCGCGGGGGCCTCAGCATGAATATCGTCGGCGGCCTCGCCCTTTATTTCGTGATCTGGTGGATCACGCTCTTCGCGGTGCTGCCCTTCGGCATCCGCAGCCAGCACGAGGCGGGCGAGGTCGTGGCCGGCACCGAGCCTGGCGCGCCCGTGTTCCCCGGATTGCTGAAGAAGGCCGTCATCACCTCGCTGGTCGCGGCAGTGATCTTCGCCGGCGTCTGGTATCTCTGGGTGAGCTACGACATCTGAGAGAATGTCCACCTGCGCTCCGAGCCCTCATCCTGAGGAGCCGCGCAGCGGCGTCTCGAAGGATGCTCCAGATGGTTCGGGGGCCTCGGCGAACATCCTTCGAGACGCGGCCTTCGGCCGCTCCTCAGGATGAGGGCTCAGTAACTGTTCGATGAGCCGGGAAACGCCGCGCAACCGCCCAAGAAAAAAGGCAAGGCCGATGCCTTGCCTTTGGTAGTCCGCTTTTACCGCTGCACCGGCGCACGTCTCCGAAAAGCGTGCGACTCATTTTGCAAGGCGGGCGTTTGTTCCTCCCAAGACCTGGTCCGCAGCGCTTCGACTGGCAAAGCGCTCCCAGCGCCGGAAGGATTAGCCGATTGTGACGGCTCTGTCACCAGTTTAGGCAGCATCAGCCTGGAATTTTTGCAAGATTAGTCTTCCTTGCACTTGTGCAGTGCAGCAAGGGCAGGCGCGTGTCGATGCGATGCCTTGTTCCGGTCAAAGGATAGGGCTATCGACCGGCATCCGCCGGGCTCGCCGGCGGCCATGGAGATTTTCATGCTGCGCAGCTCGCTCGCCGCCCTTGCCGTCGTCGCCTCGCTCGGTTTCGCCCAGGCACAGACGCCGAAAGCCGATCCGGAAAACACCGTCATCCTCGAGACCAAGGATGGCCCCGTGACGATCCGCCTGCGGCCGGATCTCGCGCCGAAACATGTCGCCCAGATCAAGGCACTGGTGAAGCGCGGCTTCTATGACGGCATCGTCTTCCACCGCGTCATCGACGGCTTCATGGCCCAGACCGGCGATCCGACGGGCACCGGCACCGGCAAGTCCGACCTGCCGAACCTGCCCGCCGAGTTCACCCCGACGCCCTACAAGGTCGGCTCGCTCGGCATGGCCCGCTCGTCCTCGCCGGATTCAGCCAATTCGCAGTTCTTCATCTGCTACGAGGGTTGCGGCTCGCTGACCGGCCAGTACACGCTCTTCGGCGAGGTCGTTTCCGGCATGGATGCCGTGCGCAAGATCAAGAAGGGCTCCAGCGCCAATAACGGCCAGGTGAGCAACCCCGACAAGATCGTCCGCATGCGCATGCAGGCCGACGCCAAGTAAGCCGGCTCGAAGCGGGCAGGACGAGCCGGGGAGGGTGCGGCGATGCTTCGGACGGCCCTGATCGGGATCGCCGTGGTGCTCGGCCTGGGCGGAGCGCTCGCGCAGGAGACGCGCGATCTCGGCCTGCCGCCGCCTTCCGGCTCGCAGAATCCGGTTCTGCCCCCGCCTTCGGGCTCGCAGAACCCGATCCTGCCGCCGCAGAGCGGCCAACGCTACAATCCTGGTGTCGGCGGCCCCTTCAGGGGCGACGACATTCCCGGCCTCGACCAGCGCCGGCTCGGTTCGCCGCGCGTTCTGCAGGGCACCGGCGAGATCGGCCTGATCGGTCAGGTCACGCCCGAAAGCCCCAAAGACGGCACCGAAACCGTCGACCGGCTCGACCAGATCGCCCCGGCGCTCCAGCGCTGCTGGCACCCGCCGCCATTGCCCGGTGATCTGACGGGCGCGATGGTGTCGCTGCGCTTCAGTCTGCGGCGTGACGGCAGCCTCTTCGGGCAGCCGCGCGTCACCTGGGAGACCAAGCGCGGCGATGCCGCATTCCAGCAGCGCTTCAGCGATTCCGCCGTTGCCGCCATCCGTTCCTGCACGCCGATGAGGTTGTCGGCGGGCCTCGGAGCGAGTATCGCGGGGCGACCCTTCACCATCCGCTTCCACGGCCGCACGCGGCTCAATGAAAGGCAAACCTGATGTCCCTCGATCCCGAGAACACCCTCGTCATGGAAACCACCAAGGGCAAGGTGGTCATCAAGCTGCGTCCCGATCTCGCGCCGGGCCATGTCGAGCGCATCAAGCTGCTCGCCCGCGAGGGCTTCTATGACGGCATCGTCTTCCATCGCGTCATCGACGGCTTCATGGCCCAGGTCGGCTGCCCGCACGGCACCGGCACCGGCGGCTCGAGCTATCCGGACCTGAAGCAGGAGTTCAACGCCGAGCCGCATGTCCGCGGCGTCTGCTCGATGGCCCGTGCCCAGAACCCGAACTCGGCCAACAGCCAGTTCTTCATCGTGTTCGACGATGCCCGTTTCCTCGACAAGCAGTACACCGTCTGGGGCGAGGTCGTTGAAGGCATGGACAATGTCGACCTGATCAAGCGTGGCGAGCCGGTGCGCGATCCCGATTCGATCGTCTCGATGAAGGTGATGGCCGACGCGGCCTGATCATCGTGGATGTCGGGCTCTTCGATTTCGACCTGCCCGAGGACCGTATCGCACTGAGGCCCGCAAGCCCGCGCGATGCGGCGCGGCTGCTCGTGGTGCGCCCGGACGCACCCGAGCCGCTGGAGGATCGCGGCATCCGCGACCTCGTCGCGCTGCTTGAGCCCGGTGACGCGCTCGTCCTCAACGACACGCGCGTCATCCCGTCCCGCTTGCGCGGCCGGCGCTATCGCGGTGAGGATTCGGCCCGCGTCGAGATCATGTTGCACAAGCGCGAGAGCGAGGATTGCTGGCTCGCCTTCGCCCGGCCGGCCAAGAAGCTCGCCGTCGGCGAGCGTGTGGTTTTCGATTCGGACGCCGCCAGCAATGCCTGCGAGCTCGGCCGCCTGCATGCCGAGGTGATCGCCAAGGGCGAGGGCGGCGAGGTCGAATTGCAGTTCAGCCTGACCGGCGCCTATCTCGACGAGGCGATCGAGCGGCTCGGCGAATTGCCGCTGCCGCCCTATATCGCCGGCAAGCGCCCGACCGACAGCGCCGACACGGCCGATTACCAGACCAATTTCGCCCGGAAGGACGGCGCCGTCGCCGCCCCGACCGCGGGCCTGCATTTCACGCCGGAGCTATTGGCGGCGCTGGAGGTGCGCGGCGTCAGCCGGCATTTCGTCACGCTCCATGTCGGCGCCGGCACCTTCCTGCCGGTGAAGGCGGAGGACACCGACGACCACCGCATGCATGCCGAATGGGGCACGGTCTCAGCCGAGACGGCTGCCGCGCTGAACGCCGTTAAGGCGAAGGGCGGGCGGATCGTCTGCGTCGGCACGACCTCGCTGCGCCTGATCGAGAGCGCGGCCGCCGAGGACGGCACGATCCGGCCGTTCTCCGGCGACACCGCAATCTTCATCACGCCGGGCTACCGCTTCCGTGCGGTCGACATGCTGATGACGAATTTCCATCTGCCGCGCTCGACGCTCTTCATGCTCGTCTCCGCCTTCTGCGGACTCGACATGATGAAACGGGCCTATGCCCATGCGATCGCGGCAAATTACCGCTTCTACTCCTACGGCGATGGCAGCCTGCTCTTCCGGGCAGGCTGACCGCGCCCGCAGGCCTTACTTCGCCGGCAGCGGCGGCACGCCCTTCTGCCAGACCGGCCAGTCCGCAACGATGTGATCGACCACCTTCGAGCCCACTGCCTCGACATTGGCGACGGTCTCGGCGAAGCCGCCCGCCGTCTGGCCGGGCGCCGGGTCGAGATGCTGCAGCGTCGTCTCGTTCGGGTTGCCCTGGTCGAAATTGACAGCGCCGCGCAGGCTCATGATCCGGTCGGTGCCGAATTGCCGCTTGATCACCAGCGTGATCGCGGCCGCCTCCATCTCGGTGATGACGTAGTCATCGGCGCCGTAGAGCTTGGCCATGTATTGCGCCTCCTTCGACAGGCCCGGCCCGTGGAAGAAGGTGTCGCCGGTCATATGCGTGCCGACCTGTACGGAGGGCGCGGCCTGCGCCTTCTTGTCGGGGTAGCGCATGCGATACTGCTTCGCGGAGTCGGAATCCTGAAGGTTCACGCCGGAGCCGAGCTTCACCGCCCAGTTCACCAGAACCGGGTTGAGCTGGAAGACGCGATAGGCCTCATAGCCCTTGCGCGGCATAAAGACGGGCTCGCCCGGCTTGCCTTCCTCCGGCGCCCAGCGATGACCGAGATCGTAATCGACCAGCCAGCTCCCCCAGGAGACATCGCCGATCGTGCCGCGCGAGGGCGGCGTGCCGGCGACGCCGCTCAGCACGAAATAGGCCTGCGAGAAATCATAGGCCGGGTCGAGCAGGATCGCCTGCATCGAGGAGGACGAATTGACCTTGCCCATGCCGAGCACGGCGCCACAGACGCCGTCGCCGTTGCAGTAGACCGGCTTCAGCGCGCCCTTGACCTCATGCGGCTGGCTCGTCTTCCAGTAGCGCTCGTACCAGTGCTGGAATTCGCCGGCCCGGTCGCCGGTATTCTCGCCGATCTCGAACATCGCGGCGATGAAGACCTTGACCTTGATCGGTTGGGTCTGCGCGGCAGCAGGGGCCGCGAGCGCACCAAAGGCGGCGAAGGCGACGGCGGCGAGGCCGGCCCGTCTGGTTGTCGTCTGCTTCATGGAACTCTCCACGGCCGCAAGCTGAAAGGCCGTCCGGGGCGGGCGCAGCAGGGGCCGAGCCAATTTTGCCATGTTCGGAGCCCGCTCGTCCATCATGGTCGGTGCTCCATGCACTGAACCGGCTCGCATTCCCCGGCTGAAAATGCTACCGGGCTCCCAACAGGGATTTTGACAGTCAAATGGCCGATATTTTTCGCGAGATCGAAGAGGAAGTCCGCCGCGACAAGGCGGCGGAGCTCTGGAAGAAATATGGCTGGGTCATCACCGGCCTCGCCGTGCTGGCGGTGCTGGCCGTCGCCGGCTGGCAGTTCTGGCTGCACCGCGAGAATCAGGCCTCGCAGGCCGTCGGCGCGCGCCTCGAAGCAGCGCTGAAATCCTCGCGTGACGGCGACGCCACCCAGGCCGAGACGATCCTGAAGGAGCTCTCGACCACGGCGCCGGCCGGCTACCGCCTGATCGCCCGCTTCCGCCTCGCGGCCGAGACGGCCAAGCGCGACCCGGCCGCCGGCGCCGCAGCCTTCGATGCGCTCGCCGGCGACGCTTCGCTCGACCAGACCTATCGCGACCTCGCGAAGCTGCGCGCCGGCATCCTGCGCGTCGATCTCGCGCCCTATCCCGAGATCAAGGCGGCGCTGGAGCCGCTGGCCACCCCGGAGGGCGTCTGGCGCCATACCGCTCGCGAGTTCCTCGGCATCGCCGCGCTCAAGGCCAACCTCTTCGAGGATGCCGGGCGCTGGTTCGATGCCGCGATCACCGATCCGCAGGCGCCGCGCGGCCTGCGCCAGCGTGTCGAGCTCTATCTCGCTCTGGTCCGTGGCGGCCCCGTCACGGTGAAGAACTGAACCGGAGCCTCGCTCCAACGCCGCCGCCGCCCCGGTCCTTCGCTTCGGCGAACCGGGACGACGGCGAAAATGTGTGAAATCTGATGACAGCCATCGTCGCCCTGATCGGGCGCCCCAATGTCGGCAAGTCGACGCTGTTCAACCGGCTGGTCGGCAAGAAGCTCGCCCTGGTCGACGACCGGCCGGGCGTGACGCGCGACCGCCGCGAGGGTGATGCCACCCTCGGCCATCTCCGCTTCAAGGTGATCGACACCGCCGGTCTCGAAGAGGCCGACAAGGAATCGCTCGCGGGCCGCATGCGCGCCCAGACCGAGACCGCGATCGCGCAGGCCGACGTCGTGCTCTTCATGATCGACGCCCGCCTCGGCATCACGCCGATGGACCAGCCCTTCGCCGATCTGGTGCGCCGCTCCGGCAAGCCGGTGATCCTGCTCGCCAACAAGGCCGAGGGGAAGAAGGGCACCGACGGCATCATCGAGTCCTACGGGCTCGGCCTCGGCGATCCCGTGCCGTTCTCGGCCGAGCATGGCGAAGGCACCTCGGACCTGCTCGAGGCGCTCGCGCCTTACATCCCCGATGAGCCCGAGGACGACGAGGACGAGACGGCCTGGGCCGACGTTCCCGCCGCCGATTCGGATGACGAGGAGGATATCGACCCCGATCGCCCCTTGCGCGTCACCATCATCGGCCGCCCGAATGCCGGCAAGTCGACGCTGGTCAACCGCATGATCGGCGAGGACCGGATGCTGACCGGCCCCGAGGCCGGCATCACCCGCGACACCATCTCGGTCGACTGGGAATGGCGCGGCCGCAAGGTCAAGCTCTTCGACACGGCCGGCATGCGCAAGCGTGCCCGCATCGAGGAGAAGCTGGAGAAGCTTTCGGTCGCGGATTCGCTGCGCGCGATCCGTTTCGCCGAGGTCGTGGTCGTCCTGCTCGACGCCACCATCCCCTTCGAGAAGCAGGACCTGACGCTGGTCGACCTGACCGAGCGCGAGGGCCGCTCCGTCGTCATCGGCCTCAACAAATGGGATCTCGTCGCCGACAAGCAGGGCCTGCTGGCCGAGCTCAAGGAGAAGGCCAACCATCTCCTCGCGCAGGTCCGCGGCGTGCCGATCATTCCGCTCTCCGGCCTCGCTGGCGAGGGCATCGACAAGCTGATGCAGGGCGTGTTCTCCGCCTACGGCGTCTGGAACCGCCGCGTCTCGACCGCGCGCATCAATCGCTGGCTCGAAGGCGTGCTTTCGGCGCATCCGCCCCCGGCCGTGGCCGGACGGCGCATCAAGATCCGCTACATGACGCAGGCCAAGGCCCGCCCGCCGACCTTCGCGCTGTTCGGCAACCAGCTCGATCATCTGCCGGTGTCCTACACCCGCTATCTCGTCAATAATCTCCGGGAAGCCTTCGAATTGCCGGGCACGCCGATTCGGCTGCATCGCCGCGGCGGCGACAATCCCTATGACAAGGGGCGCAAGAGCTGATGAAGGTTGCTGTCGTCGGGGCCGGTATCGCCGGGCTTTCCACCGCCTGGTCGCTCAGCAGGCGCGGGCATGAGGTGACGCTGTTCGAACAGGCGCCGCAGATCCCCAACCCCTATGCGGCCTCGGGCGACCAGCACCGCATCATCCGCCGCGCCTATGGCGGCGCCGACGGCTATGCCCGCACCATCACCGAGGCCTTCGAGGCCTGGGGCGAGCTCTGGGGCGATCTCGGCAGGCAGCATTACGCGCCTTGCGGCGTGCTGGGCATCTCCCAGACCGAGGGCGACGAGGGCGAGGAATATCGCGAGGGCCTCGACCGCATGGCCTCGCCCTACGAGCTCTACGAAGCAGCCGAGGCCGCCCGGCGCTATCCCTTCATCGATCCGGCGACGATCCGCTACGCCTATCTCAGCCCCGAGGGTGGCGCGCTGTTCCCGGCCCGCATCGCTGCCGACATGGTCCGCCTGCTGCGCGAGCGCGGCGTCACCTTGCGCGAAGGCGCGGCCGTCACCGTGATCGATCCCGAGAGCGGCCGTATCGACCTTGCCGACGGCGAGGTGGCGAGCTTCGACCGCATCGTCGTCAGCTCCGGCGCCTGGGTGCTGAAGCTCCTGCCGGAGCTTGCCGAGGTGCTGACGACCTATCGCACCGCCGTCGCCTATCTCGACCCGCCTGATGACCTGAAGGCCGCCTGGGAGGCTGCCCCGGTCATCGTCGATGTCGGCGGCTCGGTCGACGGCTATGTCCTGCCGCCGGTCGACGGCACTGGCCTCAAGGTCGGCGCCGGCGTGCACAAGCGCCCGCGCCAGCCCGACGAGGAGCGCGAGCCGCGGGCCGGCGAAGGCGAGCAGATCCGCGATTATTTCGCGCCGCCCTTCGCACGCATCGCCGAATATCGCGTCGATCGCGTCGTCACCTGCGCCTACACCTTCACGGCGGATCGCAAGTTCCTGTCGCGGCAGATCGGCCGCGTGACGGCGGTCTCGGCCTGCTCCGGCCATGGCTACAAGTTCGGCGCGGCGGTCGGCCGGCGCGTCGCGGCTGCGGTCGAGAGCGGCGATCAGGCCGGCCTGCTGCGCTGGCTCAGGGCCGAGTGACCGGCGCAGGCGCGCCTGCATCGCGCGCCGAAAGGGCCTTGGCCTTCGCCTCGTCAGCAACCGCCTCGGCCTCCTGGCCGGCTGCGCGTCTGGCGGCTGCGCGGAAGCGATAATTATCGTCGGCATCCGGCGCGAGACGGATCGCCTCGCTGAAATCGGCGATGGCGCGGTTGGTGTCGCCCTTGCTGAAATGGGTCAGGCCGCGGACCGACCAGGCTTTTTCGAGACGCGGCGCCAGAGCGATTGCACGGTCGAGATCGGCGAGAGCCTTGGCGGGCTCTCCGAGCGAGGTCTGGATCGACGCGCGCGTGATGAAGAGCTCGGCCTGCGATGGATCGAGCCCGATGGCGGTGTTGAGGTCGCTCAAGGCTCGCGGCAAGTCACGCATGTAGAGCAGCCGGGCCTGGCCGCGCTTCCAGAAGGCGATGGCCGTCTTCGGTGCGAGCGCGATGACACGGCCATAATCGGCAAGCGCCTGCGTATAGGCCGCGCCCGTTCCCGGCGCCAGGAGATCGGCGCGATCCAGAAGGGTGGCGACAAGCGCCTCACCCGTAAGCCCGTGGTGCTCCACCAGCGCGTTGCAGGCGGCGAGAGCCTTGTCATGGCGCGCAATGATCTGAGCCGGATCGGATGAGGGCTCGTTATGCCCCGAACGGCAGATCTGGCGCAGGTCCGCGACGGAATCGGCAAGAGCCGGTCCCCCGATCAGGACAGCGGCGAGGCAGAGGGCTGTCGACCAACGGACGGAAGGCAAAACCACGCTGTCTCCTTCGTCTTGGTATGGCCGCGTCTCAGGCCGGCAAACGCGGCGTCAGCACCTTGCCCTGCGGGAAGTCGAAGATCTTGCCGCTCTCGGCCCAGTCGGGCGAAGCCAGTCGGACCAGATGCGGCGCCAGCTCCTCGGGCGTCTTCAGCGTCTGCGGGTCTTCGCCCGGCATGGCCTCGGCCCGCATCTTGGTGCGTAGCGGCCCCGGGTTGACCAGCATGAGCTTGACCGGGGTCGTCGCGGTCTCGGCCGCATAGGTGCGTCCCAGAGCCTCCACGGCGGCCTTGGAGACCGAGTAGGGGCCCCAATAGGCCGTGCACTTATGCGCGGCGCCCGAGGTCATTAGCAGGACGCGGCCGGCATCGGAGGCGCGCAGCGCCGGATCGAGCGCCTTGAGCAGGCGCCAGTTGGCAGTGACGTTGATGTCGAGAACCTTGGCCCAGTCCTTCTCGGTGACATGGTCGAGCGGGCTCAGCGAGCCGAGCACGCCGGCATTGGCGAGCAGGATGTCGAGCTTGCCCCAGCGCTCCGTCACGGCGTGGCCGAGCTTCTCCAGCCCGCCGGCGTCAGTGAGGTCGAGCGGCACCAGCGTGGCGCTGCCGCCGATCGCAACGATCTCGTCGTCGAGCTCCTCGAGCGCGCCGGCCGTGCGGGCGAGCGCGATGACATGGGCGCCCGCCTCGGCGAAGGCCAGCGCCGCGGTGCGGCCGATGCCGCGCGAAGCGCCGGTGACGAGCGCGACGCGCCCCGCGAGAGGCTTGGTCATGGGAGGCTCCGCTGGAGCATTTTCGAGCGAAGTGGATACCGGTTCGCGTGAGGAAAATGCGACAAAGTGAGGAACTTGGAGCAATGCCGCGTTTCGGAGAAATGCGGCATTGCTCCAGATCAGCCGGCTTCGGCCAGCAGCGAGATCCGCTGCTTGGCGCTCTCGCCGATCAGGTCGGTCAGCGAGGTCGGATAGTCGCCGGTGAAGCAATGGTCGGTGAATTGCGGCCGGACGGGATCGCGCCGCTCATGGCCCATCGCCCGGTAGAGCCCGTCCACCGAGATGAAGGCCAGCGAATCGGCGCCGACGAACTGGCGCATCTCCTCCAGCGAATGGGTCGCGGCGAGCAGCTTCTCCCGATCGGGCGTATCGATGCCGTAATAGTCGGGATGGGTGATCGGCGGCGAGGAGATGCGGAAATGCACCTCCTTGGCGCCGGCCTCGCGCATCATCTTCACGATCTTGAACGAGGTCGTGCCGCGCACGATCGAGTCGTCGACCAGGATGATGCGCTTGCCCTCGACCACCGAGCGGTTGGCCGAATGCTTCAGCTTGACGCCGAGCTCGCGGACCTTCTGCGTCGGCTCGATGAAAGTGCGGCCGACATAGTGGTTGCGGATGATGCCGAGCTCGAAGGGGATGCCGCTGGCCTGGGCATAGCCTAGCGCCGCCGGCACGCCGGAATCCGGCACGGGCACGACGACATCGGCCTCGGTCGGCGCTTCCTGCGCCAGCACGGCACCCATCGCCTTGCGGCGCTCATAGATGCTGCGGCCCTTCACGATCGAATCGGGGCGGGCGAAGTAGATATATTCGAAGATGCACGGCCGCTCGGCCACCGGCGGGAAGGGCTTGTGGCTCTCGATCCCGCTCTCGGAGATGATCACGACCTCGCCGTTCTCGATCTCGCGGACGAACTTGGCGCCGATGATGTCGAGCGCGCAGGTCTCCGAGGTCAGGATCGGGCAGCCATCGAGATCGCCGAGCACGAGCGGGCGGATGCCGAGCGGATCGCGCGCACCGATCAGCTTCTTGTTGGTCATGCCGACGAAGGCATAAGCGCCCTCGATCTGGCGGATCGCCTCGATGAAGCGGTCGACGAATTGCTGCTTGCGGCTGCGCGCGACGAGATGCAGCAGCACCTCGGTATCGGAGGTCGACTGGTAGATCGCGCCGTCGCGAACGAGGTTGCGGCGCAGCGTCAGCCCGTTCGTCAGGTTGCCGTTATGCGCGACGGCGAAGCCGCCGCCATGCAGTTCGGCGAAGAGCGGCTGGACGTTGCGCAGGATCGTCTCGCCGGTGGTCGAGTAGCGGACATGGCCGATGGCCTGCTTGCCCTTGAGCTTGTCGATGACGCTCGCTTCCGAGAAGGCGTCGCCGACGAGGCCGAGGCGGCGCTCCGAGTGGAAGCGCTTGCCGTCGAAGGAGACGATGCCCGCCGCCTCCTGGCCGCGATGCTGAAGCGCGTGCAGACCGAGCGCCGTCAGCGCTGCCGCGTCGGCATGGCCGTAGATGCCGAAGACGCCGCATTCTTCCCGGAGCCGGTCGGCATTGGGGTCGAAGGCGGTATCACGCTCGGTGTGCGAGATCATGTCGAGCTCCACGCGCTGGGACGGTTTAGCTGAGCCTCAATTAGGGACGGGCGGGCGCCGGCGCAACGGGTGCCGGCGCCACCGGTGCCGGCGTCGCGGGGCTGCGCGGCTCTTCCGCCGGAGCCTCGGGCGCGGTCTCGGTGGTCTGCTTCTTCAGCAGGTTCTTGATGAAGTCGGCGTTGACGTCCTGCGGCAGCATGGAGATCAGCGAGCGGCCGGTCTCTTCGAGCATCGGCTTGGCCTTGGCATCCTTGGCCCAGACCGGCATCTTCTCGGCGCCGACCAGGGCTGCGAAGAACAGATAGCCGATCACCGCCAGCAGCAGGCCGCGCGCCGCACCGAAGACGAAGCCGAGCGTGCGGTCGAGCGCGCCGATGCGCGAATCCAGCACGAAGTCCGAGACCCGCGCCGTGATCAGCGAGACGACGATCAGCGTGCCCAGGAACAAAGCCGCGATCGAGGCGACCAGTGCGATCGTGCCCTGCGCCGAGCTTGCCGGGATGTATTGCTGGATGAAGGGCACGAGCTGCGGGTGGAAAAGCCAGGCGACGACTGCCGCGGCGACCCAGGAGGCGATCGCAAGCACCTCGCGGGTGAAGCCGCGCACAGCTGCGAGCAAAGCCGAGATCAGAACCACGCCGATGACGACGAGATCAAGAATGGTGACAGGCATTGGGAGGGCCGCTTTGCTGTGGTCAGGTGCCGGCCAGCCGGAGCAGGGCGGCCGTTTCGGCTTTGCTATACGCGTTCCCGCCCTCTGCGTCACCCTTTCGGCGGAGTCATTTCACATCTCTGCGAGGTGCACGCGCCGCGATATCGGCAACGAGTTCCGTGACATGGCCGAAACGCCTCAGCGAGAGCCCGTTGCCGTCGCCATGATCGGTGCCGCCGCTCGGCATCAGCGCTGCCTCGAAGCCGAGCTTGGCGGCCTCCCGGAGGCGCGCGGCCGCGACGGCGACCGGGCGAATCGCGCCCGAGAGCGCGATCTCGCCGAAATAGACCGCTTCCTGCGGTAGGGTCGCTCCGCTCAGCGAGGACACCAGCGCCGCCGCGACCGCGACATCGGCCGCCGGCTCGTTGACCCGCAACCCCCCGGCGACGTTGAGATAGACGTCGTGCTGGCCGAGCCTCAAGCCCCCATGCGTTTCGAGCACGGCCAGCACCATGGCGAGCCGGCTGTTCTCCCAGCCGACGACGGCGCGCCGCGGCGTGCCGAGCGCAGTCGGCGCCACCAGCGCCTGAATCTCGACCAGCACCGGCCGCGTGCCCTCCATGCCGGCGAAGACGGCGGCGCCCGGCGCCGGCTGGTCACGCCCCGCCAGGAACAGCGCCGAGGGGTTCGTCACCTCCGACAGGCCCTTGCCGGTCATCTCGAAGACGCCGATCTCGTCGGTCGCGCCGAAGCGGTTCTTCTGGCCGCGCAGGATACGGAACGAGTGCGCGCCTTCGCCTTCGAAGGAGAGCACGGCATCGACCATGTGCTCGACCACGCGCGGGCCGGCGATCTGCCCGTCCTTGGTGACATGGCCGACCAGGATCAGGCAGGCGCCGCTGGTCTTGGCATAGCGGATCAGCGCCTGCGCCGAACCGCGCACCTGCGTCACCGTGCCCGGCGCGCTCTCGACCTCACCGGACCACATCGTCTGGATCGAATCGATCACCACCAGGGCAGGGCGCTCGCCCTGACCGAGCGTCGCGATGATGTCCTCGACATTGGTCTCGGCCGCGAGATCGACCGGCGCCTCGGCCAGCCCCATCCGCTCGGCCCGGAGGCGCACCTGCCCGGTCGATTCCTCGCCCGAGACATAGACGACGCGCCGGCCGGCCTTGGCGAGCGCCGCGCAGGCCTGCATCAAGAGCGTCGACTTGCCGATGCCGGGATCGCCGCCGATCAGCAGCACCGAGCCCGGCACGAAGCCGCCGCCGGTGACGCGGTCGAGTTCCCCGATGCCGGAGACGATGCGTGGAGCGTCCTGCGTCTCGCCCTTCAGCGTTTCCAGCGCGAAGACGCGGCCGCGGGCCCGCCCGCCGGAGGAAAGCCGCCCGCCGCCAGGAACGGGCGCGGCTTGCGCTTCCTCGACCAGCGAGGACCATGTCCCGCAGGCGTCGCACTTGCCCTGCCAGCGGTGATAGACCGCGCCGCAGGCCTGGCAGTGATAGGTGGGACCGCGCTTGGCCATCAGCCGCCGATATAGCGCCGCTGGTAGCGGCGGCCGAGGCTGGTGAGGATTTCGTAGCCGATCGTCTTGGCGCCGCCGCCGACCGTTTCGAGATCGAGCGGGCCTCCGATCAGGGTCACGCTCGCGCCGCGCTTGGCGGCATCCGCGGGAGCATCGGTGACGTCGATGATGATCAGGTCCATCGAAACCGAGCCGACGAACGGGCAGGAGACGCCATCGATCAGCACCGAGCCGCCGGTCGAGGTATCGGTCCAGCTGCCGTTGCGCGGATAGCCATCGGCATAGCCGAGGCAGATCGTGGCGAGCTTGCGCTTGCCCTTGGCCGTCCAGCGGCCGTTATAGCCGACCTGCGTGCCGGCCTCGACCTCGCGGGTCTGGATGATCGTCGCTTCGAGCCCGACGACCGGCTTCATCGGATTCGGCTGCCCGGGCGTCGGATTGCCGCCATAGAGCGCATAGCCCGGCCGGGTGAGCTGGTAGGACGGGCAGTCCTTGAGGAAATGACCCGACGAATTCTTGAGCGAGGCCGGCACCTCGGGCAGGGCCGCCGCGATCTCGGCGAAGGCGGCGATCTGGCGGGCATTGGCCGGGTCGGTCTCGACTTCGGACGAGGCGAAATGGCTCATGACCAGCCCGATTCCGGCCGCCGCGATCACGCCCGAGCGCTCGCGGGCGAGATTGAGACCCTCGCCGGGCCAGAGGCCGAGCCGGTTCATCGCGGTGTCGACATGCAGCGCCGCCGGCCGGACCTGCGCGCCGGTCTGCCGGAACGAGGCCCATTCCAGCAATTCCTCATGCGAGCCCAGAACCGGCGACAGGCCATGCGCGGCGAAGGTCTCGGCGGCGCCGGGCAGCAGCCCGTTCAGCACGTAGATCGTGGCGTCCGGTGCGACCTTGCGGGCGCGGATGGCCTCCGAGACATGGGCGACGAAGAAGCTCTTGCAGCCGGCTTTCGCCAGCGCCGTCACGGCGGGCTCGATGCCGATGCCATAGGCGTCGGCCTTGACCACGGCGCCGGCTTCGGTGCCGGCCCGCTTCCCCAGCAGGCGCCAGTTCGAGATCAGTGCGTCGAGATCGATGGTGAGGGTCGCACCGAAGGCGGCGGAATCAGGCAGGTCGGCAGGCATCATTCACGGTCCGGCAAGCGCATCTCATCGGCGCGATCGGAGAAGCGTGTCACATCCGCGTCGAACTGCAAGGCCACGGCGCCGGTCGGGCCGTGACGCTGCTTGCCGATGATCAGCTCGGCGACGCCGTGCATCGCCTCCATCTCGATCTGCCACTTGTTGTGCTCTTCGGTGCCGGGGCGCGGCTCCTTGCCCTTGAGGTAGTATTCCTCGCGGTAGACGAACATCACCACGTCGGCATCCTGCTCGATCGAGCCGGATTCGCGCAGGTCTGAGAGCTGCGGGCGCTTGTCGTCGCGATTCTCGACCTGGCGCGAGAGCTGCGAGAGCGCGATGATCGGGACGTTGAGCTCCTTGGCCAGCGCCTTCAGGCTGGTGGTGATCTCGGTCAGCTCCTGCACGCGGTTCTGGCTGTTCTTGGACGAGCCGGAGAGGAGCTGCAGGTAGTCGATGAACAGGACGTCGAGCCCCTTCTGGCGCTTCAGGCGGCGCGCGCGCGCCATCAACTGCGCGATCGAGATACCGCCGGTCTGGTCGATATAGAGCGGCAGCTTCTCGATCTGGGCGGCGACGTCGGTCAGGCGGGCGAAATCGCCCTCGGTGATGCGGCCCTGCCGGATCTTGTAGGAGGAAATGCTCGACTGCTCGGCGACGATACGGGTCGCAAGCTGATCGGCCGACATTTCGAGCGAGAAGAAGCCGACGATGCCGCCATCGACGGACTTGATCGAGCCGTCCTCCTGCCGCTCGCCGCGCCAGGCCTTGGCGATGTTGAAGGCGATATTGGTCGCGAGCGAGGTCTTGCCCATGGCGGGGCGCCCGGCGAGCACGAGCAGGTCCGAGCGCTGCAGGCCGCCCATGCGCTGGTCGACGTCGCGCAGGCCGGTCGAGATGCCCGACAGGCCACCGGCGCGCTGGTAGGCGCTCGCCGCCATGTCGATGGCGAGGCGCAGCGCACCGTCGAATTTCTGGAAGCCGCCTTCGTAGCGGCCCTTCTCGGCGAGCTCGTAGAGCCGGCGTTCGGCGTCCTCGATCTGCTCGCGCGGCGCCATCTCGACCGGCGCGTCATAGGCGACGTTGACGAGGTCCTCGCCGACGCCGATGAGCTGGCGGCGTATCGCGAGGTCGTAGACCGTCCGGCCGTAATCGGCGGCGTTGATGACGGTCGTCGCCTCGGCGGCGAGGCGGGCGAGATACTGGCTCGGCGTGATCTCGCCGAGATCGAGGTCGTTGACGAAGGTCTTGAGCGTGATCGGCGTCGCGACCTTGCCGGCCCGGATGAGGCTCGACGCCAGCTCGTAGATGCGCTGGTGGATCGGCTCGAAGAAATGGTCCGGCAGCAGGAAGTCGGAAACGCGGTAGAACGCGTCGTTATTGACCAGGATCGCGCCCAGCAGCGCCTGCTCGGCCTCGATATTATGAGGCTGGACGCGGAATTCGGCCTCGCGATTGTCGAGGCGGGCGACGAGGGCGGTGACGGGGGCCATGGCTGCCTTGGTAAGTAAGCTCTTACTTACGTGTTCAAGCCGGCATTCGACCGCGGAGAGCGGAACGCATGGCGGCAACTGAGTCGGAGTGAACCTAGTTTAGCACTCCGCCAGCTTCTGCCAGCATGTTGAGGGTCTATTCCCGCAGTTCACAGGACAGACGAAAAAGGCGCCGTGTTGCCACGGCGCCCTTGACTCGTTTCGGGAGCGATAAGGCTCAGCGATCGTCGTCGCCACCGGCCTCGGCCAGCGCCGCACCGACCTCGAGGCCGAGATCGTCGAGATCGAACCTCTCCTGGGCCGTGACGTTCTCGCCGGCGGCCTGACGGTCGGCCTCTTCAGCCGAGCGGGCGACGTTGACGGTGACGGTGACCGCGACTTCCGGGTGCAGCACGACCGGGACGGTGTGCAGGCCGAGCGTCTTGATCGGGGTGTTCAGGGTCACCTGGCCGCGCGAGACGTTGAAGCCGTCCTTGGTCAGGGCCTCGGCGATGTCACGGGTCGAGACCGAGCCGTAGAGCACGCCGGACTCGCCGGACTGGCGCAGGATGGTGACGCTCTGGCCGTTGAGGCGCTCGGCGACCGCATCGGCTTCCGACTTCAGCTCGAGGTTGCGGGTCTCGAGCTCGAGCTTCTGGCTCTCGAAGCGCTTCTTGTTGTCTTCGGTGGCGCGCAGCGCCTTGCCGCGGGCGAGCAGGTAGTTGCGGCCGAAGCCGTCACGGACCTTCACGACGTCGCCCATCTGGCCGAGCTTGGCGACGCGTTCGAGCAGGATCACTTCCATTTTGTCTTCTCCTTGATCTGTCTGTGGTCAGGGTTTCAGGAACGGGTAGGCGGAGGCGGCAGCGCGGCCTGCCTGCGCAGGCCGAGAAGCGTGTCGATGACGCCGGCGATCGCGAGCAGCGGCGTCAGCAGGGCCTGCATCACGACGAGCGCGACATAGACCGAGATCAGCATCGGCATCCGCCAGGCACGGCCGCGCGAGATGTCGTGCAGCGTGGCGAGCCCGCTGAACATGAAGGCGGCGAGCAGCGCGCCGACGAAGGCCATCGCGGCAACGCCGATGAAGCCGCCCGTGGTCGCGACGAAGGCGCCGGCGATCAGCAGCAGCAGGGCCTGCCGCGGCAGCGTGGTCGAGGGAATGAAGGGCCAGGGGCGCGGCAAACGGTCGGACATCTTCACCGTGCGGGCCGCGAGCCAGAGATTGGCCGTGATGGTGGTGACGAAGGAGGCGCCGATGCCGAGCGGCACGGCCGGAGCCAGGCTGTCGGCCAGCTCCTTCACCTGGATATCGGCGGGCAATGCGATCAGCTTGCCGCGCACCATCTCGCCCAGCAGGTTCTCGATCATGCGCGCGATCACCGAGCGATAGGTCTCGTAATCGGTGGTCATCACCAGCGCGCTGCCGACGGTCGCGAGCGCCGCGGTGGCAGCGATCCAGAGCAAGAGGTTGCCGAGCGGATACCACTCGACCCGGCCCTCGATGTCGCCGCGGGCGAGCAGGGCGAGATAGGCGATCCACCAGGCCGGCAGGCCGATGATCAGGGCAAAGGCGATGCCGCCGGTCGGAGCCAGCGCAACCGCGACGGCGAGCGCACCGGCCACCGTGGCGAACAGCCCGGAGCGGTGGTTCCAGCCCAGCGATGCGATGAAGATCGGGAGGGGAGCGGCCGAATACAGCAGGGCAGCCAGCGGCGATCCGGTGATCACCACTGAGAAGAGCAGGGCCGAAACGAGGCCCGCGCCGATGCCGACAATCGGAATCATTTTAGTCCGTCCTGCTGTCCCGCTGCTCGCAAGCCTTGTGGGCTCGGCAGGGTGAGAGGCTTCTGGCCTCAACGAACCCGAGGGAGTTTCACCGACGGGCGACTGGTTGATCTTGAAAGCGAGAACCGGAGGCGAAAGGTACGCCTCCGGGATTTATCGTGTGCCGGAACCGAATGAACGGATCAGCGAATGACGTAGGGCAGCAGGCCGAGGAAGCGGGCGCGCTTGATCGCCTGGGCGAGCTCGCGCTGCTTCTTGGCGGAGACCGCCGTGATGCGGGACGGAACGATCTTGCCGCGCTCGGAGATGTAGCGCGAGAGCAGGCGCACGTCCTTGTAGTCGATCTTCGGGGCGCCTTCGCCCGAGAAGGGGCAGGACTTGCGGCGGCGGAAGAAGGGGCGGCGGGCGCCAGCGGATGCAGTCGACATTCTCAGGCCTCCGCTTCGGCGGTTTCGGTCGCTTCGTCGTCACGGCGCGGACGATCACGGCGCGGGCCGCGGTCGAAACGGTCGCCGCCACGCTCAGGACGGTCGTCGCGGTCACGCTTCTGCAGCATGGCCGACTGACCTTCCTCGAGCTCCTCGACCTTGATGGTCATGAAGCGCAGGATGTCCTCGTTGATGCGCATCTGGCGCTCCATCTCCAGCACGGCGGCGGAGGGAGCCTCGATGTTCAGCAGCGTGTAATGCGCCTTGCGGTTCTTCTTGATGCGGTAGCCGAGGGACTTGACGCCCCAGTACTCGACCTTGCGGATGGCGCCGCCATTCGCTTCGATCACGCCCTTGAACTGCTCGACAAGAGCTTCGACCTGCTGCGCGCTGACATCCTGCCGCGCGAGCAGCACATGCTCGTACAATGCCATATGTGGCCTTCCTTGTTTCACCCTGCTTCGCCCGGCGCGGAGCCCTCCGAGCCCTGGATAAGGCCCGACAGGATTTCATCGAAGGCGGAGACACGGGATGACGGTTCCGAAGAACCTGCGCTCTTCCTTGCGGGCAAGCGCCATCCGTTCAGCCTCCGGCCGAACAAGCAGGAGGCGGTGGTTACAGTGTCCGGTGCGTCGTGGCAACCGGAATCTCGTGTGGACGAGCGTCTGTCGGGCGGAAAAGATGGGCGTTGTGCTTGACTTGGCCGCTAAACCGATGTGACAGCCCCGTCATAATACATAAGTAGTGAAGAACGAGGCGTTCCGCACATGACCACAGCCTTCATCTTTCCGGGCCAGGGTTCGCAGGCCGTCGGCATGGGCAAGAGCCTGGCCGAGAACTTCGCCGTCGCGAAGGCGGTCTTCGACGAGGTCGATGCGGCGCTGTCGCAGAAGCTCTCGGCCGTGATGTGGGAAGGGCCTTCCGAGGAGCTGACCCTGACGGCCAATGCCCAGCCGGCGCTGATGGCGGTGAGCCTCGCGGTGGTGCGGGTTCTGGAAAGCGAAGCCGGGCTCGACCTGAAGCGCGATTCAGCCTTCGTCGCCGGTCATTCGCTCGGCGAGTATTCGGCGCTGGCCGCGGCCGGGACCTTCTCGATCGGCGATGCCGCCCGCCTGCTGCGCATTCGTGGCGACGCCATGCAGAAGGCCGTGCCGGCGGGGCAGGGCGCGATGGCGGCGCTGCTCGGTGCCGAGCTCGATCTCGCCCGCGAGATCGCCACGGCCGCAGCGCAGGGTGAAGTCTGCGAAGCCGCCAACGACAATGGCGGCGGTCAGGTCGTGCTCTCCGGCGCCAAGGCCGCGATCGACCGCGCCATCGTGTTGGCCGGCGAGCGCGGCGTGAAGCGCGCCATGCTGCTGCCGGTTTCCGCGCCGTTCCATTGCGCCCTGATGCAGCCGGCCGCCGACGCCATGCGCGACGCGCTCGCCAAGGTCGCGATGCAGGCGCCGGTGGTGCCGGTCGTCGCCAATGTCGGTGCCGCGCCGCTGAGCGACCCCGATGCGATCCGGGCTTCGCTCGTCGCACAGGTCACCGGTACGGTGCGCTGGCGCGAATGCGTGCAGGCGATGGCGGCCGCTGGCGTCACCGATTTCGTCGAGGCCGGCAGCGGCAAGGTGCTGGCCGGGCTCGTCAAGCGTATCGTCGCAGGCGCGGCGCCGGTCTCGATCGGCACGGCCGATGACGTTGCGGCCTGGAAGGCCCGCAAGGAATAAGTGCAGAAACCCGGGACGGGCTGCAGCGGCAGGATGCCGAACAAGGGGAGCGAACATGTTTGATCTGACCGGCCGCAAGGCCCTGGTGACCGGCGCGACAGGCGGCCTCGGCGGCGCCATCGCCCGGACACTGCATGCGCAGGGTGCCAGCGTCGCGATCTCCGGAACGCGCGCGGAAGCGCTCGAAGCGCTGGCGGCCGAGCTCGGCGAGCGCGTCGTGATCGCGCCCTGCAATCTCTCCGACAAGGATTCGGTCGAGGCGCTCGTGCCGACTGCCGAGGAGAAGCTTGGCGGGCTCGACATTCTCGTCAACAATGCCGGCATCACCCGCGACAACCTGTTCATCCGGCTCAAGGACGAGGACTGGGACAGCGTGCTCGCGGTCAACCTCACCGCGGCCTTCCGGCTGTCGCGCGCCGCGGTGAAGTCGATGATGCGCCGCCGCTACGGCCGAATCGTCGCGATCGGCTCCGTCGTCGGCACGATGGGCAATCCCGGCCAGGGCAACTAC
The DNA here is from genome assembly GCF_058800455.1 of Allobosea sp. GW822-FHT05A11. NCBI lineage: Bacteria > Pseudomonadati > Pseudomonadota > Alphaproteobacteria > Hyphomicrobiales > Alloboseaceae > Allobosea > Allobosea sp. GW822-FHT05A11. The sequence goes on along the minus strand of NZ_JBXAMI010000002.1, from coordinate 232,453 downwards.
GCCGCCGCCAAGGCGGGCCTGATCGGCATGTCCAAGGCGCTCGCAGCCGAGGTCGCGAGCCGCAACATCACCGTCAACGTGGTCGCGCCGGGCTTCATCGAGTCGCCGATGACCCAGGCGCTCAACGACAAGCAGCGCGAGGGCATCCTCTCCGACGTGCCGATGGGGCGGCTGGGTGAGGGCGCGGATGTGGCCGCGGCCGTCGCCTTTCTCGCCAGCACGGAGGCCGGCTACGTGACCGGGCAGACGCTGCACGTCAACGGCGGAATGGCAATGATCTAGGGGCGTTAGCGCCCATTCCGGATCGGCTTTGATAAGCTGGAAGCGCTCTCGCCAGTCCGTAAAGGGTATGTTAACTAGCGCCGTCTCGCTGCCGCCGGGCGTTCCGAGGGGACTTGACGAAACCTCGGTTGTTGCGTTTGTGCAGGCTTCAAGCTTTCCGGATCGCGGGCCCCCTCCAGGTGGCGCGGCGGCTCGGAATGAGATTCCTCCACCGCGTCGCACCCCTGCGATGCGTTTTCAGTTTCAAAGTCTAAGGAAGAGACCCATGAGCGATGTTGCCGAGCGCGTGAAGAAGATCGTGGTCGAGCACCTCGGCGTCGAGGCCGACAAGGTCGTCGACGGCGCCAACTTCATCGAGGACCTGGGCGCGGACAGCCTCGACACCGTCGAGCTCGTGATGGCCTTCGAGGAAGAGTTCGGGGTCGAGATCCCGGACGATGCCGCCGAGACGATCGTGACCGTCGGCGACGCCGTCAAGTTCCTGTCGTCGAAGAGCGCCTGATCGACCTTAAGGGTTGGTCTACGCAGAAAGAGCCATGGCTTCTCGCAGTTATCCGATGCGGCGTGTTGTCGTAACCGGGCTCGGCATGGTGACGCCGCTTGCATGCGGCGTCGAGCCGACCTGGTCGCGCCTTCTTGCCGGTGCCAGCGGCGCCGGCCCCATCACATCCTTCGACGCCAGCGATCTGCCGGCGCGGATCGCCTGCAACATCCCACGGGGTGACGGCAGCGACGGGACCTTCAATCCCGATCAGTGGATGGAGCCGAAGGAGCAGCGCAAGGTCGATGATTTCATCGTCTTCGCCATGGCGGCGGCCACGCAGGCGTTGCAGGACGCCGGCTGGAAGCCGGAAAGCTACGAGGATCAGACCCGCACCGGCGTCGCCATCGGCTCCGGTATCGGCGGGTTGGGCGGCATCTACGAGGCTTCGCTCCTGCTCAAGGAGCGCGGCCCGCGCCGCCTCTCGCCTTTCTTCATTCCCGGCCGCCTGAGCAATCTGGCGGCGGGTTATGTCTCGATCGAGCACGGGCTGAAAGGCCCGAATCATGCCGTCGTGACCGCCTGTTCGACCGGTGCGCATGCGATCGGCGACGCCTCCCGCATGATCGCGCTGGGTGATGCCGAGGTCATGATCGCAGGCGGCGCCGAATCCGCGGTGAACCGCATCGGCATTGCCGGCTTCTGCGCCTGCCGCGCGCTTTCGACCGGTTTCAACGATACGCCCGAAAAGGCTTCGCGCCCCTATGACAAGGATCGCGACGGCTTCGTGATGGGCGAGGGCGCCGGTGTCGTCGTGCTCGAGGAACTCGAGCACGCGCTTGCCCGCGGCGCGCATATCTATGCCGAAATCGTCGGTTACGGCATGTCCGGCGACGCCTATCACATCACCTCGCCCTCCGAGGATGGTGACGGCGCCTATCGCTGCATGCAGGCCGCGCTGGATCGCGCCGGCATCACGGCGTCCGACCTCGACTATATCAATGCCCACGGCACCTCGACGCCGCTCGGCGACGAGATCGAATTGCGCGCCGTCGAGCGGTTGCTGGCCAATGCCTCGAGGCGTCCGTCGATGTCGTCGACCAAGTCGGCGACCGGCCATCTGCTCGGCGCCGCCGGTGCGATCGAGGCGATCTTCACCGTGCTCGCCATCCGCGACCAGACCGCGCCCCCGACGATCAATCTCGACAATCCTTCGGTGGAGACCGAGATCGACCTGGTGCCGCATGTCGCCCGCAAGCGCGAGATCGATTACGCCCTGTCGAACTCCTTCGGTTTCGGCGGCACCAATGCCTCGCTGGTGATGCGGCGCTACAGGCCCGAGCATTGAACCGCTGCGAAACAGCGCGGTTTCGCCATAATCTTGGGTAGAGTTGGCGACGACTGCGGCTGAATGCGTGATTCCGCGTTCACAGCCGCACCGAAACCGGCTCTAATGCCGTCGCCCGACTGAGTGCGGCTGCATGCCCACTCCGGCAGGCGCGGTCCAGTTTGCACCGTGCCGAGATCATCACCCCCGTGCTGCGAGCGTCCTGATCGTGAATGATACGCCCCGCGTCGCCCCGAAGAGTCCGAGCGAGGCCCTCAAGCCCGTAGCGCCTCCCGCGCCGCCGCCGAAGGTCCGCCGCCGCCGGCGCAGCCCTTTCCTGTCGATGCTGAGCGGGCTGTTCACGGTTGCGCTCGTCGGCGCCGGCGTGGTCGGCGCCGGGATCGCCGTCGTCTCGAACCAGAGCAAGGCGCCGGGGCCGCTGGCCAGCGACCGGGCCGTGATCATCCCCAGGGAGAGCGGGCTCACCGAGATCGCCGAACTGTTGCAGCGCGAGGGGCTGATCGAGCACCCGCTTTCGTTCCGCGTCGCCGCCGTCGTCGGCGGTGACTGGCACAAGCTCAAGGCCGGCGAGTACCTGTTCAAGGCGCGTATCAGCCCCCAGGAGATCCTCGACATCATCTCGAGCGGCAAGGTGGTCGAGCATTCGATCACCATTCCCGAGGGGTTGACGAGCGAGCAGGTCGTCGAGCGACTGCGCAACAACGACCTCCTGACCGGCGAGATCGCACAGGTGCCGAAGGAGGGCTCGATCCTGCCCGACACCTATCGCTTCCCGCGCGGTTTTTCGCGGAAGGGCATCATCGATCAGATGGGGCGGAGCCAGAATGCGATCTTGAAGAGCATTTGGCTGCGCAAGCCCGCTGATCTCCCGATCAAGACACCCGAGGAACTCGTCATCCTCGCCTCCATCGTCGAGAAGGAGACCGGGCGCGCCGATGAGCGGCCGCGCGTCGCCGGCGTCTTCATCAACCGTTTGAACCAGAAGATGCGGCTGCAATCCGACCCGACGATCGTCTACGGCCTCGTCGGTGGCAAGGGCACGCTCGGCCGGCCGATCCAGCGCAGCGAGATCACGCAGGCGACGCCCTACAACACCTATGTCATCAACGGCCTGCCGCCGGGGCCGATCGCCAATCCCGGTCGCGCCGCCATGGAGGCGGTGGTCAACCACTCGCGGACCAAGGATCTCTACTTCGTCGCCGACGGCAGCGGCGGCCACGCCTTCGCCGAGACGCTGGAGCAGCACAACCGCAATGTCGGACGCTGGCGCCAGATCGAGACGACGCGGACGCAGCAGCAGGGCGGCAAGCCGCCGGCCGAGGCCGTCGACAAGGTCGAGCCGCCGGCCGGTCCCGACAACCGCACCGAGGCGCCGGCCACGACGCAGCCCGCAGCCGACAATACCGGCTCCGCTGGCGTCCCCGTCGCCCAGCCGACCGGTGCGATTGCGGGAACACGCGCCCGCGCCTTCGACGCTTCGGAAGGCACGACGCGGGATCCGCTGCTCAACAAGAGCTTCGACCTGAACTCGCCCAAGCAGGTGCCGCAGCTCAAGCCCTGAGTTGCAGGCCCCGGAAGGCTCGCAATCCCCATTTTCCGGCGGCAGCCCGCTTGCTGTCATGGATGCGCGCCACTACGGTCCCGCCGATCTTGAATGAAGGCGGCAGGGGCAATGTCCATCGAAAGCATGACGGGCTTTGCCCGCGCGGCGGGAACGGCCGGAGTCCATGGCTGGGCCTGGGAAATCCGCAGCGTCAACGGGCGTGGGCTCGATTTGCGTGTCCGTGTCCCGCCCGGCTTCGAGGTCCTCGCCGAGGCCGCTCGCAAGAAGCTGGGCGCCGCCTTCTCGCGCGGAACGCTTCACGTCAACCTTGCCGTCACCAGCGATGCCGGTCCGCCGCGCCCGCGCGTCAACGAGGCCGTCCTGGCCGCGCTGCTCGAGGCCGTCGAAAGGCTGCCGCCGGCCGCCGGCATCAATCCGCCATCCTATGACGGGCTGCTCGGCATCCGCGGCGTCGTCGACTATGCCGACGAGGCGCAGGACGCGCTCGGCGCGGTCGAGGCCCCGGCCCTTGCCGGCCTCGCAGCCGTCACGGATGCCTTGAAGGAAGCGCGGGCCGCCGAAGGGCGCGCGCTCGAAGCGATCGTCCTCGGCCATCTCGAAACCATCGCCCGCCTCGCCGGCGAGGCGGAGGGGCACCCCGCCCGCAGCACTGAGGCGATCCGCGCCCGGATCGCAGCTCAGGTCGAGGCCCTGCTCGGGGCGAATAACGGCTTCGATCCGCAGCGCCTCCATCAGGAAGCGGCATTGATCGCCGTGCGTGCCGATATCCGCGAGGAGATCGACCGGTTGCAGGCCCATGTCGCGGCTTTGCGGGAATTGCTGACCAAGGGTGGGCCGATTGGCCGCAAGCTCGACTTCCTCTCGCAGGAATTCGGCCGCGAGGCCTCGACGCTCTGCGCCAAGGCCAATGATCCCGGCCTGTCGCGCATCGGGCTCGAGCTCCGCACGGTCGTCGACCAGATGCGCGAGCAGGTCCAGAACGTGGAGTGAGCCGGATGGCTGCCGAGACCCTTCACCCGGCCCGCCGCGGCCTCATGCTGATCCTGTCCTCGCCTTCCGGCGCGGGCAAGACGACGCTCACCCGCAATCTCAAGAGCGAGAACAACCTCGACCTCTCGATCTCGGTGACGACCCGCGCCAAGCGCCCGTCCGAGATCGAGGGCGTGCATTACCGCTTCATCGATCGCGCAGCCTTCGACACCATGCGCCAGCACAATGACCTGCTGGAATGGGCTGAGGTCCACGGCAATGGCTACGGCACGCCGCGCAAGGAGGTCGAGGCCTCGCTGGCGGCCGGGCGCGACGTGCTGTTCGACATCGATTGGCAGGGCACCCAGCAGATCGTCAAGAAGGCGCGGGCCGACGTCGTCACCATCTTCATCCTGCCGCCCTCGATGGCGGAGCTGCGCTCGCGCCTGATCCGCCGCGCCGAGGATGCCGAGGAGGTCATCGTCAAGCGTCTCGCCAATGCCCGTGACGAGATCGCGCGCTGGAACCAGTACGATTACGTCATCGTCAACAACGATCTCCAGGCGGCCTATGAGTCGATCAAGGCGATCCTGACGGCCGAGCGCCTGAAGCGCAGCCGCGCGGTCGGCCTCAACGACTTCGTCGACCAGCTTCTGACTGAAGAGCTGCCCTGATCAGCGCTGCGCGGCCAGCGCGTTCGCCAGCCTGACGAAGCCCGAGACCGGTATCTCCTCGGCGCGCGCCGTCTCGTCGAGGCCGGCGGCCGCGATGATCGGGGCGGGATCGGGCAGCACGGCCTTCAGGCTCTGCCTGATCATCTTGCGGCGCTGGCCGAAGGCCGCCAGCGTCACCCGCTCCAGCAGGCGCCGGTCGCAGGGCTCCGGTTGCGGGCGCGGGATCAATTGCACGATCGACGAGGTGATCTTCGGCGGCGGCACGAAGGCGCTGCGCGGCACGTCGAACAGGATCTTCGTCTCGCAGCGCCAGTTCGAGAGCACGGCAAGCCGGCCGTAATCGGCGCGCTCATCCGGCGTCGCGACGATGCGCTCGGCGACCTCGCGCTGGAACATCAGCGTCAGGGAATCCCACCAGGACGGCCAGGGTTCGAGGCTGAGCCAGCCGACCAGCAATGGCGTGCCGATATTATAGGGCAGGTTGGCGACGATCCGCGCCCGCCCGCCACCGAGATGGGGCGACAGGTCGACCGCGAGCGCGTCGCCGTCGATGACCTCCAGGCGCCCCGGATAATGCGCCGCGATCTCGGCGAGCGCCGGCAGGCAGCGCCGGTCGCGCTCGATCGCGATGACGCGGTCGGCGCCGTTGGCCAGCAATGCCCTCGTCAGCCCGCCGGGGCCGGGGCCGATCTCGACCACCGTCTGGCCGTCCAGCGGCCCGGCTGCGCGCGCGATCCGGCTCGTCAGGTTGAGATCGAACAGGAAGTTCTGGCCGAGCGCCTTCTGCGCCATCAGCCCATGGCGCTCCACCACCTCGCGCAGCGGCGGCAGGTCGTCGATCTGGCTCATGAAGCGGTGTCCGTGACAGTGCGCTCGGCCATCCGGGCGGCGAGCTTCAGGGCGGCGCAGAGGCTGTCCGGCCGCGCGATGCCCTGGCCTGCGATGTCGAAGGCCGTGCCATGGTCCGGCGAGGTCCGGATGAAGGGCAGGCCGAGCGTGACGTTGACGCCGTCGTCGAAGGCGATCGTCTTGATCGGGATCAGGGCCTGGTCGTGATACATCGCCAGCGCCGCGTCGTAGCCGGCCCGCGCGCGGGCATGGAACATCGTGTCGGCCGGATAGGGGCCGCGCGCGTCGATGCCCTCGGTCCGCAATTGGGCGATGGCGGGCGCGACGACGCCCTCGTCCTCATGGCCCATCGTGCCGTCTTCGCCGGCATGGGGATTGAGCCCGCTGATCGCCAGTCGTGGCCGGGCGATGCCGAACCGGCTGCGCAGCTCGGCGGCGACGATCCGGCCGGTTTCGACGATCAACGCCGTGGTCAGAAGCTCGGGCACGCGGCGCAGCGGCTCGTGGATCGTCACCGGCACGACAGCGAGGTCCTCGCACCAGAGCATCATCACCGGGCGCGGCGTGACACCACCCTGCGCAGCCAGATGCGCCAGATATTCCGTATGGCCGGGATGCTTGAAGCCGGCCTTGTAAAGCACTGATTTCGCGATCGGATTGGTCACGACGCCCGCGGCTTCGCCAGCATAGGCCGCGGCGACCGCCCGGTCGATGGAGCCGATCGTGCTTGCGGCTGTCGCCGGATCAGGCTTGCCGGGAACGACGGTGCCAGCCCCGGAAGCGAGCGGAATCACCGGCAACGCATCGGCAAAGGCAGCCCCGGCATTGCGCCAGTCGCAGATATGCAGCGGCACGGTCCATCCAAGCCGCTCGGCGATACGGGCGAGGTGATCGGGGTCGCCAATACAGGCGAATGCGGGCACCGCGCGTTCGCGGCGCTCCAGCCAGGCGCGAAGCGTCAGTTCCGGCCCGATGCCGGCCGGGTCGCCCTGTGTCAATGCGAGCGGCTTGGCCGGCAAGACGAACTCCGCGCCTTGAAGAAGAATCCGGCCCGTCGCTTCGGGCCGGTACGACTAGTTCGACGAGGTGACGCCGTCGCTCGACGAGGAGGCCCCGCCAAGGTTCTGCGAGTAGCTGATCTCGCCCAGCGTGCGCAGTTCGAGGCGGAACATGACCGTGCGCGTATCCTTCGTCGACCCGGCCTGGCGGTCGGCATAGCTCTGCGAATAGCTGATGTCGAAGACCGTGCACTCGTCGGTGTAGTTGATGCCGAACGAGGTCGAGGCGGTCTGGAACGGCCCGCTGTTGGGATAGATCGGGACAGCGGATGCCGCGGGAGCCGCCGCGTAGGCCGCATAAGCGTCCCGGTAGCGCTCGCGATCGTATTTATACTTGTCGAGATCGAACAGCACGCCGGCCCGCAGGCGCCAGTTCTCGGCGACCTTGAGCGAGCCGTTGAGCGACAGGCCCTCGCGGCGGCGCGAGATGCCGAGATCGGGCTGGGGCTCGTAGCGGCCGTAACCGACCGAAGCGGAGATGATGCTGTTGGAATAGGTCGCGGCGGCGTCGATCCGCTGGGCTTCGAAGGTCGTCGAATTGAGGCGCGTCGCGCCGGTCAGGAAGAAGCCCTTGAACGGCGAGAGCTGGGCGCGGGCGACATAGTCGGAATTGCGGGTCTCCAGACCGGAGTTCAGGCCGGTATTGATCAGGTCGCCACCGGCGAAGGAATTCCGCCCTCCGAGCTGGTAAGACTGGCCGATGAGCAGGTTGGCGAAGGCTTCCTGGCCGAAGCGCCCGGTATAGAGCGCTCCGACATTCGCGCGGGTCCCGCCCTCGACGCGGTCGAAGCCGGAGAACTTGCCGCTCCACTCGAACAGGTTGTTGGCGTCGAAGACCAGACTTTGCGCATCCTCGTTGGCGACGCGCAGGCTGTTCGTCTCGTTCGGCCGCGCGACGATCTGCGCCACCGGCTCGATGATATGGGTGCCCCAGCCGGTCTTGGCGACGAACGGGTAGCGGTACATCAGGCCGATCGCCGGCATCACCCGGCCGAAGACCTCGTCCGAGGTGTCGGCGATCGTCGAGACGCGCGAATTGATGAGGCCGCTGGTGTCGGGGTTGATCGAGAAGACGTCGGCGCGCACCGAGGCATAGGGCGTCCACATCTGCCCCAGCGGGTCGATGAAGTTGCGCCGCCAGGCGACCTGGGCGGTCGCACGCGAGACATTGCCGGCAAGGCCGCGCACGAGGCAGTGGTTCTTGTCGTAGACGGCGCAGCCGTCATAGAGCGAATAGCTCGGCGTTCTGATCAGGTAGCTCTTCTGCTGCGGCAGCTCCGAGAAGGCGGCCGTGTCGCGCGTCAGGCTGGTGATGTTGACGTTGAACGAGAGCTCGCCGCCGAGGAAGGACGGCTTGTGGACGCGCTTGTCGTAGTCCAGCACCGGCAGCACGATGGGCTGTTGCTTCTGCCAGTCCTGATAGTTCAGGGGCTGGAAATAATAGCCGCGCAGGTCGAACCAGGCGCTCTCGCTCTGGCCGTTCAGATAGGCCGTCGAGATCGATTCCTGCAGATAGGTCGTGGCGCTGAGGCTCTCGTTGCGGATGCGGTAGTTCTTGTAGAACCAGCGATCCGTCGACATCGAGGCGTTCCAGCCGACGCTCCAGCGCGGGTTGATGAAGAACTTGCCGTTCGTCTCCACCGAACCGCGGAATTCCTTGTCGCGCGGGCCGAGCGGGCTCGCCAGGTAAGCGTCCTTGTCCTGCTGGAAGATGCCGGAGGCCCGGATCGCGTAGGAACCGTTGACCAGCCGATGCCGCCATTCCACCTGGCCGAGGAAGCCCTGGCGGCTGAAATAGGTCGGCGTGAACGTCAGGTCGTAATTCGGCGCCAGGTTGAGGAAATAGGGCAGGCCGACGCCGTAGCCGAGCGCCGAGGTGTTGATGAAGCGCGGCGACAGGAAGCCGGACTTGCGCTTCACCGTCGAATCCGGGCCGGACATGTATGGGATGTAGGCCATCGGGATGCCGGCGAACTCGACCCGGGCATCCTCGTAATAGATCGTCTGCTCGGACTTCTTGTGGATGATCCGCGCGGCGCGGACCTGCCAGAGCGGCGGTCGCTCGGGATTGTCCTTGCAGGGCTCGCAGGCCGTGTAGATGCCCTTGTCGAAGACGAAGGTCTCGCCATCCGTCCGCTCGGCGCGGGGGGCCGAGAAGCGGGTCTTGTCCGGATTCACGACGCGCAGCGAGTCGATGAAGCCGTCGCGGAAATCGTCCGTCAGGTTGAACTTGTCGCCGGTGATGACCGTGCCGTTGGCTTCGGTGATCCGGGCCTTGCCGATGGCGGTGACCCGCTTGTTGCCCTGGTCGTAGATGACGCGATCGGCCTCGATCGTCCGGCCCTGATACAGGATCTGGACGTCGCCGACGGCCGCGACCGTCTTCTTGTCGTTGTCGTAGACGAGTTCACGCGCATCGACGACCATCCGGTCCTGCGGCTTCGCCGCAGCCGTGGTCGCAGGCTTGGGCTGCGTGCCGGCCGCCCGATTCTGGGCATAGGCCGGCCCGGCCAGCAGATAGGCCAGGCTGGAGGCGAGAGCCGTCGCCGCAGCAAAGCGCGCTAGCCGGTTCACTCCTGGACCCATCTCGTAAACTCGAAATTAACCATAGGCACAGTACGTTTCACCCATCTTCCTGATGGAGGAGGGCGAGTGCTCCCAGCATTGCCCCCAATGCTGCAGGCAACCACGCCGCGACGATCGGATTGACGATTCCCGACGATCCGAGTTCCTCCGACAGTTGTGTCGCCACATAGAGCACGAACCCCGCAGCGACGCCACCTATCACCAGTCTGGTCACACCACCAAACCTGAAAAATCTTAAGGAAACGGATGCGGCCACGAGCACCATCGCGATCAGCAGCAGCGGACGCGCCATAAGCGACTGATAACGCAGCTCATAGGGGGTCGTGTCGAGACCGGCGCGCTGCGTCCGGTCGATCACGGCCGGCATCGACCAGAAGCCCACCGCGTCGGGTGGGGTGAAGCTCTGGCGCATCTGTTCCGGCTCCAGCGTCGTGGCGAGCACGTAGCTCTTATAGCTCTGTGGCTCTTCCGTGGCGGAGGTCGTGCGTGCATCGGCGAGCTCCCAGTGCCCCGGGCGCAGCAGGGCCTGCCGGGCGTCGATTCGCTCCTTGAAGCTGCCGTTCGGATTGAAGATGAAAAACGCGACCTGCGACAATCCGTCCTCGTCGGGCAGGGCGCCCGCGGCGCGGATGATCGCCTGGCCGTCGACGCTGCGCTGCCGCAGCCAGATTTCCTTGGAGAGGGCGGATTTGCCTCCGGAGCGGACGAACAGGCGCGTCTCGAGCGCCGTGGCCTTGCGCTTCAGCTCGGCCGCGACGGGATTGTAGATCATGATCGAGATCAGCCCGAGGACCCCTGCGACCGCCGCGGCCGGCTGCAGGAACTGCCAGGCCGAGACGCCGACCGAGCGGGCGACGACGAGCTCGAGCTTCCGGCTCAGCGTCAGCAGCGCGAACATGCCGCCGAACAGCGCGGCGAAAGGGAAGATCTGCTCGGCGACGGCCGGAGCCCGGAACAGCGCGAGCTGGACGATGCGCGGCGTCGTCGCGATCGGGGAATCGCCGGCGCGTCGCATCAGCTCGACGAAATCGAGCGTCCCGATCAGGAAGAAGAACGTGCTGAAGACGCCGACGATGGCGCGCGCGAAGCGCCTGGTCAGATAGCGGCCGAAGGTCGTGAACAGCAGCATCAGGCGCGCCGGAAACGGGCCGCGAGATTGACCAGCGGCGTGGTGAGGGGAGCGACGAGACGGGCCAGTATTGGCTGGATCCGTGCGCCGTAGAAGATGAAGCCTGTCGCCAGGATGATGGCGAGGATCGGCAGGATGTAGAGCAGCGCGGCAGCAAAGGGCGAGCGCACGCTCGCGGTCCAGGCCGCATAGGCCGCGATGCGGGTCGCTCCGACGATCATGATCGCCGACTGGATCGCCAGCGCGCGGCCCTGGCGGGTGGTGCGCGCCTCGCCGATGGCGGCAAAGGCGATCAACATGAAGGCGAGGGGATAGAGCGGCGACGAGAGCCGGTTGTGCAGCTCGGCCCGGAAGCGGCCTTCCTGGATCTTGTAATAGGCTTCGTTGGTGTCCTGCCGGAGCAGCTCCCAGGTCGAGCGCTCGCGCGGCTTGTAGATCACCTTGTCGCCGTCGCCCTCGCCAGGGCCGCCGCTGGCGTCGCCTGTGAGCGCCGACAGGTTCAGGGCATAGCGCTCGAACGAGATGATCGAGGTCGTGCTGGTGTTCTTGGCCTCGCGCTGGATCGTGCCCTTTTCCAGCATCAGGAAGCTCTGGCCCTCGGCCTCGACCGTTCGGCCGCGCTCGGCGAGATAGATCGAGGGCTGCGATGGGTCGCGCCGATCCTGCATGAAGATGCCGACCAGCGAGTCGCCGGCCTTCTCGCGATAATGGAAGGTCACACCGGAATCGAGCGAGACGAACTGGCCTTCCTTGACCACGTTGGCGACGAAATCGGCGCGGATCAGCGTGATCAGGTCGCGCAGCATGCGGAAACTCGCCGGCATCACCGAGATCGTCATCCAGGCGACGATCAGCGAGGTCGCGATCGTCAGCACGATGAAGGGCCGCGTGATGCGCTGCGGCGCCACGCCGGCGGCGTTCATCACGATCAGCTCGGAATCCCCGTTGAGCCGGTTCAGCGTGTAGAGCGTCGACATGAACAGCGCGACCGGCGCGATGCCGGCGAGCAGGGCCGGCAGCGAAAGCAGCGTCACGGTCAGGAAGATCAGGACCGTCTGGCCCTTGCCGGTGATGAGATCGACCTCGCGCAGGGCCTGCGTGACCCAGATCACGCCGGTCAGGCCGAGCAGGAGCACGATCGCCGCCACCGCCGCGATCTTCAGGATGTAGCGATCGAGGCGGTTGAGAAGCACGCGTCGTTTCCGGAGAAGGAGAGCAAGGCGCTCCCCGAGGTGGTTCGTCGGACACACCCTATGGTATAGGCGCGACCATGGCGCAAACGGGAATCGTTTGCCCTCTGCCGTCAATTGTCCTTCCCCTGTCATTTTCGCAAGATTGTGAGCGGATCATGTCGCAGCGCCTGAAGCTCGAGATCAAAGCCCTGGATGCCGTCGAAGGGCAGGATCTGGTGATCCTCGTCTCGGACCGGCTTGCCGTGCCCGACGCGGCGCAGGAATGGGCGGGTGAGGGCGCGCAGGCGCTGCTGACCCGGGCCGCCGCCGCCGAGCGTTTCAAGGGCAAGGCCCTGGCCGGGCTGACGCTGCCGTCGCCGGAAGGTGCCTCCTATGAGCGCCTGATCGTCGTCGGCGTCGGGCCTGAGGACGAGCGCACCAAGCTGGATTTCGTCAAGCTGGGCGGCGTCATCGCCGGCCGGCTCGGCGCCGGCCGCAGCGCCGAAATCATTCTCGCGTTGCCTGAAGGCGCGCTCGAGGCGAAGCAGGCCGCCGATATCGCGCTCGGCCTTCGGCTGCGGACCTATGCCTTCGACCGCTACAAGACCAAGAGCAAGGACAAGGATGAGGCCGAGCCGCTGACGGTCACGCTGCGCGCCGCCGATCCCTCGCCGTTGAAAAAGGCTCTGAAGACGACTGACGCCATCGCTGCCGGCGTGATCCAGGCGCGTGACCTCGTCAACGAGCCGCCGAACGTTCTTTATCCGGAAGAGTTCGCCGACCGTGCCGCCAAGCTCGAGAAGCTGGGCGTCGAGATCGAGATCCTCGACGAGAAGGCGCTGAAGAAGATCGGCATGCGCGCTCTGCTCGGCGTCGGCCAGGGCTCGCGCCGCGAAAGCCGCGTCGTCGTCATGCGCTGGAACGGTGCAAAGAAAGATGCGCAGCCGGTCGCGTTCGTCGGCAAGGGGGTGACCTTCGACACCGGCGGCATCTCGCTGAAGCCGGGCGCCGGCATGGAGGACATGAAGGGCGACATGGCGGGCGCGGCCTGCGTCGTCGGCCTGATGCAGGCGCTGGCCGGCCGCAAGGCCAGGGTCAACGCGATCGGCGTGATCGGCCTCGTCGAGAACATGCCTGACGGCAACGCCCAGCGCCCCGGTGATATCGTGACTTCGCTCTCCGGCCAGACCATCGAGATCATCAATACCGATGCGGAAGGCCGCCTCGTTTTGGCGGATGTGCTCTGGTACACGCAGGAGCGCTTCGAGCCGCGCTTCATGATCAATCTGGCGACGTTGACCGGCGCTATTCTCGTTGCATTGGCGCAGGAGAATGCCGGCCTGTTCAGCAACGACGACGAGCTCTCCGCCCGCCTGACGGCGGCCGGCATCGCCACCGGCGAGACGGTCTGGCGCATGCCGCTCGGCAAGGCCTACGACAAGATGATCGATTCGAAATTCGCCGACATGAAGAACTCTGCCGGTCGTTATGGCGGCTCGATCACCGCGGCGCAGTTCCTGCAGCGCCATGTCGACGACACGCCCTGGGCGCATCTCGACATCGCGGGAACCGGAATGGCCGCCGCGAATTCCGAGATCAACCGCTCCTGGGGGCCGGGCTGGGGCGTGCGCCTGCTCGACCGGCTGGTCGCCGACCATTACGAGGGCTGATTCGCTTTCTGCGGACATGCCGGCAACCCTTTAGGATATAAGGCTTCGATGGCCGAGATCCTGTTCTTCCATCTGCAGTCCCGCCCGCTGGAGCAGGTCCTGCCGACGATCCTCGATCGCGCCTTGTCGCGCGGCCAGAAGGTCGTCGTCGAGGTCGGCGGCCAGGAGCGGCTGAGCGTGCTCGACGACCACCTCTGGACCTATGCTGAAGAAAGCTTCCTGCCGCATGTCACGGCACTGGAGGCCGATGCGGCGAGCAATCCGATTGTGCTGACGACGCAGGCGCATAACCCGAATGCCGCACAGGTCCGGGTCTGCGCCGACGGGGTCCGCATTCCCGACGCAATGCAGGACTACGAGCGCGTCGTCCTGATATTCGATGGTGACGATCCCGAGGCGCTTGCTGCCGCCCGCGAGGATTGGAAGAAGGCCAGGGCCTCGGGCCATGCCGCCAGCTATTGGCAGCAGGACGACGCCGGCCGTTGGGAGAAGAAAGCGTGAGACTGCCTGTTCTGTTGCTCTGCACTGCCGCCCTTGCCGGCTGCTCGGTCGATATGGGCGGTTTCGCCTTCCAGTCGGAGACGAAGGGCGGCGTCACCACGACGACGACGACCTCCGGCAGCGCCGGCATCTCGACGCAGGAGCCGGTCCTGACGCCGGAAGGTGAGTGCAGCGTCGGCGCCTCGCTCGACCCTTCGACCCGGCCGCTGCCGAAGGAGATCGCGCCCGGCATCACCGAATGCGAACTGGTGAAGCTGAAGGGCGGGCGCCCGACCGATGTGCTGGTCGGCGAAAGCGGCAAGGGCCAGCGCGAGGTCCAGGTGCTCTATTCCGAGCCCGGCGGCCGCGAGATCTACATGTTCACCGACAACCGCCTGAGCCGGATCGTCAAGCCCGGGCAGGGGGATCCGGGGGCGGTCGCGTCTTCACGCTAGCGGCTTTGGCGCCGGGCTCGGTGGGCCATCAGCGACCTGAAAAGCGGGGCGCAGCAGAGCGCGACGATCGCGCCAGTGACCGACCAGCCGATCGCGCCGCCGCCGAGAATCTCCTGGCCGAGATACGCGCCACTGAAACATCCGGCCAGAGCCAATGGGATTTGCCAGAGGATCGTCGCGACGGACATCGGGCTTCTCCGGACAGGCGCCTGTTCTATCGCGAGCCGTTATATTGCGGGATGCGGTTCTTGCTCCCGAAAATCAGCCCTTGCGGGTCCCGATTCACATTGCGCAGCGTACGGTCGAAGCCGGAGAGGGCGCGGCTGCCGTCCGAGGTGAATGTTTCGACCTTCTGCAGCCCGCTTCCCGTGAACTGGATGATCTTCGCCGCCACCGCCGCCGAGCTCCGGTCCAGATTGTCTGCGAGCGTGCGCAGGGATTTCGCCGCCTCGGCAACGTCTTCGAAGACGCTTCCCCCGTTTTCTCTCCCGGCACCGGTCAGGAAGGCTTGCGTGCCTTTCAGCACGCCATCGACCTGATCGGCGGCCCTGTTGAGCTTCTCGCTCATCGAGGCGACGCTCCGCACCGTCTTGCCGATGTCGGGAGCGGCAGCGCTCAGTTTTGCGGTAAGCTGATCGGCATCGTCGATGACTGAAGCGACCCGATCCTTGTCGACGGATCGGAGGGTCTCCATGAAACCTTCGCTGAAGTCTTTCAGCTTGTCCGGAAGCGGCGTGATGAATTCGGCCGCCGAGCTGACGCTCTGCATGAACTTGTCGACCTCGGACGAATTGCTGTTGAGCGTGGCCGACAGGTTCTCCACGTATTTGATCTTCTCGGTCACGGGCCCCGCATTGGCCTGGATTGCGGCATCGATGCCGACGAGAGCCTCATCGATGCCCTTCGCGATGGATCCGACCTTTTCGAAGATGCTTTCGGAGGATTCCGCGATGATCGTCGGAAGAGCCTGCCCTGGCCCGGCGATCAACGGAGCAGCGGCGGGGCTGCCGCCGCGAAGCTGCACGGCGACGATCCCGGCCAGGCCCTGGCCTTCGAGGCGGGCGCTCGTGTCGACGCGCAACGGAGCCGATTGGCTGATCTTCAGGATGGCGTAGATCTGGCGCGGATTATCCGGCTCGATGTCGATGTCCCGGACCTCGCCGATGCGCAGGCCGTTGAACAGCACGCTGGAGCCACGGCCGAGGCCGGAGACCTTGCCGTTGAAGACCACCTTGACGTCGATGGTGTCGCCTTGCCCCCGGCTGAACCAATAACCGAGCCCGAACAGCACAGCGAGCACGACCAGCGTAGCCAGACCGATCAGCGCATGAGCTGCTCGCGATTTCATCGGCGGAATTGTCTTTCATTGCCAGGTGGAGCGGCCATCCGAGTCGACAGCATAGTCTACTGTCGCGACGGCCACGAGGCGATCGGCGACCCATCCGCTTGTTTTCGCCCAATCTGCAACGCATCATCGCGGCATGACGAAATATCTCATCTCCTTTCCGAGCGAGGCGATGGTGCTCCCGGACGAGGAGCTGAACGCCGCCTCCGTCGACTCCCATGCGGTGATCGAGGAGGCCAAGGCGGCCGGCGTTTATGTCTTCGGCGGCGGGATCAACGAGCCGGTCGCCCCCGTGCTCGTCTCCGCCGATGGATCGGTGTCCGGGGAGATTTATCCGGGCAGCCGCCTCAATGGCGGCTTCGCGGTGCTGGAGCTGCCGACGCGCGAAGAGGCGGTGAAATGGGCGGCGAAGCTCGCGCGGGCCTGCCGCTGCGCGCAGGAACTGCGCGAGTTCATGTATGATCCGGCCAGCTAGGATGGCCGTTGCCAGCTTCCGCCGAGCACGCCATTCGCCGGCGATAGCCGCCATCGGAGATCGCCGCCCATGATCAGATTTGCCATCGTTGCGGCGTTGGTCGCGGTCGCCTTTGGCGCTGCCGATGACGCGCTCGCTGCCGGTTCATGCCGGCCGACGCGAGACGGCAAGGACCGCATGGAAAGGTCCGGCGGCTGCCCGAGCGGCTATGTCGTGCGCGGCGCCTGCTGCGAATCCGTCCGGCCGATCTCGCAGCCCACCGGCCCGCATACCTGCCCGCCCGGCACCATGCTGAGGCTCGGCGCTTGCGTCCCGCGCCCGTAGGTCACACCGGTCGCGGCTGCGCCGCATTCCGGAGACCTGACGCCTCAGGCACTCTCCAGCTCCTCGCCGAGCAGCAGCCATTCCTCCTCCGCCGCCGCCAGCGCCTCCGACAGCTCCGCCCGCTGGCGCGAGATCTGGATCGCCTTGTCGGGATCGCGGGCAAAGGCGCCGTTGGCGAGCGCCGCATCGACCTTCTCGATCAGTCCGGTCAGCTTGGCGATGCGCGCCTCGGCGAGGTTGAGCTTCTGCCTGAGTGGCCCCTGCGCGGCCCGTTTCGTCGCCGCTTCCTTGCGTTCGTCGGCCTTGGGCTTGGCAGTCGCATCCGGCGCCGGCTTGCCGCGCTTCTCGGCCTTGGCGGCGCCCAGCACATAGGTGCGGTAATCGTCCATGTCGCCGTCGAAATTCTTCACCGTCCCGCCACCGACGAGCCAAAGCCGGTCGGCGCAGGCCTCGATCAGGAAGCGGTCGTGGCTGACGAGGATGACGGCGCCGGGATAGTCGTTGATCGCGGTGACCAGCGCCGTGCGGCTGTCGATGTCGAGATGGTTGGTCGGCTCGTCGAGGATCAGCAGATGCGGCCCATGGAAGGTCGCGAGCCCCAGCATCAGGCGCGCCTTCTCACCGCCGGAGAGCAGCTTCACCGGCGTATCGGCCTTGTTCGCAGGGAAGCCGATCTGCGCCGCCTTGGAACGGACCTTCGCTTCCGGCGCATCCGGCATGAGGTCGCGCAGATGGCCGACCGGCGTGTCCTCGATCCGCAATTCGTCGAGCTGGTGCTGGGCGAAATAGGCCGTTTCCAGCTTGCTCGACTTCTTCATCTCGCCGGACATGGCGTCGAGCCTGCCGCCGATCAGCTTGCAGAAGGTCGATTTGCCGTTGCCGTTCGAGCCGAGCAGCGCGATGCGGTCGTCGGGCGCGAGCGAGAGGTTGAGGCGGGACAAGACCTTGCGCTCGCCATAACCGGCGGCGGCATCCTCCAGCACGATCATCGGCGGCGAGAGCGGCTTTTCCGGACCGGGGAAGGAGAAGGGCTGCACGTCGCGGTCGACGATCGCGGCGATGGTCTGCATCTTCTCCAGCCGCTTGACGCGTGACTGCGCCTGCCGGGCCTTGGTCGCCTTGGCCTTGAAGCGGTCGACGAAGGACTGGAGATGCTTGCGTTCGGCGTCCTGCTTCTCCTTGGCGCGGGCGAGCTGCATCTGCTTCTCGGCGCGCTGCTTCTCGAAGGAGGAATAGCCGCCGCGATAGAGCGTCAGCTTGCCCTGGTCGAGATGCATGATGTGGTCGACCGAGGTGTCCAGCAATTCGCGATCGTGGCTGATGACGATCACGGTGTGCGGATAGCGCTCGAGGTAGTCGTAGAGCCAGAGCGTGCCTTCGAGGTCGAGATAGTTGGTCGGCTCGTCGAGCAGCAGCAGGTCGGGCTCGGAGAACAGCACGGCGGCGAGCGCGACGCGCATGCGCCAGCCGCCCGAGAAATCGGAGCAGGGGCGCTGCTGCGCCTCCTCGTCGAAGCCGAGCCCGTGCAGCACCATCGCCGCGCGGGCTGGGGCCGAATGCGCACCGATATCGGCAAGCCGCGTGCCGATCTCGGCGATGCGGTGCGGATCGGTCGCGGTCTCCGCTTCCGTCATCAAGGCCGAGCGCTCGGTATCGGCCGCGAGCACGACCTCGATCAGCGTCTCCGGGCCGCCCGGCGCCTCCTGCGCGACGCCGCCGATGCGCCGGCCCCGCGGCAGGCTGATCGTGCCGCTCTCGGTGCCGAGATCGCCGGTGATGATCTTGAACAGCGTGGTCTTGCCGGTGCCGTTGCGGCCGACGAAGCCGACGCGCGCGCCATCCGGGATGGCGGCACCGGTATGGTCGAGCAGCAGGCGTTCGCCGAGGCGGTAGGTGATGTCGTTGATAGTGAGCATGGCGCGCCCGTTTAGGCTTGCCGCGCTCGAAAAGGCAATCGAAAGCCGGAACAAGCGGCCGCTGTCACCGTTTCGTCAAAATCTCGCCTTGGGGCCGCCCGCACCGGGCATCACCCAAGGGAAACCGGGTCAACCGCGATTCGCCGAGGCTATCTTCATGGATACCCGCCTGTCCTACGCCAGCTCCCGCCGTGCCTCCGCTACGGCCTCGCTCATGGTCATCGTCTCGATCATCATCGGCAGCGCTGCCGCGCTCGCCGCGTTGGTGCCACTGAGCTGAGGCTCCCCAAGCCCCTGAGAAGACTTGTCGTCCTCCGGTCCAGCCGCTAACGCTGGCCGTATGGCACGCATCGCTTTCTACACCGGCTCCTTCGATCCCGTGACCAACGGCCATGCCGACGTCATCGCGGCCGCTGCCGGCCTCTGCGAGAGGCTCGTCCTGGCGATCGGGGTCCACCCCGGCAAGACGCCGCTGCTCTCAGTCGATATCCGCGCCGACCTGCTGCGCGCGGTGGCCGGGCCATTGCTGGCGGCGAAAGGAGCGACGCTCGACGTCGTGACCTTCGACGATCTCGCCGTCGACGCGGCGCGCCGGGCCGGAGCCTCGATCATCATCCGCGGCCTCCGCGACGGCAGCGACCTCGACTACGAGATGCAGATGGCGGGGATGAACGGCACCATGGCACCGGACGTGCAGACCGTGTTCCTGCCGGCCTCGCCCGACGTGCGCTACATTACCGCGACGCTGGTGCGCCAGATCGCGGCGATGGGCGGGGATGTCTCGCCCTTCGTGCCGGCGCCCGTGCTGGCCGCGCTGAAGGTGCGCTTCGCCAAGAGCTGACGGCACGATCTTCGGCGAAAGGCACATAACTTCGCCATCTTCCGCCGCTTCCTGCTGATTTTGGTTTGCAATTTGTCGAGAGCGATGGTGTCTCTCAGATGAAGCGACTCGTCGTGCAGTGCCCTGCACGACGCCCTCCGACAGGTTTCCCGATGCGTCTTTCCCGCTATTTCCTGCCCCTCCTGCGCGATACGCCCAAGGAGGCCGAGATCGTCTCGCACCGGCTGATGCTGCGTGCCGGCATGATCCGCCAGCAGTCGGCGGGCATCTATTCCTGGCTGCCGCTGGGCCTGCGCGTGCTGAACAAGATCAGCAACGTCGTCCGTGAGGAGCAGAATCGCTCGGGCGCCATCGAGATCCTGATGCCGACCATCCAGTCGGCCGATCTCTGGCGCGAGAGCGGGCGCTACGAGGCCTATGGCAAGGAGATGCTGCGCATCAAGGACCGGCATGATCGCGACATGCTGTACGGGCCGACCAACGAGGAGATGGTCACTGAGATCGTCCGCTCCTACGTCAAGTCCTACAAGGACCTGCCGCTCAATCTCTACCACATCCAGTGGAAGTTCCGCGACGAGGTCCGCCCGCGCTTCGGCGTGATGCGCGGCCGCGAATTCCTGATGAAGGACGCCTATTCCTTCGATCTCGACAAGGATGCGGCGCGCCACGCCTATAACCGCATGTTCACCGCCTATCTGCGCACCTTCACGCGGCTGGGCCTCAAGGCGATCCCGATGAAGGCCGATACCGGCCCGATCGGCGGCGATCTCAGCCATGAATTCATCGTGCTCGCCTCGACCGGCGAGAGCGAGGTCTTCTGCCACAGCGACTACCTGAACTTCGAGACGCCGGCCGCCGACACCGATTTCGACGATGTCGCCGGCCTGCAGGGCGTTTTCGACAAGTGGACGAGCCTCTACGCCGCGACCGAGGAAATGCATGACAAGGCCGCCTTCGAGGCGGTTCCGGAAGACAAGCGCGTCTCGGCGCGCGGCATCGAAGTCGGCCATATCTTCTATTTCGGCACGAAATATTCCGAGCCGATGGGCGCGACCGTCGCCGGGCCGGACGGCCAGCCCGTGCTGCTGCATGGCGGCTCCTACGGCATCGGGCCGAGCCGACTCGTCGCCGCGCTGATCGAGGCCGGGCATGACGATGCCGGTATCGTCTGGCCGGAGGAGATCGCGCCCTTCGACATCGCGGTCATCAACCTCAAGGTCGGCGACGCCGCGACGGACGGTGCCTGCGAGCAGCTCTACAAGACGCTGCTCGGCAAGGGTTATGACGCGCTCTACGACGATACGGACACGCGCCCGGGCGGAAAATTCGCCACAGCCGACCTGATCGGCGTGCCCTGGCAGATCATCGTCGGCCCGAAGGGGCTGGCCGAGGGCAAGGTCGAGATCAAGCGCCGCGCTGGCGGCGAGCGTGAGCTCGTCTCGCTGGAAGCCGCGCTCGACCGCTTCAAGGGCAGGGCGGCGTGACGGCGGACACCGTCATGAAGACGCACCTGATGGGAGCTGCCGCATGAGCGCCGTCGCCGACAGCGCCGAGGTTCCGACCGGGACGAAGCCTTTCGCCGGATTCGAATGGCTGCTCGCCGGGCGCTATCTGCGCACGCGCCGCCGCGAGGGCTTCGTCTCGGTCATTGCCGGCTTCTCCTTCCTCGGCATCCTGCTCGGCGTCGCGACGCTGATCATCGTGATGTCGGTGATGAACGGCTTCCGGATCGAGCTGCTCAGCAAGATCGTTGGCGTGAACGGCCATATCTTCGCGACGCCGATCGACCGCCCGCTCGACGATTACGACAGCGTCGCGGCCAGGCTCGCCAAGATCCCCGGCATCAAGCTCGCGATTCCGCTGGTCGAGGGCCAGGCGCTCGCCTCCTCGCAGACGGGTAACAACGGCGTGCTGGTGCGCGGCATACGCGAGAGCGACATCAAGGCGATTCCCTTCATCGGCGGCAATATCAAGTCGGGCACGCTCGACGGCTTCGACGGTGGCACGCCCGGCGTCGCCATCGGCCGGCGCCTCGCCAATGCGCTGGGTATCCAGGCAGGCGACATGATGACCCTGGTTTCCCCGCAGGGCGCCTCGACGCCCTTCGGTACGGCCCCGCGCATCAAGGCCTATCCGGTCAAGGCGATCTTCGAGATCGGCATGACCGAGTTCGACGGCACCTTCGTCTACATGCCGCTGAACGAGGCGCAGGCTTATTTCAACCGCGACGGCGACGTGAACGTCATCGAGATCTTCGTCGACAACCCCGACCGCACCCAGGCCGTCCGCGACGCGATCGAGGCCGATGCGCCGCGCCCGCTCGTGCTCTCCGACTGGCGCCAGCGCAATCGCAGCTTCTTCAATGCGCTCGAAGTCGAGCGGAACGTGATGTTCATCATCCTGACGCTGATCGTGCTGGTCGCGGCGCTGAACATCGTCTCCGGCCTGATCATGCTGGTGAAGGACAAGACCGCCGATATCGCGATCATGCGCACCATGGGCTGCACGCGCGGCACGGTGCTGCGCGTCTTCCTGATCACCGGGGCGACGATCGGCGTCGTCGGTACGCTGGCGGGCTTAGGCCTCGGCATCGTCTTCGCCAAGAACATCAAGTCGATCATGGCCGGGCTGAACTGGATCACCGGGGCCAATCTCTGGGACCCGACGGTGCGCTTCCTCAGCGACATCCCCTCGGTCATAGACTGGAGCGAGGTGACGAGCGTCGTGCTGATGGCGCTGACCCTGTCGCTGCTGGCGACGCTCTATCCGGCCTGGAAGGCTGCCCGGCTTGACCCCGTCGAAGCGCTGAGGATGGGCTAAAGCGATGGCACAGGAAATGCCCGCGCTCTTCCTTTCCCAGGTCGAGCGCTATTATCCGCAGAGCGATGCACCGCTCGAAGTGCTGCGCAAGGCCGATTTCGCGCTCTGGCCGGGCGAGGTCGTCGCGCTGGTCGCGCCGAGCGGCACCGGCAAGTCGACGCTACTGCATGTCGCCGGCCTCTTGGAGAAGCCCGATGCCGGCGAGGTCTTCGTCGGCGGGCTCGCCACCACCAAGCTCGACGACAAGGGCCGCACGCGGCTGCGCCGCACCGAGATCGGCTTCGTCTACCAGTTCCACCATCTGCTGCCCGAGTTCACGGCGCTGGAGAATGTCGTGCTGCCGCAGCGCATCCGCGGCCTCGCCCGCGGTCTCGCCGAGGAGCGGGCGACCGAATTGCTGA
Source organism: Allobosea sp. GW822-FHT05A11 (assembly GCF_058800455.1). Taxonomy (NCBI): domain Bacteria; kingdom Pseudomonadati; phylum Pseudomonadota; class Alphaproteobacteria; order Hyphomicrobiales; family Alloboseaceae; genus Allobosea; species Allobosea sp. GW822-FHT05A11. The sequence continues at coordinate 209,614 of NZ_JBXAMI010000002.1, read as the reverse complement.
CCTTCCTGGGCCTCGGCGAGCGCCTCGACCATCTGCCGGGCGAGTTGTCGGGCGGCGAGCAGCAGCGTGTCGCGATCGGCCGCGCCGTTGCCAACGGGCCGCGCCTGTTGCTGGCTGACGAGCCCACGGGCAACCTCGACCCGCAGACCGCGCAGCATGTCTTCGGCACGCTGATGGCGCTGGCGCGGGCCTCGGGGCTGGCGGCGCTGATCGCGACGCATAATCTCGAGCTTGCCCGCCAGATGGATCGGCAGGTCACGATCCGCGATGGGCTGGTCGTCAAGCTGTAGGCGGCTTGCGTCCGTCAGCTTGTTCACGTCCTGCACCACCTTGTCATTCCGGGGCTTCGCGTAGCGAAGAACCCGGAACCCACGACCGGGTGAGTCCTTGCAAATGCATGACTGGAAACGCTCAGCTAGTCGTTGGTGCCAGGTTCACGCTTGCGGCGCCCCGGAACGACAAGGGTTGTCCTGGCAGGAACGATCCAGCGATCGTCATGCTCGTCCTTGCGGCGAGCATCCACGTCTTGAACGCGCCCTCGACCAGCGAAGACATCGACGGTCGGGACAAGCCCGACCATGACGGATGTGACATTCTCAGGGCAGTGAAGATGAAGGCCAGCCCCATGTCGGGTTCGGCCCCTCGGCAAGGTTTCATTAACCTCCACGCCGAGATCGACCCGCCAGTTTCCCTATCGACATTGACGAGAACAAATCATGAACTAAACTGAACTTACCAAGAACACAGGAGGTTCTCATGACTGCAGCGCGTAAACTCGCCGCCGGCCTTGCCGAGATCGCCTCGCTCGGCGTCTTCCTCGGCATGATCTGGCTCTGGGCTGCGATCCTCTCCGGCCCGCATGTCTGAGCACGGCAGGAGCCATCCACAGACGGGCCCGCAAGGTCTCGACGCAGGCCCCACCCAGAACGCATAAGAGGCGCATCAGGATCAGGGTCGACGAGTCGCCCGGTTGCGGCGGCAGGAGTGGGACATGAGCAGGGAAGCTGGCGAGGCGCGCGTTCTCCAGGAGATCGGCTTCGTCCACCTGCATGTCCATTCGAGCTATTCGCTGCTCGAAGGCGCGATGACGATCGCGACGCTGGCCAAGATGGGGGTGGCCGACGGCCAGCCGGCCTTGGCACTGACCGATACCGACAATCTCTTCGGCGGCCTCGAATTCTCCGAGAAGCTCGCGGGCTCGGGCCTGCAGCCGATCGTCGGCGTGCAGCTTTCGGTCGATTTCGCTGATGAGGGCGAGGGCAGCCGCAAGCCGATGCAGCCGCAGCGCCTGCCGCATATCGTCCTGCTCGCCATGGACGAGGCCGGTTACGGCAACCTGATGAAGCTCGTCAGCGAAGCGGCGCTGGCGACCGGCGGCTCCGGCCAGCCGATCACCACGGTCGAGCGTCTTGCCACCTATAATACGGGACTGATCGCACTGACCGGCGGGCAGGGCGGGCCGATCGACGTTGCCTTGCGTCTCGGCCAGCTCCCGCAGGCGGCTTCGCGCCTCGCGACGCTCGCCGGAATCTATGGCGACCGGCTCTATGTCGAGATCCAGCGCCATGGCGGCGATGGCGAGGCGGCGCGGGAGGCCCATCTCCTGCGCCTCGCCTATGATTCCGACTTGCCCGTCGTCGCGACCAACGAGCCCTTCTTCGCCAAGCCTGCCGATTTCGACGCGCATGACGCGCTGCTGGCGGTGGCGGAAGGGCGCCTCGTTTCCGACGGCACGCGCCGCCGCGTCACGCCGGAGCATTATTTCGCCTCGCGTGCCGAGATGAAGAAGCGCTTCGCCGACCTGCCGGAGGCGCTGGCGAGCACGGTCGAGATCGCGATGCGCTGCCATTGGCGCGTCACCACCCGCAAGCCGATCCTGCCGCGCTTCGGCGAGGAGGGCCGCGACGAAGCCGAGGAGCTGCAGGAACAGGCGCGCGCCGGCCTTGCCGCGCGGCTGGCCAAACACGGCCCGGCCGAGGGCTTCAGTGTCGAGGATTACGAGAAGCGGCTCGATTTCGAGCTCTCGATCATCACGAGGATGAAGTTCCCGGGCTACTTCCTGATCGTCTCGGACTTCATCAAATGGGCGAAGAACCAGGACATTCCGGTCGGGCCGGGGCGCGGCTCGGGTGCGGGGTCGCTCGTCGCCTATGCGCTGACCATCACCGACGTCGACCCGCTGCGCTTCGGCCTGCTCTTCGAGCGCTTCCTCAATCCCGACCGCGTCTCGATGCCCGACTTCGACATCGACTTCTGCCAGAACCGGCGTGAAGAGGTTATCGAGTATGTGAAGCACCATTACGGGCAGGAGCGCGTCGCCCAGATCATTACCTTCGGCACGCTGCTGGCGCGTGGCGTGCTGCGCGACGTCGGCCGCGTGCTCGAAATGCCCTATGGCCAGGTCGACAAGCTGACCAAGCTCGTGCCGCAGAACCCGGCCAAGCCGATCTCGCTGAAGGATGCGATCGAGGGCGAGCCCAAGCTGCAGCAGGCGGCCGAGGAGGAGCCGATCGTCGCGCGCCTGCTCGAAATTGGCCAGAAGCTGGAAGGGCTTCACCGCCATGCTTCGACTCACGCTGCAGGTGTGGTGATCGGCGATCGGCCGCTCGAACAGCTCGTCGCGCTCTCGGTCGATTCGCGCACCGGCATGCGCGTCACCCAGTTCAACATGAAATGGGTCGAACAGGCCGGCTTGGTGAAGTTCGACTTCCTCGGCCTGAAGACCCTGACCACGCTGACCACCGCAGTGAAGCTGATCGCCCAGCGCGACATCCATATCGATCTGGCGCAACTGCCCTTCGACGACCCCACCACCTACGCCATGCTGGCCCGCGGCGAGACGGTCGGCGTGTTCCAGGTGGAATCGGTCGGCATGCGCAAGGCGCTGGTCGAGATGAAGGCAGACCGGATCGAGGACCTGATCGCGCTGGTGGCGCTCTACCGGCCGGGCCCGATGGACAACATCCCGACCTATTGCCGCCGCAAGCTCGGGCTGGAGGATCCGACCTATCTCCACCCCGGCATGGAGCCCTATCTGCGCGAGACCCACGGCATCATCGTCTACCAGGAACAGGTGATGCAGGTGGCGCAGGCGCTGTCGGGCTATTCGCTGGGCGAAGCCGACCTCCTGCGCCGCGCCATGGGCAAGAAGATCAAGGCGGAGATGGACGCCCAGCGCGACCGCTTCGTGAAGGGCGCGATCGACGGCGGCATCAAGAAGGACGTCGCCTCCGAGATCTTCGACCTGCTCGCCAAGTTCGCGGATTACGGCTTCAACAAGAGCCACGCGGCGGCCTATGCCATCGTCGCCTTCCAGACCGCCTATCTGAAGGCGAATTATCCGGTCGAGTTCCTGGCCGCGTCGATGACGCTCGACATGGGCAACACGGACAAGCTCTCGGAATTCCGCCGGGATGCCGAGCGCCTAGGCATCAAGGTCGAGCGGCCGGCGATCAACCAGTCCGGCGTCGAGTTCGACGTTGCCGACGGCAAGATCTTCTACGCGCTCGGCGCCATCAAGGGCGTCGGCACTGCGGCGGTGGAATCGCTGGTGGCGGCGCGGCAGGCCGCCGGCCCGTTCCGCGACCTCGCCGATCTCGCCCGCCGCATCGATACGAGGCTGGTCAACCGCCGGACGCTTGAGGCCCTGATCGCCGCGGGCGCGCTTGACGAGCTGGAGGCGGATCGCGCACGAGCGGTCGCGGCGCTCGACGGCATGCTGGCGCTCTCCAACCGCACCCGCGACGAGGCGGCGGCCGGCCAGTTCGATCTCTTGAGCGGCGGCGTGGTGCAGGAGGCCTTCCGCATCCCGCAGGTCGAGCCGTGGGCGCCGGCCGAGAAGCTGAAGCGCGAGCACGAGGCGGTCGGCTTCTTCCTCTCCGGCCACCCGCTCGACGATTACGAGCATGTGCTGAAGCGCCTGCGCGTGCAGCGTTATGCCGATTTCGCCCAGACGGTGCGCGCCAACGGCACCGGCGTCGGCAAGGTCGCGGTTTCGGTCATCGACAAGTCGGAGCGGCGCACCAAGTCCGGCTCCAAGATGGGCATCGTCAACCTGTCCGATCCGAGCGGCCAGTTCGAGGCCGTGCTGTTCTCGGAAGGGCTGATGAAGCTGCGCGATCTGCTGGAGCCGGGCAGGGCGCTGGTGCTGCGCCTGTCCGCCGTGCTCGACGGCGAAGAGGTGCGCCCGCGCATCGAGGATGCCGAGGAACTCGATGGCCTCGCCGCGCGCCAGAAGCAGGATCTCGTCGTCTATCTGCGCGACGAGAAGGCAGTGGCCTCGATCGCCGAGCGCATCCGTCCCCGCGAGGCCGTGCGGGCCGAGGGCAAGGTCTCTATCGTGATGATCATCGACGACGGGGCGCAGGAGGTCGAGATCGAGCTGCCCGGTAAGTTCCCGGTCAACCAGCAGATCGCCAATGCCGTGCGCGCCGCGCCCGGCGTGGTCGATGTCAGGCTACAGTAGGAGCTACGCTGATGGCCGACGACCGGACCGTGCTGCTCGTCGTCGACGTCCAGAACGATTTCTGTCCGGGCGGCAACCTTGCCGTACCGGATGGCGATGCAGTCGTGCCTCTCGTCAATGCGCTCGGACGCCGCTTCCGCCATGTCGTGCTGACGCAGGACTGGCACCCGGCCGGCCACGCCTCCTTCGCCTCCAGCCATCCCGGCCGCAAGCCGTTCGGGACGATCGAACTGGCCTATGGCCCGCAGGTGCTCTGGCCGGACCATTGCGTACAGGGTACGCGAGGAGCCGCGTTCCATCCCGGCCTCGACCTGCCCCATGCCGAGGCGGTCATCCGCAAGGGATATCGCCCGGGCATCGACAGCTATTCCGGCTTCGTCGAGGCTGATCGCCGGACGCGGACGGGGCTGGAAGGCTATCTGCGCGAGCGTGGTATTGCGAAGGTCGTCATCGCCGGTCTCGCCACCGATTTCTGCGTGAACTGGACGGCGCAGGATGCCGCCCGCGCCGGCTTCGAGACGGTGGTGGTGGAGGATGCCTGCCGCGCGATCGATCTCGACGGTTCGCTCGACCGGGCCTGGGCCGAGATGACGGCGGCCGGGATCAGGCGGGTCAGCGCTGCAAGCCTCGCGATCTGAGCTTCAGCCCGATTTCAGGCCACTGGCTTGAGCTGCGCCTGGACGCGGTCGCGCCCGAGCCGCTTGGCGCGGTAGAGCGCCTCGTCGGCCTCGACCAGCAGGTCGTCGAGCTCGCGTCCGCCGAGTTCGATCTCGGCCACGCCGATGCTGAGAGTCGGCTGCAGCCGGATCTCGGCGAGATCGGCGATCTTGTCGCGGAAGGCGTGGCGGATGCGTTCCGCGACCCGGACCGCTTCCCTGACGCCGACATCGGGCAGGATGATCGCGAATTCGTCGCCGCCCTGCCGGGCTAGGATGTCGGTGCTGCGCAGTTGCTCCCTCACGGAATCTGCGAACAGGCGCAGGATCCGGTCGCCGGCCGCATGGCCGAGCGTGTCGTTGAGCCGCTTGAAGTGATCGATGTCGACGAGCAGGAGCGCGGCCCGCCGCTCCCCGCGCGATTGCTGCGCCAGCCATTGCTCCAGGCCGGAACGGTTCATCGCCCCCGTCAATGAATCGCGCCGGGCAAGGGTTGCCAGCATCCGGTTGCTGCGCTCGGCCGCGAGCATCAGCAGGGCCTGGCCTCTGAGGATGATGAAGGCGACGCCGCTGGCGGCGAGCCAGCCGGTCGCTCCCGATTCCGACGGGAACAGCGTCGTGCCGACCCGGTCCAGCGCCGCCAGTGCGATGCGTCCGGCATAGATCACGACTGTCGGAGCGAACAGGATGGCCAGCAGCCAGGCCGAGCGCAGCCCCTCCTGCCGGCCGAGCCGGACGGCCTCGCGCACGATGGCGGCGTCGCAGAGCGCCATCACCGTCGCAACGACCATGACCCGTGTGGAATAACCTTCGATGCCCGGTGACAGTGCGAGCAGCGCCCAGCTGCCGAGAAGCACCACCCCGAATCCGAACCAGTTGAGCTCCCGGCCCGCAAAGCTTCGAATCCCCAGGAGCAGCAGCAGGCAGCCGGCCAGCAGCGCCGTGTTCGCGAACTCGATCGAGACGATATCGGGAATCGTGCCGCGGAAGGCCGCGCCCAGCAGGCCGGTGCCGATGCACAGGCTGCTGACCCCCCACCAGACCGGGCTGCGGGTGAAGCGGCCGGTCGCGAAGGTCATCAGCTGCATCGCGCCGATGATGAAGCAGGTGAGCGCGCCCGTGACGAAGATCGTTCTCAGGTCGAGGATCACGCCGATGTCGACCTCCCACGATCGCTTCGTCGGGTCGTTTCGCGTCCTGCGTCGACGGCCGAGACAGCCGGCCGCGACGGCAAGTCCGACCCAGGAGGCCGGGGATGCCGCGGCGTTCCGGGTTGTCCGGCCCGGCTGCACGCGCTAGGCAGGCTGCGGCGGGGGGGAGAGCATCGTGGCATGCTTGAGAACATGATAGGCTGAGGATATTCCCCATGAACTTTTATAAGTCGTTGATAGTCGCCTCCACGATCGCGTTTTTAGGCTCGGTCGCGCCGTCTTTCGCGCAGACCCAGGCCGACCAGCTCAAGGTCGCCTACCAGGCGGCCCGCAATCAGCTCGGCATCCTCGGCTATTGTGCCGATAAGGGGTACACCGACGCTGCCGCTGCCGACGTCCAGAAGAAGCTGGTCGCGATGATTCCGGCGCCCGCTGATGTCAGCGGCGGCGATGCCGCCGAAGCCGCTGGTCGCAAGGGTACGATCTCCGCCATGGGTATGGAGCAGGACATCGAGGTCATCGCCAAGGCGCAGAACGGCACGCCTGCGACCTTTTGCAAGCAGATCGGCGATCTCGTGAAGCAGATGGGCGCCAAGCTGCCGTAGTGAGGCGAGGGCGGGGGTCAGGCCCCACGCCCGCTTCTGAATGGGCCCATGCGGTATCCGCATGGGCCTTATCAAGGCGCGCTTCCGGTTTTCTGGGCCGCGCCGGCTTGCAATGCTGCGCTATCCCCTGTAAGGCGCAGCCCATCCCACATGGAGTGCATCACCTCGATTTCCGAGGCGTTCCGGTGACGTGGCAGCTCATGCCTTGTTCATTCGCGCTCCAGAGGCTCAACCGGAAGGACTAGAACACCATGGCTCTGCCAGATTTCTCCATGCGCCAGCTCCTTGAGGCCGGTGCCCATTTCGGCCACCAGTCGCATCGCTGGAACCCCAAGATGTCCCCGTACATCTTCGGCGTCCGCAACAACATCCACATCCTCGACCTGTCGCAGTCGGTGCCGATGCTGCACCGCGCCCTGCAGGCCGTGTCTGACACCGTCGCCCGCGGCGGCCGCGTCCTCTTCGTCGGCACCAAGCGCCAGGCGCAGGATGCCATCGCCGATGCCGCCAAGCGCTCGGCCCAGTACTATGTCAACTCCCGCTGGCTCGGCGGCATGCTGACCAACTGGAAGACCATTTCGGCTTCGATCCAGCGCCTGCGCAAGGTCGACGAGCTGCTCAACGGCGGCGGCTCGGGCCTGACCAAGAAGGAGCGCCTGATGCTGTCGCGTGAGCGCGACAAGCTCGAGAAGGCTCTCGGCGGCATCAAGGACATGGGCGGCACGCCGGACATGATCTTCGTGATCGACACCAACAAGGAAGCGCTCGCGATCAAGGAGGCCCAGCGCCTCGGCATTCCGGTCGCCGCGATCGTCGACTCGAACTCGGACCCGGACGGCATCACCTTCCCGGTCCCGGCCAATGACGACGCCGGCCGCGCCATCCAGTTCTATTGCGACCTGATCGCCCGCTCGGCGATCGACGGCATCGGCCGCGCCTCGGGCGACCAGGGCATCGATGTCGGCGCCGCCGACGCGCCGGTCGTCGAGGAAGCTCTCGAGACCGCCTCCGGCGCCTTCGAGACGCTGACCACCCCGCGCGGCGCTCCGGACGACCTGACCAAGCTCTCGGGCATGGGTCCCGATGCGGTCCAGAAGCTGAACGATGGCGGCATCTACCACTTCTGGCAGATCGCGGCGATGACCCCGGCCGACGTGACCAAGATCGACCATGATCTGAAGCTCGGCGGCAAGATCGAGCGCGAGGGCTGGGTCGCCCAGGCTCGCGAACTCGCCGACGCGTAATTCGGTTTGCCCTTGCGGCGCGTCATCGGCGCGTCGCAATCGAGCCTCTCGTTTGACGCCGGCTCTGAGAAGTTGAGAGGACGCGCCGACGGCCGGAAACGGAGCGTCGGCGTTTCCCCATGAAGGCGTCCGCATCAATCCGATCCGCGGCCGGTCCCAGGGCCAGTGCCGCACCGACAGCAAGGACAAGACAGATGGCAGCGATCACCGCCGCGATGGTGAAGGAACTCCGCGACAAGACCGGCGCGGGCATGATGGACTGCAAGACCGCCCTTTCGGCGAACGACGGCAACATGGAGGCCGCCGTCGACTGGCTGCGCGCCAAAGGGCTGTCGAAGGCCGCCAAGAAGGCCGGCCGCGTCGCCGCCGAGGGCCTCGTCGCCGTCTCGGTGCAGGGCAATGAAGGCGTCGTCGTCGAGGTCAACTCCGAGACCGACTTCGTCGCGCGCAACCCGGAATTCCAGGCGCTCGCCAAGACCATCGCCGATGTCGCGCTGGAGCGTGGCGGTGATGTCGACGCTCTGCTCGGCCATCATTATCCGGGCGGCGGTTCCGTTCAGGACGCGATCGCCAACGCCATCGCCACCATCGGCGAGAACATGACGCTGCGCCGCGTCGCCGCGCTCAAGGTCTCCTCGGGCCTGATCGGTTCCTATGTCCACGGCGCGATCGCCGATGGTCTCGGCAAGATCGGCGTCATCGTCGCGCTCGAGTCGACCGGCAAGTCGGATGAGCTTGCCGCGCTCGGCCGCCAGCTCGCCATGCATGTCGCGGCGACCAACCCGGTTGCGCTCGACCTCGCTTCGGTCGCCCCGGACGTCCTGGAGCGTGAGAAGGCGATCCTGGCCGAGAAGAACGCCGGCAAGCCCGAGCATGTCCTCGCCAAGATCACCGAGAGCGGCCTGAAGAGCTACGCCAAGGAATACTGCCTGCTCGAGCAGGCCTATATCCATGACGGCTCGAAGTCGGTCGCGCAGGTCCTCAAGGAGATCGAGGGCAAGGTCGGCGCTCCCGTGCAGCTCACTGGCTTCGCCCGCTTCGCGCTCGGCGAGGGCATCGAGAAGGAAGAGCAGGACTTCGCGGCCGAGGTCGCTGCCGCCGGCGGCACCACGGGCTGACAAGCCCTGTGATGAATGACAGAAAGGCCGCGCATCGCGCGGCCTTTTTTGTAGGAAGATAGGGCTGCGTCGAATCGCGGCCGGCCACAACGAGACGGAGAGACATCGATGAGACCCCAACGCGTTCTCGTGAAGCTCTCCGGCGAAGCCCTTGCCGGTCCGGTCGGAAACGGCCTGGACGGCGTCACGCTGACGGCGCTCGCCGCCGACATCGCCCATGCTTCCCGTGAAGGCGTCGAGATCGGCATCGTCGTTGGCGGCGGCAACTTCTTCCGCGGCGTCCAGGGCCTCAACAAGGGGCTCGACCGGACCACGGCCGATTCGATCGGCATGCTCGGCACGGTGATGAACGCGCTCGCCCTGGAGCATTCGATCGAGGCGGCCGGCGCTCCGGCGCGCGCCATGTCGGCGGTGCCGATGCCCTCGCTCTGCGAGAGCTATGCCCGCAAGCGCGCGCTCGATCATCTCAGCAACGGCAAGGTCGTCATCCTCGGCGGCGGCACCGGCAACCCGTATTTCACCACCGACACCGGTGCTGCTTTGCGCGCGGCCGAGCTGGGCTGCAGCCATCTGCTCAAGGCGACGCAGGTCGACGGCGTCTACAGCGCCGATCCGAAGAAGGACCCGGCTGCGACCCGCTACGACACGCTGACCCATGAGGACGCGATCAAGCGCGACCTCAAGGTGATGGATACCGCCGCCTTCGCGCTCGCCCGCGACGCGAGCCTGACCATCGTCGTCTTCTCGATCGCCGAGCCCGGCATGCTGGCCGCCGTCCTGCGCGGCGAGGGCAGGGCGACTTACGTCACGCCTTGAGGCAATTGCCTCAGTAGGTCCGCCAGAGACGGGGCGTCGCCAGTTCGAGGAGATGCCCGTCGGGATCGCGGAAATACAGGCTCGTGCTGCCGCGCTCCCATTGCATCCGCCCTTCCACGGCGATGTCGAGCTGACCGAGCTTCGCCTCCCAGGCCGCAAGCTCTTCCGCGTCGATCGCGAAGGCGATGTGCAGCGGCCCGCTGCCGTCATGCGGCGGGATGGTGCCCCCGGCCGTGCTCTGGGTCTGGAGCGAGGCGCCGCGCAGGAACAGCAGCAGCACGTTCGCTCCCCCGACGTCGTAGGCGAAGAGGGTCTTCGTCTTGAGCAGGGGGGCGAGGCCCAGCTTGTCCTCGTAGAAGGCGCGGGCGCGGTCGAGGTCGTCGACATAAAGCGCGGTCTCGATGATGCGGTTGAGGCGAGGCACGGTTTTCTCCACGGTTCCTTGCGGCCGGCGCTGGCCGACGGGCCGGCCGGTCTCTAGGATGAGATGGGCATCCATGAGCAGGGAACCAGCGGGTCGTGCCGCTACCCGGTCATGATCCGCCCGGATCGACGCTTTTCCCTTGCCCAATCCGGGGGAAAATGCTGTTCGAGGATGTAAATCTTGACCCTGCGCGGCCCCGCCGCCATGGTCTCGCCGATTTTGAATTACCTGCAAGGTCCCGATTGAAATGGCCCAGACGACGTTCGACCTCGCCGACATCAAGCGCCGCATGGCCGGTGCGGTGCAGTCCTTCAAGGGCGATCTCGCCTCGCTGCGCTCCGGCCGCGCCTCCGCCAACATGCTCGACCCGATCCAGGTCGAGGCTTATGGCGCCCGCACGCCGCTGAGCCAGCTCGCCACGGTCAGCGTGCCGGAGCCGCGCCTGCTCAGCGTCCAGGTCTGGGACCGCTCGATGGTCCAGGCCGTCGACAAGGCGGTGCGCGAATCCGATCTCGGCCTCAACCCGCAGACGGAAGGCCAGGTCCTGCGCATCCGCATCCCCGAGCTGAACGAGCAGCGCCGCAAGGAGATGGTCAAGGTCGCGCATAAATATGCCGAGGAAGCTAAGGTCTCCGTGCGCCATGTCCGCCGCGACGGCATCGACGTCGTCAAGAAGCTCGAGAAGGACGGCGACATGACCAAGGACGACGCCGCCCGCAATTCCGATCTGGTCCAGAAGGCGACGGACCAGCACATCGCCGAGATCGACCAGGCTCTGGCGACGAAGGAAAAGGAAATCCTGCACGTCTGATCGTCTGGACGTTCGATCTCCCGCGCGGGGGACCTCCCGCGCTCCTTCGGCCGCAGCCGAGCGAGGCTCATCCGCATGTCATCCGGTCAGCGCGACGCAGGCGTGTCCAATCCGGCTCATGTCGCCATCATCATGGACGGCAACGGACGCTGGGCGCAGATGCGCGGGCTGCCGCGGCAGGAGGGCCATCGCCGCGGGCTGGAGGCGCTGCGCCGCACGGTCCGGAATGCCAGCGATCTCGGCATCCAGGTCCTGACCCTCTACTCCTTCTCGACCGAGAACTGGCGCCGGCCCTATGCGGAAGTCTCCTTCCTGATGGGGTTGCTCAAGCATTTCGTCGAGAAGGACCTTGCCGAGCTCTCGGCCGCCAATGTCCGGGTCCGCATCATCGGCAGCCGGGACGATCTCGCAGCCGACCTGCGCCGCCTTGTCGAGCACGCCGAGGCCAGCACCCGCAACAATACCGGTCTCGTGCTGGTGATCGCCTTCAATTACGGCTCCCGCGACGAGATCATGCGTGCGACACGCCGGCTGGCGGCCGATGTCGCAGCAGGGCGGATCGACCCGGCCGCGATCGACGAGGCTGCGATCGCCGGTCAGCTCGACACCCACGACCTTCCGGATCCCGAGCTGGTCATCCGGACCTCGGGCGAGACCCGCATCTCGAACTTCCTGCTCTGGCAGGCAGCCTATGCCGAGTTCATCTTCGCCCCGGTGATGTGGCCTGATTTCGACCGGGCCGCCTTTGAGGAGGCTCTGGCGCAGTATCGTCAGCGCGAGCGGCGTTTCGGCGGTCTTGCCGCCCCCTCCGACCGCAGCGTAGGCGTAGCGTGAATGAGCCGGGCGCCTCTGCGCCGCGATCCGGCTCCGAGCTGAGGCTCAGGGTCGCTTCGGCGCTGGTCCTGGGCGCGCTGATCCTGCTCGTCACGATCTGGGGCGGCTGGCCGTTCCGGCTGGTCTGGATTTTGGTTGCCGGGCTCGTCGCCTATGAATGGCTCGCGATCATCGGCCGCGGCAATGCGATCCCGGCGGGCATCGCGGTGGTCGCCGCCGGCCTGGCGCTGTCCTTTTCCCCTGCAAGTCCGGCGGCGCTTGCGGGTACGGCCTCGGCCATAGCGCTCCTGGGTGCGCTTGCGACGCCCTTCGTGCGCTCGCGTCTGGCGCTGGAGTTCTGTGGCGTCGCCTATGCGCTGGCCTTCGCGCTGGTCACGCCGGCGCTGCGCGATCTCGCCGGAATCGGCCTTGCCCTGATCCTGTGGAGCTTCGCCGTCGTCTGGCTCACCGATATCGCCGCCTATTTCACCGGCCGAAAGCTCGGTGGCCCGAAGCTGATGCCGGCCGTCAGCCCGAAGAAGACCTGGTCGGGCGCGATCGGCGGCGCCGTGGCCGGAATGATCGGCGGCTACCTCGTCTGGCGATGGATGCCGGCGCTGCAAGGCATGACGGCGGCCGGGCCCGTGGTTGCCGCCTCGTTCGCCGGCTCGGTCGTCAGCCAGGCCGGAGACCTGTTCGAATCTGCCCTGAAACGCCGCTTCGACGCCAAGGATTCGAGCAGGCTGATCCCCGGCCATGGCGGCTTCCTCGATCGGCTCGATGGCTATTGGGCGGTTCTGGTGCTCGCCGGCTTCGCGCTCTTCGCCCTGCACATCAACGTCTGAGACCGATGCCCTTGCGCAGCGTCACGCTTCTGGGAGCGACCGGCTCCGTCGGACGTTCGGTCCGCGACGTCGTCGCCGAGAATCCCGAGCGCCTCTCCATTGCGATCGTGGTCGGCGGCCGTGATGCCGATGCGCTGGCCCGGGCCGCGATCGAGGTGGGCGCATCCTTTGCCGCGCTCGCCGATGCTGCCGGCGGCGAAGCACTGAAGCAGGCGCTCTCCGGCACGGGCATCGCCAGCGGGGCAGGGCGTTCCGCTGTGCTGGAGGCGGTCGACCGCCCGGCCGATATCGTCGTCAGCGCGATCTCCGGCGCTGCCGGACTGGAGGCAACCTTCGCTGCGCTCCAGCCCGGGCGCACGATCGCGCTCGCCAACAAGGAAAGCCTGGTTTGTGCCGGCGAGGCTGTTATGGCGCAGGCGGCCGAGGTCGGCGCCCGCCTGCTGCCGCTCGATTCCGAGCACAACGCCCTGTTCCAGGTTCTGGGCGGCGAACCTCTCGCCTCGGTCCGCAGCATGACGCTGACGGCCTCCGGCGGCCCGTTCCGGACCTGGAGCATGGAGCGCATCGCTGCGGCGACCCCCGACCAGGCGCTGAAGCACCCGAACTATGCGATGGGCGCCAAGATCACGATCGACTCCGCCAGCATGATGAACAAGGGGCTCGAGCTGATCGAGGCTCGCTTCCTGTTCGATCTGAAACCCGATCAACTCGATGTGCTCGTCCATCCCCAGCAGATCGTCCACGGCCTCGTGACCTTCCGCGACGGCTCGGTCAGCGCCGGCATGGCGGTGCCGGACATGCGGGTCGCAGCGGCGCATTGCCTCGGCATCGACGGCCGCCTCGACGCGCCGCCTCAGCGCTTCCTCGATCTCGCTCTGGCGGCGCCGCTGAGTTTCGAGCGGCCCGATCTCGTCCGCTTCCCGGCGCTCGGCCTCGCGATCGCCGCTTTGCGCGAGGGCGGCGCCATGCCGGCCGTGCTCAATGCCGCCAACGAAGTCGCCGTCGCCGCCTTCCTGGAGAGGCGGCTTGGCTTCCCCGCTATCGCCGCGCTGGTGGAAGCGGTCTGCGCAGCCTCTCCCGCCGGGTCGGAGGTGCCGCGCGATGTCGCTTCCGCGCTCGCCATTGACCAAGATTCAAGACGGCGGGCTGCCTCGCTCTTGTCGCAAGCACGGTTCACTGTCACCTAGAGGCTGTTATTGCATCGGACCGAAAAGTGGATTCCACTTTTCGGTCCGATGCAGCACCAATGAGCTAGATCATCGCGCGTCCGCTCGGACGCGCGATGATCTAGGACCCCCGGGGGAATAGGTTCATGGAATTCGCAGCGTCTCTCTGGAATGCCGGGCATTTCCTGCTCGGCTATCTGCTGCCGTTCCTGTTCGTCCTGACCACCGTCGTTTTCGTCCATGAGCTCGGGCATTTCCTCGTCGGCCGCTGGTGCGGGGTCGACGTCAAGACGTTCTCGATCGGCTTCGGCCGCGAGATCTTCGGTTTCAACGACCGGCATGGCACGCGCTGGCGCTTCGCGCTGATTCCGCTCGGTGGCTACGTCAAGTTCTCGGGCGACGCCGATGCCTCCAGCGCGCCCGACGATGAGGCGGTGAGCCGGATGTCGGCGCAGGAGCGTGCGCGCTCGTTCCCCGCGCAGTCGCTCGGTGAGCGGGCGGCGATCGTCGCCGCCGGCCCGATCGCGAATTTCCTGCTGGCGATCGTGATCTTCGCCGGCTCGACCTTCTTCTTCGGCAAGCAGGTGCTGATCCCGCGCGTCGACGCCGTCGTCGCCGGCAGCGCGGCGGAGCGGGCCGGCCTGAAGGCGGGCGACATCGTGATCGCCATCGACGGCCAGTCGGTCGGCAGCTTCTCCGACATGCAGCGCATCGTCTCGATCCGGCCCGACGAGCGTCTCGAGGTTTCCGTGGAGCGCGACGGCGGCACGCTCACCCTTCCGGTGACGCCGGCGCTGACCGAGATAAAGACCAAGCTCGGCACGCAGCGCATTGGCGTGATCGGCGTCAAGGCGTCGCCGCGCCCCGAGGATTGGAAGACGCAGCGATTCGGATTGGTCGACTCCACCAAGGCCGGCTTCACCGAGACCTGGTTCGTCGTGACGCGGACCTATGACTACGTCGCCAAGCTGGTGACCGGCCGCGAATCCACCGACCAGCTCTCCGGTCCGATTCGGATCGCGCAGGTCTCCGGCATCGTTGCTTCGAGCAGCGGGCTGCTCGGGCTGATCAATCTTGCTGCGATCCTCTCGGTCTCGATCGGCCTGATGAATCTGGTGCCGGTTCCCATGCTCGATGGCGGGCACCTGCTGTTCTATCTCTATGAGGCGCTGCGCGGCCGGCCCTTGAGCCCGCGCGCACAGGAAATCGGCTTTCGGGTTGGCCTCGCGCTCGTCCTGATGCTGATGCTGTTCGTGACCTGGAACGACATCGTTCACGTCCGCGGCCTGCTCTGAAATCGGCCCGCGGAAGGCGCTTTGCGGCGGAAAAACGGCACGCTGCGTGGCCCGGCGGCAACGAGATTTCTAAAAACGCTTTATTAACGATGATCGCGGTTTGCACCC
This sequence comes from Allobosea sp. GW822-FHT05A11, assembly GCF_058800455.1. Taxonomy (NCBI): domain Bacteria; kingdom Pseudomonadati; phylum Pseudomonadota; class Alphaproteobacteria; order Hyphomicrobiales; family Alloboseaceae; genus Allobosea; species Allobosea sp. GW822-FHT05A11. The sequence continues at coordinate 194,097 of NZ_JBXAMI010000002.1, read as the reverse complement.
TGCTGGAAACTTTGTAGAAGCGTTTGAACCGCAATGTCCCCGTGCTGCTGTCGCTAGATGGCGGTCCCCGTTTGGGGTGGTGACCAGAGAGATGGAATAGGCGACCCGATGACGTCGACCCAACAGAGCCGGACGACCAAGACGCGGCTCTCTCGATCGATCGGACTTTCGGCTTTGATGCTGGCCGTGAGTGGTGGTGTGGCTTTCGCGCAGGCTGTGGTCGTCCACGGCAACCGCCGCGTCGATGCGGAGACGATCCGCTCCTACGCGGTCGGCCGCGAAAACCCGCAGGAAATCCGCGAGAGCCTGCTGGCGACCGGCCTGTTCAGCAGCGTGCAGGTCAACCGCCGCGGTTCGCAGATCGTCGTTGCGGTTCAGGAGCAGGGCGGTACGGCCAACCGGGTCGCCTTCGAAGGTAACCGCAAGCTGAAGGGCGAACAGCTCGCGCAGATCGTGCAGTCGCGTGCCGGCGGTCCGGTCAGCCAGGCGCTGATGAATTCTGATATCGAGCGCCTGCGCGAAGCCTACAAGCGGGCGGGCTACGGGCTGTCTTCGGTCAGCGCGCGCGTCGCTCCTCTGCCGAACGGCCGTCAGGATATCGTCTTCACCATCAACGAGAGCGGCAAGACCGGCATCAAGTCGATCAACTTCAGCGGCAACCAGGCCTATTCCGGCGGGCGCCTGCGCGGGTTGATGACGTCGACGGAATCGAATTTCCTGAGCTGGATCAAGACCTCCGACGTCTATGATCCCGATCGGATCAATTCCGACATGGATCTCATTCGCCGCTTCTACCTGAAGAACGGCTACGCCGACTTCCAGATCGTCAACAGCGGCGCCCGCTTCGACGAGGCGGCCGGCGGCTGGGTCATCGACATCCAGGTCGAGGAAGGCCAGCAATATCAGGTCGGCAACGTTACGGTCGATTCCTCGCTGCGCGATGTCGATGCGGCTGCCTTGCAGCGCTATGTCGCGACCTCCACGGGCGATACCTACAACGCCGAGGCGGTCGAGAAGTCGCTGGTTGCGCTGACCACGGAAGTGGCCCGCCGCGGCCATGCCTTCGCCCAGGTTCGTCCGCGCGGCGACCGTGACGCTGCAGGCCGCCAGATCGGCATCACCTATGTCGTCGATGAGGGCCCGCGCGTCTATGTCGAGCGCATCAACGTGCGCGGCAACACCCGGACCCGCGACTATGTGGTTCGCCGCGAGCTCGATCTCGGCGAGGGCGATGCCTACAACAAGGTCATGGTCGACCGCGCCGAGCGTCGCCTGAACAATCTCGGCTTCTTCAACAAGGTCCGCATCACCAACGAGCCCGGCTCGGCGCCGGATCGCGTGGTCGTCAATATCGACGTCGAGGACAAGGCGACCGGTTCGTTCTCCGTCGCCGGCGGTTACTCGACCTCGGACGGCGTCATCGGCGAGGTCTCGCTGTCGGAATCGAACTTCCTCGGCCGCGGCCAGTTCGTCCGCATCGCCGGCACGCTCGGCGAGAGGACGCAGGGCGTCGATTTCTCGTTCACCGAGCCTTATTTCCTCGGCTATCGCGTGGCGGCCGGTATCGATCTGTTCTCGAAGTTCAACGACAACTACAACACCGGCCGTTTCGAAAGCCGCGTGACCGGTGGGCAGGTTCGCTTCACCTTCCCGATCACGGAAGAGTTCTCGATCACGCCGCGGTACTCGATCTACCAGACCGAGATTACCATCCCGAACGAGTTCAGCCGTCCCTATAACGACTGCACCTTCCCGATCCCGGGCGTCACGCCGACCGGTGGCGCCAGCGCGCCCCTGAACTGCGTGACCAACGGCGAAGCGACGGTGGCGGTCAAGGAGGCCCAGGGCTCGACCCTGACCTCTCTCGTCGGCCTGAACTTCAACTACAACTCGCTCGACAGCGTGCAGAACCCGCGCAACGGCTTCTCGGCCGAGCTGAAGCCGGAATTCGCCGGCCTCGGCGGCGACTCGAAGTTCCTGCGTATCTCGGCTGATGCTCGTTACTACCGCGAGATCTTCGACGACGTCGTCGGCTTCCTGCGCGTCCAGGGCGGTCACGTCCAGGCGACCAGCGGCAACCTGCGCATGGTCGATCACTACTTCCTCGGCCCGTCGCTGGTGCGTGGTTTCGCGCCGTCCGGCATCGGCCCGCGCGACGTGCTGAACGACCCGACGGCGAACGCGGTCGGTGGAACCACCTATTTCGGCGGTACGGTCGAGGTGCAGTTCCCGATCTTCGGCCTGCCGCGTGACCTTGGCCTGCGCGGCGCGGTCTTCGCCGATGCCGGCACGCTGTTCAACTATGACGGCGGCTCGAAGTCGGTGGCTTTCGCTTGCCCGGCCGGCTCGGAGGCGCGTCAGTACAATGTCGTGACCGGCGGTGCCCAGTCGAGCATCGGCTGTATCCGCGACAAGAACATGCTGCGTTCGTCGGTCGGCGTGAGCCTGCTCTGGCAGTCGCCGCTCGGACCGATCCGGTTCGATTACGCCTACGCCCTGACCAAGGACGAAGGCCAGATCGGGTTGAACCCGCAGACCGGCCTCGTCGGCAAGTACGGCGGCGACCGTCTCCAGGCCTTCCGCTTCTCGGGCGGCACCCGCTTCTGACGTAGGCGGGCTTGAGCATCGACCGGGAAGTGGCTCCACTTCCCGGGAAGAAATCGGTGCGATAACAACGACATGGATCGCCATTCTCGCGTCCTGTGGGATGCGCGGCGATCCCGCTCCGGACCGGATCATGGCAGAGCCAGTTTTCTTTCCGTTCGCGACCTCGCTGGACTTCGGCGAGGTCGCAAGCATTTCAGGCGGCACCTTGCCGGAGGGCGTGGAGTCGACCCGCAGGATCGACGGCATCGCCGCCCTCGAAACGGCTGGTCCGGCCGATCTCGCCTATATGGACAATCCGAAATACACGGATGCCCTGGCGGCAACCAAGGCGGGCCTGTGCATCGTCTCGCCGCGTTTCGCCGATCGTGTTCCGGTGGGAACGGTGACTCTGGTGTCGCCGGCGCCGTATCACGCCTTCGCGAAGATCATGGCGCGCTGCTTTCCGAGCGCACTGAAGCCTGAATCGATCTTCGCCTCGCAGGGCGTCGCGCCGGGTGCCATCGTCCATGCTACGGCCGTCCTCGAGGCGGGTGTCACCGTCGATCCCGGCGCGGTCATCGGCCCTGGGGCCGAGATCGGGGCAGGGACCGTCGTCGCCTCGCATGCGGTCATCGGCCCGCAGGTCCGGATCGGGCGCAACTGCTCGATCGGGGCGGGCAGCACGATCCAGGCGTCCCTGATCGGCAACCGGGTCATTATCCACCCCGGCGCGCGGATCGGGCAGGACGGCTTCGGCTTCGCGATGAGCCCCAAGGGGCACATGAAGGTGCCGCAGATCGGCCGCGTCATCATCCAGGACGATGTCGAGATCGGTGCCAACAGCACGATCGACCGTGGCGCCAGCCGCGACACGGTGATCGGCGAAGGCACCAAGATCGATAACCTCGTCCAGATCGGCCATAACTGCGTCATCGGCCGTCATTGCGTGATCTGCGCCCAGACCGGCCTTGCGGGTTCTTCCACGCTAGAGGATTTCGTGGTGCTTGGCGGCCAGGTCGGGCTCGCCGGTCATCTCACCATCGGCGTCGGCGCACAGATCGCGGCGCAGAGCGGCGTCGCCGGCGATGTTCCACGCGGCGCGCGCTATGGCGGATATCCCGCCCAGCCCGCGCTCGGTTGGGCGCGCGAGACCGCGTTGCTCAAGACGCTGGTGGCCAATCGCGGCAAGAAGCCGGGCGCATCGCAGGGTTGAGCCAGGCGTTTCGCCGTCCGATGGGGGCTTTCTGCTCTCGATGCCAAGAATTTTGTTGCCGAACCCGCTCCGTTTCCGGCAAAGCGGCGGAAGGCTTTGAAATCGTGGCGGGTTGCAGGAACGTTGCCTGCTCCCGGCCACTGACGTGAATACAAGGCGCTGCCCGGCGACGGCACGCGGGAGAAGACAGACCATGAGCGAGGCGACGACGGCACTGGGTGTGATCGACATCCAGAAGATCATGGCCAGCATCCCCCACCGTTATCCGTTTCTGCTGGTCGATCGCGTCGTCGAGATCGATGGCGATACGTCCGGCGTCGGGATCAAGAACGTCACGGTCAACGAACCCCAGTTCACCGGCCACTTCCCGGAACGGCCGGTGTTTCCGGGCGTGCTGATGATCGAGGCGATGGCCCAGACGGCCGGTGTCCTGGTCGTGAATGCCCGCGAGGTCGGTGCGCAGGAGGTCAAGTCCGTCCTCTTCACCACGATCGACAAGGCGAAGTTCCGCAAGCCTGTCACGCCTGGCGACCAGATCCGTTTCCACCTCACCAAGCTCGCCCGCAAGCGCAACATCTTCTTCTATCGCGGCGAGGCCCGCGTCGACGGGGTGCTCGTGGCCGAAGCCGAGATTTCGGCGATGGTCGTTTGAGCGGCGCGGCGGTTCAGGATCAGGGCAGCGTCTCGATGAGCGTCTCCATTCATCCCATGTCGCTGGTCGACCCGAAGGCCCAGCTCGGCGCGGGCGTGACGATCGGGCCGTTCTGCCAGGTCGGCCCCGATGTCGTGCTCGGCGAGGGCGTCGAGCTCGTCAGCCATGCGGTCGTGGCCGGCCGGACCACGATCGGCCCGCGCACACGGATCTTTCCCTTCGCGTCGATCGGCCACCCGCCGCAGGACGTGAAGTATCGTGGCGAGCCCTCGACACTGACGATCGGGGCGGATTGCCAGATCCGCGAGGGGGTCACCATGAACCCCGGCACGGAAGGCGGCGGCATGATCACCAGCGTTGGTGATCGCTGCTTTTTCCTGGCCAATTCGCATGTCGGCCACGACAGCCGCCTCGGCAACAACATCATCTTCTCGAACAATGTGATGTGCGCCGGCCATGTCACGATCGGGAACTACGTCATTGTCGGCGGCGGAGCCGGCCTGCAGCAGTTCATCCGTATCGGCGACCATGCCTTCATCGGCGGCGGAGCTGGCGTGCTGAGCGATGTCATTCCGTTCGGGACCATTCGTGACAATCCCGCGCATCTTGTCGGGCTCAATCTCATCGGCCTCAAGCGGCGCGGCTTCACGCGCGAGCAGATTCACGAATTGCGCCGTGCCTATCGCTTGCTCTTCGCGGCCGAGGGGACCCTGACCGAGCGCGTCGAGGATGTCGCGGCCGAGTTCAGCGAGGATCCTCTGGTCCATGAGATCCTGAATTTCATCAGGGAAGGCGGCGACAAGGCGCTCTGTACGCCGCGGGACGCCACCGTCGCGGAGCGGTGAACACCGACCGTCCGGCCGATGCAGCCGCCCCGCGCGGCCCGCTCGCGATGATCGTGGGGAGCGGCGACTATCCGCTCCAGCTCGCCCGCATCGTAACGGACAAGGGCGAGCGCCCCTATATCGCGGCGCTCGATGGCGCAGCCGACCCCGCAGCCTTCGGCGAGGGCGCGGACCTCAGGACATACCGCCTGGGCCAGCTCGGCAGCCTGCTCGAAGAGCTGCACCGGCGCGGCATCGTCGATATCGTCATGCTCGGGGCCCTGCCGCGACCGAGCTTCGGCTCGTTGCGCCCCGAGGTCTCGACGCTGAAATACATGCCGCATTTCGCCAAGGCCTTTCTGGGCGGCGACGATCATCTGCTGCGCGGCGTCGTCCGCTTCTTCGAGATGCAGGGCTTTCGCGTCCACGGGCCGGCCGAGATCGCTCCCGAGATGACCGCGCCGCGCGGGGCGCTTGGCCGCCGGCGAGCCTCGCCGGAGCAGCGTGCCGAGCTTGAACGCGGCTTCGCCCTGCTCGCCACGCTCTCGCCCTTCGATGTCGGGCAGGCGGCGATCCTCGCCGATCATCGCGTCGTCGCGATCGAAGCCGCCGAAGGCACGGATGCGATGATCCGGCGCGTGGCCGATCTCGTCGCACGCGGGCGCCTCAAGATCGGCAAGGGCGACGGCTTCCTCGTGAAGGTTCCGAAGACGGGGCAGGACCTGCGCGTCGATATGCCGGCCATCGGGCCGGATACCCTGCGCAACATTGCCGAGGCCGGGCTCTCCGGCATCGGTGTCCGGGCCGGCGAGGTCCTGGTCGGCGACCGTGCTGCGCTCGGCCGGCAGGCAGACGAGCTTGGCCTCTTCGTCGAGGGCTTTGCCTGATGCGGCCGTTCCGCTTGGGCGTCATCGCCGGCGAGGCGTCGGGCGATGCCCTGGCCCTGCGCTTCCTCGCCGCGCTGCGCGAGCGATTGGGTGATCGCCCGATCGAGCTTTGCGGCGTGGGCGATCACGGCCTGCCCGAGGCCGGGCTCAGGCCGCTCTTTCCCCAGGCCGATATCGCGGTGATGGGCTTCGGCCCGGTGATCGCGCGCCTGCCCTTGCTGCTGCGGCGGATGGAGGATGCGGCACGCGGCATCGCCGCTTTCGAGCCCGATCTGCTGCTGACGATCGATAGCCCGGATTTCTGCCTGCGCGTCGCGAAGAAGGTGAGGGCGCGGGCGCCTTCCATCCCGATCGTGCACTGGGTCTGCCCCAGCGTCTGGGCCTGGCGTTCCGGCCGCGCAAGGCGGATGGCGCCTCATGTCGATCGCATCCTTGCCCTGCTGCCCTTCGAGCCCGCCGCGCTCGCCCGCTTGCACGGCCCCGAGACGATCTATGTCGGCCACCCGCTGATGGAGCGGCTCGACGAGATGCGCCCGGATGCGGATGAGCAGCGTCGTCGCGACGACGCGGAGCGGCCGCTGGTGCTCGTCCTTCCCGGCAGCCGGCGTTCCGAGATCCACCACCTGATGCCGGTCTTCGGCGAGGCAGTGGCGAAGGTCGCGGCAGTCGTGCCCGGTGCCCGCTTCGTCTTGCCGGCCGTGCCGCGGCTCCAGCCGATGATCACCGAAGCGGCTGCGCGCTGGCCGGTCGGACCCGAGATCGTGACTGGCGACGCGGCCAAGCTGGCGGCATTCCGCGGGGCCCGCGCGGCGCTGGCGGCATCCGGAACGGTGACGCTGGAGCTTGCCTTGTCGCAGATCCCGACGGTTGCAGCCTATCGCGGGGCGAATTGGGAGGCGTTTCTGGCGCGCCGCCTCGTCAAGCTGCCGAGCGTGATACTGCCCAATCTGATCCTCGGCCGCAGCATCGTTCCGGAATTCATCCAGGAGGAGGCGACGGCGGAGGCGCTGAGCAGCCATCTTCTCGCCGCCATGGCCGAGGGCGACAAGCGCCAGGAACAGCTCGACGGCTTCATCAAGGTCGAGACCATCATGCGCTCCGCCGGCCCAAGCCCGGCGGCGAACGCGGTTGCGGCGGCGTTGGCACTCCTGCCGACCGAGCAGGCGGGCTGACAGAAGCGCGCACGGCGCCTTCTGTCATGGTCGGGCCTGTCCCACCATCCACGCCTTCATCCAGGCTATCCGGCGTTCAAGATGTGGATGCTCGCCACAAGGGCGGGCATGACGGCGTTGGAATGACGGCGCGGCTCCCTGGACAATCAGCGCCCCCGGGGCGATCACGGCCAATTCACCATGAAAAAAGGCGCGAGGCTTTCGCCGCGCGCCTTTCCGGATAGCCGATATCCCTGCGATCAGCGGCGGCCGATCGGCGGGTAGTCGCGCTGTGCCGAGCCGGTATAGAGCTGGCGCGGGCGGCCGATCTTCTGGGACGGGTCCTCGATCATTTCCTTCCACTGCGCGATCCAGCCGACGGTGCGGGCAACCGCGAAGAGCACCGTGAACATCGAGGTCGGGAAGCCCATCGCCTTGAGGGTGATGCCCGAATAGAAGTCGATGTTCGGGTAGAGCTTCTTCTCGATGAAGTACTCGTCCGACAGCGCGATGCGCTCCAGCTCGACCGCGACGTCGAGCAGCGGGTCGTCCTTGATGCCGAGCTCGTTCAGCACCTCATGCGTGGTCTTCTGCATGATCTTCGCGCGTGGATCGTAGTTCTTGTAGACCCGGTGGCCGAAGCCCATCAGGCGGAACGGATCGTTCTTGTCCTTCGCCTTGGCGATGTATTTCGGGATGTTGTCGACCGAGCCGATCTCCTCGAGCATCTTGAGCGCGGCTTCGTTGGCGCCGCCATGGGCGGGGCCCCACAGGCAGGCCGTGCCGGCCGCGATGCAGGCGAAGGGATTGGCGCCCGAGGAGCCGGCGAGCCGCACCGTCGAGGTCGAGGCGTTCTGCTCATGGTCGGCGTGCAGGATGAAGATCCGGTCGAGCGCGCGCGACAGCACCGGGTTGACCTTGTACTCCTCGGCCGGCACCGCGAAGCACATCCGCAGGAAGTTCGAGGTGTAGTCCAGCGAGTTCAGCGGATACACGAAGGGCTGGCCGATCGTGTACTTGTAGGCCATCGCGGCGAGCGTCGGCACCTTCGCGATCATGCGCATCGAAGCGATCATGCGCTGATGCGGGTCCGAGATGTCGGTCGAGTCGTGATAGAAGGCCGACATCGCGCCGATCGAGGCGACCATCACCGCCATCGGGTGCGCGTCGCGGCGGAAGCCCTGGAAGAAGCGGGCCATCTGCTCGTGCACCATGGTGTGGCGCGTGATGCGGTAGTCGAAATCGGCCTTCTGGGCGGCCGTCGGCAGCTCGCCCTCGAGCAGCAGGTAGCAGGTCTCGAGGAAGTCGCCGTGCTCGGCGAGCTGCTCGATCGGGTAGCCGCGATAGAGCAGCACGCCCTTGTCGCCGTCGATATAGGTGATCTGCGACTCGCAGCTCGCTGTCGAGGTGAAGCCGGGATCATAGGTGAACATGCCCGTCTGGGCGTAGAGCTTGGCGATGTCGATGACGGCGGGGCCGACCGACCCCTCCTTGATCGCCATGTCGACGGTCTTGTCGCCGACCTGGAGCTGGCTGGTATTTCCGCTCATCGATACCGATCCTTTCAAGGCTCGCTGCTGTTCAGCCCCGGTTCCGCCTCTCCGCGCTTGCGCGCCGGGCATCTCTCATCCGAAGGCCGCGATATGACGAACACATGTCGGAAGGAGAAGGGAGAAGTCGGTCCATGTGACTGATTTACAAGCAATATTCGTGCCCGGTCGCGTTGCCGCGGCGCAATGCACATGCGCGTCACTAGACCATTTGCGCAGTGCATTCAACCGAGCCAAAAGGCGGTTTGAACCGCGCTGCGCTCATATCTGCGCGAGCGTCGCCGCTGCCGCCTTTTGCGGGACGGCGGCGGGAACGTCGGGGGTGGATTTCCGCAGGGATGGAAACCCGGATCGGTGCTGTTCACGCAGCCTGGTCGGCGAGCCGCGCCAGCGTCTCTTCACGACCCAGAACCGCCATGACGTCGAAGAGGCCCGGCGACATCGCCCGGCCGGTCAGCGCTGCCCGCAGCGGCTGCGCGGCCTGGCCGAGCTTGAGCCCGCTTTCCTCGACATAGGCGCGCACCGCCGCTTCGAGCGGCGCAGGCGTCCAGTCGTCGACGGCAGCGAGCTTCTCCGCGATCTTCGGCAGGCGCTGGCGCGCGGCTTCGTCGAGCAGGCCCTTGGCCTTGTCGTCGAGCTGCAGCGGGCGCTGGGCATAGAGATAGAAAGCGCTGTCGAGCAGCTCGATCAGCGTCTTGGCGCGCTCCTTGAGGCCGGGCATGGCGGCGAGGAACTTCGCTTCCAGCTCCGGCGAGAGCGTCGGCCCCAGCCCGCGCGCCGGTCCGATCTCCGGCAGGATGACCTTGAGCGCAGCGAGCAGCTCCACATCATCGGACTGGCGCATGTAGAGGCCGTTGAGGTTCTCCAGCTTGGCGTAGTCGAAGCGGGCCGGCGAACGGCCGATCGAGGAGAGATTGAAGGCGTCGATCATCTCCTGCGTCGAGAAGACCTCCTGGTCGCCATGGCTCCAGCCCAGCCGCACCAGATAGTTTCGCAGAGCCGCCGGCAGGTAGCCCATCGAGCGATAGGCATCGATGCCGAGCGCACCATGGCGCTTCGAGAGCTTGGCGCCGTCCGAGCCGTGGATCAGCGGGATATGCGACATGCTCGGCACGTCCCAGCCCAGCGCCTCGTAGATCTGGGTCTGGCGGGCAGCATTGGTCAGGTGGTCGTCGCCGCGGATGATATGGGTGACGCCCATGTCGTGATCGTCGACGACGACGGCGAGCATATAGGTCGGCGTGCCGTCCGAGCGCAGCAGCACGAGGTCGTCGAGATTCTCGTTCTGCCAGACGACGCGGCCCTGGACCTCGTCATTGACCACGGTCTCGCCGGTCTGCGGCGCCTTGAGGCGGATCACCGGCTTCGCGCCTTCCGGCGCCGTCGCCGGATCGCGGTCGCGCCAGCGTCCGTCATAGCGCAGCGGCTTGCCCTCGGCGCGTGCCTTCTCGCGCATCTCCTCGAGCTCGGCCTGGGTCGCATAGCAGTGATAGGCCTTGCCGGCGGCCAGCATCTGCTCGGCGACCTCGCGATGCCGCGCCACGCGCTGGAACTGGTAGACGGTCTGCCCGTCCCAATCGAGGCCGAGCCATTCCAGCCCATCGAGGATCGCGGCGATCGCCGCGTCGGTCGAGCGTTCCCGGTCGGTATCCTCGATGCGCAGCAGCATCTTGCCGCCTTGCCGGCGCGAATAGAGCCAGTTGAACAGCGCGGTCCGGGCTCCGCCGATATGCAGGAAACCGGTGGGCGAGGGCGCAAAGCGCGTGACGACGGCGTTGCTCATGGGAGGAAACTCCGGCCGGGCGGCGTGGGCCGTCCGGGGCAAGACAGGGGATGGCGCAGGTTGAGACATGACAACCGGCGCGCGCCCTGTAACATGGCTTGGCCGGAAACGTTAAGCGGTCAAATCGCAGCGCCGGCAGGGGAGGCGGGCGATGCAGCCGGCGCCGCCGGGGCAGGGGCAATCGGGAAGCTGGCGCGGCGCGCGCGCCGATGCCTTGCCGGCTCGCCTCCATGTCCCGGCCTCGCTGGCGGCAGGTCTTCGCTCCCTGCTTCGGCAGCTTTGGCTTCAGCTCCAGCAAGGCTTCGCGCTTGAGGCCGAAAGACGGCGTCCCTTCCTCTGGCTGCCGATCGCGATGGGCGCCGGCATCCTGCTCTATTTCGCGGCCGATCGTGAGCCGGCGCTCTGGGCGCCGCTGCTCGGCCTGGCCCTGAGTACTGCACTCGCTTTCGCCCTCCGCCTGCGCCGCTTCGCCGCGATGGCTTGCCTCGCCGCAGCCGCTGCTTTCGCCGGCTTCGCCGCCGGGGTCTGGCGCACGGCCGATATCGCCGCGCCGATGCTGGAGCGGCCGCGGATCGGCAAGCTCTCCGGCTTCATCGAGAGCGTCGAGGCCCGCGACAAGGGCGCGCGGCTCGTGCTGCTGGTGACGGAGATCGCCAATGTGCCTCAGCCCGAGCGCCCGAAGCGCGTCCGTGTCAATATTCGGCAAGGCTCCGTGGCACCGGGCGACCATATCATTGCCACGGCGCGCTTGCTGCCGCCGCCGGGACCGGCGCGGGCCGGCGGCTATGATTTCGGCCGTGATGCCTTCTTCCGCGGGATCGGCGCCGTCGGCAGCATCTCCGGCAAGATCGTGCTCGCGCCCGCGCCCCATCCGATGCCGACGCGCCTTGCGATCGATGTGATGATCGACCGCGCCCGCAACACGCTGACGAAGCGCATCGCCGAGGTCGGGGGCGGGCAGGGCGGGGCGGTCGCCGCCGCGCTCGTCACCGGCAAGCGCGGCCTGATCACCGAAGCGACGAACAACGACCTGCGCGCCGCCGGCATCTATCACATCGTGACATGATATCCAATTATGCTAAGTCGGGGCAGCAACAACGATCGCCCGGAAGCCTTTGATGACTATCGTGATTGAGCCCGGAGATAGGCCGCTCGCATTCTCGTACGTACGCCTATCGAGCCGAACCCAAAGAAACGGCGACGGTCATCGTCGCCAGACCGAACTCGCCGCCGCCTACTGCGAGCGCAAAGGGCTCGTGTTGGACCACACCCTGGAGGATATCGGCGTCAGCGGGTTCTCGGGCGCGAACCGTCTGCGCGGCGTCCTCGCTCGGTTTCTTGAGATTGTGAGGTCGGGCCGGATTCCACGCGGCAGTCACCTGATCGTGGAGAGTCTGGATCGCCTGTCGCGGGACAAGGTCATGCTGGCCCAGCGTCTGTTCAGTGAAGTGTTGGAAGCCGGAATCGAAATCCACACGGTCGCAGATGATAGAAAGTACACGTGGGAGGAAGTGAACAGCGATCCCGCACAACTGATCATCAGCCTCTCGATCATGACGAGAGCGCACGACGAATCGCGCATGAAACTCGTGCGTCAGCGCGAAAAGTGGACCCAAAAGCGCGAAAAAGGCCGGGCTGGTATTCAGAAGCTGACCGCTCGCGGACCCCGTTGGCTCGAACTTAATGCAACCCGGACTGAGTTCGAGGAAGTTCCGGCGCGTGTCCAGATCATCCAGCGGATCTTCCGGGAAAGCGAGCAGGGCATCGGCTGCGACGCCATTGCGCGACGCCTGAACTCTGACCGTGAGACCAACCCGGTGAAGTTCGCCACGTTCGGCGGTGGCCGCGACTGGCATGGCGGCACCATCCGGGCATATCTGACCTCAATCGCCGTGCGCGGCCACTATCAGCCGAATCGGATGGAGGTCGTCATGGTGGACGGTGAGCGCACCACCCGCCGCGTCCCGGATGGCCCAGTGATCGAAGATTACTACCCCCCGGTGATTGACGACGATCAGTGGAACCGCACCCGGGCTGCGATGGACGTTCGCCGCATGGCCGGGCCTGCGAATCTGGCCGGGCGTAAGGGCAGCAAGATCGCCAACCTGTTCGGCAGCCTCGCGGTCTGTCTGAAATGCCGCTCGCCGATGAATGTGAGGGACAGGGGCGCGAAGCGCCGCAACCGAGCGTTCTTCATGTGCGCTGGGGCTCGAACTGGTGTCTGCGACAACACCAGCCAGTTCATGATCGACACCTGGGAGCCTGGACTTCTGGAGTTCGTGACCGAGCTTGACCTTCGCGACACCGACCCCGTCGAAGTCCAGAACCTGATCAATGTGGTCGCGGATATGCGGGTGAAACGCGAGGCGCTGGCCAAACGGGTGGACAACCTCCTTGAGATGGTGGTCGAACAAGGATCAGCTCGCGCCCGTCAGCTCGCGGGTGAGGCCGAGCGCGAACTGCGGACTTTGGCCATCGATTTAGCTCAGCAGGAAGAGACGTTGCGTCGGCTACGGGGTGCTGCCCCTCCAGAAGATCGCCAAGAGCAGATGCGCCGGTTGATGAAAACCCAGGCTGACGCCGAGCCGAAGCAGCTATATGCGATCCGGTCAGCGCTACAGCAGACGCTTCGTGAGATTGTGGAGCGCATCGCTTTCGGCGCCCGCGGTGAGGTGTTCGTGATGATCCGTGGCGCGACGATTGGGTATGTTTTCCGCGACGCTCAACTGGTCCGGCGCGTTGAGGATCGAGCAGGGCTTTTGCCAAAGTCTGGCAATGGCTCTGAGACCGATACAGCTTAGCTTAAGTTCCAGCTCTCGTGGCGATTGTGGGGAGGCGCGGTTGCTACAGGCCTCGCCGACCCACTAGGAGGCGGCCTGACGTCTGGCATGCGGTGGTCGATGCCCCGGCGCTCGTCGAGGAGGGGCCCGACCTACGTGGCCAGAGAGTTGACGACTTCGTCATGATCAAGAGCTCAACGAGCGGTCAGAACGCCGGTTGGATGATAGGTTTGCGCGGGGCGTTGCCCGCTACTCGTGGACCCCGCGCCACCGGAGCACAAAATGGAATGCATCGTTCGGGTCGTCAAAGTCGGCTAGGGCCACTCCGCCGTCGAGCGGATAGATCGTTGGCATCTCAAACCATCGACCTTGTCGCGACGTTACCCAGCCCGACAGACCGTGGTAGCTCTCGCCGTCGTCGCCCCGTTGTGGCCCGATGAGAGCCTCTGCCGGCTTAAACGGAAACGCCACTAGGTTCTCGCCGCTGAAGGCGCTAAATCGCTTGCTGGCGGCGGCTTTGATCCGCTTTAGCTGCGACTGATTAAAGTAGTCTGTCCGGACACACGGAAGGCCCTCGCTCGTGGCGAACGCTGAACGATATGTCGTGATCGTCACGCCGCCGTAGGGGAGGTTTGTCTCGAAAGCGGTAGATAGCATCTCTTCGATCCGAGCTCGGCCTTTTTCCGTCAGCAGCCAAATCTTGCGCTTGTTGTTGATTGGATCGGCTGCGCCGTCGATCAGCCCAGCGCCATCACCACCACGAGCGCTCTCGGCGCCCAGTTCCTGCAGTACGCGGTTCACGACCGATATCGACAAGCCCGCGTGCTCAGCAAGCCACGCACTCGTGCAGCCGGGACGCTCTGCAACACCCAGAATGATCAATGCCCAAGCCGTCGGCATCTCCTCAATGCCATGCCTCAGGATCCTGAGCGCCGCACTCAAACTCCTGAGCTGTTCGGCAGCCGTTTGTTTTTGCATGAAGTCTCTTTTGCGTGTTGACGTGCTGATTGGACGGTGTCATAAGGTGGCACGGCCGGCAAGCGAAGTTCGAATCAGCGCTCGCCCGACGGCCTAACATAAACTGACGGCCGTTTTACGTTGTCAGCAATTTATACTGAATAAGCGTCAAGTCATGCAAGGATTCCGTGCGCGGAAGCCTTGGCTGAGCTCGCTTAGATCGATCTCGCTCAAGCCGAAAAAGCGGCAAGAGCTGATCCGTCGCCATTCATTTCCTGTCAACTAGTTGAGAACTGACGATCTGGTCGAGCATCGGCGCAGAACGAAAATACATGACTTTATTGGAGACAAAAATGCCGAACAAAATTTCCTCATATGAAGTATCGTTTCTAATAAAAATCCACGATTTGATCAATGATGACAAGATTGTTGAAGATTTTATGAGAGGTATAGGAGGTAAATTTCTGAAAAAAATAACTGTTACAATGCCAAGAGATCGAATTTATACATATAATATCTCAAGGATATTGGATGATGATGCGATTAGCCAGTTAGAGGTAGGATTGTCTCGCCTGCTTGGTCAGTCGGTTTCTGTGTCCGTGCTAGCCAACGGGGACAACAAAGTCCCAGAAGAGGCCTGCGCTGAGGAAGGGCGAGACCAAGAAGACGAAGAGGCCGAAGAAGAAGATGGCGATTGGAGCGTAAAACTTCGCCGCCAACTATTGAATGGGCTGACCGCAGCGGGCGCCGCAACGGTGTCATTGAGCTACGAAGGCTATGGCGATGAGGGCAATATCGACGAAATCGAAGTATTTGATGCAGATGGAATGAAATTAGATATCGATAAAACCATCGAAGACCAAATTGATACTAAATCAAAAGGGAATATTACTCTACGTAAACTATTGGAGGATTGGTTTTATGATGTTGCATACGAAAATTTTGGAGACTGGGACACCAATGAGGGTTCGTCCGGCGAAGTTTCCATCAATGTAACTTCGGGGGCGATCACGTGTGACCACTCTGCGCGGTACATTGCAACCGACGACCAAACTTTGAGCCTCTGACAATGGCGGATCCTCATCACCATAGCCTCTCGAGTGTACGCAAGTTCGGTGGGCAGGCCTCTGATTATTTGCGCATCCACAGCTGGTTCGATGCAAGCAAATCTGCAAGCTGCGACGGGCGGCACCGCTTGGTGCGCCATCACGCATTTGGCATAGCTGAGTGCATTACGGCTTTTGGTCCGACGCTAATCACTAGCGATGGGCGCACCATTCCAACTCGCTGGGTCGCCCAACAGCATGTCGCCGAAGATTTCGGCGGCTTCATTCCGACGCTCTCCGACTGGATCCAGGCTGTTCAGCTCAAGCCCTGGATGGGACGCGCGGCCAAGTTGTCAAAGATTGACTGACGGCGCCTAGACGGCAAGCCGTTCGCGGGAGCCGTCGGTGACGAGCTCTCAAAATGACCATCAGGTTATGATGACTGACTCCACGAGTCGAGTGTCACTCTAATCGATGTAATCATGAGCACGAGTTGCGCCGTCAATGGCGCAACCTGCGAGATCGTGCCTGAACGAGAGACGATACGAACAATCGTGTCAATGAAGCCTACCTGTTCAGTCGAAGAAATTCTGACGCGAACACCTGACCGAATTCTTCCTTATTCAAAACGGAGAAGTGGATACGATTATCTTCTTTAGATCGGAAGTAGATGATGATGCCGCCAAAACGTCATGGCGTTACCAGTGGGCAGCCAAAAATAACGTCGATGTTAAAAATATGGATCAAGATGGTTTGAATGATGCGGCGTTTGACGACAGTTACGACTGCTACGTCCACTCTGGAACGATTGAGTGTTTTGATCAACCTTCAAGAACGGAAATAAGATATGACTAGAGAAATATACGATGATCCGAACGAGGTGCCGGCTTGCGAAATCTGGACCAAGTTCCCAGGAATCGGCAGTTACAGCGTCGATGACGATCGGGTCACTCATGCTGAAGCGAACGACTACGAATTCATTGTCGACATTACCGATCTGTGGAACTGGGATGCGCCCCGCCAGGAATTCCACGGCGATGAGGGCTTGCCTGCGTCCATACGGAAGCTGATCCCAGACCAAGCAATCTACGACGCCCATTCGGGATGGGTCGTCTTCGAGCGCCGTGAAGATGCCGCGACGTTCGTATCGAATTTGGAGGCATAGCATGATCAATAATGTCGAAGTCGCGGGACCAACCGTGCATCTCAAACTCTACCATGTCGTTGCATGTACCGATGACGGAGAGTCGTTGGACTGGAACGTGCTTGCGACGAGCCATCAAGACGCTCTTGACCGCTTGATCGAATTCCAGGCTCGTGGCTTTTTCAAGCAGCCGCAAGGTCCTATCAGTCGGCAGGCAATTGCTGACGAGGAATGGCACTGCGACGGTATTCGTAACCGGGAAGAACCTGAGGTGATGGTCTGGGAGGTGCGTTTGAAGAAGGCAGATCCGGTAACGGGGTGCATCCCCTGGGACAGCTCGAATAATGGCGTCGAGGGGTTTATACCCGATGTGCTGGCGTCGCTTGAACGTCGTAACGCGCTCATCTAGCAACCGAATTGGGCTTGTCTGTCAGAATGAGTTCGCATCTTTTGCTTGGCAAAGGCGAAATCTAAGCGATGCTCAGTCCGCGTAACAGACGTGGAGAGTGAGCATTGGTACAAGTCGATCGGCAGCCTTTTCATCCCCGTGGCCTCCATGGTGATGTTCTTCAATTTGCCGCTAGGCTCGAAGCCAGCCTGCCACATTTCATACTGAATCAGTATTTCGCCACGGATCTCTCGCGTCAGGTGGTAGCTTTGGCGGCGGCTGCGATCGACCTTGATCATCCCAAAGCGTTTCTCAGTCGTGTCGAGGAGTGCGCGCCGGACGTCTTCGCGGGAAGCCGGCATCTTGATCCGCTGGCACAGGTCGCTCGCGCTCTGATCCAGATGAAGCCAGTCCAAACGCTCCAAGCGCTCTACGGCAGTTGCCCTCAAGGTCTGGTCGGCCTCCTTGCTCGCGTCGGCGGCGCGCCGTTTCACCGGAAAGAGCTCTACCGGGTGGCATTCGACCTGTTCGCTCGCCCGGAGAATCGAAAGCGCGCCAAGGCGCTTGGCCAACTCACAGGATTGGTTCGGCCCGAACACGTGCTGATGGCTGCGGAGCTAGATGATGTGCTGGTGCACCGTGCGGTGCTCGAGCGGGCCAAGCCTCTTGAAGTGCCGGCGCTGAACTCGTTTGTCGTGCTGCTTCGCACGCTCTGCGACGCCAGCGACGAGGATGTGCGCGCCAGTCTGGATCAATTGCCTGCGAACGTCAGAGGCGTGACGATCGGCGAATGGGCTCAGACGTGGCTTAAGAGACAGGTTCGACTGCCGGTGCCGATCCCGATCCCCGCTGATGATCCGGATCTGAAGGTTCGGATCGGAGCCGATCAGGAGAGCCTGGGGCGTCGTTTCAGGAATTGCGCGAGTAGTCTCTTGTCGTTCGCTTTCACCGGCGAGCGCGCACTGGTCGAGTGGGTGAGGGAAGGCGAGGAGGCCGTCGCCGATCTGGCACTGGTTCGGGCTGGTTCAGAGTATCGTTGGCAGTGCGAGACCCTGTTCCGACCTCGCAACCGGCGGGTCAGCGCGACGGTCGCCGGCGCGATCCGGCAGCGCTTCGACGAACTCGGGATCCTGTATCGCATCAGCCCGCTCTCGTCGGATGATCAGCCCGGCCTGCACGGTCTCCTCGATCATTTCCCCAGCACGATTTTTGTCGAGCGGCCCGCCGTGCCCCGTGGCGAAGACCAGGATGTGGAGCGGCTGCTCGACGAGTTGGAGACGGAACTGCACGGCGAGGAGGCGGCGTAATGGACGCTGTCGCCCACTACGATACAGTACCTGCGCGCCAAGTCGTCCGTGACCGACACGGCATCGTGGTCGGCTCGATCGAGCTTCAACGCCTATCGGGCAAGCTGATTGCGCGAACCAAGCAGGGCACGCTCGCCGGCGTCTATGATTCTCGATCGAGCGAGACGCGTGATCACCGCGGCAGGTTGATCGGTCGCTCAAACCTGTTGCCGGTTTTGCTCTTTGGCAGGCGGTGAACATGCGGGCGCTCGTCGTACTCGTCGCACTGGGATGGCTGATATCGCTGCCGGTGTGGGCTGGAGTGCTGCTGATCTGCATCGCGGTAGCAGCTCTGCTCGGCGGATGGTGGCTGCACGTTCGCGGCGGCATTGACGCGACGCGACTGCCTCAGCGACGAAACGATGTCGATCCAGCCTACGTGAGCGCTCTCGAGACCATCGTCGCCGAGGCCGAGGCAGAGATTGAGAGACTGAGGGCTGCAGCGAGCCGTGGACCCGCTTCAGCGAATTGCCCCGCCGAGGCAGAGCGTATCGCGCTCTATCGGCGTGTGGGGCTGTCGCCGGGCGCTCCAGAGTTCGTCGTTGCCGCCGCGCAAAAGGCTTATCGCGCGCGATTGCACCCGGATCGTCATCCGCCGCGGTTAAAGTTGGAGGCCGAAACGCGCTTCAAGGCAGCCGAGGCAGCGTTCGCTGCAATCGCGGCGCAAGCTCGGTAACCGAGTATCGAAGGCCGAAGAGTTTGACGGACGTCAGAACCGGTAGCGGAACCAGTCCGCGTCCTGGATATCTGCAAACCTGTATACCTTGCCGACTTCGACACCCCGTTCTCGGAGGTCATCGACCCAGAACGACCCGCGGCAATTCTCAGCAAGCCATTGCCGGCGCTCGCTCAACTGCCTGAGGAACTCATCGTCCGGCATCAGGCTGCGGAGCAGGCCGCGCTGCCGGACGGTGTGCGGATGGCTTCGGCGACGGGCTTCGGCAAGCGCGACGCATTGTTCCTGATGGCCGGGGTAGGGCGGTTGCATCCACTATTTAGCCCAGCCATCGAACGGCTAAATACGGGATGCCATCATCCTGTTCATCCGCGCACCGCTGCGCTCGACCGTCTTGTCCAGCCTGTGCCTGGAGATACTCCTTGCACATGACCCGCCGCATTGAAGCAGTGGAGCCGCGACGCCTTTGTGTCATTGGAATGGGACGAGCGACTGGCAGCTTTCCTGATGTCGGGAGACGTAGGCGGGCAATCCATAACGTCCTTGCCTACCAACGACTCCGGTCTGCATGGTGGAAAAGCGTCGGACTGTGGCTCTGGTGGAATGGCAACAGGTTCAATGGCGTCGTCGAGCTCGGCTCGGTCACAGCGGAAGAGTTTGGCACGGCCTTCCGGGATCATGGTCCAGTGGCGCTCCGCTCGATCGAACCCGCTGGCATCCGGGTCGAGATCTACACTGCGGCGCTTGGCCTCGCCCCGCTTTCAGTTGGCGTGCGAGCGGGTCGATATCAGCCATTTAAGATCTCGATCTCCCCCTCTGCTGGTGTGACGAATGGAGCGTCGATCGTCGAAAAAAGCACGATCGAGCCCATGCCGATGCTCGTCTAGCTCCCGATTCCGACGACGAGTAGGCTGCGCACCTAGACTAATGCCCTGGGCTCGATCGCGAGGATCTCGCAGTCGGTTACCGTCCCGTTTTGCCAGGACTGAACCAGAAAGCTGGCATCCGTGCCGACCGCCATGATCGGGTGGTGCCAAAGGCCACGTCGGTAGATCATCCCCTGCGAGGCGGTGCACGAGAATGCCGCGAGGGTCGAGATGCGCCATGCCGTCTTCTCTGGCTTGGCTGAGGATGACGACGTGGCCAGCTGGATCGAATTCACATGCCGCTCCAGCATAGTGATCGCCAGGTCCGGTTGCTGCCGCTTCGCCTCGAAGATCGACGTGACCTGCCGCAGCGCCCAGGCACGAACCAGATCACACATCGCCTGATGGCCTTCGTCGGGCATCCACACCACCGCGAGTTCGCCAGCCCGCAAAAAGCCTCGCCAAGGCGATGGCGTCGCGCCTGTTGGTATTGACGCGGTCCCCCGGCTTCCTCGGAATGAGTGACGATGCGACCACCGTGCAGGGGTAGCTGATCGACGTGATGAGGCGATGCAGCCGGTACCCCGTCGGTCCAGCTTCGTAGCAGAAATGTGCGCGGTCGCAGCTTGCAGCGATCCGCGTGACCACCCTACGCATGCTCTCTTCTACGGCGTCAAGCTCGCCGAAAAAGCGCACCTCGCCGCCGCGCTCGCTGTCAGCGACGGCAATGGCGTTCCGCACCTTCGCCACATCGATCCCGACAAAAACCTCGCTACAATGCCCCACAGCTCGTCCTCCTGCGGTGAGGATCGGCTCGGCCACTCCGAGCAACCCTCGAAGGCGCAGTGTAGGGCGAGCCACCTCGGCTCAGCGGGCGTACGATCTTACCATTTCTCAGTCGATGATGCCGCTAAGGATGATAGTGAAGTTCACCTCGGTCATCATCAATTGGGCCGCGAGTGCGGCCGGAATCCGCTGCGGCGCGTAGGATTGGCTCAAGCTGAGCCGCCCCTTTCCAAAATCGAGCGCGGCCTCGACGACGCGCCGGCAATCGGCCTTGCTCGCGACATCGCCGGGGACAAAATGCGCGCCGGAGTGGGCGGCCGCCAGCGTCTGGCCCGCTTCGCGATCGCGCTCTGTGAAGATCACGTCGCGCACCGCCAGCCACTCGACGCGGGCCTGGCCGATGCCGTGTGTTCCGCCAGTACGATGATGATGCCCGCATCCCCGTCGGGAAACAATTCAGACGCTGGGGAGCCGGCCGCGGCCGTATTCGGCATAGCGGCCGAGCACGATATCCATTTCCTGCGCCGTCAGCGCGACGATGTCGCCGACCTGCCTCGCGAGGAGGTACTGGCGCGCCAGCATCTCGAGCTTCACCGTGCGGGCGAAGGCCTGCTGCAGCGTGTGGGCCTGGCAGACCATGCCGTGATTGGCCATCAGGCAGGCGTTGAAGCGCGTGCCGAGCGTGTCGACCACGCCGTCCGCGAGCGCCTGCGTGCCGAAAGGGGCATAGGGCGCGCACGGCACCTCGTGGCCGCCGAAGGAGGCGACCATGTAATGGAAGGGCGGCATCGGCTTGCGCAGGCAGGAGAGCGCGACGCAGGCATCGGGATGGGCATGGATCACCGCCTCGCCGAGGCCGGCCGCATAGATGCCGCCATGGATCGCCCATTCGCTCGACGGGATGCCGTGGGACAGCGCTGTGCCATCGAAGCCCGCCAGCACGAAATCCTCCGGCTTGACCGTGGCGCCGTCTGCGCCGGTCGGGCTGATCAGCATGTGCTCTCCGAAGCGGACGCTGATATTGCCGGCGTTGCCGATGCTCAGGCCCGCTTCCTCGATCGCCCGGTAGATCCGGCAGAGCTCGGCGCGTGCCTCGTGCTCCTTAGCGGCGGCGGTCATGCCCGTTCTCCCTGTTCCATGCTCGCGAGCATCGGCAGCAGCATGTCCTCCGGCCCGAGCTTTCCCGATTTGAGGCAGAAGGCCAGGGGGACGGGCCCATCCGCCAGCGCCTGCGAGATGCCCGGGGCGCGATAGGCGCCGACCTGCAGCGAGGTGATGCCGAGCCTTTCGAGCACCGCGCCAGAGGTCTCGCCGCCGCAGATCAGGAAGCGCGCCACGCCGACCCGGCGGAGCGCTTCCGCCAGCCGCGACAACACCTCCTCCGCCAGCGACGCCGCCTGCCGCTGGCCGAGCCGGGCTTGCGCCGCGGCCACGGCCTCCGGTCCGGCGGAGGTCGCGATCGCGACCGGCCCTTCGGAGAGGCGCGGCGCAGCCCAGTTGAGGGCCGCGGCGACGTGCCTGTCCGCATCGCCCTCGACGAGGTCGAGCATCAGAACGGGACGCTGCTCGCCGAAGATCTCGAGCTGCCGGCGGGTGCGATCGGCGCAACTCCCGGCCAGCACTACCCCCGGACCCGGAACCGGCGCCAGGCGCGGGGCGTGCAGCCGCGGATCGACCAGGGCGCGCTCGCGCCACAGCGCCGGATAATAGGCAGCGATCGAGGAATTGCCGGTCATCAGCGGCCAGTCGACGGTCAGCGCGGCCAGGGACGCGAGATCCTCCGGCACGGCGGCATCGGCCAGCGCGAAGCCGATGCCGGCGGCGACCAGCCGCTGGCAGTGCGCCGTCATCGCATCGAGCCCGGCGCGGACAATTTGCTGCGGGATCAGCCCGACCCTGGTCGGCGTCTGCGCCTGCAGCACGCGCACCAGGTCGGGATCGGTCATCGGCGTCAGCGGATCATGGCGCTTCGGCGATTCCGAGATCAGGCGATCGTCGGCGAAGAGGTGGCCCTGGAAGACCCGGCGCCCGGCTTCCGGAAAGGACGGGCAGAAGGCGGCGAGCGCGCCGCCGGTCAGTTCCCGCAGGACGTCGGCGCAGTTGCCGATATTGCCCGCCGGCGTCGAATCGAAGGTCGCGCAGTATTTGAAGAAGAGCTGGCGCGTGCCGCGGTCGCGCAGCCACTCTCCGATACGCCGGACATCGGCGACAGCCAGGGCGGGGTCGGCGACGCGCGTGCGCCGCCCGATGACGATGGCGGGCTCTTCGAGGCGCTCGGGGGGCGCGGTGGCGAAGGCGCAGGGCACCCCGGCCCCGACGATCATCGCCGCCAGTTCGAGGCCGCCAGTCAGATCGTCGGCGACCGCACCGAATACGAGGCTCATTGCGCCTTCCTCCTTGGACGTAATTTGAATATATCATATACTCATACTCGTCCATGGCCCTAGCGAGCCGGACGTGAAGGGAGATTTCGATGCCCAACAGTGGAGCGGCCGAGCGGCAACCGGCGCGGCGCCTGCGTGATCCCGTCGAGCTCGCCGAAGTCGCGCGGCGCCTGCGGCGCAAGGTGATCGACCTCGTCGCGCCGACTGGGCAGGGCTATGTCCAGCAGGGGCTGGGCGCGGCCGACCTCTTCGCCGTGCTCTACTTCGCCGAGCTGCGGCTGGACCCGGCCGACCCCGACTGGGTCTCGCGCGACCGCCTGCTGCTCTCGACGGCGCACAACACCGCGATCTTCTACGCGACCTTGGCCGAGCGCGGCCTCGTGCCCGCCGAAGCGATCGCCGATTACTGCAAGGACGGCTCGCCCTTCGAGGTCAACGCTTCGGAGCGTGTCGGCGCCGTGATCGAGGCGACCTGCGGCTCGCTGGGGCAAGGGCTGTCGGTCGGCATCGGCATGGCGCTCGCGGCGCGGCGGCGCGGCGATGCCGCGAGGGTCTATGTCGTGCTCGGCGACGGCGAGTTGCAGGAAGGGCAGGTCTGGGAGGCGGCCCTGCTGGCCGGCAGCCTCGGCCTCGACAATCTCTGCCTGCTGATCGACGATAACCGCATGCAGGTCGAGGGCCATGTCGACGCGGTGGTGAAGCTCGAGCCCATCGCCGGCAAGTTCGGCAGCTTCGGCTGGGCGCAGGAGATCGTCGACGGGCACGACATCCCCGCGCTGCTCGGCGCGCTAGACCGGGCGCGGATGACGGCTGGGCGACCGAGCTGCCTCGTCGTGCGCACGCTGCCGGGCAAGGGCGTGCCGGCGCTGGAAGGCATCCTGGCGCATAACCTGAAGCTTCCCGAGGAGGTCGCGGCGATGGCGCGCGAGGCTCTCGCGACGGAGAACCGGCCATGACGCCTGCCGCACCACCGACATTGACCGTCGATGACTTCAACCAGCGCGGCGCCGGGGCCGCGCCGGCGCGCAAGTTCTACGGCGAGACCCTACTCGGCCTCGCCCGGCGGGACCCGCGCATCGTCTGCCTGACCGCCGATCTAACGGTGTCGACCGAGACCGACCTGTTCCGCGACGCATTGCCCGCCCGCTTCCACCAGACCGGCATCGCCGAGGCGAACATGATCGGGCTCGCGGGCGGCATGGCCCGCAGCGGCGAGATCCCGTTCGTGCACTCCTTCTGCGTCTTCGCGACCCGGCGCTGCTACGACCAGATCGCGATGCAGGTCGCCTATCCGAATCTTCCCGTGAAGATCGTCGGCCTGATCCCGGGGCTGACGACGATGCTGGGCGTCTCGCATCAGGCGATCGACGACGTCGCGCTGATGCGGGCTCTGCCGAACATGACGGTGATCGAGCCGAGCGGCCCGGCCGCCGTCCCCGCCGCGGTGCGGGCGGCGCTCGCCCATGACGGCCCGGTCTATCTGCGCCTGAAGCGCGCGGAGGGCACCGAGGCCGGCATCGTCGCGGAGGAGGGCACCCTGCCGCTCGGCCGCATGCGCCTGCTGCGCCAGCCTGGCGAAGGCCTGCTGCTGGCCTGCGGGGCGATGGTCGAGGCGTCGCTCGCCGCGGCGGAGATCCTGGCGGCCGAGGGTATCGTCGTCGGCGTCGCCGACGTGCCCACGCTGAAGCCGCTCGATCCCGAGATCGCGCGGCTCGCCGGCGGCCTCCGCGCGGTCGTCACCGCCGAGAACCACTCGATAGTCGGCGGACTGGGTAGCGCCGTCGCCGAGCTCCTGATGGAGGCCGGGGTGCGGACCGGCTTCGCCCGCATCGGTGTGCGCGACGTCTTCGCCGAGGGCGGTACGACGCCCTATCTGTTCGAGCGCTACGGGCTGACGGCGGTGGCGATCGCGCAGGCCTATCGCGATGCGCGGGGGCGCGGCTGACGCGGGGCGGCGTCGCGCGCCAGGTTGCGGGTGTCGCCACCGGATTCCAGCAACTGCACCAGCTTGAGCCCACCCTGCCGCATATCTGTCTGCACGGCGTCCCGCACGCCGGCACCGTCGCGGGCGCGGAGGCGTTCGAGGATGTGCAGATGCTCGTGCGGCCCGGGATAGGTCG
Organism: Allobosea sp. GW822-FHT05A11; assembly: GCF_058800455.1. Lineage (NCBI taxonomy): Bacteria > Pseudomonadati > Pseudomonadota > Alphaproteobacteria > Hyphomicrobiales > Alloboseaceae > Allobosea > Allobosea sp. GW822-FHT05A11. Next base: position 168,958 of record NZ_JBXAMI010000002.1, on the reverse strand, counting down.
GCGCCGCATGCGGATAATGGTAGTTGAGCAACGGGCCGTTGCGCATCCAGATGTCGTCGAGGATCGCCAGGAGCTCGGGCATCTCGGCCGCCTCGTAGAGCCGGTGGTGGAAGCGCCAGTTGGCCCGGACGGCGTCGGACCAGCGCTTCTCGGCTTCGGCCGCGACGAGTTCCTGATGCAGCGCCGCCATCTGCGCGATGCCCTCGTCGCTGATCTTCGGCGTGGCGTTTTCCGCCGCCAGCCCCTCCAGAAAAAGGCGGATCGTCCTGAGCTCGAGATACTGGGCGAGCGACATATGCGCGACGATGATCGAGCGCCCGTCGATCAGCTCAAGCGCCCGGGCGCGGACGAGCTGCATCAGCGCTTCGCGGATCGGCGTCTCGGAGACGTGCATCGAGGCCGCGAGCTCGCGAATCTTGAAGCGATGGCCCGGCCAGAAACGGCCCTCCATCAGCGCGACCCGCAGATTGTTGTAGACGATGCGCGTCAGGCTGTCCCGCGCCACAGGCTCGATCGCTCCGCTCTGCAGAAAATGATTGTCGGCGTTCGTCACGCTGCTTCCTCTGAGGACGGTGTCGGCCAAAGCTCACCCTTAAATCAAACGACCCGGCCTCGGAACGCAAACGCCAGGATATTCCTCATCCTGCTACATCGGCGATGGTCACTGCCATTTCATTGAAATATCATATAGCAAAACATGATTGACGTCAAACTCATAGCACATAACCGATTACCTGATTCGACGCGACCGATGTCGTAATCGGCCTCGAGAACGATGGTGCGGTTGCTTGCGAAGATTGTTCGCTACAACTTCGCTGCCTTTGGCCGGCCACGGCCGCCTAGCAGGTTCACGACGGCAGTCGGCGCGGGCCTGTCAATCCTGGCTCCTATATTCTGAGCGGGCAACGTGGCGTCACCTCGGCTGATCGACACGGGGGAACACCAAGGCGAGCAAATGGCGGAGTTGCGCCGGTAGCTCGTTTCGGTTGGACGAAGCAGGTTCGCGGGAAAGCCCTGCTGGTGGGCGCAAAAACAGCTTGACTCACGCGGTCGAAACTGTGGGATATGATATATCGAATATCATCAAACGACAACTGGGAGATGGAGTTCGCGCAGCGTGCGGCCGTCTCTCGAAGCGCAGCGGTTAGTTCCGTCCTTAGCCGAGCCGGTCGCTTACCGGCGCGGTTCCATTGCCTCTTGAGTGACGAGCATGTCCCGAGCCCAGCCGAAAACATTCGCTCCTGCAGACAACTCCACAATCTCATGTGACGTGGCCGTGGTCGGCTCCGGCGCTGCGGCATTGGCCTCGGCCCTCCGGCTCGCGGTTGCGGGGCGCTCCGTCGTCGTGCTGGAGAAGGCGGCGACGATCGGCGGCACCAGCGCGATGTCGGGCGGGATGACCTGGGTTCCGGCGAACCATCTCGCGGCCCAGGCCGGCCTCGAAGACAGCGTATCCGAAGCCTTTGAATATGTGCGTGCCGCCGCTCCGGCGGGCTGGCTCGACACGGAAGGGGAGCTACTTCGCCAGCAGATCGAGAACGGCCCGAAGATGCTCGCTTTCATCGAGGAAAACTCGCCTCTGCGCTTCAGTATCGCGGACGTTCCCGATCCGATGATGGATCTTCCGGGAGCGAAAAAACGGGGGAGACTGTTAAGTCCCGAACCGATCAATCGCCACATCCTGGGCAAGTACGCGTACCATATCAGGAAGAGCACGCTCCCGCTCAACCTGACATACGGCGAATCCCAGAAGGCCAATATTCTGAGGACGCCCTTCAAAGGCGGAATCCGTTTCGGCGCGAGGATGTTGCGCCGCTATCTCAAGGGAGACGTTTCCCGGGGGATTGCCATTATCGTCGGCCTACTGAAGGGCTGCCTCGACCATGGATGCCGGATCGAGACCTCCTGCCGTGCCAAAAAGCTGATCACCGATGAAAACGACACGGTCGTCGGTGTGGAATGCGAGCAGGACGGTCGCATTCTGCGTGTTCACGCCAGAAATGGTGTTGTTCTGGCGACGGGCGGCTTTGAATGGGATAGCGACATGCTCGCCAGGTATTTCCCGGTCGAGATCGATTACCGCAGCAGCCCGAGAACAAATACCGGCGATGGGCAGAAGATGGCCCAGGAATTGGGAGCTGCCTTCGCCCATATGGACCAAGTCAACGTGATGATCCAGCCGCCGATCAAGTACGAAGGTGCGCTGCACGGCCTCCCGCTGGTCATACATATGGATGCCGACGCGATCATCGTCGATCGTACCGGCCGGCGGTTCATCAACGAGTACGGTTTCGCAATCAACGAGCGGGTCATCGAACTGGACCCTCGAACCGGGAAGCCGAAGCATCTGCCGGCGTGGATTATCACGCACTGGCCCATGGTGAAGCGCACGCTGTTGATCAACTGGTACCGCCGTTACGACAAGAACTGGCTCGTGAAGGCTTCAAGTCTGAAAGAATTGGCCGAGAGAATTGGCGTCGATTCACAAAATCTCGAGACAACCGTCCAGCGCTTCAATCTGATGGCGGGGAGGGGAAAAGACACTGAATTTCACCGCGGCGAAGATCAGTATGGGCAGGCGGTCGCCAAGAAGTACGGGCTGATGGCCAAGATAGATTCGCCGCCCTATGTCGCCATCCGCTATAAACCGTCGATCTTGGGAACCAAGGGAGGGGTCAGGACCAATGAGCGGGGACAGGCTCTCCGCTCGGACGGAAGCGTGATCGCAGGACTGTACTGTGCGGGCAATGTGATGGCCAATCCGGTGGGAACCCGCACTCCAAGCCAGGTTGGAACAACGATCGGACCCTACATGACCTGGGGTTATATTTGTGCGACGAGTATCCTTTCGGACAACAGGTCGGATTTGGGTGCGGGTTTTTGAAAATAATACTTTTCTAGAAAGCTTAAAACTAACGTAGAGCGGAAACATACTGCGCCGATCGGCTGTCGGAAATAGACGGCGCCTGCCGTTTCTATACGGGAATTCGACCTTCCCGGAGCAACGTCTTGAGCCGTGGGCGGTCCATCATTCACATCACATCAGGCCTTGGAGAAAGCGATGGAAACGAAGATCGATCACGTTATCTGGGCTGGCCCCTCGCTGGACGATGCAGTTGCCGAATTCACAAAGTTGAGTGGTGTTTCTCCGGCGTTCGACGGAGATCATCATGAGAAAGGATTCCGCAATGCTCTCGCCGCGCTGGGATCGGAGCTCGGCTATGGCGTTTATCTGGCCATCGATGGGGCGCTGCCCGATCAGACGGGCAATTACGGCGCGTATCTGTCCACGCTCCGGGTTCCCACGATGCATCGTTTCGCAGTCCAAACGAGCGATATCCGGGAAGTTCAGAAAATTCTGTCGAGCCGCGGCATCGAAACAAAGCAGAAGCGGGGATCAAGGCGGCATTCCAGCGGCCGGCTGACGGAGTGGACTTACCTCGAATTCCCTCTTGCTCCGACGCGATGGAGCGTCGACATGCCTGTCTTCAAGCAATGGGACGAAGACCTGCATCCATCCGACGATGCGCCGGGCGGATGCACTCTCCTGAGCTTCACTGTGCATCATCCAGAGGCCGATCGTGTGAGGGCCTTCTTCAAGGAAATCAACCTGCTCGTTCCGGTTGAGCAGGGCGACCGGAAGATCACCGCGAGAATGCGAGGACAATTCGGGGAATTCGACCTGCCGTCCGGGCAAGCCTAAAGCATTTTCGAGCGGAGCGATTGCCAACTCTCGCACGGGATCAAGCAGAAATCTGGAGCAGCTCTGCGACCCAGATATCTGCTGATCCTTTATAGTTTGGTATCAAGCACAATTGACTTTGCAGCCCTGTTCCGCGCCGATCCGGAACTCCTATGCACTTTGGTGCGAAGGCGGCCGCTTCCCCTCAACCGGGCGAGAGGATTTCGGCGTGTACAGATAGAGGTGGCGCAGGTTGTTTCGATAGGCCTGGATCTCCCTTTCGACCCTGGCGTCGTCCCAGCCCATGATATCGGCGACGGAGGCCGCGGCATCCCGCGCCGCCTCATGGCCCAGATCGCGCGACCAGCCGACGCGCACCCGCCGGAACAGGAGGTCGATCAGGGTTTCAGGAGCTTCATGCTCGGCCGCGTAGCGAAGATCGGCAATGGAGACGTCTGGAATTGCCGGATCGAGAAGGGGGGAGTTCGTCTCCGCCGGGAATCGGCGCGGCGGGAAAACCAGATCCTTTTTGGCACACGACGGTCGCAGCAGGCGCTTCACCGCCTTGCAGGTTTCGGCGCCGGCGGCGCGGTGAGTGGTCAAGGGACCGCCCGTCAGGGCGAAGACACCCGGCAAGCCGTCGTTAGACAGATCGTGCAGAACACGCGAGCGAGCGCCTTTCGGCGCGCTGGACCTGTTGGTTAGCGGCCTTACGCCGGCCCATGCATAGACGACGTCCTGGCGCTTCAGGCCGAGGCCGGGAAAGACATGGCGCGCCTCTTCGAGAAGCCATTCCAGATCCGTTTCTTCGGGCTTGATATCGTCGAGATCGCCTTCGTAAAGGGTCTCGCTCGGCCCGACATAATGGAAATCATCCCAGGGAATCGCGAGGAACGGCTCTTCCTCGCGGCTCATGGCCGCCACCAGCCTGCCCCGGCAATCGGCCGGGAGCTGGACGACCATGTAGACGCCTTTGGTGCCCGTCACTTTTCGCGTAGCCTTGTCCGAGGCCAGCTTGTTCACGGAATCGATCCATGGCCCGGCCATGTTGAGGACGATTTTCGCGGAAACCTGAACGGTTTCGCCGGAACCAGCAATTTCGTCCCTCAGTCCGAGGCGCCAGCCCGTCTGGCCATCGCGCGTCATGGAAACGACTCGCGTATAGTTCCGGATGACGGCCCCGATGTCGCGTGCGTTGAAGACGGTGTCGACAACGATGCGTTCGGGCCAATTGAACTGGAACGAGTCGAAGCGCGTCACGCCGAGCAGCTTGTCGGCCTCGCGCAGGTCCCGGATCAGCGGCATGGCCGAGGCTTCTTCGCGCCCGTATCTCTTGTAGGCGAGATCGACGCCGCCGGTACCGAGAGCCTTGAGCAGCAGCGCGGCCAGATCATACTGCCAGGGTCGGTATTTGTCGCCCCAATAGATCGGGTAATAGGTCAGATGGTTGTTGAGCCTCTCGGGCGTCTTGAGCGCCATATTGGCTCGGTCGGACAGAGCGCCTTTCGCCATCTTGCAGGAATCGATGAACTGGCGCGGGTTCGAAAGGAACGCCCAGGGCGACTTGCCATAGGCGAGATAGCGCATGCCATTGCCGATGAGACGGCCCGAGCGGCTGCTGGTCGCGGCGCCGAAATCCGTTTTGTCGACGAGCAGGACGGAATATCCCGCCGCCGCCAGATGCTGGGCCGCGCTCGCCCCATTGGCCCCCGCCCCGATCACGGCGACGTCGAACATTCGTCCCGAAAGGCTGGATAACGGCGATCTGGCCATCGTTTTCTCCTTGGAGCAGCACAGGGATTTAGAACGGTTCCCATGCCGAGGTTCGCGAGGAAATCCCGCCACTCTCTGGCGCATGCCCACTGGGCAGTTCCGCGATGTTTTAGCTTCCGCGTCGCAGGAAGCGGTCCATGCTGACGAAGCGTGCCGTCCCCAGCAGGGCGACGAGCGTGATGATGACGAGGCTGGATGATATCGCCGTCAGCGCCGGATCGGACGGCGACCACTCTAATGCCGTGTAGATCTGCACGGGTAAGGTCACCATCGTCGAAGTCGACAGGAACAGCGAGACCTCCAGGCTGCCGAAGGAGATCATGAAGGCGAACCCCCAGCCCGCGACCAGACTCCAGGAAATCAGCGGCGTGGTGATGCGCAGGAAGGCTTGAAACGGCGAGGCGCCGAGGCTGCGTGCCGCGCGTTCCAAAGTGCCGTCATTGGATGCGAGTCCGACGAGGATCATCGAGATCGCGAAGGGCGTCGCGATCATGACATGTCCGGCAAGCAGAGAAAGCGGCGTTCCGCTGAGACCGTAGAAAGAATACATCACGAGAAACGCCAACCCGAGAAACACGGACGGCAACATCGCAGGCGTCATGATCAGCAAATAGACGAAGCGGTTGAACGGCGTCTTGTAGCGATGCAGCGCGATGGCGACCGGCAGGGCGATCGCGGTGGCCAACGTCGCCGCCAAAGCGCCGATGATGAGACTGAGGCCGAGCGCGATCGTCGATTCCCGCTGATGGAAGATCTCGAGATACCAGCGCAGCGTCAGGCCCTTCGGCGGAAAGGTCACGTAGTTGGACGCAGTCAGGGATCCGATCGTTATCGCCAGGATCGGGGCCAGAATGAAGACGAGGAAGAGCAGCACGTAGATGCGAAGGACGATCTTCATGGCCGTGCGCCTTCTTCTTGCCGGATCAACGCCGGGACTTCGGCCGATCGCAGGCGGCGGCGCCACTGGCGGAACTGACCTAAGGCGCTGGCGAGACCCAAGACCCCCGTCGTGGCGATTAGCAGCAGCACCGCCATACTCGCCGAGCGGGGCCAGTCGATCAGCCCCACGGCCTGCTGATAAATAAGGAACGACACGAATTTCAGCCTCGGTCCGCCCAGCACGACCGGCGTCGCATAGGCGCTCATGCTGAGCGAGAAGACCAGAAGGCAGCCTGTCCGGACGCCGGGCAGGGTTTGCGGAAAGACGATACGAAGGAAGGCCGTTGCTGGGCTCGCTCCCAGGCTGCGCGCTGCACGTACATGGTTGGGATCGATGCTTTGCAACGAGGCGGAGATCGCAATGACCATGAAGGCGATCAGAACATTGACGAGGCCGATGACGATCGCGGTCTCCGTCTGCAACAGCCGGATCGGCGCATCGATCAAGCCGACGCTCGACAAGGCATTGTTCACGATGCCGGTCTGCCCGAGGAGGATCAGCCAGCCGTAAGACGTCACCGTCACGCTCGTCATCAGCGGCAGCAGCAGGACGACGAACAGGAACGACTGATGCCACCCGCGCGCCTGCACGACGTAGAGCGCGATCGGATAGCCCAGGACAGCGCAGGCGATCGTGGTCAGGATGCTCAGCCTCAACGTGCGCCAGACGATCTGAAGGAAGAATTCGTCCGTTATGAGCTGTCGATAGGTCTCCAGCTGGAATGCCGTGACACTGTTGGTCTTCAAATCGAAGATGGAGGCGCTGATGCGGATAAGGTTCAGGATCGGCAGCGCGTAAAATATCCCGAATGCGAGCAGAGGCAGCGTGACCAGCAAGGCCCAGTTACTGTAGCGACGACGGATCTCAATGGACGACATGGGCGGAGTCTTTCGGCACCACGAACGCGTCGGCCTGTTTCCACTCGACGGAGACGGGCGAGCCCCGTTCGACTGGGGCCATGGGCCCGCTCTGCCAGGCGGTCAGAACCTGCGAGCCGACCCGTGCGCGCCATTCGGTCCGGTGACCGAGAAACATCACGTCGTCCAGCGTGCCTGTCACTCGGTTGATGCTGGCTTCTGCAGAAGCAGGTTTTCCCGCTTCGCTGATCGTCAGCGTTTCCGGACGAAGGATGAGGTGAACATCCGCGTTCAGCTGCACGGCGGCATTCGGCCTTGCCAGGATATCGCCGATGCCGGACACATCGAGAGCGATGCCTTCGGTATCGCTCCGGCGCGCGACGGCATTGAGCACATTGGACTCTCCGACGAAACGGGCGACGAAGAGATTGGTCGGCTCGCAGTAGACCTCCTTCGTCGTCCCGATCTGCTCGATCCGGCCGGCGCGCATCACGGCGACCCGATCGGCGATCGCCATCGCTTCTTCCTGATCATGCGTTACCATGACCGTCGCAATTTTCAGCGGCCGCAGGAGCTGGAGCAGTTCCGTGCGCATCTCGATGCGCAGCCTGGCGTCGAGATTACTGAAGGGCTCGTCGAGCAGCAGGAGCCTCGGTCGTATGGCGATGGCGCGGGCGAAGGCGATACGCTGCTGTTCGCCGCCCGACAGCTCCTTGGGAGACCGCTGCGCCTTGTGAGAGAGACGGACGAGACGCAGAGCATCGGCGACACGCTCCTGAATTTCTGCTGCCGGCAGCCGGCGCATGCGCAAGCCGAACGCCACGTTCTCGAAAATCGTCATATGCGGGAACAGCGCATAGTTCTGGAACATGATGCCGATGTTCCGCTTCTCGGGGGGTAGGGGGGCGATAGCTTCCCCCTGCACATGAATCGTTCCAGCGTCGGCGTTCAGGAAGCCGGCTATCACTTGCAAGGTGGTCGTCTTGCCGCAGCCGGAGGGACCGAGAAGGCAGATCCGCTCCCCCTCGGCTGCAGAAAACGAAACCTTGTCCAATACCCTCAGCGCCCCGAAGCTGTGCTCCAGGCGGTCGACTTGCAAATACGGCATTGAGTATCCTGCAAAGAGAGGTCTTGAAGGCGCACGAACGGCGGACCTGCGCCCACCGATATATCGCGGTTAGCGTTCGATCTCCCGGTTCCAACGCTCGGTCCAGGCGGGCCGCTGCTTATTGAGCGCCGTCCAATCCAGCTTGAGCAGTTTGGATGTTATGGCGTCCCCATAAACGATGCCGTCGGCCAGTTCGGGCGTCAGCTTGACTTTGCTGTTGACCGGACCGACGCGGGATTCCCGCACCAGGATCGCCTGTACCTCCTCGCTAATGAGATAGTTTATCAACAATTCGGCGTTCCTTTGGTTGGGGCTGTCCTTGACCAAGCTGAGCATGGGCATGACGATCGGCGCACCCTCTTGCGGATAAACAAATTCAAGCTGGAAGCCGGTGCGTTTGACGAAACGGGCAGTCTCGCCATTGGTCCAGACGCTGACGGCCGCCTCGCCTTGCTGGAGTTGCTTACTCATGTCGCCGCCGGCACCGAAGGCCATGACGTTCTTGGCGAGCTCCTTCATCTTGGCGAAGCCCGGCTCGGCGTTCTCGATCGTGCCGCCATTGGTCAACGACAGCATCGCAAGCGTGAAAAGGCCCGGCGTCGCGCCGATCGACGACATGCCGATAAGCCCCTTGAACCGCGGATCGACTAAGTCGTTCCAGGACTTCGGTGGTGCGATTCCGGCTTTTTTCAGGGCGTCCGGAACATAGGTGATGCCCATGGCGAGCAGGCCATAGCCGACGCCGCTGTCCTCCGTGCCGCGCGCGCTCGGGATCGTGTCGGCGTAATTCGGCACCGCGTCGGCTTTGATGGGCCTCAGGAGACCGAGTTCGCGAGCCACGGATTGCGGGCCGTCATCCATGCAGGCGACGTCAAATTCGGGCTTTGCCCGCTGGGCCTGCATCTGCGAAATGAAATGGGTCGAGACGCCAGGGATGTAGCGCACCTTGACGTTATACTTCTGCTCGAAGGCAGGCAGGATGAGGCGTTGATAGTTCTGCTGCACTGCGCCACCGAAACAGGCGAAGACCACGTCCCCCTCGGCGCGAGCCCCTGTTGCGCTCAGACCCAGTGACAGCAGGGCTGCGACTGGTGCGATCTGCTTGAGCCAGCTGTTCTTCTTCATGGCGATCCCCTGTTGATTGCGGCTTGATGCCGGGTCCTTATGCGTGTCAATCCGATTTTTAGGCATAGCCTTCGCGCTAAAGGTTTCCTCGCTTTCAGCCAGCGCGTGTCGCGGTTTCGACGAACTGCTTCATGCTGAGGTTTTCGTAGGGCTTCATCCGGGCAGGCTTTGCCCCCGCACCCTTGATCGCATTCAGTTCAGACTGTTTGGCCGCCACGAAATTGGACGGCAGTTCCAGGCTCGGAACGCGATTGGCCATCCAGCGCCGCGCGGTCGCGAAGTCGATCACGACCTGTCGGTGCGGGCGGCCCGGCCATTCCGGAACTTCGAGCCACAGCCGGAGCATGTAGCGGCGGCGGGCAATCTCGTCGTTGTCCTCATAGCCTAGCCGACCATGTAGCAGGGCCCGGTTGTTCACATATTGGATATCACCTTCGTCAATACTCATATCGAGATAGAATTCTTCGGAGTTCGCGATCCGCTGGAACTCGTCATAAGCCTCGATCTGAAGGTCGCTGAGCTCGGAATCGCCGAACTCGATGGCACGCCTGATGTCGCCGCCATTCAGGTTGCAGAAGAATTCGCCCTCGTGCTGCGCGAAGACCTGAACGGGATGCTGGCTCGTCGGCCCGGTGCCGGCGTGCAGTGCATCCTTCTCCGTCTTGCGGTAGGTGAAGCCGGCATAGAAGACCTTGGCGAGTTCGGGTCGGGTGTCGACCAGGGCGTTGTGGACGGCGACTGCGCTGACGACGCGGCTTTGGCCTCCGCTTTTAGCGCTCTGCAGGCACATCAGACCGACGATGTCGCAAGCCGTGCCGTCCGTATGGAAGCCTTGGCGACCGCCAGCCTGGTAGCCCCGCACTGTCGCATCGGCGTCACTGACGTCGATCACGCTGCCGAGCAATTCGCCATGATAAGATTGTGGAACAGCCTTGCCGAGATGCGTTCCCAGAGCAAAGTAGATCTTGCTGATTTGGTCCGCTGTGTAACGCTCCCGTGGCAGCCCGCGCAGCAATACCAGGCCGGGTCCGAAACGTAGATCGTATTTGAGCGCCGCCATCCAAGATCCGACGGTCGGAAGCGGAAAGGTGTCCGGCGAAATCTCGAGCAGATCGGTTCGGTTCTTCTGCTCGAAGACGGCGAGCCCCGCATCTATTTCGTCGATCTGCGCCTTGTCGAGGACGCGCAACGCTCGCGCCTTGAAGTCGAAGTCGCTGCCTTTCCAGGCTGCGGCGATTCTCAGAGGATGAGGAGAGGCTGTCATAACGTCTTCCTTGCTCCAAAGATGATATATCATACATACAATAACCGGACGTGCAATTGCCTTAAAGTGCGATCCGAAGGTGGTGCGCTTCGGCACGGCGGGCGGCACATCCGGCCCAGGCGGGAGTGTCGCCAGACCCATACCCGGCTCACATATGGGCGGCCGCCGCGGCCGGTCGGCGTCGGCTTCAACAGATAGGTCTTGGCCGCCCTCACGCCGGCGGGCGGCCTCGGGTGAGCCCGATGAGACAGTCGCGGCGGCGCCGCCGGATCGCCGAGGATGAAGAGGATGCGGGTCTTGCCGGTGATCCGCGTCATGTCCTTTTGCTTTCCGAACGGGCTGCGTTCAGGCCACGGCTTGCCGGGCCGCGGCTACGGTCGCGAGCGCGGCCTCGGCCGCCGCCAGCGCCTCGTCGATCTCCGCTTCGCCATGGGCGGCCGAGAGGAACATGTTGTGGCGCGGGTGGAAGTAGACGCCATGCGCCAGCGCCGTCTGGCAGAACAGCGTGCCCTTGGCGAAATCGGCATCGTCCTCGAACAGGATGAGCGGCATCTGGACCGGCCCGCTCTGCCGCAGCCGGACACCGTGGCGGGCGGCCGAGGCGTCGATCCCGTCGCGCAGCCTTCTCCCTATCGCCTCCAGATGCTCGACGACGCCGCCCCGGCGCATGACGCCGAGCGTCGCGACGCCGGCCGCCATCGGCACGGCGCCGCACCAGAAGGAGCCCGTGACGAAGACCTGCGAGGCTGCCCTCCGCAGCCAGTCGCGGCCGGTGACGGCGGCGAGAGGATAGCCGTTGGCGATGGCCTTGCTCCAGGCGGCGAGATCGGGCCTGACGCCGAGGTGCTCCCAGCTTCCGGCGAGCGCCAGCCGGAAGCCGGCGCGCACCTCGTCGAGGATCAGCGCCGCCCCCGCCGCGTCGCAGATCGAGCGCGCGGCGCGGGCGAAGGCCTGCGTGGGTAGTTCTTGGTCGCGCCCGAGATCGTGGCGATAGGCCGAGACGAGGATGCCGGCGAGGTCGTCTCCCGCCTCGGCGGCGGCGGCCCGCAGGCTCTCGACGTCGTTGAAGTCGTAATAGAGGATATGGGCGCGGTCCTCGCTCGTGATGCCGATCAACGAGGGCGAGCACCATGGCACCGCCCCGTGATAGGCGCCGCTCGCGACGAGCAGCTTGCGGCGTTCGGTGCCGGCACGGGCGATGGTGACGCAGGTCGTCGTCGCGTCCGTGCCGTTCTTCTGGAACTGCGCCCAGTCGGCATGGCCGATCGTCTCGACGAGGAGCTCGGCGAGCTCCACCATGACCTCCGCCGGCCCGTTCATGCAGTCGCCGAGACGGGCCTGCCGCTCCGCCGCGGCTTCGACCTCCGGATGATGATGGCCGAGAAGGTTGGGGCCCCAGCTGCACATGAAGTCGAGATAGGAGCGGCCATCGACGTCCCAGAGGCGGCAGCCCGCCGCACGCGCGAAATATTGCGGGTAGCCCTCCGGCAATTTGTCGGCATGCAGGTGCCCCCACATGCCGCCTGGTATGACCTCCAGGGCGCGGTTGCGGAGTTTCCGGTCGATCGAATTGGCCAGCACGCATCGGCTCCCATGCTCATTGGATATATCATATAACTAAAGACCGCAGGGCGCGCTAGTCGGAATCCGAAAAGGAGAACCGGATCCGCTGGAATTCGGCGGGATCCGCGCGGCTCACGGGGCCGCCGGACCGCGATGGGCCCGCGTCAGGCCCGGGACCTCGCCGCTCCGAAGCGCTGGATGGAAAAGGGCGTGAGATCGAAGGGCGGCGCGCGCCCCAGCATGAGGTCGGCGATTGCGCGGCCGGTCGGCGCCGAGCCGATCAGCCCCATATGGCCGTGCCCGAAGGCGAACTGGAGGTTGCGAAGGGCAGGGCTCGGTCCGATCACGGGCAGGCTGTCGGGCAGGCAGGGCCGGTGCCCCATCCACTCCGTATATTCGCTTTCGCCGAGCCCCCGCACCAGCGAGCGGCCAAGGCGCAGAAACGCTTTGGCGCGCCGATAATCGGGGGCGGCGGCGAGCCCGGCGAACTCGACCGAACCGCCGATGCGCAGGCCCATGGCCATCGGGGTGATGGCCACCTTCCTGTCGATTACCAGGCACATATGGTGAAGCCTGACGCCGGGATCGGCGATCGTCACATGATAGCCGCGCTGGGTTTCCAGCGGGACGCGATGGCCGAGGCTTCCGGCCAGATCGCGCGACCAGGCGCCGGAAGCAACGATCACCGCTCCGGCCGCCAAATCCCCGCGATCCGTTCGGACTCCTGTCATCCGGTCACCGTCGCGGATGAAGCCGCTGACCTGTGCCTGGACGAAACGGCCGCCCTCGGCTAGGACCTTGTCGGCGAGCCCGCGGGTCAATCGATAGGGATCGCGGCAATAGCCGTTGCCCGGTATGCGCAGGCCCACCTGCGCGGCGGGCGAGAGGGCTGGCTCCAGCTCCCGGATCTCGTCAGGCCCGATCTCGGAGAACTGGTGGCCGGTCGAAGCCCAGATCGCCCGCGACAGCGTGCTCTTGTCGTAGCTCTGCCGCGAGGCCCAGAGATAGAGCTGGCCCGGCACCTCGATCAGATCGTCGAGGCCTGCCCAGCGCACCAGCGGCATCAGGCTGGGGACGCAGTGCGAGTTGAGCGAGTCGAGCGCCCGCGCATTGTGCCAGACCCGGTCGAGCAGCGACTGCCTCCAGAACTTCCACAACCATGGCGTCGCCGTCGGAAGATAGGACGGGCGGATATGCAGCGGTCCTTCGCTGTCGCCGATCCAGCTCACCACCTCCTTGAGGATGCCGGGCAGGCTGAGCGGCGTCGCCGCGAGGGTCTGGATGCCGCCGAGATTGCCGAACGACGTCGCTTCCCCGGGGCCCAGCCTGTCGACGAGCAGGACCGGCACACCTTCCCGCACCAGATATGCGGCGCAGCAGACGCCGACGATGCCGGCGCCGACGATGACGACGGGCTTGTCGGAGGTGATATCGCTGGTCATAGCGGCCGGACTCGCTCGTCGCACGGATGGACTCTGGGGCGCGGGTGCTATTTGGCAGCCGTCGCGGTGATCTCGATCAGGACGCCGGGGCCGAGATCCGCGATGCCGATAGTGGCACGGGCGGGCAGGTGGTCGGCGGCGAGCCAGGCCTTCCAGGCCTCGTTCATCTCCGGCCGCTGATTGAGGTCGGTCACGAAGATCGTTGCGGAAAGCAGCTTGTCCTTATGCGTGCCGGCCTCGGCGAGGACGGCATCGATCTTCTGCGTGATCTGCTCGGTCTGACCGCGCATGCCGAGGCTGAGATCGGTTGCGATCAAGCCCCCGACATGCACCACGCCGGCGTGCTCGACGCTTTTGTGTCCGATCGACATCGGTCCCTTGCGAATGATCATGTCCTGTCTCTCCGTTGTCCGAGTGCAGATAAGAAATATGATATATCGATCATGATGTAAACGCCGCCCGACTGGATCAGCCGGCGGTCTCGCGCTGCCGGCCGGACAGGGCCCGCCGCCGATCCAGCTCGTCCATCAGCCTGAACCAGCCGCCCACGATCGGCAGGAACCAAGTCGAGCCGGTGTAGAGCGGATGGCCGGGCAGGGCGCCGCCATCGTAGAAGGCGCAGTCCTCGGCGCGCTCGCCGGCGATGCGCGATGCCGCGGCATGGCCGAGATAGCTCATCATCGCGATGCCGCTGCCGTTGCAGCCGAGGCTGTAGTCGAGTTCCCGCGTGCAGCCGGTATGTGGCAAGGCATCGAAGGTGAAGCCAGTGTTGCCGCTCCAGGCGTGGCTGATGCGGATGGACGATAGCTGCGGGAAGCGCTCGATCATCATCTCGCGCAACAGCCTGGCCAGTTCCCGGGGCTGGACGGAGGTGAAGCGTGCACGGCCGCCGAATATCAGCCGGCGCCGGTCCGGCGACAGCCGGTAGTAGCAGAGGACCCGCTTGGATTCGGTGATCATGCGTCGGTTCGGGATCAGCTCTTCTGCGAGCCCGGCCGGCAACTCCTCCGTGGCGACGACATGGCTGGCGATGGGGATGACGCGGCGCCGGATGAAGGATTCGAGGGCGCCGCTATAGCCATTGGTCGCGATCAGGACGTGGTCGCCGGCGATCTCGCCGCGATCGGTCCGAACCCTCCAGCCGGAGCCCGTCTTGTCGACTCCACGTGCCGTGGTCCTGGCCGCGAGCCTGACGCCGGCGGCGCAGCAGGCCCGCAGCAGCCCCGCGAGATAGAGAGCCGGATTGATCGTGGCCGCGCGGGTCGAGACGACGCCGCCATGATAGTAGTCGCTCGCGACCTCGCGATGCTGGTCGCGCGGGTCGACGAGGAAGCAGCTCTCGTCGCCGCCGGCGAGCCGTTGCGCGACGTCCTTCGCCTGGTTGTCGAAATGCGCGGGCGTGCAGCAGCCCATGAAGCGCCCGTTCAACTCCAGCGAGCACTCGATCCGCTCCCGTGCGATGATGCCGAGCGTGTGATCGAAGGCGAGGGCGGCGCCCCGGCGCAAAGCGGCGATCCGCTCCGGATCGCGCAGTGCGATCTGCCCGGTGAAGGATTTGCCGATCGCGATATTGGCGCCGAAGCCGCCGCCGTTGCGGGTGCTGGCGCCGCCGCCGAGTTCGGAGGCGTCGAGCACGATGCAGTCGATGCCCTGCCTGGCCAATTCGAGCGCAGCCGACAGCCCGGCATAGCCGCCGCCGACGACGATCGTCGCGGATCGCGCCGTGAAATCGTTGTGTTCGACGGAGCCGGGTCTGAAGAAGTCCCACCAATAGGGTTCCGGCAAGAAGTCCGGGTGCAGGAACTGTGCTGAAGCCGCCATATCTCAGTTCGCTGTCTTTGCTCTCGCAGATCGTCGGAACGACCCCCCATACGGGGCCGCGATGTCGGCCCCGCCTATGGCGCGGGCTTCAGCTCCTCGAGGGCCATGAGGCAGCAGACGGTGCTGCGGACGTTCTGGACCGCCTTGCGGTGCACGATCAGATTGTCGGGATTGATCACCGGAATGATGATCCGGTCCTTCATCATCTCCTCGGCGATGCGGTGATAGAGCTCGTCCCGCTTGCTGCCGCTGGACGCCAGGGCCTCCTTGTAGAGCGAGACCTCGCGCGGGTTGATGATCGAGGGATCGCGCTCGGCATGCGCACGCTTGGCCCAGACCGTATCCGGCATCATGCCGAAGAAGTTGACCATGTTCGAGGGGCCGAAGAAGCCGGGAATGGCGTAGGAGATCGTCATCGGGATGCCGTCCCCGCTGATGCGCTCGCGAAACACCGGGAAGGTCACGGGCTGCAGCTCGACCGCGATGCCGACCTTCGCGAGATCCTGCTGGATCAACTGCATCGTCATCGACAGGTCGATGCCGTAGGCGTTGACGGCCGGGAAGGCGGCGACGATCTTGAACCCCTTGGGCACGCCGGCCTCCGCCAAGAGGGCCTTGGCCTTGGCGAGATCCTGCTTCGGCGCCGGTAGCGGCAGGTTTGCGTAGAAGGCGCCGTGCAGCGGCGAGGGCTGCGCGACGCCGGCGCCGTTGCCGACAAACTCGATGATCTTGTCGTAGTCGATCGCGGCCGCGATCGCCTCGCGCACCTTGGGAACGAGCGGCGTGGCGAGGCCCTTCGCGCCGGGACTCAGGGCGACGTAGATCGTCGCGAGGGAGGGCGCGCGCGAGACCACGATGTCCGGGCTCTTGACGGTCTTCACCGTTTCCATGTCGACCTGCATGGCGATGTCGGCATCGCCGCTCTGCAGGAGCTGCATCTGGCTGACCGCGTCCTTGGACTGCTTCAGCACGATGTTGTCGAAGGCCGGGGCTTCGCGCCAGTACTGCGTATTCCGCTTGAGGCGAACCTCGCTGTTGGGCCGGTAGCTCTCGAGCACATAGGGGCCGCTGCCGGCGGAGTTCGCCAGCAGCCAGTTTTCCGCGCTGTCCTTGACATTGGCGTCCGCAGCGTCCGTTCCGCCGTGCTTCTTCAGCAGCTCGCTGTTCAGCACGACGGTGTAGGCGTCCGCCGCCTTGGCCAGAACGTCGGAATCGGGCGCCGCCAACTTGACGACCACGGTGTGGGCATCCGGGGTTTCGATCGCGGTCACGCCGGTCATGCGTAGCGCGGCGCTTCCCTTCAGGTTCCTGAGGCGTTCCCAAGACCATTTCACGTCCTTGGCCTCAATCGGCGCGCCGTCCGAGAACTTCGCCTTGGGGTCGAGATGGAAGGTGTATTCGGTCAGGGACTCGTTGAATTCCCATTTGGTCGCGAGCTCGGGGACGAAGCCGCGATTGTCCGGCGAGAGCGTGACGAGGCGCTGATAGGTTGCGCCGATGAAGAGCTGGCAGGTGTCGCAGAATGCCCGGCCCGGATCGAGCGAGTTCAGGTCCATATCGCGGGCGACGACCAGGGTCTTGCTCGCGGCCTGGGCGTGGACCGCCGTCAGCAGTGTCGCGGCCAGGATGGCCGAACGCGCTATTGCCCTATGATGAAGCGTCATCTTATCCTCCGTCCCCTAAAGCTCGTCCGACTTGATTGCCCCGACTTGGTCAGCGTTAATGCGCGTCGCCCTCTTGACCGGAGCTATTTTGATATATCATATAGTCAGAATAATGTGTCAATATGGAGCTGTTGGGCGACTGAAGAATTCGCGCGACGGCCAGACCCAGATCGAAGCCCAGGTACCTGCCGCCGATGAGTCGCTATATTCTCGGACGATTGCTCGCCATGCCGCTTCTGGTGCTCGGCATCGTCACGGTCGCCTTCTTCATTTCCCATCTGTCGAAGGGCGACCCGCTGACCGCGATCGTCAGCGAGCGCGAGATGGATAATCCCGAGATCGTCGCAGCGGCGAAACAGCGCTGGGGCCTAGACCGCAGCAAGGCCGAGCAATACGTCATCTACATCGGCAATTTGCTGAAGGGGGATCTCGGCACCTCCTTCGTGACGAAGAGGCCGGTCGCCCAGGATATTTCGGAACGCTTTCCGGCCACGCTCGAGCTGGTGCTCGTGGCGATGCTCTGGGGCTCGGTCGGCGGGGTGACGCTCGGCGTCCTGGCCGCCGCATTCCGCAACAGCGTCGTCGACCATCTCGCGCGGCTGTTCGCGCTCTTCGGGGCTGCCCTGCCGGTGTTCTGGTCAGGGCTGCTGCTGCTGTTCATCTTTTCGGTCGAGCTCGGCCTGCTGCCGGGGCCGGGCCGCCTCGATGCGCGTGCCGTCGCACCTCCCCATATCACCGGAATGTACATGCTCGACGCGTTGATCGCGGGGGACCTCGCAGCCTTCGGGAACATCGCATATCACATCCTCCTACCGTCCTTCGTGCTCGGCTGGACCGTGATCGGGATCGTGTCGCGGCTCGTGCGGGCCAGCATGCTGGACGTGCTCGGGCAGGACTATATCCGCACCGCCCGGGCCAAGGGCGTGCCGGAGCGCCGCGTGATGTTCTTCCACGCGCTGCGCAACACGCTGATTCCGACGCTGACCATCATCGGGCATTCCTTCGCCTATCTCCTGACCGGGGCGGTGCTGACTGAGACCGTGTTTTCCTGGCCGGGCATCGGCTCCTATGCCGTGGGCGCGGCGCGCTCCCTCGATTATCCCGCGATCATCGGCGTCACGATCGTCGGCGGGCTGGCGTTTCTCGTCACCAACCTGGTCACCGACATCGCCTATGCAATCGCCAACCCCAAGATCAGGCTGAGCTGATGACCATGGTCCTGCCCAGCATCCGTTTGGTGAGGATGCCGTCGCTGGCGAAGGCGCCACTCTATCTCGGCGTGGCGGTCCTGCTCGCCTGGTTCGTCGTCGCTCTCACCGTCGATCTCTGGTCGCCCTATGCGCCGCTCGATATGGTCGGCCGCAGGCTGCAGCCGCCGAGCTGGGCCCATTGGTTCGGCACCGACGCGCTCGGCCGCGACGTGCTGACCCGCACCCTCTACGGCGCCCGCCAGTCGCTGCCGACCGCGGTTGCGGTGGTGGCGATGGCCATGGCCATCGGCGCGGCGCTCGGCGGCATCGCTGGCTTCTGGGGCGGGCTGCTGGGCGGGGCGATCATGCGCCTAGTCGACATAACCCTGTCCTTTCCGCCGATCCTCTTGGCGATGGCCGTGGCGGCGGCCCTCGGGCCGGGGCTGCAGAACGCGATGCTGGCGATGGTCATGGTCTGGTGGCCGGTCTTCGCGCGGCTCATGCGTGCGCAGGTCCTCGAGGTGAAGCAGCGCGAGCATATCGAGGCGGCGAGGGCCTGCGGCGCCGGCCCGATCCGTATCCTCTGGGTGCACGTCCTGCCGCTCTGCTGGACCCCGCTGCTGGTGCACGCGACGATGGATCTCGGCCAGGTCGTGCTGCTGGCGGCCTCGCTGAGCTTCATCGGCCTCGGAGCGACGCCGCCCACGCCGGAATGGGGCGCGATGATCGCCGACGGTGCGACGAGTTTCTACCACTGGTGGATCGCCTTCGCGCCCGGATTGGCCATCGTGATGCTGGTCCTGGGTTTCAACTTCGTCGGAGACGGCCTGCGCGACAGGTTCGATCCCCGTTCCGAGTAAGGCACAGCCGGGTATTCGCCATGCCGTTCAAGCCCCTCGCAGCCACAGCCGGACCAGGCGTTTTGGTCAGCATCTTCGGCGAGGTCCGCCGAGTGCCGGCCGGCATCTCTGTCGCTGCCGCGCTTCTGCTGTCCGGCAAGCAGGCCAACCGAACCTCCCATGTCGGCCGTGCTCCGCGCGGACCGTTCTGCCTGATGGGCTCCTGCTTCGAATGCATTGTCGAGATCGACGGACGCGAAGGGCGCCGCGCCTGCATGACGCTCGTCGCCGAGGGCATGCGCGTGGAGAGGCAGCCGGATGTCTGACGCTTCCGCCACCCGCGAGGAGATCGATCTCGCCATCGTCGGTGCCGGCCCGGCCGGGATGAGCGCGGCCATCGCCGCATCCGAGCTCGGCGTCGAGACGCTGGTCATCGACGAGAAGCCTCATGCCGGCGGCCAGATCCATGCCGGGGTCGAGGCCGGGACGCAGCCGCAGGCGCTGGTGGCCGGAAGCGACCACGCCGACGGCCGTCGCCTGATCGAACGGTTCCGCGCCTCGCCCGCGCGATATCGTCCGAGCTCGACGGTGTGGGACATCGCCCGCGACGGCACGCTCTATGTCAGCGACGGCGAGACCAGCCGCCGCGTCAGGGCGCGGCGCATCGTGCTGGCGACCGGCGCGCTCGAACGTCCCTTCGCCTTCCCCGGCTGGACCTTGCCGGGCGTCATGACGGCCGGCGGCGCCCAGCTCCTGCTGAAGACCGGCGGGCTCGTTCCGGAGAGGCCGGTCGTCCTCGCGGGAACGGGGCCGCTGCTCCTGCTTCTGGCGGCACAGTACCATGCCTGCGGCGTTCGTATCGCGGCGATCCTCGACACGACGCCACGCTCGCATTGGCTGGCCGGCGCGCTGCATCTGCCCGCCGCCCTGGCGGCTGGCCCGCTGGCATTCAAAGGGCTGAGGCTGCTCGCCCGGATCCGGCAGGCGCGCATTCCGGTGGTTCGCGGCGTGATCGCGCTCGCCGCGCTGGGAACGGAGCATCTCGAGGCGGTGCAGTACGAGGCCCATGGCCGGCGGGAGACGATGGAAGCCTCGCTGCTGTTGATCCATCAGGGTATCCGTCCCGACACGCATCTGTCACGCGCGATGCGGCTCGATCACGCCTGGGACGAGAGCGGCCATTACTGGCGCCCCGTCCCGGTGGAGCCCTATGGCCTCGTCGCCTGCGCCGGCGATGGAGCCCGTGTCCTGGGCGCTCGCGCCGCCGAACATTCCGGCCGGCTCGCCGGCCTCGATGCTGCCGTCGCGCTCGGCGTCTTATCGGCTCCGGCGCTTTCGAGCCTAGCGCGCGCCTCTCATGCGGCGCTGGCCAGGGCGACGAGGGAGCGGCGCTTCATCGACGCGCTCTACGCGCCGCCGGCCCCCTTCCGCGTTCCCGCCGACGCCGCCACCCTGGCCTGCCGATGCGAGGAGGTCAGCGTCGCGCGGATCAGGGACGAGGCCCGGACGACTACCCCGGACATTAACGGCATCAAGTCGCGCCTGCGTTGCGCGATGGGCGCCTGCCAGGGGCGGTACTGCGAACCGACCGTGCAGGAGATCGTCGCGCTGGCGCGGGGGCTCGAACCGCGCGATGTCGGCCAGTTGCGCATCCGTCCCCCGATCAAGCCGATCGCGGTCTCCGAGCTGGTCGGTCTCGGCGTGGCGGAACTGCCTGCGGAAGGAGCGCTTCCGGCTTACGTGCCCCGGGGTGCCGCAGCCGGCGGCAAACGCGCATGACGTCTCATCCCGACGCCATCGTGGTCGGAGGCGGCATCCATGGCTGCTCGGTCGCGATGCAGCTTTCCGCACGGGGTCTCAAGGTGCTGGTGCTGGAGAAGGACGTCACCGCGCGGCACGCCTCCGGCGTCAATGCCGGCAGCGTCCACCATATTCCGCGCCTGGTCCAGGAGCTGCCGCTCGCCGAACATACCCTCCGGATGTGGCACCGGATCGCCGAAATCATTGACGACGACTGCGGCTTCCGGCAGGTGGGCCATCTCAAGATCGCGGAAACGCCAGCCGATATCGAGCCGCTCCATGCCGTCGCGAAGGGCGTGCGCGACCACTGCACTATCGCCGAGCAGCATCTCGACCAGGCCGGGATGCGCGCTCGAGAGCCCCATCTTTCGGACACCTGCGTAGCCGGCATCTTCTCGCCCGAATGCGGTTTCGCCTTGCCCGCGCGCACGGTACAGGCGTTTCGGCGCAAGGCGGAAAGCCTCGGCGCGGTTTTTCGCGAGCACACCGAGGTGACCGGGGTGAGCGGGGCCGGCGGCGCCTGGCAGGTGCAAACGGCAAGCGAATGCTTCCGGGCCGCGATCCTGGTGAACTGCGCCGGCGCCTGGGGAGACAGGATCGCGGCCTGGGCTGGGGAGCCGGTCGTTCTGACGCCGCTCGCGCTGATGATGACCGTTCTCGCGCCTATGAAGCCTCTGATGCACACGGTGATCGGGCTGACCCGCCGGCGCCTGTCTATCAAGCAATTCCCGAACGGCACGGTCGTGATCGGCGGTGGCTACACCGGGACCCCCGATCTGGAGAGCGGCCTGGCGCATCTCGACTACGGGCTGCTCGGCTATAATCTGCGGGCGGCGGCCGAGGTCTATCCTGCCTTGCGATCGGCACGCGTGATACGCTGCTGGGCCGGCCTGGAAGGAAAGACGGAAGACGGTCTTCCGGTCATCGGGCCGAGTTCGACGCAGCCCGGCTTGTGGCACGCCTTCGGCTTTTCCCAGCACGGCTTCTATCTGGGACCCGCCGTGGGGCACGTGCTGGCGGAATTGATCGTCTCGAACAACTGCGTCGTTCCGGTTCAGGCGATGAATATCGTGCGCTTCCAGGGCGCGGCGCAACACAGGGCAACCGCTCGCTAAGAGAAGAAGGATGTAGGATATACGCGACGACGCGACTCTTCGTGAACGCCTTCCAGCCTTCGTTCAGGCGGATGGAGAAGGATCGCAACGGAGTAATGGTGGGGCAAGCGCCACCATCCGCCGATGACGCTCTGCGATCGGCTCATGGGGGATCCGCGCCCAGCCAAGATATCCGCAGTCGAGTCGAGGCGTTGTGCGCCGATCTCGATCCCGTGCGGCTGCTTGCCGAAATCCGGGAGCTGCAGGGGTCGTTGACGGCGATCGCGGATGGCGCGGCCTCCAGGGATGAAAGTCGCGCCCGTTCCGATCGATGCATTCCTAGGCTGCGCGTGACCTGGCAGGCCGGCGAGGCCCCGACCGCGCACAGCAACCCGACGCAAAAGCGCGATCGACGCCGTCCTGACCCTCTCGCCGCCGTCAACGACAAGCTGCAAGCGTAGTTCGAGGCTAACCCGTCGCGCTCTGGCGGCGATCTTCTGGCCGCCTCCAAACCATCTGTCCCGGACGATATCCTGACGCCCTGCTTCGGACCATCCAGCGGCGACTGAAAGGTTGGCGCGGCGCAATGGCTTCCGCGCTCGTGTTCGGTATTGAGCGAACGGAGGGTCGACCCGATGCGCGCTCGGGGGCCTCCTGAGGAGGAAAACGCTGCCAAACTTGGGGAACATCGCCGGGTGAGACAATACGCGCGCTCATCCAGATCGTCGCGCTATATTCATGAATGAATTGGTGCTCTGCTGGCGCCGAGGTCAGAAGCCGGAGGTAATGCAGTCGCGCGCCTATCGCACCATCTCGCTCTTCAGTTCCATCCGCGTGATGTAGATGGTGGTCGAGATCAGCCGGCCTATCGAGCTACCGGAGGCTTCGAGGATAGCCTCGAGCTTCTTCTGCACCTATGTGGTCTGGCCGGCCATCGGCAGCGTCTTGTCGTCGGCGATGATGCCGCCGATCGAGAGCGTTCCGTTCGCGGGAACGACGCGGTGCATGATGGGGGTCGGCATCAGTCGAGCAAGATTCATGAAAGTCTCCTAAGCAGGGAAAGGATTCCGCCCCCCGGCTGCACCCGGCGATGAGGTGAGCGGATGTGCGGCCGGCAGGGGCCCTATGGCATCGGACTGAAAGGTGGATTCCGTGTTGAGAAAGTTCGATGTAATGCCAATGAGATAGCTCGTTATGCGCGCGCGTCCTGCAGTACGCGCGGCGACCTAGCGGCTGCGGAAACGGTCGGGCGAGTAGGCTGCGAGGTCCCCATTTGCCGACGCCCCTTGCGCGAGCAGGCGTTCGACGAGCTTGGCGGTGCTCGCCGCCCCGGTCAGGCCCAAATGGCCATGACCGAAGGCCATGACCATATTCTTGAATTCGCGGCTGCGTCCGATTACCGGAAGGGAATCGGGGAAACAGGGCCGGTGGCCCATCCAGAAGCCCTCCACGCCCTGCATCGAGGCGCCGGGCAGAACATGCCGGAGGTCGTCTTCCAGCAATGCGGCCCGAAACGCATTCGGGGCTCGTGCTAGGCCGCCGAACTCGACGGTTCCTCCGACACGCAACCCGCCTTCCATCGGCGTGATGAAGACCTTGCGGTCGGCTGGAACGATGCATCTGTTCACCGAGATGCCCGGGTTAGGCAGCATGATGTGATATCCGCGTTGGCTTTCCAGCGGCAGCCACAGGCCGAAGGGCTTCAGCAGCTCCGCGGACCAGGCGCCCGCCGCGAGGCAGAATTCATCGCCGTGATAGGTTGCCGCCGCGCCGCGCGCGCTCACCACCTTGCCGTCGGAGATGTGCAGCTCGACGATCTTATCACGCGCGATTGTGGCGCCGCCCTTTGCGAGCGCCTCGGCCAGCTTTTGGCAATAGCGATGCGGATTGATGCAATGTGCCAGTTCCGACTGGAAGACGCCTAGCGTATATGCAGCGTCGATC
The DNA here is from genome assembly GCF_058800455.1 of Allobosea sp. GW822-FHT05A11. NCBI lineage: Bacteria > Pseudomonadati > Pseudomonadota > Alphaproteobacteria > Hyphomicrobiales > Alloboseaceae > Allobosea > Allobosea sp. GW822-FHT05A11. The sequence goes on along the minus strand of NZ_JBXAMI010000002.1, from coordinate 144,852 downwards.
GAGGGTTCGAGATATCTGATCCCTTCCCTGTCGATCGTCTCGAAGCGAGCGCCATGCCGGCGACGCAGTTCCCAAGACATCCTGTCCTTAGCGAGCTGCTCCTCGCCTCTGTACAGATACAAATGGCCGCGTTGCTCGACTAGCTCCGGCGCACCGATCTCCTCGACGACGGACTGGTGTAGCTCGACTGCGTTCCAGTGCAGATCGTGCAGCGCCTGCGATGCGGCATCGACGCGGCCGGGCTGCGATGCCCGCAGAAATCCAAGAAACCAAGGCAGGGCCCGCGCCCAGTAAGTGCTCGGCACATGCAAGGCACTGCTTCTGTCGATCAGCATCTTTGGAATCGAGCGTGCGATGCCTGGCAAAGCGAGTGGCACGACGCCGCTCGAAGCGATGGCCCCTGCATTCCCGTAGCTGGCTCCCATTCCGGGCGGCTCCGGATCGACAACGGAGACCTTGTGTCCAGCACGCATAAGCTTCCAGGCAATGCTGAGCCCGATGATGCCAGCGCCGATTATCACTACGTTACGGCTGGCCATCATTCACTCGGCGTGCAGGTGGAGGTGTTGGACGTGCTTCCGGAAGCCGTCGATCTCTGCTGCGACGCGGCTTTCATCCCAACCCATAATATCGGCCACGGCTTCCGCTGCATTCGTAGCGAGCTGCAGGCCCATTCGCTCCGTCCACCCGGCGGGCACGCGGCGGAACAGAAGATCGGTCAGTGTCACCGGGTGCTCTGCGGCGGCGGCGTGGCGAATCTCGGCCACGCTGATCCTGGGCTCAGAGTTGATCAGGGCGGGTGACGTTCCGTCGTCCTTGAAGCGGTTGGAGGAATAGTCGATCTGGCGTGCCGGCCCCGATGGTTTCAGCATCCGCGCCACCGCCGCACTCGCATCGGCTCCGGCCGAGCGATGGCTCATTAGCGGGCCCCCTGTCAGAGCCATGACGCCGGGCATTCCCTCGTCGCTCAGGTCGTGGAGAACGCGTTCTCGCAAGCCCTTCGGAGCGTTCGGCCCTGACGTCCAAGGCCTGACGCCGGCCCAGGCATACAATACGTCCTCGCGGCGTAAGGGCATCTCGGGCAGCATGTAACGGACCTCATCGATCACCCATGCGATTTCGCTTTCCGTGGGGTGGATGTCGTCCAGATTGCCTTCGTACGGCACCTCGGTGGGGCCGACATAGTGATGGTCATGCCAAGGCAGCACGTACATGTGCTCGTTATGCCGGTTCTGCCAGGTAACGCTGGCGCCTTTGCATTCCGGGGGCAGTCTGAAGGCGATGTGAATGCCCTTAGTCCCGGTAATCTTGCGGGTCACCTTCGCGGAGGTGCTGCGGCCGTTGACCTGATCGATCCAGATGCCGGCCATGTTCATCACGATCTTCGCGTTCACCTCGACCTTCGTGCCGTCGACCCCATCACGCAGGACGACATGCCAACGCTGGTCCTCGACCCGCTTCAAGCTGACGGCCTCGGTGTAGTTACGAATGGTCGCGCCGAGCTTTTCGGCACCCAACGCCGTATCGACCACGATCCGCTCGGGCCAGCGAAACTGGAAATAGTCGAAGGTTGCGACACTCGCGATCTTGTCGGGTTCGCGCAACCATTTCAGCAAGGGACGCCGACGAGCTTCGGCCGATGAGATCCGCTGGTACCCGAGATCAACGCCTCCAGTGCCGAGCAGCTTCAGGACGTTGATGCCCGCGTCGAATTGCCAGGGCTGGTAGATGCTGTCCTTGTAGAGCGGGAAGCAGAACTTCACCTTCTCGAGGAGTTCGGGCACGGTCTTTACCATCTGCGCCCGGCTGGAAAGAGCGAAGCGCGCCATCCGGCACCCAGAGAGGAAGCGGCGTGGCTTCAGAACGAAATCCCATGGCGAATGACCGCCTGCGAGATAGTGCATCCCATTGCCGAGGAGGCGGCTGGAGCGACTGCTCGAACCTGATCCGAAATCCCCCTTGTCGATGAGAAGGACCCTGAAACCATCCGCCGCGAGATGCTGAGCGGTGCTGGAACCATTGGCCCCACCACCGATGACAAGGACGTCGAAGGATTGACCTTCGAGGGCTTTCAGAGAGGAACGGCCCCTTGCGCCCACCTCGTCGACAACGTCATTCCGAAGACCTTCAGTCATCTTTGCTTTCCACTGCTGCGCTGGTTTCAAACGCCGGCTGCGATGCGCTTCGCCAAGGCCTCATTTCGTGGGGCTGCTTCGAGCAGCCAATCCGCCCTCAATTCCGGTACGGATGAAACGAGAAGCTGCGTGTAGGGATGGCTGGGGTTCCGGAGGACCGCCTGTGTCTCGCCGGCTTCCACGATCTTGCCGCGGTTCATGACGATCGTCAGATCCGCGATACTGGAGATCGCCGCTAGGTCGTGGCTGACGAACACAACCGAAAGGCCCAACCGGTCTTTCAGGTCGCGGATCAGTTCGAGAACTGCGACCGAAACAATCGTATCCAAGGCGGAGGTGACTTCGTCGCAGATCAGCACGTCGGGTTCGGCGGCCAGTGCGCGCGCCAGATTAACCCTCTGCTTCTGGCCGCCCGACAACTGACGAGGGTATCGCTCGGCCATATCCGGAGGCAGTTGTACCAATGAGAGTAACTGCTTCACGCGGGCCTTTCGCTCCGATGAAGGCATGCGGAAGAAGTGCTGGAGCACCCGTTCGAGCGTCCTGCCAATAGTGTGTTTAGGGTTGAGTGCGGTATCGGCCATCTGGAAGACCATTTGGACGCGGCGTAGCTCATCCTTGCTGCGTCCGGAAAGCGAGGCGCTCAACTGGTTGCCGTTCAATCTGACGCTGCCGCTGGAGCGGGGCAGCAATCCAGCAATGGATTGAGCGAGGCTTGTCTTGCCCGAACCCGACTCCCCAACGATCGCTAAAACGGCGCCTCGGGCCAGCTCGAAGCTTGCAGTATCAACTGCCAAGATGTTCGGCCGGCCGCTCGGGGAGCGTGCGCCATATCCTGCACAGAGCGCATCGACGGAGAGCACCGTCTCCCGACCAGATGCGATGCCTGCCTGACGCGCATGCACGTTGGTCTTCCTGAAGGCGGCGAGTAACTCTCGGGTATAGGGTTCGGCCGGGGCGTGGAGCAGTGTATTTGTCGATCCCGTCTCGATAATGCGCCCGTTGCGGAGCACGACGATGCGGTCTGCCATTTGGGCGACTACCGGTAAGTCGTGGCTGATGAAGAGAGCGCTCGTGCCTTGCTGCGCGATGGCCGACCGCATGGCCATCAGCACCTCGACTTGCGTGGTGACGTCCAGCGCGCTTGTCGGCTCGTCCAGGACGAGCAAAGCCGGAGCCTCTAGCATGCCCATGGCGAGCATAAACCGCTGCAATTGCCCACCGGATACTTCGTGGGGATATCGGTTTCCGATCAGCTCCGGCTGCGGCAGACGGAGAGTCTTGTAGAGCGAGATCGCGTCCCGCCGCGCATCGTCGACTTCGCGGGTCCGGTGAGCCACGGAAGGTTCGAGCACCTGCCGTTCCAGCCTCAGGCTCGGGTTGAATGAAGCTGCCGCGCTCTGCGCCACGTAAGCGACACGCCGCCCTCGGATGGATTGGAGTTCGCGCTTCTCCATCGCAAGAACGCTACGGTTCTCGAGCTCGACCGTTCCGCTCGCATGCTCCAACCCAGCGCGGATCAGTCCAAGGCAGCTCAGGCCGATCGTCGATTTCCCGGAGCCGGATTCGCCGATCAGTGCCACCACCTCGCCCCCGGCGACTTCGAGCGAGATGTCGTCGACGATCGTACGGTCGCCTGATTGCGACTTGACCGTGAGGTTTCGAATACTGAGTACGTTCTTTCTCATGGCTTGCGTCCATGTTCGCCAGCGATTGAGAGCGTATCAACGAGGTAGTTCAGGCTGATCGTTACGCTCGCGATGGCCAGTGCAGGCCAGATCGCCGCGAGTGACCCGGCTGCCAATCCCGATATGTTGTCGTGAACAAGCGTCCCCCAGTCGGCTTTGGGAGGCTGGACGCCCAATCCCAGGAATCCGAGACTACTGATGAACAGGATGGCGAAGCTCACCCGGAGGGCGAAGTCGACGGCCAACGGGCCGACGATGTTGGGAAGAATTTCCCGAACCATGACGTGGAATGTGCCTTCGCCGCGGGCGGTCGCAGCCTTGATGTAATCTTGCACGACGATGTCGCGCGCGAGCGCTCTCGCGATACGGAACACGCCGCCCGAATAGACGCTGCCAGTCATGATGACGATGACGGACAGGGACGGCCCGAGAACCGCGACGACCACGAGGCCAACGATGATCTTGGGGACCGACAGGATGACGTCGACGAAGCGGCTGCTTACCGCGTCGATCCATCCGCCCTTCACCGCAGCGAAAATCCCGAGGGTGACGCCGATCAAATGAGCGAGGGCTGCGGCCGCGACACTCATCCCGATGGTCAACTGCGTTCCGGCCAGCAATCGCGAGGCGATGTCCCTGCCCATGTGGTCGGTACCGAGGAGGGCGCCTGCGGCATCGGCGAAGGCATCATCCGCGATGAAGTCGGTTGGATCGTGGGGAAGGAGAAACGATCCGAAAACGGCAACAACGAGCCAGAACGCCAGAATTCCGGCGCTAACGACGATTCCCGGACGAACGGAGGAAATCCTGTATAACTTCATAGACGCGCCATGGGCTGGAATTGTCTCGACCTGCGTTGCCGTCGGCGAGCGGTTGCTCGCGGGTTAGGCTCGCGTGGTTCGTCTCAGGCGAGGATTTGCGGTTGCTGCCGAGACGTCCGCGATCAGGATGAGGAGGATGTAGACTGACGAGAAGATCATCGCGCAGGCCTGGATGACCGGCATGTCGCGGCCATTCACAGCGTCGATCATCAGTCTCGCCAATCCTGGATAGGCAAACACTGTTTCGACCACGACGACGCCGCTCACGAGATAGGCGATGTTCAACGCAATGACGTTGGCCAATGGACCCGCCATGTTCGGGCAGGCGTGCACCAGGACCTTTCGCCTTGCCGAGACACCCTTCAGGTCCGCCATCTCGATGAAAGGCAGCGTCAGGATATTCGCGATTGTCGACTTGGTCATGCGGGCGATCTGGGCCGTGATGTGCAGGACCAGCGTCAGGATCGGTAGCACCATCGCGAAGGAGAGCGACCGTAATGACATGCCAGGTGTGATATAGGACACGGCTGGCAGCCATTTCAGTTGCACCGCGAACAGCGCGACGGCGACCGTGGCCACCAGAAATTCCGGCACGGCCGCGAACCCCATCACGACTGTCGACATGAGCCGTTCCGCCAGCGTCCCCCCGTACAGCGCCATGAACACGCCGAGCAGCACTGCGATTGGGACGGCGATGGCTGCGGTCAGCCCTGCGAGGACGGTCGTGTTCCAAAGCCGCTCCTCTAGCAGGTTCGAAACGGGGCCGCGGGTGGTCGTCGACATGCCGAAATCGCCTTTGACGATGCCCATGAGCCATCGGCCATAGCGCTCCACCGCGGTACCTGTGATACCGAGCTCCCTGCGCAGCTGTTCGGTGCTTTCCTTGGTAGCGTACTGCCCGAGTTGCAGATCCGCCACGTCGCCAGGCAGGATCTCCGTGGCAGAGAAGATGACCGCCGACAGAACGATCAAGGTCGCGAGGGCTGCCGATAGGCGCAGCCCGATCAGTTTGATCATGAAGCTCTCCCGGCGTGGCGCATCATTCGCTGAGCCATGCGCTGTTGGCAAAGTCGTACCCGCTGAGCGAGCCTATGGGCAGAGCGGACAAGCCATTGACCTTGTTAGACAATCCGTCGACGTAGCTGATGAAAGACGGGATTGTCATCGCGGCGGACTCGTAGATTAGGGTCTGAATCCGTCCGTACATTTCCTTGCGCGCCTTAACGTTGGCCTCGGCGCTTGCCTTGTCGATGAGCTGGTCCACCTCCGGACTGGTGAATCTTGGCCTGTTCCACGGCGCTCCCGAGCGCCAGCTCAAGTTGAGGTTCATGCCCTCGGTGGGCCGCGGGTTCATTGTATTGGCGCTGACCGGCCGGAAGCCTGATACGTTGTTGTAGAAGCTATCAGAAGGATTTCGCCTGACATCGAGATTCAAGCCGATGCGGCTGGCTTCTCGTTGCAACAACTGAGCGATGTCGATGCTGAACGACGAGGCATCGCTGACGTGAACCTCGATCGGCGTCGCTCCGACCCCCGATCGCGAGAAATGGAACTTGGCTTTGTCGCGGTCGAGCGCGCGCTGCGGCAGATCTGCGTTGTAAAACGGAGTGTCAGGCATGAACGGGTGGTCGTTCGCGATAACCCCTCTGCCTTTGAGGACTGTCTCAAGGAAGCGCTTCCGGTCGATCAGATGCGCCATCGCCAGCCTGAACTCCAGATTGGACGAGGGATCGAGATCCATGCGGTACACGATGCCAGTGATGCGCCGCGTGTGGGTCACTAGGAGCTTGGCGACCGAGGATTTCTCCACATGGTCGATGGGCGGACCGCGCAGTTCGTTGACGACGTGAACGTCACCCGCAAGGAGTGCATTCACCCGAGCTTCGGGATCGAGGATCGTGAACAACTCAAAGCCGTCGAGATATGGAAGGTTAGGTCTCCAATAATTCTCGAAACGGGTACCCGATGTGCGCAGTCCGGGCCTGAATTCTTTCACCCGGAATGGGCCCGTGCCATTGGCTTGCGTGAAGTCGGTGGTCCCATCACGGACAATCGAGAAATGATAGGTTCCGATGACGAGTGGGAAGTCTGCGTCCGGAGCGACGAGCTCCACCACAACGGAGTTCGGAGCATCGACCCTGACATCGGCCACGTTCGCAACGATCTGCTTGGCCGCGGAGGCAACTGCTTTATGTCTCAGGATGGAAAAGCGGACGTCTTCGGCGGTTAGGGCTGAGCCGTCATGGAACGTAACGCCCGACTTTAGCTTGAATTGCCAAAGCTTCTGGGATGCATCGACAGGGCCAAACGACTCGGCAATCTCGGGGATGGCGCCCCCTTCGGGATTGATCCAGGTCAGGGTGTTGTAGAAGCACCGTGCTCGAATGTAGTCGCCAGCCTGCACGAACTTCGCTGGGTCGCAGGTATCGTTGGTACTCTGCGTGTAAGTGGCCACTTTCAGAACGCCGCCTCGGCGCGGCGACGACTGCGCCGTCGCCGGCAGAAGGGGCAGGCTCGCCCCCGCGATCAGCCCCAAGAGCACGTTCCTGCGCTGAGGATGAAGCAAACCGCTTCCGTCAGCCTGGACGTCTGGATTGGACATCGAACATCCTCCTTTCGTCGCCAGCGCGACGGAAATGGTCGTGAATTTCGGTCTACCCTCTAAGCTCCATGTCGATCTGAGGTGTCTTCACATTCAGACTGCATGAAATTATTGTTCATCACGTTCACATAGAGTGAAATTACTGTCAAGCTGGCTTGATCGGGCAGAGAGCCCCACCTATTGGTTGTCTCAAATGTGGTCGAGGAGCATCATCATTGGCTAAAGCGCGGGCAGAGGATGTGCAGCCGCATCAGGCTTTAGAGCGCGTCTCCGGCGGAGATCCGGAGATGACGAGGAGCGCGGATTCGGCTCATGATTTGAGAATGGGCGCGACGGTGAAGGCCTTTCGCGTGCAGCTGGGCTGGCCCATATCCGAGCTGGCGGCACGCACCGGGCTTTCCGTAGGAATGATCAGCCAAATTGAACGCGGGCTTTCTACGCCGTCGCTTCGTTCACTCAGACTGCTCTCTGCAGCGCTCGACGCTCCGATCGCCCAGTTCTTTGATCCACCAGCGACGCGGACGATATCGATATCGCCTTACGTGGTTCGTACCGAGGACAGGCAAAGCCTTCAGTTAAACGCGACTGGGATCGTCAAGACGTCGCTCGTTCCTTCCGGGATGGGGATGGTCGAAATGTGGGAATTCACCATAGCTCCAAATGGGTCTTCTGGCGGTGACCTGCTCAATCAGGAAGGTGAAAAGGCAGGTGTCGTTCTATCTGGCCGTCTTAAATTATGGATCGACAATAAGCCGGTGATAATCAAACCGGGAGACAGCTTCCGCTTTTCCAGTATGCTGCAACACAAGATCGAGAATCCCTTCAAAGAAGAGGCGCGCATGATCTGGATTATCACACCACCGATTCGCCGTGCGTGAGCAAATGTGAGTTCTTGCTGAAGCACAATTCGCGAGGGGCGCGCTATCCGCTTGTCCCCGTTTGAGCGAGGAGCTTATGCCGGAAAACGTCGGCTGGCGTTCTATATCTAAGGCGCTTTCGGGGGGCGTTCAGTCTTTCGCAAATGTCCATCAGCTTTTGGTCGGTGAGGGAGAGGGGGCTGGGGAGAGCCATTTCGTGGCTTTGGTGTATCGACGGTGCCTGTCTGCCAGGGCACTGCGGATCGCAAAACCAAGTCTGAGCCCTCGCCGTGACGATAGGGCTGGCCGGTAAACTCAGTTCCTCGGTCGAAGGTGATTGAGCGGCGCGCGCGATTGGGCAGGCGAACACACCAATCTGTCGATGACAGCGCACTACGCACTTTCTTAAACGGTCGTTTCTGCGAGAGCTGCAGCACAGTCGTAACCATGGCCGGTTTTCCCAGCGATTAGTCTCGCAGAACTCGATTGCAAAACCTCCTTCTCATGAGACCATCTTCGAGATGAGTTTTGCGAGAGGGGCAGCATGCAGATCGGGTACGCGCGCGTTTCGACAGATGGGCAGGATCACAGCCTGCAGCTTGATGCTCTTCGGGCAGCGGGGTGCGAGAAGGTCTTCATCGAGACTGCGAGTGGCCTGAAGTCTGATCGGCCCGAACTGGCCAAGCTCCTCGATCACGTTCGCGCCGGCGACGTCGTGACGATATACAGCTTGTCGCGGTTGGCGAGGTCGATCCGGCACCTGCTCGATGTTGCCGAGAACCTGCGCGCTCGAGACATCGGACTGAAGAGCCTCACCGAGGGCTTCGATACGACGACAGTCACCGGACGCTTCATGTTCAACATCCTTGCCGCGCTCGGCGAGATGGAAGTCGAGCTTCTCCGAGAGCGGACTCATGCTGGTCTTCGAGCCGCGCGCGCCAGAGGTCGCGTTGGGGGGCGGCCAAAGTCGCTCGACCCGGTCAAACTCAAGGTTGTGAAAGCCATGATCGCCGAGGGCTCCCTGACGATGGCCGAGATCGCGGCTCATGTGCAGGTCGCACCTAGCACGATCTACCGAACGGTGAGGGGAGGGCGGAGCGCGCTGGTCTGACGATTCGTCGGTCGTTACGGTCAAGTCCGCGCACATAAGTCAGTCGAATCCGACCCCTCGGCGTGATGACGCATTTGCCTGTCATTTGCCCGGTTAGACAAGGCCGCCTCCGGCGGCGGGCAATCCATCTCCGCATCGAGGTGACCGAGTCCTCTTCTCCCTCAAGCCCGCCGCGAGGTCTTCGAGGTCCGAGGAGCGAAGCGCTCGGCCGCGGAAGGCCGAAGCGGCACGCGGATCCCGCTTGCGGGAGCGGCGTCCGATCCAGTCCAGCTCAATTGCACCTGATCATTACGAGGGGCGCTGGCGCGCCCCGTCATGCCGCGTGCGCCACCTTCGCGCCTGCGCCCTCCGGGCTGACGGCGCTCGCTGCCTTCTCGGCTTGAGGACTAAAGTAAATTGCTATCCCGAGCTCGATTGCCGTAAAAATAAATGTGTCATCTCTGTTTATATAAGAGGGCGAGTGACAGATTTAATTACGGATATTTTGGATGGATATTACAGTTTACGAAGGACCTCCTGGCAGCAGGAAAACGCTGACGCTTCTCGATGCGATCGTTTCGACTCCTGGCCGGCACATTGTCGCTTTCCCTCGCACTCCTCTGATTGACGAGCAGGCCGAATACTGCCGCCAGAAGGCTCGCGAGCTCAACACGCGGCCCTCGATCGTCAAGCACCATTCGAAACAGCCTGGTAGCCGTGGTGACGTCGGTCGGCAGATCGAGGATACGCTCAAGGCCAAGGCCGACCAGGCCCATGTCCTGCTGATGATCACCCACGCGGCGCTGCTCGAGCTCGATCCGGACCTGCTCGTGGGCTGGCACGTCGCGTTCGACGAGAACCCCGACTCGAGCGTTGTCTCCGGGACGTTCGTGGCTGCTGCATCGTGGAGCACGCTCCATCGTCACTTCCAGCTCGAGCCGGTTGCCGGCGCTCGCGTCTGGCAGGTCCTGGCGCACGACGACGCGCCGATGCTGACCAGGAGGCAGATCGCGGCCGAAGGGGAGGGTGAGTTTCAGACGTTTCTCACCTATGCGCGCAACCCGCGCCGCGCGGTCTTCGTCGATATCGGCGACTGGGAGGATGCCAAATCGGGCCGGAAGGTCGGCTGGTGGTCGATCTGGACGCCGCTGGTTCTGGACCAGTGCGCGTCCGTAACGTTCACCGCCGCGGCCTTCTTCGACAGCCTGCCATACCGTGCGACGCAGTGGCTCGCTGGCGATGTGCTCGAGCCCAAGCGTATCGATCTTGGTGCAGGTGCCTCGCGTGCGTGTACGCGCGCGCGCGTTCACTACTACACGCGGCATGCTGGTTCGACCGAGTGGTGGAAGACCCACGAGGGCAGCCTGTGCTTGGTCAAGATCTCCGAGCATCAGGCGCAGCTCGGCGGCGTCGGTTACTGGTCCTGCAATCCTGAGATCTGGGCCTTCTTCTGCCACCGTTTTGATGGCGTCCACTGCAAACCCAAGCAGGCCGGGACCAACAGCTTGATCGAGCATCGCTCGTGTCTGCTCATCTATTCGTCTAAGGCGCAGGCTGGCGATGGACCGATCATGGAACTGCTTGGGCTAGATCGGCAGGACGTTCGGAGGGCACGCGAGTTCGAGGATGTCCGGCAATTCGCGTTGCGCGGAGCTCTTCGCAGGCCGGATTTTGACAGCGACTACGACGTGTACCTGTACGATCAGGCTCAGGCCGAAGATCTCGCCAGCTATCTGCGTGAGATCGGGATCGCAGACGTCGAGGTCGTACCGGTCGCGGACGCGCAGACTTTGGAAATGGTCCGGCCAGAAGCGGTTCCGTTCGAGAAGAGGGTATCGCTGACCGCAAAGGAGAGGAGGGATCGGAACACTGAGGATCAGCGGCGGAGGAGGGCCGACATCAAGGCGCAGGAGGAGGCGAGGGGGATCGTGCGGCGGAGGAGGGGGCGGCCGTAGGGCTAAGCGTTCGATTAAACATCCGATAGTCTAGGCGGCGCTCAATCTCCGTCGGGAGACCAAGTGCTGAATTAAGTGATCGAGCGCCTCTCTTCCGGCAAACACGACGCGTGATCGGCGGCTCTAGTCGGGGCTGCTAACGAAACGTTCAGTCAGACTGTAAGGGCAGAGTCCACCGCAGCGCGCGCGTCATTGCACTTGATCGCGTGCAGGCGGCCGGAAGCCCATCGCCAGGTCGTGAAGCCATCCGGACCGTGCTTTCCTATTTGCCCGGACGGGGCGATATTCCACTGCCCCTCAGAGATAAGCCGAAGAAAGATGCGCGCGCGGTCGCCGGTCCCATCGATGTCGAAGAGCTTCCTGCGGCTGTCTTCGGAAAGCAGGTGGTCACCCTTGGTGTCGATGGCGACGACCGTGCGATCGACCCAGACGAGGAAGTCGGGCCAGAACGTCGCCGTCGAACCGCGGTCGAGCAGCGGGATGAAGTAGCCGGAGCCCTCCGGATTCCTGCACCAGACGCGCTGCGTCCTGTCAAGGGCCCTCGCTATATCGAGTTCGAGACCATTCAGACCGCTGTAGGCCGAATGCAGCGCGTTCGAGAAGTTGACCGCGGCGGACGGATTCACGGGCACGGGTCCGACCGCATACGGCGGATCGTCGTCGTTCTGCAGCAGCCGGCTGTGCTCGATGAAAGCCGAGACGACCTCGCCGGCCTTTTCGCGAACGTGGGTCGCCGCCAGGCTGTTGATCTCGACCAGGGCGTCGAACTTTGGAAGCTCGATGTCGACAAGGTTCACCGGCCCTCCGGCGCGGCGCAGGCCTCCAGGAAAGAGGCGCTGAAGCTCGCGCCGGAAGATTGCTCGGACGGTGACCCGATTGCTATGCTCTACGTCCACCCATTCAAATGTGGAGGCTCCCTTCACACCGATTTCCTGCAGCACCTGCATTCGGCTACCAGGCCCGACCGTGTTCTCGCCACCGCCGCGGAAGTCCATCATCCCGCTGATGATGCGACCGATGGGCTCTCGCGCGGCGCCGGAGTAGATCGATGTTGTCGGAACAAGCCGCTGCCTAGATGGCATTTCTCGGTAGCGCTCCGCGCGACGGTTCTCCGGCCGGACCGTCAGCTCGATGGAGGGGTGCTCGCTGGCAAGCTGCGATTGGATGTCTTCGATGATGTCCTCGAAGACACCCTTCTCGTCTGACCGGATGTAGAAGTGTGCCGTGTTGAGGATTGGGTCGGGGTAGTGCTTCGCGTTCGGCTGGCGGAGGACGCGGCCGATCACCTGCGTGATCTGACGCGTCGAGGCCATCTCCTTGTCGATGTAGGCGAAGCCGCAGAACGGATCGTCCCAGCCTTCCTGAAGGGCGAGGTTGAAGATGATGTGCTCGTACCCGCCGCTGATGAAGCGGTCGTAGTCACGGTCGGCCCCGCCGAAGAGGTTGAACGAAGGCGGTGGGGGAGTGTCCTTGGTGAAGGTGAGTTGCGAGTAGACGGCGATCTTGGCCGCATCGATGCCGGACGCTACCAGGTGACGCCAGATCAGGATTGGCCGTGCGGCGCGTTCCTCGAAGGACCGGGCCGCGTCCTCTGCGATAGGCAAGCCGTCGACCGTGTTCGTCGTGCAGACGTAGATCGCCTTCGGCTGGAACGGCTCGTCGACCAGCGCGGCCGCCTCCGTCGCCAGTGCGAGATCCGCGAGGAGCGCGTCCACGGCGGTCTCCATCGGCGTCACGTAGCCACCGACGTTGATGCGTTGCTTGACGAGCCCGCTGTCGACGACATCACGGCTGGCCACCGCCGTCCTGAAGTTCTCGTCCTTCCAGTCCCGGTCGGCGCGCAGACGCCCGATCACCCGTTCGAGCGATTGCGGCACGCTCGGCGTGGCGCTCGCCGAGATGAGCGCGTCCGGATCCAGTTCGAGGAGCCGCGACGTCTGCAAGTCCGAAAGGTTCTGCCCCTCGTCGTAGATCACGAGCAGCGGCCGCCTCTGTCCGTTCGGCAGCCGCCGGCGCTTGAGCATCGTCCAGAGGGACTCGTCCGCCAGGTCCAACTGCGTCTGGAATATGCGGCGGTCATTCCCCTGATCGTCCTGGCGGGCGAACTTGCCCACGGTCGCGACGAGCATCAAGGGCGTGTCGCCGTCCTCGAGATGGGACGGCGCGAGTTCGAGCAGCGGCTTCACGTTGAAGCCGGGAATGTTCGAGGCGTACTTGCCGTGCGCGAGGTTCGCGTACGTCTGCCAGACGACCACGCGACCCTTGGAGAGCCACAGCACGACTGGTTGCAGGGGAAGTCGCGCCTGCATCTGGGTCACGGCGTCAGCGAGGATCAACGTCTTCCCGCTGCCGGTGATCGACACCAGCATCTGAAAGAACGGAATCGACCGGGTCCGGTCGATGGTCAGCGGGTTGACCGCGTACTCGCCGAAGCGCTCGGCGACTTGGCTCGCCGCCGCCGATTGAAACGGGAAGAGGTCCATCAGGCGGCCTCTTCCTCGCTGCCCTCGTTGTACCGCTCGTTCTCGTCGAGACCGAGATGAGCGAGGATGCGGTCGGGGATCTTCCAGAACCGCACGTTGGGCGATTGGAAGGTCTCGTATCGAGCGTAGACGTGGAACGGCGGCTTGATGCCGGCGCGCTTCGCCTCCGCCGAGACGATTTTGTAGCTGTCGAGATCCAGCGAACCGACCGGTCCGCCGTTGCTCCAGATCAGGAAGTAGCCGTCGCCTTGCTCGTCGCGGCCAACAAGCGTCTGGTAGCCATCCTCCTCGAACCGCAGGAGGCTCGGCGCGGTCCGGCGATGCGTCTCCCAATGCGAGGTGATGACGACGTCGATCAATTCGTCCCGCTTCATGTTCATTACGGCGCGGGCGTCGATGGTCCTCGTCAGCAACCGATACTCGAAGCCGCCGCCGAGGGCGTGGGCCGACTTCCCGCTCGGCCGGTCGCCGGTCACCGCGTTCTTCAGCCGCTGCCACGTCAGCGTCCGGGCGTACTTGTCCCCGGCCTCCGGAGCGCCTTGCTCGATGAGGATGAAACGCCGATGGGAATCGGTCTCGTCGTTCAACTGGAGCACGGCGTGGCCGATGGTGCCCGACCCAGCATAGGGGTCCAGCACCAGACCGGAGGGCGGGCACCAGATCTGGATGATCTTCCTGATGAGGCTGAGGGGCTTCACCGTCTCGAAGCCGTGGCCGGTTCCGACCATGTCTTCGAGTTCCTCGATCCCTTCACGACTGCGGCCCGATTCGGCGGCCGCCCAGGACACGGCTCCGATGCTTACGAGCCTGTCCGGATCGGCTTCGTCCATCCAGAACGTCGTTGGCACCGAGCCGACCTTCACGTGCGAGGCGTGGACCTTCAGCATCGGCTGAGCGTCGCCCTTCACGCCGAAATAGAGTTTCGGCCAGTCCCCAGCCTCCAAGCGGGCCAGCGCCGCCTCCCGCGCCGCGACGAGCTTGGGGTGGTTCAGGTCGAACTTGGCGTCCTTGCGGGTTGGCGCGCCCTTGATGACGAGCGCTTTCGGCTTGCCGTCCTTGAGCTCACGCTCCTCGTAGGCGGCGCCCCACTCGGCAAGCCACTTCCGCATCGTGGGCTTCTCGAAAGCCCAGTGCCTAGTGTCGAGGGGGTAATGAAGCTCGCCCGTGAATGGCGATTGGATAGCGTAAGTCATCGTCCGGTGGGAGGTCGGGCTGCGCTTCCCGGTGAGATCGCCCTGTTTCCAGTCGCCGATTTTGTCGCCGTCTCGGTTGCCGAAACGTTGATCCGCCTTCTCCGATCGCGGCAGCATCTCCGTCAGGCTGAGGACCTTGTCCTTGGCGTAGACAAGAACGTATTCCGTCGTGGTCGACACGTGGCGGGCGTTTTTCGGCGTCGTCTTCTGCCAGTTGATGATGGCGATCCGGTTCGCTTCGCCGAAGACCTCGTCCATCATCATGCCGAGGTGGAAGAGCTCATTGTCATCGATGCAGATAGCGATGACGCCGGTCGGCTTGAGCATCGCCCGCATCATCTGCAGGCGAGGCATCATCGTCTTGATCCATTTCGTGTGACGCGAGCCGTCCTCCTTGGCGACGATTGTCCCAAGGTCTGGATCGTTCGGGTTCGCGTCCCACTGGTCATTGTACCGGAACTGCTGTCCCGTGTTGTACGGAGGGTCCGTGACAATCAGATCGACCTGGCCCCGGTACTTGTACAGGGTGACCATGGCCTGGAGGTTCTCACCCTCCACAAGTAAGTTGAGCGACTGTTCGGCCGGCGAGCCGACATGTAGCTTCGGCTCCCGACGCATCATGCGAGGTCGAACGCGCTTAGCAATTTCCATGGCCGTGCGCTTCCCATGGAAGCTAAGTGCGACGCCGTTCGAGAGAAGACCCTTCGCGAGCGTGAGCAGCTCATCGCGATCCATGGCCTCCAGTGCGTCTATGTCTTTCAAAGTCTCACCCACCGACGCTCTCGCAACCGCTATTCGAACCCGATCTAAGCCCAGGCATTTCGACTACCACGGAACCGGAGCCAAAGGGATCCCGGGAGACGCGTACTTCACACCCCGTTGACACACTTTTATCGGACGGCGTGTCGACGACGCACGTCAGGATCACGGCATCCGCTCAGTTGCCGACGGCGGGATCTCCGATCCGCGAAGAGGCGACGTTGCCGCTCGGCGAGTGCTCGGCCCCTGTGGGCGTAGCAGCCGGCGACTTGCATAGCCGTGTCATCAAAGCCAAGTTGCCGTACTTGCCAGACAGTGAGAGAGCAGGGTGCAGCTTGGGTTGAAGAGATCCACACGATTTCTTCAACCAGCGAACGTCGTGCGGTAGCGGTTTTTGTGAAGGGGGCTCGATCGATAGAAATTGGTGACGCCGCGCGCCTTCGCTACGCTGCCACACGCTCGACACGGCCGATTGTCGGAAAGACGATGAGGCCAGCCGGAACGCCTGCCGACTTCAGATAATCGGCAACCTGACCTCTATAGGCAACGATCGTCGCAGCGTCGGGGCTTACATCGCTCTTCCAGTCAATCACCAGGATCGGGCGCGCGCCGTCGAATGCGATCGCATCGGCGATGCCGTAGGTGACGGTGTCCACTTTGCCCTCGCTCTGGAAGGCGTAGACATGGCACTCCGGGACCAGGTGGTCCATGACAGCTCGAACCTCCGGCAGTTGAAAAGCTCGCAGGATTGCTCCAGCGATCTCCGCGGCGACAAAGCCCTCCGCGGCGCTCTCAGCTTCGCTGGTCCCGAGCTCTGCCAGCAATTCGCGCGCCCTGGTTTCCAGGTCAGCGACCTCTTGGGCAACCTCTCCGGTCAGGATCTCCTCCGCGAGCTTGTGCATCACCAGACCGCGCACGCGGCCCCCCTGAATCGAGGGTGCCTGCGGGTCGGCTTCGACATCATCGGTCGCGGTCACAACGACTGCAGCCTCATCGAGGACCTCCGGGTTGTCGGCGTCCTCATGTCGGGACGGCGACTTCCAATGCAGGCTGCGCGTGGCCTGGCCAATACGGGACGCCTCGTCGGCGAAGATTCCGCGACTCTGCTGGTTAACCAGCGGGGCGGCCGAGGCAGGCAACTCAGGCTCATAGGCCGAAAGATCCAGTGCCGGCAGATCGCCCAGCGCGAGATCGACCACGCTGATCCAGCTGCCGCTGGCGACGCCGGAGGACGGCCGCGGCACGATCAGAAGCTCACGTGCCCGCGTAGCTGCGACGTACCAGAGACGAACACGCTCGCGCGTGATTTCGGCCTTCTCGCTTTCGGCAGCCTCGGCGAAGCCGTCGGGCGCGATCCCGAAGACCTTCGTGTAGAGCTGACCAGTCTCGCGACTGATGATCGTCGAGACGCCTTCCTTGAGCCCGGTGGACGTGTTCACCGGGATGACGACAGGCCACTCCAAACCCTTGGACGAGTGCATGGTGATCAGCGAGACTGATTGCTCTTGCGCATCAGGGCGTCCTTCGCCTGCTCGCTCCTCATCCTCCCAGGCGGCCGTCATCGCTTCTGCGAACGCCCTAAGCCCGCGCGTGACGTAGCTCCTCGACATGCCGAGATAGAGATCGACATTGGCCAGCGCGCGTTCGGCCTGGCCCTGATGGCGGGCGAGTAGCGTCGGACGGATACGAAGCTCCGCCACGGCCTGCGAGAGCAAGTCGTAGGGCGTCGTAGCGTTGCTCCGGCGCCAGAGGCCCTGCAGGCGCTCCAGGACGTCCCTGGCGACCGCATGAGTGACGAGCTCGGTCTCGGTACGCAGGGAGAAGCGCTCCTTGCCATGACCGCTCTCGCGCTCTGGAAGGGCGAAGCCGATGTCGAGCAATTCCTCCTCGGTCAGCCCGACGACGGGTCCACGCATCAGCGCACCGAAGGCGAGGGTGTCACGGCTGTCTGCCAGGACGCGGGTGACGGCGATGAGGTCCTGGATCTCCTGGCGCCAGAAGAAGCCCTTGCCGGCCTGGGTGGCGACGGGGATGCCATAGCGCTCCAGCGCTTCTTCATAGCGCCACAGATCTGTCCCGGTCGGGGCGAGGAGGGCGATGTCGCCCGCACGGCACAGGCGGCGCTCGCCGGTCCGGTGATCGGTGACCTCGGCGCTGCCGATCATGCGCGCGCAGATTTCTGCGACAGCCTCGGCCTCGGCGTTGCGGATAGCATCCGCATTCGCATCCTCGTCGACCCAGACGTCTAGCGCCGTCACGCAAGGGTGGCTGCCGACGTCCTCGTGGAAGTGATCGAGCGCGGTGAATCCTGGCTGGTCATTCTCGATCGACAGCGGCATCTCGAACCGGCCGTTCACGAACTCCAGGATCGACTTGCACGACCGGAAGTTTGTCGCGATCGAGAGAACGTCCTCGCCCGACTGAGCCGCGATTGCCTCGCGGGCCTCAACGTAGGCCCGCACATCGGCGCCGCGGAAGCGATAGATAGCCTGCTTCGGGTCACCTACGAGGAAAAGCGCACCCGGACGAAGGACACGCTGCTGCCATGGCGTCTCCGGCGTTGGAGCTTCGCCGCACAGGCGCCAGAAGATCTCGGCCTGAAGCGGATCGGTATCCTGGAATTCGTCGACGAGGACGCGGCGATAGCGCTTGGACAACGCCACCCGAACTGGCTCGTGATCACGTAGGAGATCGCGGGCTGCGTAGATCAGATCGTCGAAATCGAGCAATGCGGCTTCGCGCTTATAATCGCGGAACCGCCGGAGGAGAGGACGAACCTCCTGCATCAACGCGGCGAGCAGATGGGCGCCGGCGCCGACGATGAGCGCGCCCCATCCGTTCTTGCACGCGGTGTAATGGCCGTCGGCTTCAGCGAAAAGGCGATCGGCCTCGGCAGCGGACAAACCACCTGCTTTGGCCGCGTTCTTCCAGCCGGTCTTCCTCTGATAGGCGCGCAGCGAGCCCGCTTTGGTAGCAATCCGGTCGGAAGGCTCGATGCGGATCAGGAGGCTGAGCGCCCGGGGGCCGGCGGCGTCACGCGCTGCAACCGCCTGGCCGGCCATTTCCTGCAAGTCCGCGACCCAGAGCGGGGTATCCGCGTCCCATACGGAAAGGCTGCTGATGAAGCTTCGGAAGCCGGACACCGCCGCGACGAAGGCATCGACCAAATCCGCCAAGGGGCGAGCCGGCGGCGGCAGCACGTCGCGGAGCTGACGCATTGCATCCGACACACGATTGATCGATGCCACGGTCTCGCCGGGGTCAATACCAACAAGCTCGATCAGCAGCTCACTGCCGCCTTCGCCCAGCCGCTCGCGGATCCATGCGTCGCGTAGATCTGTAAAAGCGAGCTCGGCGTCGTTTCGATCCGCGACACCTGCGCCCGGGTCGATATTCGCCTCGGCAGGATAAGGGTTGATGAGGCGCTGCGCGAAACCATGAATGGTCGAGCAAACAAGCTCATCGATCGTGTCGAGCGCGCTGCGCAGAATGGCGAGCTGAGCCTCCGATGGCCCGTCTGGAAGCGCGAGCCGCAGTTCGACAGGCACGTCACCGGACACCAGCCGCTCGACGAAAATGCGTACCCGTGCGAGCAGCTCGCTTGCCGCGAGCTCGGTGAAGGTGACTGCCGCTATGCACTTGGGCAGCTCGCCCTCAGCCAGCAGCATGGTGACGCGACCCGCCATCACGGCAGTCTTTCCCGAGCCTGCGCCAGCTTCAATCAGGAGTGAGCGATTGTGCTCCGTCATAGCGGCAAGGCGCTGCGTCTGGTCCGACAGTATGCGAACGGGGGCGTTCATCATTTCACCTCCCAAATAGCGGACGCTTCATCGAGCGCCAGCGTGGCCGGAGCCCGCTTTCTGTTGAACCAGGATTTCGCAGCATTCGCCGGGAGGGCGAAGCGCAGATCGTTATAGGCGATGGCCGTGTCGGGCCCCGGCAGCGCGCGTCCGCCTTCAAGGTTGGAGCGCGCCGCAGCAAGGAAGATCGAGAGCTGCTCCAGGACTTCGTCGGCATTCGCCAGTGGCAGGCTTCGCCCATGACGAGGGAAGTTCAGGGCAGCCTCCACCTCGATGTCGGACCCCAGCAGCTGCTTCACCGCGAAGGCATAGAGCGCGCGCTGTATCTCCTTGCCGCCATCAAGGACGTACTCATCCGCCGATCTCGGCGGCCGGCCTGTCTTATAGTCGTTGACGCGGACCTTGGATCCGTCCCCGGAGATATTCAGCCGATCAATGGCGCCAGTGATGCGGAACGCGGCGAGTGGCACCGTGACGGCCTCCGCGGGGTCCCAGGGCAGCTTGATCGAGGCGTCGACATCGTCACGAGAGAAGGGGACCTCGGCGAAGCTGCGCTGCTCCGGAAGCGGGACCTCATGCTCTGGGCGGACGATCGCAACCGCAAGCCCCCGCACCTCTGCGAGCGTTCTCGTCCAAATCGCCGCAGGCGGGACAGCGCACTCGGCCTCGAAGCGATGCCTGGTGCTCGCCAAGGCGCGATCGATTGCGGTCTGAACAGAAACGGCATCGGCGTTGATCAGTCCACCTTCGGCCTCGAGGTCGATGACCGCCTTTTCCAGGACCTCGTGCAGGATCTCGCCGAATTCCCGGTTGTCTAGCGTGAGCGGATCGATCCCGACCCGAGGCGTCTTCCAGCCGAAGGCGTAGCGCCAGACGAAGCCGAGCGGGTCGCGCAGGAGACGCTTGAGGCTGGTCGCCGACTGCATCCGGTCGAGCAGGCCTTCGATCATCGGATGGTGCGCGCGGATCAGACCGTCATGAGCCGTGACCTCCTCGCGGAACCAGTCGATCCAGCAGGCTTCCGCGGAGCGCGCCAAAGGCGAGAGGCGGAACTCCGTCGATCTGGCCATCAACCGATCGACTTCGCTCATGGCGTGTGCCGGCACGTCGTTGCGCTGCAGATAGGTCTCGTCAGTCGTCCGGCCGTGAAGGAGCGGGCTCTTGCCGAGCAGGCGCCCCTCGCCATCGCGGCGTGGACGGGAAAGCACAAGCTCGGTTTCGGTGGTCGCGACGATGGTCTCGAAGTCGCGGCGATCAGCGACACCGATCGAAAGCGGCGAGAGCTCATTGGTCGGAACGACGTGATCAGGCAAAAGCCGATCATCGCCCCCCATGCGAGGCCAACCGCGTGAGGTTAGCCCGAGCAGCCTGACGAAGGGGCGGGGTGCAGCGGCGAGTGCGGATGCCGGCATCCATGCGACCGCCGACGGCGCGTCCTTGCTGTCGTCCAGACAGCGGAGGCCTTCAAGGTTGAGCGGCAATGCGACGACCGACCCGGCCTCGACGCCGCGACGCCAGATCGTGAGCGCGGTCGGCGGCAGCACGGCCCGCCCGATCTCCTCGGCATCGTCGAGCGCCCCGGTGATGGTCTCCAAGAGCCGGCGCAGTTCAGCGGTATGGTCTAACTCGTCCGGCCAGCTCGCGGCCGTCAGATTGGCAAAGAGTCTCTGCCAGGACGCAGGCGTCGCCATCGGCGCATCTTCTGGGATGACACGCAGCCAGCCCTCGGGCAGCGGTTCGAAGAGTCCGCAGCCGCGGCAGAGCGACGCGAGGCGACGCATCCGAGAGTGGGTGATGCCGCGGACGAGGATCTCGGCAAGCGCGGCCGCTGCCTGCCCGTCCCTGCTCGCGAGCGCGCTGGTGCCGTGCACGAACTTCAGGTCAAGATTGGCGTCCGCCCGCAGCGTGAAGAAGTGATCGTCATAGTCGCTGGGGCTGGCGGCCGCGATCGCGATCTCGGAGGGCTTCGCGCGACCTGACGCGATCAGCTCTCGCGCCCATCGCAGCGCCTCGATAGCCTCGTGCAGCGCAGTCGAGGTGCTGATTGCCCGCAAGATGGGGTTCTGGCTTGGCGAGCGCTCGATGATCACGCCGCTCCCTTCCAGCCAGTCCGGCACATGGCGAGGCCCGGCTACCCAGCGAACCTCGACATGCTCGGCGAGATCCAGCAGGAGAGGGCGCCAGCACGGCGACATGTCGGTAAGGCCGCGCACCTGGATCGGCCCGAGGATCTTGGCCGCCTGTTGCAGGCGTTTTCTGGCACGCTCGACGATCAAGCCGGGCGGCAGCATACCCTCGGGCAATTCTTCAAGAACGGCCGTTTGCAAGGCGGCGATCGCATCGATCCGCGGCTGGCCCGCGCGCGCTTCGAGATCGATGCCGGCCCGCCAGATTTTGTGCAGCGTGGTGGCACCGGCGCCGACCATGCCGGGCAGGCTCTTGATCGCGTCGAGCTCACCGAGATCGGTGACAGGCAAAGCCTTCTGGAGCGCCTTGCGCAAAGCGTCCTGATCGATCGATCGCGTGAAGCCGCCAGCGAGCCGTGCCGCTACTGCCTCGAAAGTGGTCACCAGCACGCCAAACCGGCCTTGCTTCGCCAGTTCGACTCGAAGCATCCGGGTGGCCAGCTGACCATGAGTAATGACTGTCGATCGCATTCCTCGTTTACCCCCGCCACCTTCCTTCCTAACCGTGGTCGAACTGTCTGTCAGGAGATGTCAGTAGCCTGCAGCCGCACTGGCTAACCTTCGTGCAAGTAAGGTCTGCCCAGAACGCTTCTCAGCCGTCAGCTCGAGAACAGGAACTATGGATACTATCGTCGATATCGCCTTCGATCCAACGGGCGGGTATCGCGAAGGAAACGAGGCCGCCCTCCACGATGCGCCCCTACATCGACCCCATTGAGTCGAGGATTGTCGGGTCGCCGTCGAGCGACTGACTGGTTGCGGCCATGCCGGTCGAGCATTCGTACGCCGAACCTGCAGAACCTCCAACGAATGTCTAGGTAGAACGGATATATGGATACTCGACGCAGGTTGAGGCGCGCCAAGGAGGTATACGGCATCCGCCACCGCTAAGCGGCCGGCAATGTTAGCGCGCAACTAGATCCGCCTCCCGAAGGTGTAGCGTATGCTGTCACCAACCATGTTGAGCGTCCCGTCGGCATCGGGGCTCAGTGGGTTTGGAAGGATGTCGATCGTCGTCCGACCAGTTTGACCCACATTAGCGACGTAGGCGATGACATAACGCTCGGGTTTGCGCGACCGCGCTACGTCCCGCGCGAACCGCACCTCCGTTTCGCCCATCTCGAACTGGCACGGATCTTCGGTGCTCGCCTTCACTTCGATGAACCAAGTCTGTTTGTTGAACGCGATGCGGAAATCGTAGCCTAGACCGTCCCTGCCAGCGACGCCGGTGAAGGGGCCCGCGTTGCCCGAGACCCACGCTTGGTCGATATCCTGCCCCGGCTGTCTCGCCTTCAGCCAGTGGTACACCGACAGCTCGCCCAGCCGCCCGATCATGTCCTTCTTATCCTGCGGGATGCCGCTGAAGCCTCCTCCACCACTACCACCACCTGCGCCGGCACCGGCGCGACGGCGGGCGGCGTCCGCCGGAGCGAGATCTGCGAACGTGCCAATCGGCCGGTTCAGTACGGCCTTGGATAGCCCTTGCGCGACCTCCAGGGAAAGCTTCGTCCAGTCGACCGCGAGCGGGTCGCGTGACTTCCCATTAAGAAGTACCGATCGAGCCTCTCGGGCGCGTTCCTCGCGGTCCGCTCGGGCCTTCTGAGCCTGGGCCTCGATCTCCGTCTCGGCGATGCCGAGGTCGCTTCGATCGAGGGTTCGGCCCATGTCCGCCGGCCATAGATCAAGGTGTGCGAACCAGGACACGAGCTCTTCCTTCGTCCAGGTCCGACAGTCGAAGGCGCCGGATTCCTCCAATCGCCGACGGAGATCGATCTCCGCCTGGTTCGGCTCTCGCCATATTTCGTCGACGGTAGCTCCCTTCTGGATGCCCCAGGCTTGGATCAAAGGTTGGGCGATGCGAACCACGGTCTTCAAAACGGCGGTGTTGGACATCCGTACGGTGGTGAGCTCAGCCAAGTCATGCGGATTCTCTCCCAGCGGCGGTGCGCCTGCGGTCTTTAGCCAAGCACCGAGATATGCCGCCAACTCCGTTTCGGGGATGCGCTCGAATATCTGCAGCCAGTCCGGGTTCGGCTTCAATCCGGCCAGGGCCTCCCGAGCAGCGGCATAACGGGCATCCGCCGCAAACGCCAGGACGGTCGGAGCGACCATGTTCCGGAGGGAATTGGTTATGGTTATACGGTTGTCGTCGACATAGAGCTCGAGCTGCGCCTGCTGGCCCGCAGGATCGACGTCCGGTTCGCTGCCGCTTTCCAGCAGGCTGGCATTGAACGCCGCAAACTCCAGCCCCAGCCTCTCCCGCAACTCGCCGATCGAGAAGCTGACCTTGGCTGCCTGAACCACGTCGTCGGCCGCGCTACTGCCGGGAGGCAGGCACGCGCGAAGATGCTCTACGAGTGCGGCGCGCTCCTGGCAGGCGGCGAGTTCTCCCTTGAGCCAGTGGTCGAGCGCCGCACCGCCGCCATGATGGAAAACGATCGCGCGAAACCATGAAAGCTTGCGGTCCATGCGTTCGCCGAGCGAATCCCTCGCCGCTTCGGTGGCTTGCTCGCCGAGTTCCAACGCTTGACAAAGTTTGAGGAGATCTTCCTGACCCAGCGAACAATCGGCGACGGAAACACCCTCGTGGGCGAGTTGCCGCGTTAGAAGCTTCATATGCGGCACGACGGCAGATTGCTGGATCGCGTCACCGATCACCGGAATCGCCGCCTCTACCAGCGACCATGTCAGCTCGCCTTCGCCGACGACGATAACCAGCGGCTCGCCTCGACCACGTTGGAAATAGTATGCGGGCCGAGACTTCGAAGGGGTAACGTCCGTCCCTTCCAGCGTAAACGCGACGTTCGTCTTAACGTGAAGCTCAATTCGATCGAGCACCTGAACGATCCCGGATCGGTCGGCGGGGAGCCGGTTGGACTCCAGGCTGTCCAAGGCCTCCAGCGACGCCGCCAACATCGGGCGAAGCCAGGCACACCGTTCCACCAGCGGCGTTCCCACTGGCAACTCCGCAAGGGAAATCCCGTCGACGTGGATGTCGTAGGCCAGTTCGGACGTTCTATGGATGGCCTTGGGGTAAAGCTTCCGCAGAAGCTCCCCCAGCCGAGCGGGCTCGTTTGACCGAGCGTCGAATAGCGGATCGCCGATGACCTCGACCAGGTTCGCAGCGACAGCATCGGCACTGTCCCGAACATAGACGGTGTCGGCATCGGCTCCGCGCATCTTCGCCAACCCGAGCTGCCCCTTTCGCCGGGCCAAAAGTTGGCTTGGAGACCGGGCAGAAGGCATTACGGTCCAGGCCGCGTGCTGATCCGCCAGGCGCGTCCAACACCGGTTGTAGACGTTCATCAACTCGCGCTCGTGAAATCTCCTGACGTGGCCCTCGGCGAACTGCTTCGCCAGGAAATCGACCTGCTCAAGTAGGCTTTCGTCGGCGTTGAACGACCTGAAACCAGCGCATTCGCGCAAGATTGTCATGGCGCCGTCCGTCGCACGATCGAGCGCTCGCGCAAGGCGATGGGATGGCCGGCGAAGAAACGGGGGATAGCGATCGCTACCCGTCGACAACCAAACGTCGCGTCCCGTGTGCCGGCTCCGCTTCAACTCGTCCTCGCCCGGCTCCTCGCAGGGTACCCAGGCCGCCGATCGCAGGAACGCGGCGAGGGGCGTCGGCCAGTCGCGCTTGTCCGATCGATAGTTGTGTTGATGCTTGACCTCCATCCAGAGGTGCTCGTGCTCGGCCCTGCCGATCCACTCGACGATCAATCGCGCGTACGCGTCGAGCGCCTCGTTGCTAAAAGTGTCGATGTCCGCCTGCGCCGGCATCCACCACAGCGCCCCCACGTCGTATCTGGTCGACGTCGGCAATCCGACCTCGATCTTCGGCAGCACTCCGATGTCCTTCTTGATAAGGGGACCAAACGACTCCGGCAGCTCCAGATCCTTCAGGAAATCGAAGCTCGATACTCGCCAGGCCTCGACATAATTAGTCGTCTCTCTCGACTTAGGCTCCAGCCCGCGTTGCACGCCGACACCCCAAAGGAAGTCGGTCCATGCCTCCGTTTGCTTCATCCCGAAGACCGAATGCGACGGATTGGCGAGGCGTCGCGTGCGCACGTCCTCGATGTCGGGAGAGCCCGCGGGCGCCAATTCGAGAAATTGCTGCAGCTGGTGGCCGAGTGTTCGCTCGGGCCATGCCGACGAAAACACCGCATCGGCGGCGCGAATGAACTCGCCCTGCATCGTCGGGACGAAAAGTCGATAGTTGGGGCCCAGCGCGACCGGCCGTTTGACCGCGACGGACCGACGCCAGATCGCGAAGGCCCAGCGAAGGCATGCGGACATGACCTTCCTTGTACCGTCCCGCTCGACGATTTGGGAAATGCGGGTGAGCAGCGCCTCACTTTCGAACGGCGCAACCAAGTCCTCCTCTAGAAATTGACGAGCGGTCGCAAGCTCGGAATACCACGGCAGCCCATCGTTCAGGAAGGCGAAGAACTCTCTCGCCGGCACCGGCGGATAGAAGTCCTCGCCGATACCGTCCTCGGCCTCGCCCCGGCGCGGCGGCATGAACACCATCGCCTCACGGGGCTCGCGTCGCTTGCGACGCGTCGCACCGTCGGTGGCGGTCCTTTCCAAGGGCGCGGCCGAACGCGTCGCCCTAAGGCTGCCGTCCTGGCAGATCAGGATTTCGCGGCCGGCGAGCGCGGCCGCATCGGTGCCCACGAATTCCGAAAGCTCTTGATAGAAGGCCGTCCACTTTACCCAGTCGGCCTTCTTAGCCTTTGCCAAGTCCCTCGCGAGACCCTCCGCGATCTGCGCGCGCTCGGTGTTGGTCATCCGATCCTTGAAGTGTCCTCCGGCGTGTTGCCGAAGGAAATCTGCAAGGAGTTCCGAGCGCCTCTGCCCGAGCCCTGCCCAGACCGGCGCGACGCCGGCGGCGGCTCCGTGGCGCGCGAGAACGTCCAGGGAGAACGTCTTGCCGATCGTGGTCGGCCGCCTCGCCCTTGTCGGAGTGGTCCAGGCGACCGGCCCCAATTCGGGACGAGCCAGACGATCTCCGGTCCAATCGCCCAAGCACGGCACGAACGCAGCGTCGGCCAACGAGGTCGCCGACCAGCGTCGCACAATCTCGGCGGCCATGGCCTTGCCGAGGTCGATCGCATCGTCTTCTTCCCCTTCGTCGGCATCGACTTCCGCATCGCGCTCGAGGAGGCTCGTTGGCGTCTTCCAGAGCAAGAGGTCCACGGCTGCCCGGACCGCCGCGACGATCGGAACCGTGACGTCCCTTTCCATCGCGCTGCGAAGCTCTAGCCACCGGGCCGTCTCCGAAGCCAGCTCGACGGCATGTTCCAAGACCAACGCGTTCACCCTAACGGTGGGGTCGAGGCTCACGCGGTTCGAACTTGGAAAGAAGCTGCCGTGCAAATGTCCCCGGAATGGCGAGGTCGCGCCACGCCCCATGGGCAGGAACGTGTACAGACGGGGATTGAAGCCGGGGCGTTCGTCGCCCAGAGGTACGGCGAGTGCGACCTCACCGGCGCCTTTCCAGCCGCGCCAACTCTGCGGAAGCGCTCCCGATTCGAGGCCGTGGGTTACCGCCGCCTGCATCTCGGACTCGTTGATGTCGGTGTGGGCGACCCAGAATCGTCCGCTCACACCGAGATCCACGAGCATGGGGCCGGAACCGTCGGCCACCGTCGCCTCGCTTCTTTCGAAAACCAGCGACATGGCTTGCTCGGGGAGCTTCTGCCCCTCGATGCGAACCTCGAGCCTGCTGATCCGCCGCAGGAACAGGAGCATCGGGGCGTCGGCCTTCGCGAGACCGACCATTTCCGTCCGCACCACCTCCAATGCCGGGGCATTTCGAAGCGGCAGTCGGATGACGGTGGAAAACCCGCGCTCCGCGAACTCAAGAACGGCTGCCGGGACCTCCTCGATCCATCGGGGAATGTAGAACGCCGGCAGATCATCGCGCGCCAGCTCTCTCCTCCTATCATCCGGCAGCAGCGGATCGAGTTCGGGACCGCGGGCGAAGGTGAAGCGATAGCCGTCGAAGCCGGTCCCTGGACCATCCTCCACCATACGTGAGAAGATTTCGGGCGTGTCGGTCACGTGACGCACGCTACGAAATCCCAGACCCTTATTACCGACGGCTTCGCCTGGGGGCTTGCTGGACAGACCCATTTCGCAAAGGGCATCGACGTTCTTGCGCCCGAAAGGCTGGCCCCGGTTTGCTACGTAGAGAGTACCGCAATCGCCCTCGTCGCTGGCCAGAAGCAAGGCTATCTCGCCATCGCGCCGCCATTTGGCGTGCGCATCGTTGGCGTTTTGGATCAGCTCGATCAGGAACCGGCCGTGGTAGTCCGCTATGATGTGCTGCGACAGGCTCTGATTCTGCTTGTGGACCGAATCGTAATATTCGCCGGTTTCATCGATCGTCCCCAGAAACCCTTTGATCTTGCGATCCGCGACTCGCGCGATGTGCTCACGCGGGGTTAGGGAAGGGTGCGTGGAAGGCCTTTCTTCGAAGGCGGCATCGGTCAATGCTGCGGATGAAATCGGCCGTTCCTCCTAGATCGAAGCCTAGCGCCACACGTGCCCAGGTTGCACGTCACGGTCAATGATTCTGATTTGCTGGATAGGATCCGCGTCTGGTCGATCCCGGATTGGCGATATGAAGAAGCCGGGGTGCGCACGGAATCGACAGTGAATAGTTTGGCTTGAGTTGGATCCTGAGAGGCAAGCATTGCACGGGATCGAAGTAAAATAATCAGATAACATATTGTCTCGATCTCGGGCCTGCATATGGTGCTCGCCGCCGGCACGATCTTCTGGCTGGTCCGGGCGCTGCTGGTCCTGTCGCAGACGGTGGCGCTGCATTGGCAGGTCAAGAAGATCGCGGCGGCAGCGGCGATGCTCGGCGCGACCGCCTATTGCATCTTTTCCGGGAGCGATGTCGCGACCGAGCGCTCGCTCATCATGACGCTGGTCATGCTCGGCGCGATCCTTGTCGACCGCGCCGCGCTCAGCATGCGCAATCTCGCGCTCGCAGCGATGATCGTGCTGCTGCGCGAGCCGGAGGCCTTGCTCGGGCCGAGCTTCCAGATGTCCTTCGGTGCGGTCGCGGCGCTGATCGCCTTCGCGGAACGCTGGGAAGGGCGAAGCCGCACCGAGCCGCCGCGCGTGTTGCCCTGGCCGCTCGGAGCCGTTTGGACGGCGGCGCTCGGCATCCTCGTCACCACCATGCTGGCGACGGCCGCGACAGCCCCCTTCGGAGCCTATCACTTCCAGACCTTCAATCCCTTCGGCCTGCTCGGCAACGCCATGGCGCTGCCCTTCGTCTCGCTCTTCGTCATGCCGGCGGCGGTGTTCGGCGTGCTCGCCTATCCGTTCGGGCTGGACTGGCCGGCCTGGGCCTTGATGGGGCTCGCCTCCGACGTCGTCCTCAAGGTGGCGCATTGGGTCGCGGCCATCGACCATTCCACCGTGACGGTGGCGGCTTTCGGCTCAGGCGTGCTGGCTGGCTTCGCGCTAACGCTTCTTTGGCTGACGCTCTGGACCACGGCCTGGCGTTGGCTTGCGGCCCTGCCGCTGATCCTCGGCGTCGCGTTCGCCGGAAAGCCGGAGCGGCCGGAGATCCTGATCGAGCGCGACGGCTCCGGGCTGGCGGTGCGCGGTCCCGATGGCCGCCTCGCCATCGCGGGCAAGCCCAGCCGCTTCGTCCTGCAGCAATGGCTCGCCGCCGATGGCGACAGCCGCTCGCCCAACGATCCCAGCTTGCGCGCCGGCATCGCCTGCGACCGGCTGGCATGCGTTGCGCAGACCGCCGACAAGCGCACAATCTCCTATACGCGCGAGCGACTCGCCATCATCGAGGATTGCCAGCGCGCCGACCTCGTCGTCACCGCCGTCCCCTGGGGCGGCACCTGCAAGGCCAGGCTGGTCGAGCGCATGATGCTATCGCGCGACGGCGCGACCTCGCTCTACCGGACGGCGTCGGGATGGAGCAGCCATATCGCGGAGCAGTCCGACAGTGAGCGGCCCTGGAGCCGCCGGCGCGAGCGGCGCCTGACGGAGCCAGGCACGCGTCCCACCAATCAGTCGGTCACCGCACAGCCCGCACCGGCCGCCGATAACGAAGCCGAGGCCGACACCGAACGCCTTCAGTAGCGCCGCATCAGATTGACCAGCCGGCCCTGGATCTTGACCCGGTCGGGGCCGAGCACGCGGGTCTCGTAGGCCGGGTTCGCCGCTTCGAGCGCGATCGAGGAGCCGCGCTTGCGCAGGCGCTTCAGCGTCGCTTCCTCGTCATCGATCAGTGCCACGACGATGTCGCCGGTATTGGCCGTGTCCTGCCTGCGGATGACGACGGTGTCTCCATCGAGAATGCCGGCCTCGACCATCGAATCACCGCGCACTTCCAGCGCGTAATGCTCGCCGGAGCCGAGCATGTCCGGCGGCAGCGAGACGGTGTGGCTGCGGCTCTGGATCGCCGAGATCGGCGTACCCGCCGCGATGCGGCCCATCACCGGGATGGCGATGGAATGCCGGCTGTCGTCCTCGGCAGGGCGCGGCTTGGCCATGCTGGGCTGTGAGCCCAGGCCGCCCTGGACGATGGCCGGGCTGAAGCGGGGCCGCGCCTGAGGCGCGCCGAGCCCGTCCGGCATCTTGATGACTTCGAGCGCGCGCGCCCGGTTCGGCAGGCGGCGGATGAAGCCGCGCTCCTCCAGGGCCATGATCAGGCGGTGAATGCCGGATTTCGAGCGCAGGTCGAGCGCATCCTTCATCTCGTCGAAGGAGGGCGGCACGCCACTCTCGCGCAAGCGTTCCTGGATGAAGCGCAGGAGTTCGTGTTGCTTGCGTGTCAGCATGGTCGCCGCCAGCCCCTCAATGCGCAGATTCGAAACAAAGCACGAACACCATACGCGTTCTGCTTGTGTTCCGCAAGCCGCTACCGCAAGGGCAGGATGCGGCAGGCCTCGCCTTTCTTCGCGGGAGCGGCATGGGCGGGCCGAATCGTCAGGGCCTGCGCCCGCGCCAATGTTCCCAGCATCGAGGAATCCTGCCGGTCGAAGGGCGTCGCCACCCAGCCTTCCGGCGTCAGCGTGAGCTCCGAGCGCAGGTAATCCTCGCGCTCGTCGTTACCGGGCATGTCGCGGCCGAGAATGGCGGGGATGCTGCGGTCGCGATCGGCATCCGCTATGCCGAGCAGCGCCTCGATCAAGGGCAGCACGAAGAGATGGCCGCAGACGATTGAGGAGACCGGATTGCCGGGCAACCCAACCACGACCATCCGGCCGAGGCGCCCGGTCATCATCGGTTTGCCCGGCCGCATTGCGATCTTCCAGAAGCCGAGGGCCATGCCGGCGCGCGTCAATGCCTCCTGCACGAGGTCATGCGCGCCGACGGAGGCACCGCCCAGCGTGATCAGCACATCGGCATCGGCCTCGCGGGCTTGCGCGATCTTGCTGGCGAGATCGGCATGGTCGTCGCGGGCGATGCCGAGATCGATGACAGTGCCACCAGCCTTCTCGACCAAAGCGGCGAGCGAGAACGAGTTCGAGGCGACGATCTGGTCGCGGCCGACCGGCTCGCCCGGCGCCACCAGTTCGTCTCCGGTGGCGAGAATCGCCACCCGAGGCTTCCGCCGGACAGGCAAAGTCGGATGCCCCATCGCAGCGGCAAGGCCGAGCGCGGCACTGTCGAGCACGCGCCCGGCTTGCAGCAGCACGTTGCCTTCGTGGAAATCGAGCCCCGCGGCGCGCAGGAACTTGCCCTTCGCCGGCGGCACGCGGACCTGAATCACCGGGCCGCCGACGCCGTCGGCATCCTCCTGCATCAGGACGGTGTCGGCACCTTCAGGCATCGGCGCGCCGGTAAAGATGCGGACGGCCTGTCCCGGCCCGACCGATCCATCGAAGGCCCGGCCGGCAGCGGATTCGCCGATGACAGTGAGCGAAACGCCTTCCGCCATCTCGTCGCCGCGCACGGCATAGCCATCCATGGCCGAATTGGCGAAGGGCGGTTGCGTCCTGAGCGCCTTGACCTCGCCGGCGAGCACCCGCCAGGCGCATTGCGCCAGCGGTAGGGTTTCCGCCCCGGTCGGCCCCGGAATGCTGTCGAGCAGCGCCTTGCGCGCGACGGGGACCGGGGTGAGCGCCATCAGCTAGCTTTCGCCTCGTAATCGCCGGACTGGCCGCCGGATTTGTGCAGCAGGCGGATGTTCTCGATCCGCATCGCCCGGTCGACGGCCTTGACCATGTCGTAGACGGTGAGACAGGCGACGGAGACGGCAGTGAGTGCCTCCATCTCGACGCCGGTCTGGCCCTTCATCTTCACCTCCGCGCGCACCCGCACGCCCGGCAGGGCCTCGTCGATCGCGAGATCGACGGCGATCTTGCTGAGCAGCAGCGGGTGGCAGAGCGGGATCAATTCATGCGTACGCTTCGCCGCCATGATGCCGGCGAGGCGCGCGGTGCCGAGCACGTCGCCCTTCTTGGCGTTGCCGTCGCGCACGATCGCGATCGTCTCCGGCGCCATCACCACCTGGCCCTCGGCGGTCGCCATGCGGGTCGTCTCGGCCTTGCCGCCGACATCGACCATATGCGCCTGGCCTTGCGCGTCGAGATGGCTGAGCCGGCTCACGCCGCGACGGCCTTGCCGGTCAGCAGCGCCTGCGTCGCGGCGGTGACGTCGGCCTGCCGCATCAGGCTCTCGCCGACGAGGAAGCTGTTGACGCCGATCGGATTGAGCCGGGCGATGTCCTCATGCGTGAAGATGCCGCTTTCGCTGATGACGATCCGATCAACCGGCACGCGCGGCGCCAGTCGCTCGGTGACCGCAAGATCGACATTGAAGCTGCGCAGGTCGCGGTTATTGATGCCGAGCAGGCGGCTTTCGAGCTTGAGCGCCCGGTCGAGCTCGGCATCGTCATGGACCTCGACGAGGACATCCATGCCGAGTTCGCGCGCGGTCTCGTTCAGCGCCCTGGCGGTGGCGTCGTCGACACCGGCCATGATGATCAGGATGCAGTCGGCGCCCCAGGAGCGGGCCTCGTAGACCTGATAAGGCTCGTAGAGGAAATCCTTGCGCAAGGCGGGCAGGCCTGCGGCCTCGCGCGCCTGCGTCAGGAACTCCGGCCGCCCCTGGAAGGAGGGCGCATCGGTCAGGACGGAGAGGCAGGCCGCGCCGCCGGCCGCATAGGCGCGGGCGAGCGAAGGCGGGTCGAAATCGGCGCGGATCAAGCCCTTGGAGGGGCTCGCCTTCTTGATCTCGGCGATCAGAGCCGGCGTGCCCTGAGCGAGCTTGTTTGCGAGCGCGTCAGCAAAGCCGCGCGGCTTGCCGGCCGCACGTGCCCGGCGCTCGATCTCGGCTTGCGGCACCGCGGCCTTGGCTGCCGCGATCTCCTGGCGTTTATAGGCTTCGATCGTCGCGAGGATGTCGGTCATGCCGGCCTCACGCGTTCGAGGCTTTGACGAGCGCGGCGAGCGTCGCCTTGGCCTTGCCGGAATCGAGCGCGGCCGTCGCCTGGGCGAAGCCGTCCTTCAAATCCCGGGCCTTGCCGGCGACGAGCAGCGCCGCAGCCGCATTGAAGGCGGCGATGTCGCGGAAGCCGGTCTTTTCGCCGGCGAGCACGGCGTTGAGCGCCGCCGCGTTCTCCTCCGGCGTGCCGCCGCGCAGGACTTCGGGCTTTGCAGGTTCAAGGCCGACATCGGTGGGGCTGATGGAGAAGCTTTCGATCTTCCCGTTCTCCAGCGAGACGACACGGGTCGGGCCTGTCGTGGTGATCTCGTCGAGCCCATCCGAGCCGTGCACGGCCCAGACGCGGGTCGAGCCGAAGGAGGCGAGCACCTTGACCATCGGCTCCAGCCAGGTCTCGGAGAAGGCACCGATGAGCTGGCGCTTGGCGCCGGCCGGGTTGGAAAGCGGGCCGAGCAGGTTGAAGATCGTGCGCGTGCCGAGCTCGGTGCGCACCGGCGCGACATGGCGCATCGAGGCATGATGCGTCGGCGCGAACATGAAGCCGACGCCGGCCTCGCGGATACAATGCTCGGTCGCAGCCGGATCAAGCCCGACCTTGACGCCGAGCGCGGTCAGCACGTCGGCGGCCCCGGAGCGCGAGGAGGCGGCGCGGTTGCCGTGCTTGGCGACCGGCACGCCGCAGGCCGCGGTGATGATCGAGGCCAGCGTCGAGACATTGTAGGAGCCGGAGGAATCGCCGCCGGTGCCGACGATGTCGATCGCCTCCGGCGGGGCCTTGACGGTGAGCATCTTGCCGCGCATCGCGCTGGCGGCACCGGCGATCTCGTCGATCGTCTCGCCGCGCACGCGCAGCGCCATCAGGAAGGCGGCCGATTGCGCGTTGGTGACCCCGCCCGAGAGGATGGTGTCGAAGGCGTCGCGCGCTTCCTCGCGCGAGAGCGTCGCGCCGGTCGCCACCTTGGCGATGAAGGGTTTGAAATCGTCCATGGGAACTCTGCGGAATCAGGCTGAAGGGGTCAGGGCGGAGGCTTCGCGTTCGCTCTGCCACCGCTCCGCGAGGTCGAGGAAATTCCGCAGGATCGTCGCGCCATGCTCGGAAGCGATGCTCTCCGGATGGAACTGGACGCCGTGGACCGGCAGCTCCCGGTGCGAGAGCGCCATGATCAGGCCGTCATCGCTCTCCGCCTCGATCTCGAAGACATCGGGGCAGGAGGCTCGCTCGACCACGAGCGAGTGATAGCGCGTCGCCTGCAGCGGTCCGTTGATGCCGCGAAACAGCCCGCGCGCCCGGTGGCGGATCGGCGAGACCTTGCCATGCATCGGCAGGGGCACACGCACCACCTCGCCGCCGAAGGCCTGTCCCATCGCCTGCAGGCCGAGGCAGACGCCGAAGATCGGCTTCTTCCCCGCGCCTTCGCGGATCAGGTTCAGGCAGATTCCGGCTTCATTGGGCGTGCAGGGGCCGGGCGAGAGCACGATCGCGTCGTGGTCGCCGGCAAGCGCCTCGTCGACGGTGAGCGCATCGTTACGCCAGACATCGACCTCGGCGCCCAGCCCACCGATGAGGTGGACCAGGTTCCAGGTGAAGCTGTCGTAGTTGTCGATCAACAGAACGCGCATGGCCGGACCCGTGAATACGGCTTGAGGTCATGCACGTTCGGGGGCGGGGTGGTCAAGTTTCGCGCGGCCGAATGACCGGGCGATTCCTCCTCACCCTCGCGCGCTGCGCGGCATGCCCGCCGTGCGCGGCTGCGCCAGCCCCGGCGCGGTCTCGACGCCGAGCGTCGGCAGGGCAAGCGTGCGCTGCCCTCTGAAATCGACATGGCAGACGATCAGCCCGCGCTCCTCGATATAGCTGAGCACGCGGCGCGCGCGGCTCGGCGAGGCGCTGCCATAGATCTCCGCGAGCTCGGCATCGCTGGGGCAGGGCCGGCCCTCGATGGCGGTACGGGCGATGAAGAGGAAGAGCCCCTGCAGGTCTTCCGGCAACGTGCCGGACGCCGCCACAGCCGCCTGCCAGCCATCGCTCGTCGCGATGCTGTCGCTGACGCCGGCCCGCGCCACGGCGAGCCTGCGGCGGAACTCTTCGAGGCTGAGTTGCGTGCGGCCGAGCCGGCGCATCCGGCAACGTACGGTGAAGTCCTGGTAGAGCACCGCGACCTGGCGCGAGCGCGCCTCGGGATCGGCCATCAATTCGCGCAGGATCTCGACCATGATCGCCTCGCGCTCGGCCGGCTCCAGCTCGATCTCGGGTTCCGGCTCCGCCTGCGGGGCAGGGCGATAGTTCTCGATTCGGCGCAGCACCTCGGTCGGATCGGGCTTGGGACGCGGCGCGGGGCGCACCGGACGGGCCATCGGCAGCGGTTCGTCCTCGCCGCGCGTGAAGATCAGCTTGCCGGCCTCCTCCGGCGCCTGCTCCGGCAGCGGCATCAGGCCCGGCGCGCCACCGCGATCGACCGAGGAGACCGCGCCGATCCGGATCGGCAGCGGGCGCTTCGACAGGGCGGGGCCGAGCGCGACGAACTGGCCGCGTTCGAGATCGCGGAACATCTCGGCCTGACGGCGGTCCATGCCGAGCAGGTCGGCGGCGCGGGCCATGTCGATATCGAGGAAGGTGCGGCCCATCAGGAAGTTCGAGGCTTCCGCTGCGACGTTCTTGGCAAGCTTGGCAAGGCGCTGCGTCGCGATCACGCCGGCAAGGCCGCGCTTGCGGCCGCGGCACATCAGGTTGGTCATGGCGCCCAATGAGAGCCGGCGCGCCTCGTCGGAGGCCTCGCCCGCCATCACCGGCGCGAAGAGCTGCGCTTCGTCGACCACGATCAGCATCGGGAACCAGAGCGAGCGGTCGACATCGAAGAGCCCGCCGAGGAAGGCGGCGGTGGCGCGCAACTGCTCGTCGGCTTCGAGATTTTCGAGATTGAGCACCACCGAGACGCGGTGCTGGCGCACGCGCAAGGCAACGCGCTGCAATTCGGCCTCGCCGCATTCGGCATCGACCACGACATGGCCGAACTGGTCGGCGAGCGAGACGAAGTCGCCCTCGGGATCGATGATCGCCTGCTGCACCAAAGGCGCGCTCTGCTCCAGCAGGCGGCGCAGCAGATGCGACTTGCCCGAGCCGGAATTGCCCTGCACGAGCAGACGCGTCGCCAGCAATTCGGCGAGATCGATCAGACCGGGCTCGCCGGTCCTTGTCGTTCCCATCTCGATTGCGGTGGTCATGCGGGCGGTGAGTCGTCGTGTTGGATCGGGCGCGGAGATGCGGCCGGCGCTTCTAGCACGGCCTTTCCTTCGCTGGACGCAGGGCTGCCCTGCCTTCCACAGGCAATCGGCTTCAGCGCGGGCAGCGCAGGGCGCGCTCCTGCCGGACGATGTCGGCGATCACCCGGTGGTCATTGGCCGAGAGCGGCAGGTCCTCGACATCGTCATATTGGCAGCCGGCATTGCCGAAGGCCGCGATGGCGCGTTTCGTCCGGAAGCAATAGCCCTGCGCCTTGTAGATCTCGTTGCGCGCCGTCCACAGGTCGGCGCAGGCCTGCGGGTTGGCGAGCGCCGGCCCCGAGCCGCTGGTAAGCAGGGCGGTCGCGAGAAGCGAAAGGCAAAAGCTGCGCATGGGGCGGTCTCTCCGACGATTGAGTCGGGAGCTTTGCGGAGCGGGTTGGCGAAGGCAACCTGGGAATGCCGGAGTGTGGGGCTGACACGTGCCCTGCCGTCACGGCTTCTTCATCTCCAGGCAGGTCAGGACCTCGACATAGCTCGGAGGCCCGCCGAAACTGGCACTTTCGACACAGGTCGTCCGGGCGCCCGGCTGGAACTGGTTCCAACGTGCGGTGAGCGCGGCGCGGGCGCGTTCCTCGTCGCCCTGGCAGGCTCTGGCGGGGCGGCCGATGTCGATGCCCGATTTGCCGACATCGCGGCAGGACGCGGCGATGTCGAAGCGCGGCGGCGAATCCGCCACCTGAATGATCGCAGGAGATGTGCTGGAGAGAGACAGAAGGACGAGACCGGCGGCAAGCATGGCTGCCACTCCAAAAAGGACGCCCTGTCGGTCAACGCGAAGCCGCCGCCGAAGTTCCGGATGAAGGCGCTATTCGGCCGGCGAAGGTCCCTGCCGTTTGCTGACCGTGATATCGCGGGCCGAACGCGCCTCGATATCGACGATGGCGACGTCCGGCCGGTCGATGGCCGGGAAGCTGCGCGCCTCCGTCGCCCGATGGACGAAGACCAGGCTGGCCAGCGCCGGATGCCCGGCGAGTCGCGAATGCGCCAGCGCAGGCTCCATGGCGCCCGGCAGGACCAGATGGACGCTGCGCCCGCCCTCGATACAGGCCTCCAGGTCGCCGAGGCTGAACAGGCCGAGCGGCAGGAGTTCCAGGCCGCTCAGCATCGCCATGCCCGGCCCGCTCGCCAGCGCAGCGAGGTCGCCGCCGACCAGCGTCGTCACGATGCGCGACGAGACGGTGGGCTTCAGCGCCCGCGAGATATCCAGCGCCTTGCCGAGCAGTTCGCGTTCCGGCAGCGCGATCGGCCCTTGCAGCGACAGGCCGTCAGCGATCTGCAGCGCCGGCCGCTCCATCATCTGCGGCAGGGGATGCAGCGTCGGGCTGGCCATCAGCACGTCGAGGGGGGCGACGCCATCGGGAACATCCGGCCCGAAACCGCCGACGAAGCGCGTGCCGAAGGCCCGCATCGCGAGGTTGCGCAACGTCAGCAGCGGCCGCAAGGGTCCGACCCGGCTGACGCCGACCGCCATCACCGCGCCGGACGCCTCGATCAGCGCCAGCAATTCGAGCTCGTTGCCGTGCAGCGGCAGCATCAAGGGCGAAAGCCCCGCACGCAGGCTCGCCAGGATCGAGATGATCGCCTCGGGCCCGAGCGGCGCCAGGATCGCGACGCTCGCGCCCGGCGTGCCCTTGTTGATGGCGAGCAGGCGCGCCAGCCGGTCGATGCGCTCGTCGAGGTCCAGGAAATTGATCGAGCCGGGCTTCACGTCGCTCCAGCCGCGCCGGCCCGGCGGATCGCGCAGGGCCGCATCGTAGCCGCGGGTCCGGGTCAGGGCCGCGAGCAGGGTGTCGAGATCGAGACCGTCGAGCAAGGCGGAGGCTTCGTCCTGGTCTGCCCGCATCGACAAACCCTAGTTCGCCGGAGCCGGTGCGGCCGGGAGGCGCGCCAGCGTTTCGTTGGAGAGGAAATAGGCCGGCTGGCGCCCCGCGAGCACGACGCCACGCGCCAGTGCGATCCAGCTATCGGGCAGGTAATACAGCGGCACAACGTAGAAGCCCGAGATCAGCAGTCGGTCGAGCGCCCGCACCGCCGCGACGAAATCCTCGCGCTCGCGAGCCCCGAGCAGGGCCCGCAGTACGGCGTCCACGGCCGGGGATTTCACGCCGGCATAGTTCAGGGCGCCGTTGCGGGCGGCATTGGCCGAGCCCCAGCGCCCGATCTGCTCGTTGCCGGGCGAGGCCGAGGCCGGCCATGTCCACTGGATCATGTCGAAATCGAAGGTCGACAGCCGCCGCCAGTACTGCACGTCGTCGATCAATCGCACGGACACCGCGATGCCGAGCCGGGCGAGCGACTGTGCGTAATTGAGCGCGAGCCGCTCCTGCGGCCGGCTGGTGACGGTGATCTCGAAGGCGAAGGGCTCGTCCTTGCCGTTGCGCAGCACGCCCTCGCGCAGGACGTAGCCGGCCGTCTTGAGCAGATCGAGCGCCCTGCGCGCCTGCTCGCGATCGCGGCCCGAGCCGTCGGTTTCGGCGGGCCTCCAGCTGCCGGCGAGAATGTCCTCGCGCACCGCGCCCGGAAAACCGGCGAGCAGGGCCTTCTCCCGTCCGTCGGCCGGGACGCCGAGTGCCGAGAGATCCGAATCGGAGAAGAAGCTGCCGGCCCGGCGATAGACGCCATGGAACAGGTTGCGGTTGACCCATTCGAAGTCGAACAGCAGGCCCAGCGCCTCGCGCACCCGGACATCGGCGAAGATCGGCCGGCGCGTGTTGAAGACCAGGCCGGTCATGCCCTTGGGCGTGTCGAAATGCAGGGTTTCCTGCCGGATGCGCCCGTCATGCACGGCCGGCACGTCGTAGCCGGTCATCCAGCGCGTCGGATCGCCCTCGAGGCGCACATCATAGAGCCCGGCCTTGAACGCCTCGAACAGCGCATTCGAATCCCGGTAGAAATCATAGCGGATCTCGTCGGCATTATAGAGCCCGCGCGTCACAGGATGGTCCTCGGCCCAGAAATCCTTGCGCCGTCTCAGCGTGAGCGATTCGCCGGGCCGGACCTCCTCGACGCTATAGGCGCCGGAGCCGAGTGCCGGCCTGAAGCTGGTTTCGCCGAAGGTTTCGGCGTTGGTCGCATGCTTCGCGAAGATCGGCATCGCGCCGATCACCAGCGGCAATTCGCGGTTGGAGCCGTCGCCGAGCTCGAATTCGACGCGCCGGGGCGAGGGCGC
Organism: Allobosea sp. GW822-FHT05A11; assembly: GCF_058800455.1. Classification (NCBI taxonomy): domain Bacteria; kingdom Pseudomonadati; phylum Pseudomonadota; class Alphaproteobacteria; order Hyphomicrobiales; family Alloboseaceae; genus Allobosea; species Allobosea sp. GW822-FHT05A11. The sequence goes on along the minus strand of NZ_JBXAMI010000002.1, from coordinate 105,390 downwards.
CGAGACCTTGGTCACGCGGCCGAGGCTGGAGCGATGGAAGGGCTTGCCCTTCGTCTTCAGCATTTCGAAGGTGAAGATCACGTCCTCGGCGGTGACCGGCTTGCCGTCGGAGAACCGGGCTCGCTCGTCGATCTCGAAGGCGAGCCGGGTGCGGTCCGCGTCGAGCGACACCCCCGAGGCAAGCAGGCCGTACGCCGTGAAAGGTTCGTCCGCCGAGCGGTAGAGCAGGCTCTGCTGGACGTATTTCGGCACGGCATCGGGCGCGACGCCGAGTACGACAAGCGGATTGAGGCTGTCGAAAGTTCCCTGGATGCCGAGAACGATGCGCCCGCCCTTCGGAGCCTTGGGGTCGGCATAGGGCAGGTGCGCGAAGCCGGGCGGCAGGGCCGGCTGGCCATGCATGGCGATGGCGTGCCGCAGCGGGGCCGAATCGGCCAACGCGCCGCCGCCGCGCGCCAGGGCGACGAACGGGGCCAAAGCCAGCATAAGGTTGACCCCGCGGCGGTTCATCGCCTGGGGCAATCGAAGAAATTCCATCTCGCGACCTGATTCCCTGCGCAAGAATAGCATGGGCACAGCATGGTCACGCAGCTATTCGGGCTGGAATCCTTGGTGCGAACTCGCTAAAGGCGAGGGCAGGGTGTCATTCAAACGCCTCAATCGGCCTTGATGTGCACGGCTTGCGATGGCCGGCGCCCCATGCGATTGGGCCATCAGCGGTGACGCGCGCGGCTTGCGAAGTCGTGATCCCGAATTCGCTTGATAAGGAAAGACAAGGAATGTCCGCTTCGTATCGCCTGTCATCATCTGCTCTGGGCCTCGTGCTCAGCGCGGCCATCGGCTTCGCGCCCGTCGTGGCCTTCGCCCAGGCTCCGGCGCAGCGCCCGGCTCCGTCCCGTCCGGCTGCCCCGGCCCAGCAGCCTGCCGCTCCGGCCCAGCCCGGCGCTGCCGCGGCCACCGGCCCGACCGTCGTCCAGGTCAAGCCCGAGCCGTCGCAGACGAGCTGGACCAAGGTCTGCGGCAAGGACCAGGGCGCCAACAAGGAAATCTGCTACACCACGCGCGACTTCGTCTCGGATCAGGGGCAACCGGTGCTGGCCGTCGCGATCTATGACGTCAAGGGCGACGCCAACAAGATCGTGCGCTTCCTGATGCCGCTCGGCCTGCTGCTGCAGCCCGGCATCCGATTCGGCGTCGACAGCGCCCAGCCGACCGGCGGCCGCTACGCCATCTGCTTCCCGAACGGCTGCTTCGCCGAGGCGCAGGTCAAGGACGACTTCATCAACGCGATGAAGAAGGGCACCAACCTGAACGTTAGCGTCCAGAACCAGGGCGCTCGCGAGCTGACCTTCACCATCCCGCTCGCCGATTTCGCCAAGGGCTTCGATGGCGCGGCGATCGACCCCAAGGTGCTCGAGGAGCAGCAGAAGCAGTTGCAGGACGAACTCGGCAAGCGCCAGGAAGAGCTGCGCCAGCGCCTCGGCGCCGGCGGCGCTGCCGCTCCGGGTGCCGCCCCGGCCCCCGGCGCCGCGCCTGCCGTGCCCGCGACCCCGCCGAAGCCCTGAGCCACGGCGCTACCGCCTGAAACAGAAAAGGCCGGTCCCTTGCGGGGCCGGCCTTTTTCTTGGGGCGCTGGAGTCTGCGGATAGTTGCGGGGTGGTTTTGGTCAGCCCTTTGTCGTTCCGGGTTCGCACCTGCGGCGCGCCCTGGAATGACAACCGTAGGTTACGAAAGGCAGCCGGCTTCAGTTCAAATCGGCACGGTCCAGCTTGTAGCGGCCCTTGCGATCACGCCGGAAGAACTCCCTGGCGCGGGGATGGCGCACGGGTTCGCCGGAATCGTCGTCGACGAGATTCTGCTCGGAGACATAAGCGACGTATTCCGCCTCCTGGTTCTCGGCGAAGAGATGGTAGAAGGGCTGGTCCTTCGACGGGCGCATGGCCTCCGGGATCGCCATCCACCACTCCTCGGTATTCGAGAAGACCGGGTCGACGTCGAAGATCACGCCGCGGAACGGGTAGATGCGGTGCTTGACCACCTGCCCGATCCTGAACTTGGCCGAACGCGCTTCCATGACTGATCCATCGTGAGCCGGCCGATGCGCCGCCGGCTGGAGGTTGTTAGGGGTTATGGGACAGGTTTGATGAGGTCAAAACGCCGGAGATGGGAGGAGCATCGCGCAGCCGATACCGCTGGTATCGGCAAGCGGTGCGAAGCTGCAGTTCCGGCGTTTTCACCTCACCCACAGGGCGCGGCGCTTTTGCGCGACTGCTGTGTCGTTCTTCGTAGCAAGCCGGAAGGCTTGCGTCCTCGAACTCCTGGCATTCGCGCAAAATCGCTCGCGTCAAACCTGTCCCATAACCCCTAACAACCTCTAGGTCTTGCCGCCTTGCGCAAGCAATGCGTCGTAAATGCGTCGAAATCAATCGATCGGGACCGTTTGTCCCATCACATTCCGTAGCGCTCAGCCAGATCGAGATCGCGCGCAGCGACCTGCCGGGCAAGGTCGACGATCACCTTCGCCTGTTTCCAGGTGGCGTCGTCCTGCATCTTGCCGTCGATCATCACTGCGCCTGAGCCGTCCGGCATCGCCTCCAGAATGCGCCTGGCGAAGGCGACTTCCGTGGGGTCCGGGCTGAAGACGCGCTTGGCGATGGCGATCTGCGAAGGGTGCAGCGTCCAGGCGCCGGCGCAGCCGAGCAGGAAGGCGTTGCGGAACTGCGCCTCGCAGGCGGCTTCGTCGGCGAAATCGCCAAACGGGCCGTAGAACGGCTTGATCCCGGCCGCGGCGCAGGCATCGACCATCTTGGCCAGCGTATAGTGCCAGAGGTCCTGCTGTGCGACGGCCCGCGATCCGCCATCGGGGGAGGGGTCGGCGATCACCTTGTATTCGGGGTGCCCGCCGCCGACGCGTGTCGTCTTCATCGCGCGCGAGGCGGCGAGGTCGGCGGGGCCGAGGCTCATGCCGTGCATACGCGGCGAGGCGGTCGCGATCGCCTCGACATTCTTCACGCCCTCCGCCGTCTCCAGGATGGCGTGGATCAGGATCGGCTTGCGCAATTGGTGCCGCGCCTCGAACTGCGCCAGCAGCTGGTCGACATAGTGGATGTCCCAGGGGCCCTCGACTTTCGGCACCATCACGACGTCGAGCTTGCCGCCGATCTCGGCCATGATCGCGCTGATGTCGTCGAGAAACCACGGCGAATTCAATGCATTGACGCGGGTCCACAAGCTGGTCTTGCCGAAATCGACCGCCTTGCCCATGGCGATGAAGCCGTCGCGCGCCGCCTGCTTGGCCTCGACGGGAATCGCATCCTCGAGATTGCCGAGCACGATATCGACCTGTCCGGCGAGTTCGCCGACCTTGGCGCGGACCTTCTCCAGATGCGGCGGCACGAAATGGATCATCCGCTCGAGCCGCTGCGGCAATTCGCGGAAGGGTTCCGGCGCGCCGATCGCGAGCGGGCGGAAGAACTGGCGCGGCGTCCTGGTCGTCATCGGCGGCTCCGTTTTGCGTTGCAGCATTGTGAACCAGATCGCGACGGCCCGTCCATGATGCTTTTGGAAGCAGGCGGATAATGTGCCTAGGCTATTATTCCTTTGTGTTTTGGTGAGTATAATTTCCTAGGCATTTTATCTTGCTTCGACGAAGCCGAACGTGGCGGGCGTTCCGGTGCCATTGCGGACGGGTAACCATCGCCGGGCTTTGTCCCGGTCGAACGGCGGTTATCCGCTATAGTGCCCGGTGTCCGACGCTGGAGGGGTCCGGCGCCGCCCTTGCAGCGAGCGACATGCGAGTTTCATGACCAAGCCGGAAACCGCCGCCCCCAGCCTGCGGCTCGAAACCCTCGACGCGCTGCGCCTGCTGGCGGCCCTGGCCGTGTTACTGTTCCATTTCGGCTTTCGGGGCCTGTCGCTCGGCGTGACCGATATCGCGCTGCCGGCCTATGAGCCCGTCCTGAAATACGGCTATCTCGGCGTGCAGCTTTTCTTCGTGATCAGCGGCTTCGTGATCGCCTATTCCGCGGAAGGGCGCACGCCGCTTCAGTTCGGCATCGCCCGTTTCGCGCGGATCTATCCGACCTTCGTCCTGTGCATGACCATCACCTTCCTGGTCGTGGTGGCCTTCGGTGCTCCGCGCCTGCACGCGACGACAGGCCAATGGGCCGCGAACCTCCTGATCAAGCCGGAGCTGATCGGGAAGCAGGCCCTTGATGGCTCGTACTGGTCGATCTTCTACGAGGTCGTCTTCTACGCCTGGGTTTTCGCCTTCATGGCGGCAGGCCGGTTCAAGCGCGCGAACTATCCCGCGATCGTCGTCGGCTGGCTGCTGATCTCGGTCATCGACCGGGCGACGGTCTCCAGTGGCGTGATGCGCTATCTGCTCCTCACTGATCAGAGCGCCTTCTTCTGCGCCGGTCTCATCCTCTATGCCGCCTTCCGCGATGGCTATGATCGCAAGATACTGGGTTTGCTGGCCCTGTGCACGGCGGTCGCGATCTTCCAGTCGCTGCAACTCGCGCAGTGGAACCGGGAGAATTACCAGGTCGCCTACAGCGATCTCGTGGTGGCGGCGTCCTGTATCGTGATCTTCGCGACCGTTGCCGCTTCCATCCGGTTCCCGCGCCTGCCGCTGCCCTCGCGCCTGATGCTGGCGATCGGCGGCCTGACCTATCCCCTCTACCTGCTCCACCAGCATATCGGCTACGTCGTCTTCAATCTGGCCGGCGCCATGCTCCCGCCCCTGCCTCTGGTGATCCTCGTCACACTGGGGCTGATCGCCTTCTCCTGGCTGATCTGGCGCTTCTTCGAGCGTGCCGCGCAGAGCTGGACGAAATCTGCGTTGACCGGGCTGGTGAACGGGGCTCTCGCCTTGCTGTCAGGGAATGGCGCGAAGCGGAAGGAAGGGATTGCCAACTGATCACGGTCGGGATTTAGGCTCTGGTCGATCGGTTGGATTGTTTCGTGCAGGAAATCTGGTCGTTCGTGGATCACCCGGCCTCATGGGCCACCCTGACGCCAGGATCGCTCGCTTCCCGATGGCCGACCTTCTCAGCATCTTCAATCTGGTCGCCCCGTTCTTCGGGCTGATCCTGCTCGGCTTCGCCATCGGCCGCTACAAGCAGTTGCCGGAGGAGGGGCTGGCCTGGCTGCAGTTCTTCCTGATCTATGTCGCGCTGCCGCCGCTGTTCTACCGCCTGATCGCCGACAAGCCGCTGAGCGAGCTCGCCAACTGGAAGTTCATCGCCGGCACGACCTTCGCCACCTTCTGCGCCTTCAGCCTGTCGCTGGCGATCGGGTTGAAGGCCGCCAAAGGCGACCTGCCGCAGGCGGTGATGCAGGGCGTCGCCGGGGCCTATTCCAATATCGGCTATATGGGCCCGCCCCTGATCCTGGCGGCGCTGGGGCCGGAGGCGAGCGCGCCGGTCGTGCTGATCTTCGTCTTCGACAGCGTGCTGCTGTTCTCGCTCGTTCCGCTGCTCATGGCGGTCGCGGGCGTCGAGAAGAAAAGCCTGCTCGCGACCGCCGGCGAGGTGGTCTGGCGGGTGCTGACCCACCCGTTCAACGTCGCGACACTGGCCGGCGTGCTGGCGAGCTATCTGAAGTTCGAACTGCCGGTGGCGCTCGACCGGATGGTTTTGTGGCTGTCGCAGGCCGCCGCGCCCTGCGCGCTCTTCCTGCTCGGCGTCACCGTGGCGCTGCGTCCGATGAAGACGATGCCGGCAGGCGTCCCTGCGCTGGTCTTCATCAAGCTCCTGCTGCATCCGCTCCTGGTCTGGGTGCTGCTCTCGGCACTCGGCGGTATCCCGACCAACTGGATCTATGCCGCAATCATCATGGCGGCGCTGCCGCCGGCCCTGAACATCTTCGTCATCTCGACGCAGTACAAGGTCGGGATCGAGCGCGCCTCGGCCTGCATCCTCGTCGGCACCATCGTGTCGATGGTCACGCTGTCGGGCTTCCTGTGGCTGGTGAAGACGGGCAGGATAGTGGCTGACTTGTTTCACTGAAGCATTTTCAAGCGAAGTGGCCGCCGGTTCGCGTGAAGAAAATGCGATGAAGCAAAGAATCAGGGACACCGATGCTGCCGCTGGACGACCTGCTGGTCCTCGATTTCTCGACGCTCCTGCCCGGGCCGCTGGCGAGCCTCTTCCTCTCCGAGGCCGGCGCGCGCGTCATCAAGATCGAGCGGCCGGGCGGCGAGGACATGCGCGGTTTTCCGCCGCGCTTCGGCGAGACGGCGGCGCCTTTCGCGGTGCTCAACCGCGGCAAGGATTCGGTCGAACTCGACCTCAAGGCGCCCGATGCGCTGGCGCGGCTGACTCCGCTGATCGCGAAGGCCGATATCCTGATCGAGCAGTTCCGGCCGGGCGTGATGGAACGGCTCGGCTTCGGCCATGAGGCGCTGAAAGCGATCAACCCGCGTCTGATCTATTGCTCGATCAGCGGCTATGGCCAGCACGGCCCGCGCGCCCAGGAAGCCGGGCACGACATCAACTACCAGGCGCTCGGCGGCCTGCTCGGCCAGTCCTTGAAACGCGGCGAGCCGCCGCCGTTGCCGCCGCCGCTCGTCGCCGATATCGCCGGCGGCACCATGCCGGCCGTGCTCAACATCCTGCTGGCCTTGCGCCAGCGCGACCGCACCGGGCAGGGCTGCCATCTCGACATCGCCATGGCCGATGCGATGCCGACCTTCGCGTGGTACGGGCTGGCGCAGGGGCAGGTCACAGGCTCCTTCCCCGATGGCGGCGAGGGGCTCCTGACCGGCGCGAGCCCACGCTACGGCCTCTATGCCACCGCCGATGGCTGGTTCCTCGCGGTTGGCGCGATCGAGCCCAAGTTCTGGCAGGGCTTCTGCGAGGGCATCGGGCTCGACGAGAAGTTGCGCGACGACCGCCGCGACCCCGAGGCGACGCGAACCGGCATTGCCGCCATCATCGCGAGCGAAAGCGCTGCCTATTGGCGTGCGCTGGTCGAGCCGCTCGATTGCTGCTGCACGGTGGTGCGGACGCTGGAGGAGGCGGTCTCCGATCCGCAGATGTCGGCGCGCGGCCTGCTCGATGCGCAGGTCGAGGAGCCCGGCGGCCGCCGCCTCGTCTCGACGCCGTTGCCGCTGGCGCCGGTCTTCCGCGAGCAGGCGGCCGGATTGCGAAAGGTCGCGGCGAGCGGGGCCGACACGCGTAGGATTTTGGGGGAAAGCTGATCTGACCCAGCCGTCATTCTCGGGCGGAGCGAAGCGCAGACCCGAGAATCTCTCGCAGAATAGAGCGCCTCTTTCAGCCTGAGATGCTCGGTGCAAGCCCGAGCATGACGGAGTTTCCTATCGCGCCGCTCCGCCAGCCAGCCCCTGACGCATCACGAGGCGCCGCAGCGGACCGATCCGTGACAGTGCCAGCAGGCCAGCACCGCGCATCAGGTCGGCCGGCATCAGATCGGTCAGCAGTGTGCGGTTGAGCACATCGACCGCGCCGGTCCGCAGCCGAACATCCGTTCGCCGGGCCCCGTCATAATCGGCGATGACGCTTTCCGCTCCGGCATCCGTGGCGCCGGCTAGCGCTTCGCTCAACGCTGCAACGTCCCGCAGGCCGAGATTGAGCCCCTGCGCTCCGATCGGCGGGAAGACATGCGCGGCCTCGCCGATCAGCGCTATGCGCCCGGCACCGAAGCGCTCGACCGAGAGCCCGCCCATCGGTACCTTGCCGCGCGGCCCCGAGACGGTCATCGCGCCGAGCAGCGACTGCACCTGTCGCTCGACACGCAGGGCGAAGGCCGCATCGTCGAGCGCGGTCAGCGCCGGGGCCTCTTCCGGATCGACCAGCCAGACCAGCGAGGAGCGCTGGCCGGGCAGGGGCACGATCGTGCAAGGCCCTTTCCGCGTATGGAACTCGGTCGAGGTTTCCTGATGGTCGCGGCGGTGCTCGAAGATCGCGGTCAGGGCGATCTGCGGATAACGCCAGTCGCGGCTTTCGATACCGGCCGCCGCACGCACCTGCGAATTGCGGCCATCCGCGCCGACGACGAGCCGGGCCTTCAACGGTGCGAAACCCTCGCCGGAGAGGCTCACGCCGTCCGTCTCCGGCTCGATCGCCCGGACGAAGCCGGGGATCATGCGCAGACCGGAGAGACCAGCGGCTTTCTCGGCAAGGAGCGCGGTCAGGTCGGCATTCTCGATATTCCAGCCGAAGGCCTCCAGTCCGATCTCGGAGGCCCGGAACTCGACCGGCGGCTGGCGGAACAGGCTCCCGCTGTCGTCGACGAGGCGCATCACTTCAAGCGGCGCCGCCTTCTCCAGCAAGGCGTCCTGCACGCCGAGCTCGGCCAGCATCCGCCAGGAGCCGTCGAGCAGGGCGACGGTGCGGCCATCGCGCGGCGTCGCGACCGGGCCGAGCAGGGCGACGCTGCGCCCCCCGCGGCTCAGCGCCAGCGCGGCCGCAAGACCGACGGCGCCGGCGCCCACGATCGCGATATCGACCTGATCGGCAGTCTGTTTGCTCATCGCCCATGGCTAGCCGATGCGCGGCATCTTGGCCACGGGCCGCAAAGTCGCAAGGTGCGTTCTGCGTTGGGCACGGATGCCTTTCCGGCCCGATGAACTATGGTCGGGCATCCATCCCGTAGGAGATGCCTTTCATGGTCAAAGCCATTCGCGCCCACAAGACCGGCGGCCCCGAGGTCCTGCAGTTCGAGGACGTCACCCTGCCGCAGCCGGGTCCCGGCGAAATCCTGATCCGGAACCGGGCGATCGGCCTGAACTTCATCGACACCTATTTCCGCTCGGGCCTCTATCCGGCGCCGCAACTGCCTTTCACGCTGGGCAACGAGAGCGCCGGCGACGTGCTCGCCGTCGGCGCGAACGTCACCGAGTTCAAGCCCGGCGATCGCGTCGCAGTCGTCTCGGCGCTCGGCGCCTATGCCGAGGAGCGCATCGTTCCGGCGGCCTCCGTCGTGGCGTTGCCGGAGGGCATTTCCTACGAGGCCGCCGCCAGCATGCTGCTGAAGGGGCTGACGGCCGAATACCTGCTGCACCGGACCTACAAGGTGAAGCCGGGCGACACGATCCTGGTCCATGCCGCGGCTGGCGCTACCGGCCTCATCCTCTGCCAATGGGGCAAGGCGCTGGGCGCCACCGTGATCGGCACTGTCGGCTCGAAGGAGAAGGCGGAGCTCGCCAAGGCACATGGCGCCGACCATGTCATCAACTACCGCGAGGAGGATTTCGCGGCGCGGGTGAAGGAGATCACCGGCGGGGCGCTCTGCGACGTGGTCTATGACGGCGTCGGCAAGGACACCTTCATGAAGTCGCTGGACACCCTGAAGCCCTTCGGCCTGCTGGCGAGCTTCGGCAACGCCTCGGGCTCGGTCGAAGCGTTCAATCTCGGCATCCTCGCCGCCAAGGGCTCGCTCTATGTCACGCGCCCGACGCTGAACACCCACACGGCCAAGCGCGAGACCATGATCGCGATGGCGAAGAACCTGTTCGGGGCGGTGACGACCGGCAAGGTCAAGGTGCCGGTCAACGCGACCTTCCCGCTGAAGGATGCAGCCGACGCCCACCGCCTGCTGGAATCGCGCGGTACCACGGGCTCGACCGTGCTGATTCCCTGATCCGGGACGTCATGCTCGGGTCAAGCCCGAGCATCCCGGCGGAAAGAACATGCGCCCGGTCATCCGGGCGCATTTTTTATGCACGGTGTGAACCCGGCGATCAGGTGCCGCGACCAAACGACATCAGCAGGATGTGCTGACAATCATTCGAGGTGATGTCATGCCCAGCAAAATCAAGATCGTCGGCCTTCTGTTTGCGACCCTGACGCTTTCGACCGCTGCCATGGCCCAGCAGGGCGGCGGCGGTGGTGGTGGTGGTGGCGGCAATGGCGGCGGCGGCCAGGGCGGCCAGGGCGGCGACCACAATTCCGTCATCGCCATCCGCCTGCAGGATCACGAACGCCTCCGGGTGCCGGGCGCAGGACGGGCGCGGACCGCCGGGACCAATTGCACCACCGTCGCCTGCAATGAGCGGCCTGGCCGCGAGCCTCCTCCGGCCCTGGCCTCGGAAGGCTGCGGCGGCGACCTGAGGGTCGCGCAGGATCGCCGGGGCCGCGCCGTTCGTCAGGTTTGCGGGTTCGGAAGCTGACGCGCGAGCCGGTTCAGACCGCGATGCCGTGAAGATCGTAGGCGTCGGCACGCTCGATCTTCACGGTGACGATATCGCCGGCCCGCAGGGGTCGGCGGCTCGCGACATAGACATTGCCGTCGATCTCTGGGGCATCCCATTTCGAGCGGCCCTTGGCCACGGTCGGGCCGGCCTCGTCGATGATGACCTGAATGCGCTTGCCGACGCGGCCCTTGACGATGCGGGCGGAAATCTCGGCCTGCGCCTTCATGAAGCGGTGCCAGCGCGCCTCCTTCACCTCCTCGGGGATGAGGTCGAGGCCGAGGTCATTGGCGGGCGCACCCTTCACCGGCTCGTATTTGAAGGCGCCGACGCGCTCCAGCTTCGCTTCCTTCAGCCAGTCGACGAGGATATCCATGTCCTCCTCGGTCTCGCCGGGGAAGCCGACGATGAAGGTCGAGCGGATCGCAAGGTCCGGGCAGATCTCGCGCCACTTGCGGATGCGGTCCAGCGTGCGGTCCTGATGGGCCGGGCGCTTCATTGCCTTGAGGACGTTCGGCGAGGCGTGCTGGAAGGGGATGTCGAGATAGGGAAGGACGATTCCCTCCTGCATCAGCGGGATGACCTCGTCGACATGCGGGTAGGGGTAGACATAGTGCAGGCGCACCCACATCCCCATCTGCCCGAGCTCGCGGGCAAGCTCGAAGAAGCGGGTGCGGATCTCGCGATCCTTGAACATCGAGGGCGCATACTTGATGTCGAGGCCGTAGGCGCTGGTGTCCTGCGAGATCACCAGCAATTCCTTGACGCCGGCCTTGGCCAGCTTCTCGGCCTCGCGCAGCACGTCGCCGATCGGCCGCGAGACGAGGTCGCCGCGCAGCTTCGGGATGATGCAGAAAGTGCAGCGATTGTTGCAACCCTCTGAAATCTTGAGATAGGCGTAGTGCCGCGGCGTCAACTTGATGCCCTGATCGGGCACGAGATCGACGAAGGGGTCATGCTTCGGCGGCACCGCCTGGTGCACGGCCGAGACGACGCTCTCATAGGCCTGCGGGCCGGTGATCGCGAGCACGTTCGGAAAAGCGTCGCGGATTTGCTCGGGCTCGGCGCCCATGCAGCCGGTGACGATGACCTTGCCGTTCTCGGCCATGGCCGCGCCGATCGCCTCAAGCGATTCCGCCTTGGCGGAATCGAGGAAACCGCAGGTGTTGACGATGACGAGATCGGCACCGGAATGGCTCTTGGAGAGCTCGTAGCCCTCGGAGCGCAGCGAGGTGATGATCCGCTCGGAATCGACGAGCGCCTTCGGGCAGCCCAGCGAAACGAAGGAGATTTTCGGCGCGACGGCGTTCATCGGCTGATGGCTCGGTTCAGAATGTCAGGAAGCGCCGCGCGTCACGGCACGCGATCGGCGCTTCCTTTGAACCTTTTCAACCTGTTTTGCAATCGAAAGCGCGATCAGGCCGCCTTGCCGGTCGCGACGGGGCGGTCAGGGTCCTGCGTCCAATCGGTCATCGAGCCGTCATAGAGCGCGACCTCGTCGCGGCCGAGCACCTCCGACAGTACGAACCAGTTCGCCGCGGCGGAATGGCCGGTGTTGCAGTAGGAGATCACCGGTCCCTGAGGCACCGCGGAGAAGAGCTGCTGCAGCTCGCCCGGCGCCTTGAGCTTGCCGCCCTCGAAGGCGCCGGCATAGTCGCGCTGGATCGCGCCGGGGATATGCCCGGCGCGCGCAGCCTCGGCCGATTTCTCGCGGCCTTCGAAATAGCTCGGCCCGCGCGCATCGACGAGGCTCGCCTGCTTGCTGCGCGATGCGACGAGCGTGGAATCCGCCGTGCTGCGCAGGCCCTGCTGCGCCACGACCGGATAGGCGCCAGCGCTCTTCGGCGCGGAGGCGCCGGTCGCGACCGGGCGCTGCGGATCGGCCGTCCAGCCCTTGAAGCCGCCATCGAGGATCGCCTGCTGGCCGTGGCCGATGAATTTCAGCGTCCAGTAGACCCGCGCCGCCGCGGCGAAATCGGTCGCGGCGGTGCCGGCCGGGACGATCACGACATCATCCTGCGGCTTGATGCCGAGCCGGCCTGCCAGCGCAGCGAGATGGGCGAGCGGCGGCAGCATGCCCGGCGCATTGCCGATTTTCGCCCGCCAGCCATCGGCGGCATAGTCGGAATGGACGGCACCGGGAATATGCGCGGTCTCGAAGGCGGCCTTTGCGCCGTCGGCAGCGGTGCGGATATCGACGATGACGAGGTTCTCGTCGCCGAGCCGGGCGGCCAGCGCGTCCGGCGAGATCAGTCCTGCGAATTCAGCCCTGCTCATTCAGCGGCCTCCTTGTGCAATTCATCGATCACTTCGAGGCTGTAGCTCATCTCGGCGGTCGCCCCGAGCATGATCGAAGCCGAACAGTATTTTTCCTTCGACAATGTGACGGCCCGCTCCGCCTTGGCCTGGGACAGGCCCTTTCCGGTGATGCGGTAGGCGAGGTGGATCTTGGTGAAGACCTTGGGATCGGTCGTGGCGCGCTCGGCTTCGACGTCGACCTCGCAGCCGGTGATGTTCTCCCGGCCCTTCTTGATCATCCCGACGACATCGAAAGCCGTGCAGCCGGCAAGCCCGATTAGCAGCATCTCCATCGGCCGGATGCCGAGATTGCGCCCGCCATATTCGGGCGCACCGTCCATGATCATGGCGTGCCCGCTGCCGGACTCGCCCATGAAGGCCATGCCATCAACCCATTTCGCGCGTGCTTTCATCGCGATCTCCTGTCCGGATCGAGAGAGCCGAGAATGGCTGCCGGATTCGCCCGGGAGGCTAGGGCATCGCGCTGGAAAGGGGAATCCGCTTTTAGCGACCGCCCGATGCGCGAGATTTCCGATCAGGCGGCAGCGAACAGGTTGCCATGGGTGATGCGGAGCCTGATCCGCTCACCGATCGCCGGGGCGACCTGGCTGGCGAGATCGACCTCGAGCCGCTTCTTCAGCCCCTCGACCGCGACCTCCGCCCGGCGGATCGGGCCGTTGCGGCGCAAGTGCTCGACCGTGCCGGGTAGCGCCAGCGGCGTCTCGTCGACGATGCGCAGATGCTGCGGGCGGACATAGAGCGAGGCCGGGCCGCCCTGGTTCTGCGACAATCCGCCCAGCACCGGCCGGTCGCCGAAGAAGGCCTGGCTGCCGACGACCTTGACCGGCAACTTGTTCACCTCGCCCAAAAACTCGCAGATGAAGGGTGTGGCCGGATGGTCGTAGACGTCGTCGGCCGAGCCGACCTGCTCGATGCGACCCTCGTTGAGGATCGCGACGCGGTCGGCCAGCTCCAGCGCCTCCTCCTGGTCGTGGGTGACGAAGACGGTGGTGTGGCCGGTGCGCCCGTGCAGCTCGCGCAACCAGGCGCGCAGGTCCTTGCGGACCTTGGCATCGAGCGCGCCGAAGGGCTCGTCCAGCAGCAGAACACGCGGTTCGATGGCGAGCGCGCGGGCGAGCGCGACGCGCTGGCGCTGGCCGCCGGAGAGCTGGCTGGGATAGCGCTTCTCCAGCCCCGGCAACTGAACGAGGTCGAGCAAATCGCTGACACGCTTGCGGATTTCCTCGTTGCTCGGGCGCTCGCGGCGCGGCCGGGACTTCAAGCCGAAGCCGATATTCTCGGCGACGTTCATCGTCTTGAACAAGGCGTATTGCTGGAAGACGAAGCCGATGCGGCGGTCGCGCAGCGAGAGCTCGCGCGTATCGGTCTCGCCGAACAGCACGCGGCCGCGGTCGGCCTCTTCCAGCCCGGCGATCAGGCGTAAGAGTGTGGTCTTGCCCGAGCCGGACGGACCGAGCAGCGCGACGAGCTCCCCCGGCTGGATATCGAGCGAGACGCCGCGCAGAGCGGGGAAGTTCTCGAAGCGCTTCTCGATGGTTTCGATGGTGACGGCGACCGACATGGCGAGAAATCCTTCGTCTGTGGGTCAGTGACGGCGGCTCGCGGCGATCGCATCGCCGTAGCGCCATTCCAGCAGGGTCTTGAGCACGAGGGTGACCAGCGCCAACCCCGCCAGCAGCGAGGCCACCGCAAAGGCGGCCGCGCCCATGTACTCGTTGTAGAGAATCTCGATATGCAGCGGCATGGTGTTGGTCAGGCCGCGGATCTTGCCGGAGACCACCGCGACCGCGCCGAATTCGCCCATCGCGCGGGCGTTGCAGAGCAGGACGCCGTAGAACAGGCTCCATTTCACGTTCGGTAGCGTCACCGCGAAGAAGACCCGCCAGGGCGAGGCGCCGAGCGTCAGCGCCGCCTCCTCGTCGGCCGAGCCGAGCGACTGCATATGCGGGATCAGTTCGCGCGCCACGAACGGGAAGGTGACGAAGACGGTGGCGAGGATCAGCCCCGGCAGCGCGAAGACGATCTTGAGGTCATTGGCCTGGAGCCAGGGCCCGAAATAGCCCTGCGCCCCGAAGAGCAGCACGAAGACGAGGCCCGAGATCACCGGCGAGACCGAGAAGGGCAGGTCGATCAGGCTAATCAGCAGGTCCTTGCCACGGAATTCGAACTTGGCGATGGCCCAGGCGGCGGCGATGCCGACGATGATGTTGAACGGCACGGCGATCGCGGCGACCAGCAAGGTCAACCGGATCGCCGCCAGCGCATCCGGCTCGGTGATCGCGGCGCGATAGGCCTCCCAGCCTTTGGCGGCAGCCTCGACAAAGACCGTGACCAGAGGCAGCAGCAGGAAGAGTAGCAGGAAGGCGAGCGAGATCGCGATCAGCGCGACCTGCACGACGGGGCTCTCGCTGCGCGCCTGGCTGGCGCTGCGAGGCGGCGTGGCCGCAGCGGAGGGCAGCGTCGCGTCAGACATCACCGAACCTCCGGCGGGCGCGGGCCTGGATCAGGTTGCCGGCGAGGATGAGCGCAAACGAGATCAGCAGCATCATCGTCGCGACCACGGCCGCGCCGGCATAATCGAACTGCTCGAGCCGGATCACGATCAGCAGCGGGGCGATCTCCGAGATCATCGGCACATTGCCGGCGATGAAGATCACCGAGCCGTATTCGCCGACCGCCCGCGCGAAGGCGAGCACGAAGCCGGTCATCAGCGCCGGCAGGACCTGTGGCAAGATCACCCGGAAGATCGTCCGGAAGCGGCTCGCGCCGAGCAGCGCGGCGGCCTCCTCGACATCGCTCTGCAGTTCCTCCAGCACCGGCTGCACGGTCCGCACCACGAAGGGCAGGCCGATGAAGATCAGCGCCACCATCACGCCGAGCGGCGTATAGGCGACCTTGCCGTCGAAGCCGAAGGAGAGATCGGTGAAGGGAATGGTCAGCTTGAAGGCGAGCGGCGCCAGCAGCGAGCCGACCCAGCCATTCGGGGCATAGATCGCGGCGAGCGAGATGCCGGCGACGGCCGTCGGCAGGGCGAAGGGCAGGTCGACCGCCGCATCGATCAGGCGCCGGCCGGGAAATTCGTAGCGCACCAGAACCCAGGCCAGGATCAGCCCGAACACGGCGTTGACGAGCGCAGCGAACAAGGCGGCGGTGAAGGAAAGCTTCAGCGCAGCGAGCGTCCGCGGCGAGGTCGCCACCGCCCAGATATCGGCGGGGCCGGCGCTGGCGGCCTTCAGGAAGAGTGCCGCCAGCGGGATCAGCACGATCAGCGACAACGCCGTGACGGTAATGCCGAGCGCCAGCCCGAAGCCGGGCAGGATGCTGGGCTCGCGCCAGCGGAAGGTCGTCGTCGCCGCCGTCATTCAGGTATCCTCAGCGCGCCGGCTTGTAGAGCTGGTCGAAGGTGCCGCCATCGCCGAAATGGGTCGGTTGCGCCTTCTTCCACCCGCCGAACACGTCGTCGATCGTCACCAGCTCGACTTTCGGGAAATTGGCGATGTCCTTGGCGTCGGCGGCTTCCGGGTTGCGCGGGCGATAGAAATTCCGGGCGATGATCGCCTGCGCCTTCGGGGTGTAGAGGAATTCGAGATAGGCCTGCGCCTGCTCACGGGTCTTCTTGGCATCGACATTGCCATCGACCAGGGCGACCGGCGGCTCGGCCAGGATCGACAGGCTGGGCACGACGATGTCGAACTTGTCGGTGCCGAACTCCTTCAGGGCGAGGAAGGCCTCGTTTTCCCAGGACAGGAAGACGTCGCCGATGCCGCGCTGGGTGAAGGTCGTGGTCGCGCCGCGCGCGCCGGTGTCGAGCACCGGGACATTGGCGAGCAGCTTGCCGATATAGTCGCGGATCTTCGCGTCGTCCTTGTTGAAGGCCTTCTCGGCATAGGCCCAGGCGGCGAGATAGTTCCAGCGCGCCCCGCCCGAGGTCTTCGGGTTCGGCGTGATGATCTGCACGCCCGGCTTCACCAGGTCGCCCCAGTCCTTGATCGCCTTCGGATTACCCTTGCGGACGAGGAAGACGATCGTCGAGGTATAGGGCGAGGAATTGTGCGGCAGGCGCTTCTGCCAGTCGAGCGGCAGCTTCTTCGAGCGCTCGGCCACGGCATCGATGTCGCCGGCCAGCGCCAGCGTCACGACATCGGCATTGAGCCCGTCGATCACGGTGCGGGCCTGCGCGCCGGAGCCGCCATGCGACTGGCGGATCGTGCTGATCTTCTTGTCGGGATGCTTCGCGTTCCATTCGGCGAGGAAGGCCGCGTTGATGTCGCGATAGAGCTCGCGGGTCGGGTCGTAGGAAACGTTGAGGAGCTCGGTCTGGGCGCGCGCGCCGGCAACGACGCCGAAGCACAGGCTGAAGGCTCCCAGTACCAGTCCGGCCCGAAGGAGGCGGCTATAAGCAGGTCGCGTCATGTCAGGGCTCCGTTGGTTCGCGGCGAGGTTTGAAGAAGCCTCGATCCGTTCTGAATAACAAACGAAACGTACTGAGTTACCGGCTTTGTCTCAATGACCTGGCGCAAACAGCGCCTTCCAAATTGCGGCACCGGAGGAGAAAACGCATCTCCGGCGATCGCGTTCCACCCGGCGACGAAACCGGATCCCCGTCAGGCGCGGCGGCGATCTTCCGCCGGATTCGCGGCGGACAGGGCTAGCCCGAAGGCATGACCAAGCAGGACGAGAACGGGCCCATTCGCCGGCAATTCGCCGAGCCGCTCCGGCAGGTCGACGATGGTCGCGGCGACGCGTTCCTCGTCCGGCCGCGTGGCGGCCAGCACGGCGACGGCCGGCGTCTGCGGGTCGAGCCCGGCGGCAATGGCACGCTCGCGGAAGCCGGGCAGGGTGGCCCGCGCCATGTAGATCACGGTCGAGGCGGCGGGGTCGGCCATGGCGCGCCAGTCGAGATCATCCGGCAGTTCGCCCTTGCGCGAATGGCCGGTTACGAATTGCAGGCGCCGCGCATGGTCGCGATGGGTCAGCGACAGGCCGAGCGAGGCGGCCGCACCCTGCGCCGCCGAGATGCCGGGCACGATAGCTACGGGCACACCAGCCGCCTGGCAGGTTTCGATCTCCTCGCCGGCACGGCCGAAAATGCCGGGATCGCCGCCTTTGAGGCGCACGACATGCTTACCCTGCGTAGCCAGCGAGACGATCAGCGCGTTGATGTCGCCCTGCTTCACCGAGGGGCCGTAGCCGGTCTTGCCGACCAGCATGCGCTTGGCCTCGCGCCGGGCGAATTCGAGCACGCCGGGCGAGACCAGATCGTCATAGAGGATGATGTCGGCGCTCTGCAGGGCGCGGATCGCCTTCAGCGTCAGCAGTTCCGGATCACCCGGACCAGCGCCGACCAGCGTGACGCGGCCCTTGCCGTCATGATTGGCCTCGATCCGGGAGAGCTTCGCGAAAAGCTCGGCCTCGTCATCGAGGTTCGGCGTGCGTTCCGGTTCGGCCATGGCCTTGCCGGCGAAAAGCTCCCAGAAGCTGCGGCGCAGCGCGAAGGGTAGTTCGCGCGCCTGCACCGCCGGGCGCCAATCGGCGGCAGCCTGCGCCCAGTTCTTCAGCCCGGGCGGCAGCAAGGCCTCGATCTTGGTCCGGATTGCCTGCCCGAATACCGGCGCCGCGCCATCGGTCGAGACCGCGACGATCAGGGGCGAACGGTTGACCAGCGCGCCGAAGGCGAAATCGCAATGCTCGGGCTTGTCGACGATATTGACCGGCACGCCGGCCTGCCGCGCCGCTGCGACGAAGGCGCGGACCGCATCGGCATCGTCGAGATCGGCCACGGCGATGGCTGCATCGGTGAGATCGTCGGCCTGCCAGGCCCGACCATGCACATGAACGCGTCCGCCAACCTCGCTCCGCACCAAGCCGGCGAACAGTGCCTCCTCGCCATCGGCGAAGACGTGAAGTTCCGCTCCCGTCGCCGCCAGCAGCTCCGCCTTCCACAACGCGCCCTCGGTCCCGCCGGCGAGCACGACCTTGCGCCCATCCAGCTTATGGAAGAGCGGCAGCGTCGCCAGCGGCTCGATGCGGGCCGCTGTGGATTCGGGCTGTCTGTCGGTCATCGGGTGGTCGCCACGGCCTTTGCGTCTGCCGCATTGCGCTCGTTGCCCGCCGGTGGCGTCAGCAGCCACAGCGCGGCCAGTGTCAGGATGATAAGGCGAAAGCAAAGATCGAACCAGCGCCTGCGTGCTCCGCTTGCAGGCTGGAGCAGCAGTTGCGTCTCGAACACGGCATCAGGATCACTCTCATCGATACTCGCAGCGGTGCGGGAGCGCTCGATGGAACCCTGTGTCGCGGTCGAGATCGTCATGCCTCACTCCGCTGCGATAGGCGCGGCAGCTCTCGCCGCCCGGCGCTGGTCGAGAATGGTGCGGCCGCTCTCGCCATAGCCGCGCTGATAGGTGGCGCTGAACGTGTCCCGGGCATGCAGCCATTGCGGCACCGGCTGGCGGGCTGCGTTCGGCTCCGGCAATTCGATCGTGTCGAAGCCGCAGGACAGCGCATAGGCGAACTGGTCGGCGATCAGCGGGCCGCTGGCGCGGACCTCACCGGCGAAGCCGGCGCGCCGGATCTGGCGGGCGAGGCTGAAGCCACGCCCGTCCGCATAGGCGGGAAAGGCGATGGCGACGAGCGCCAGCCGCGGCAGGAAGGGTTCGAGCGCGGCGAAGGGCACGGAATTGGGCAGGATCACGCCGATCACCTGCTCAGGCTCCTGCGCGTCGAGCGCCGCGGCGAGAACCTCCCAGGGCACGATCGCCGCCGGGATATTGCCTATCCCTAAGCCTTCGCTGCGGGTCCAGCGGTTCTCGGCACTTCCGTTCCGGTCAAGCAGCGGCACGGGTAGTCTCCTGGAAAGCAGCCTTGAAGGGCGCAAGCCCGATGCGTCGGACATTGTCGATGAAGCTCTCGCCCTCGCTGCGCGCAGCGAGATAGACGGAAACGATCCGCTCGATCGCGTCCGGCACCTCCTCGGCGGCGAGGCCGGGGCCGAGAATCTCGCCGATCGCGGCATTCTCGGTGGCGTCGCCGCCGAGCGTGATCTGGTAGGATTCGATGCCGCGCTTCTCCAGGCCAAGAATGCCGATATGGCCGACATGGTGATGGCCGCAGGCATTGATGCAGCCGGAGATCTTGATGCCGAGCGGCCCGATCTCGCGTTGGCGCGCCTCGTCGGCGAAGCGGCTCTGGATCGCCTGTGCGATCGGGATCGAGCGCGCCGTCGCCAGCGCGCAATAATCGAGGCCGGGGCAGGAGATGATGTCGGTGACGAGTCCGATATTGGCGCTTGCCAAGCCGGCCTCACCGAGCTTCTGCCAGATGGCGAAGAGATCGCGCTGGCGCACATGCGGCAGCACGAGGTTCTGCGCGTGGGTGACACGCAATTCGTCGAAGGAATAGCGTTCGGCCAGATCGGCGACGCGGCGCATCTGCTCGCTGGTCGCGTCGCCCGGCGCCTGCCCGATCGGTTTCAGCGAGATCGTCAGCGCCGTGTAGCCGGGCACCTTGTGCGGGACCGTATTGACCTCGACCCAGCGGGCGAAAGCGGGGTTCGCGGCCTTGGCTGCCTCCAGCGTATTGCTGACGGCCGGCAGAACCTCGTAGCGCGGCGGCGCGAAATAGGCGGCGATGCGCGCGACTTCTTCCGGATCGGCATTGATGGAGGGGCCGTCGAGCTGAGCGAACTCGGCCTCGACGCGGCGGGTGAATTCCTCCGCGCCGATCTCGTGGACGAGGATCTTGACGCGCGCCTTGTACTTGTTGTCGCGCCGGCCTTCGAGATTATAGACCCGCATCACCGCCTCGAGATAGGCGAGCAGGTCCTTCTTCGGCAGGTAGTCGCGCACCACCTTGCCGATCATCGGCGTGCGGCCGAGGCCGCCGCCGACGCTGACCTCGTAGCAGGTCTCGTGCGTGTCCGGATGGCGGCGCAGGCGCAGGCCGATATCGTGCGCCCTGGTGACGGCGCGGTCATGCTCGGCCCCTGTCACCGCGATCTTGAACTTGCGCGGCAGGTAGCTGAACTCGGGATGGGCCGAGGACCATTGCCGGATCAGTTCGGCGGTCGGGCGCGGATCCTCGATCTCGTCCTGCGCGACGCCGGCGAAATGGTCGGCGGTGACGTTGCGGATGCAGTTACCGGAAGTCTGGATGCAATGCATCTCGACATCGGCGAGCAGGCCGAGGATGGCCGGCACGTCGCGCAGCTTCGGCCAGTTGAACTGCAGGTTCTGGCGCGTGGTGAAATGGCCGTAGCCACGGTCGTAGCGCTCGCCGATCAGCGCGAGCTGGCGCAGTTGCCGCGAGTTCAGCGTGCCATAGGGTATCGCGATCCGCAGCATATAGGCGTGGAGCTGGAGATAGACGCCGTTCTTGAGCCGGAGCGGCTTGAACTCGTCCTCCGTCAGCGAGCCGTCGAGCCGGCGCGTCACCTGATCGGTGAACTGTGCCACCCGTTCCCGGACGAAACGCTCGTCGAATTCGTCATAACGGTACATGGTCAGCCCTTCGGCGCGGAGGCGATGCCGTCTCCGGCCTGCTTGCCGAGATCGGGACGGTTGCTGGGGCCGAGCGTCTTGAAACGCTCGCGGAAATGGCGCGGAACCGGGCGGCCGCTCTCGATGGCGACATCGACGAGATAGGCGTCGACGACCTTGTTGCCGCGCAGCTCGGCGGCGGCGAAGGCTTCGAGCCGGTCAGCCGCCGCATCATCGGTCGCGACCAGCGCGAGCACCGGATCGCGCGTCCAGGCCAGCGTGCCGGCGCCATCGGCCGTCGCGAAGACGACATCGCCGTCGAGCAGGTCGTTGGCGAGCAGGATCGCCGGCAGGGGAACGCGTTTCGCAGCGGCGGCCATCACGCGGCCTCCGCGAGCGTCAGCGTCAGCCCGTCGAGATCGTCAGCCCAGATGATCTGGCAGGAAAGCCGGGAGGTCGCCTCGATCAGCGGCAATTCGTCGAGCGCATCGATTTCCTCGTTGCGCGGCTCGGGCAGCTTCTCGGCCCATTCCTGGGCGACGATGACATGGCAGGTGCCGCAATCGCAGGAGCCGCCGCAGACGCCCTCGATGCCGACCTTGTAGTCGCGCAGGATCTCCATGACCCGCCAGCCTTCCACGGCTTCCAGTTCATGGCTCCGGCCCTGTCGATCGATGACGTTCAGAACTGCCACGATAACGCCCATCCCCGTTCGGTCTTTCGAACAGGAGTTTTACGCTATCGGCAGGGTATGGCTCAATTCACATCAGGTAGGCGGTTTTTTCGAATTATCCTGACGGCAGAGTAGAATTATCCCAGGGAGCGGCTTTTCGGCGGATCTGCCGCAAATTTGTGCCATTCGGGCAACTTCGCGCGCCACGCAGCGAGGCCGCCCGCATGCAGACCGTATGTCAGGCGCTTTTCAGGATCGTTTCGACGATGTCCTGCACATCGAACGCTTCGCTGAGGGTCGCGAGATGGTGCGGTTCGCCACGGGTCAGCTTCGCCACGCCTTCGAGCTGCCGGCGCAGAGCCAGCGGGCGCGCCTCGTTCTGGGAGAGCGCTTCCGGATCGGGCTCCCAACTGCCGTCGGCAAGACGACGCTCGGCGCGCGACCAGTCGCAGAGCCGGACAGCGCCCTTATCCCCCTCCAGCGTCCAGACGTTATGGTCGTCCTTCGCGGTCGTGCCGACGCTGCCGCTCAGAGTAACGGGCAGGGCGCCCGCGGTCAGCGTCGCCTCGATCCGGCGCTCGCTCTTGCCGGCTTCGGGATAGGCCGCCTTGGCGGAAAGGTTGGCGAAAGGCCCAGCGATGCGGCGGGTCAGAAACAGGAAATGCGAGACGACCTCGCGGGTGAAGCCGCCCTGCGCCGTACGGTCGAGCCAGCCCGCCGCGTCGACCTGCCAGGAGCGCGGCCAGGTCGCGAAGGCGACCTCGATCGAGACGCGTTGGAGCGTGCCGACCGCGCCCGAGTCGATCCATTCCCGCAAACGAGCGACGGCCGGCGAGGAGGCAAAGGGAAAGTTCACCGCGCCGCGCGCGCCGGCCTCAGTGACGAAAGCCCGCGCGTCGTCGACATCGACGGCGAGCGGCTTCTCGCAGAACACCGCCTTGCCGGCAGCGAGCGCTGCACGGGCATGACCGAGATGGGAGGAGGGCGGCGAAGCGATATAGACGCAGTCGCTTGCGGCGATCAGGGCAGCCGCATCCGGCTGCTGCGCCACCGCTGGCAATGCAGCACCGATCCGCTCCATCGCCTCGGCCGAGGGGTCCCAGATGCCGGAGACGCGGAGCGCGCTCGCCGGCTGGTCGAGCGCGGCGCGCAGCATGCGCTCGCCCATGATGCCGGCGCCGATCAGGCCAAGGGAAATGGGATTTGCGGTCATATGCGTCTCGCTCGCCGGATCTTCGGGCCGGCTGCTGTTTCCCCGGACAAGGCCCGCTTGTCCAGCGGTTTGGCGCCCGTTCAGGATTGCGGTGGCTTTGCCCGCATTCGGGCGGTCAGGCCGATACCCGTTACCGCCAGCGCGAACAGCACCCAGAGCGGATCGGCCCGGTTGAGCAGAAACGATTCCAGCATCCCGATATAGGTCATGAAGATCACGATCATGACGAAGAGATCGGCGAGCCGGCGGTTCGGCGCGACGCGGCAGGCGCGCAGATAATCGACGAGCGGCAGGCCCATCAGCACGAAGACCATCACGATGGCGCCGGGCACGCCGAAGGTCAGCGCGGCGTCGAGATAGCTGTCATGGCCGGAGCCGATGCCGCGCACGTCCCAGCTCGCCTCGTAATTCTCCTCAAGGCCGGTGACGGCCGGCGTCTGCCAGAAACTGGCATAGCCGTAGCCGGACCACGGTCGCTCGGCGATGCGTTGCAGGGCGAATTTCCAGATCTCGTCGCGCCCGGTGAAGGTCGAGTCTGAGATCAGCGCCTTCAGGATGCCGTTGAGCGCAGGCGACATCACCGAGCCGACCGTCAGCGCCGCGATCAACCCGACCAGCACGAGATGGGCGAATATCGCCAGCCCCGGCCGCCCGGTCACGCGCCCCATTGCCACCACGCCGATGGCGAGCGGCAGGAAGCCCAGAGTCGTCTTGGAGCCGCTGTTGAGCACGAACAGGACGCCGAGCGCGACGATGATGGCCCCGCGCCAGCGCAGGCCGCAGCGCCAGCCATAGATCCCGATCATCGCGACGATCGAGAACACCGGCGCGGCGAAGTTCTTGTGCGAGAGATGCCCGCGCCAGTCGCCGGCATGCACGCCCTCCGCGCCTTCCGAACCGTGGATGACAAGCTGCGGCGCCACCACCAGCATCGCGTAGACCAGCAGCAGCAGCACGAGGCAGGCATTGACCGCGGCCACGGCGAAACCGTGTTCGTCATCGGGCAGGACAAGGATGCCGGCAACGACGATCATCACGATAGCGGTCAGCAGCAGGCCGCGCAGCGAGCCGGTCGGATCGAAGGATTGCAGCGCCGACAGCGCCGCGATGCCGAAGACGACAGCCCAGCGGCTGAAGCCCAGCCGCGCCAGCACGTCGCGCCGCGTCAGGCCGAGCATCGCCGCGAGAAAGACCAGCCCGAGCCCGAAATAGCCGATCTGGTTGACGATATTGCCGGTCGATTCGCCCGGCGCCGTCGGTTCCGGCGGCCCGGCGAAGGGCTGCAGCGACAGCATCAGGATGAACAGCCCGCAGCCGGCGAGGATGCCGCCGAACGCGCCGGTCCCGGCCGCGGAACGGTGGCTATCGCTGATCGTCGAGCCGTGGACGCTGTCGCTCATGGATGTTTCGCGGCCGTCTTCGGAAAGCCCGCCGACGCGGCGGGCCGAGCGCTATTGCATCGGACCGAAAAGTGGAAGCCACTTTTCGGAAAAATCCGATGCAATAGCACTTAGATAGATCATCGTGACCACGTCCGATCGGACGCGCGATGATCTGGCGCACCATAGGCGCGGAATCTTAAGGGCGTCTGACCGGCCGAACCGCCGCGATTGACGATTCTGCCCGCGCTGCCGCATGACACGGGCCTCGACTGAAGGAGGCCCCCATGAAAGCCGTCGTCTACGAAGCCTTCGGGCAGGCCCCCGAACTGCGCATCCTGCCGGACCCGACCCCGGAGCCGCACAGCGTCATCATCAAGGTCGAGGCGACGGGCCTCTGCCGCAGCGACTGGCATGGCTGGGTCGGACACGATCCCGATATCCGCCTGCCGCATGTGCCGGGCCATGAGCTCGCCGGCGTCATCGCCGCGGTCGGCCGCAGCGTCGTGCGCTTCCGCGAGGGGGACCGCGTCACCGTGCCCTTCGTCTCGGGCTGCGGCTCCTGCCCGCAATGCCATTCCGGCAACCAGCAGGTCTGCGACGACCAGTTCCAGCCCGGCTTCACCCATTGGGGCTCGTTCGCCGAGTACGTCCGGATCGACCGGGCCGATTTCAATCTCGTGCGCCTGCCCGAGGAGATCGACTTCGCCACGGCCGCCAGCCTCGGCTGCCGCTTCGTGACCTCGTTCCGCGCCGTGGTCGACCAGGGCAAGGTCTCGGGCGGGCAATGGGTCGCCGTTCACGGCTGCGGCGGCGTCGGCCTCTCCGCGATCATGATCGCCAATGCGCTCGGCGCGAATGTCGTCGCGGTCGATATCTCCGACGACAAATTAAAGCTCGCCCGCGCGGTCGGCGCCGCGGTGACGATCAACGCCAGAACCCAGCCCGATGTCGTCGCCGCCGTGCGCGACGCCACCGGCGGCGGCGCCCATGTCTCGCTCGATGCGCTCGGCCACCCCCAGACCTGCTTCAACTCGGTGGCGAACCTGCGCAAGCGCGGCAAGCATATCCAGGTCGGGCTGCTATTGGCGGAGCAGGCGACGCCGCCGATCCCGATGGCGCAGGTCATCGCCCACGAGCTCGAAATCCTCGGCAGCCACGGCATGCAGGCGCATCGCTATGGCGCGATGCTCGACATGATCAGCGCCGGCAAGCTCACTCCGCAGCAGCTCGTCGGCCGCCGCATCGACCTCGCCGAATCGATCCCCGCCCTGATGGCGATGGACCGTTTCGAGGGCACGGGCGTGACGATCATCGACCGGTTCTGAGGGGGCGAGGGCGGAGTGCTTCTCTGCCCCCGCGCGCGTCATGCTCGGGCTTGACCCGAGCATCTCATGACGAGGAGGCTCCGGCGCCTCATCCGGCCGGAGATTCTCGGGTCTGCGCTGCGCTCCGCCCGAGAATGACGCCTCGTCACTCCCCGCCCCGCGCGATCTCCCCGGCGACGCGGGCCTCGGCGCGCGCGACCGCCTCGTCGGGGTCGAGCCCGTTGGCGCGATTCTGCACCGCATAAGCGAATGACCTGCGGGTATCGTCCGGCATCGCCCGCAAGGCGGCGCGGAAGCAGGCGCCGCGCGCATCCTGGCAGGCGCGCATCCGCTTGCAGGTCCTGTTCGGGCAGACGCGAAAGATTTCGAGCTGGTCGGTCAGCCGGCGAAACAGGGCGGACCGCGCCCTCTGGCAGCTCTCGAAATCGGTGATCGGCGGGATCTCGGCGGGGGTGTTCTGGTGTTTCGGCATGGCGGGTCTCCCTGGGGTCAGGCACGCAAGATCATCCGCCCGCGCGGATGCGCGGCGGGGTCGCAAGGATGGCTAGACAGGGCTGGCGGAGCGCCGCGAGGCGCGAAGAGAATCCGCAACCGTTGAGCCAGGCTGCGGCGCGGCGGGATTGAGCCACCCGTCGCACGCCCCGTGGCGCTCCGCCTCCGGCGATTTCGGACCTCGGGCCGCGCTTATCGGGCTTGCGGTGCCGGGCATGCGGGTTCGGGCGCCAGTTCAGCTCTTCGCCTCGTCGCGCCTTTGCCGTCATGCCGGGCGACCGACCGGCCGTTCCCAGCGAGCTCCTCGCACAGGGACCGTAGTGTCCCCAGGGCGGTGCCCCGAAGCCTCCCGGGAGCAGGGCGTAACCCCCGCCCGCAGGCGCCGACCCTCACCCAACCTCCAGCATACCTCCGGACGGCCGCCCCGTTTGGGTGATGGGCGAGGGCAGGATAGGGCGGGTGAGAAGGGGCGGGGATAAGTTTGGTGTCAGGAAGAAAGCCGCAGAGCCACAACGCTTCTCTCTCCCGGGCGGGAGAGGGTGGCGAGGAGTATTGCCCGTTTTGCTGAACGATCAATAATTCATTCTGGGGATAGGCCGATATCCCTCAACAAAGCCAACGCCTTTTGCAGCCGACCATTGTCCGTCTTGCCTGCCTTGCGAACTTCAATTTCGGCTCGCCAATCATCGACTTTCTCGATGAAAGCAAGCCAATGAACCGTGGCGGCGAGTTCCAGTACTGTAGCCGTGCATCCGGAGAATTTCTCTAACAGCGCGCGCGCGTGCACAGCATTCAAGGCCCCAAGACTATCGGGGGGTGGGCTGTCAGTCTTGAAGGTGCTATATGGGGCGCCATCGGCTACACGAAAACTCACTGTTTCGTTAAGATTTCCCCAAAACTTCGCGTCTGTGACTGCATCTGAAATCACTTCAGAATATGGCCCGTAATGATGGTACTCAAACGGTGCCCCGCTCTGCATACCAAGCTGATCCAAGAGGTATATGACCTTTTGGATGCGAATACGGCCAACGAGCGCCCCGCCCGATAGGGCGACTGTGCCGACCACCAAATTATCAAGCTGCGGCATAGCTCTCTCCAGAGATGCTCAGGACTTTCTTGCGATCGGTATCGTTAAGGAAATAATAACGAAGTATTTCTTGCTCTTGAAATAGCGCAGCGATGGGCTTTGACAAAGACGTTATGTCAACAATCTTGCCGCCGTCGCGGCGAACGTAGACTTTCTTGTGCGGCTTAACGCTCTCTTTGCTTGGGTCTTTATAAATAGAAAGCGGGGCTCTATCCTCAAAAACTGTCTTTCCGATATCGTTTTTCATTGTTTGATCGAGGAATTTACGCCGTGCAATGTCGGTTGGCTGTGGGTTTACCATGTCAATTGCAACGCCCTTCAGGATTTTCCGAGAGCAGATGCGCTCAGCAAAATCTCGAATCGGGCCATCGCCTTTAACAGCAGATATCTCCAAGGCGCTCCAGACAACCGCATCATCAAGGGCGAAATAACTTTTTAGGTCCGGTGTTGCCTTGCTGTAATAGGCTCTCAATGGGTGATCTCTCGGCACGGCAAGGTGGGCCTTCGAGCCCTTGGCTGCCTCCTCACTGAATGCAAGCAGGAACGCAGACAGCATTTGTTCGATGCCGCGCGTAGCTTTATGTAAATAAACCTGCGAGTAAAGGTGAAATCTGGCAAGTATGAAATTCTCAGCCGCCTGCATCGCTTTTTCTTCAAAGGCGAATGCTTGAATGGTGTCCCCAGTTTCTTCTGTGTCTTCGCCGCTGATTGTTGTGACCTCTACAACGCGCAAGTTGTCTAGAAGCCAATCAAAATCTATCGCTCCGGCCCCAGAGCCGGTCATCAGACGATCGCGCCGTAGATAATCAAGGCGATCCGCGTCGAACGAGCTCGAAACTACAGAGGAATAAAGATCTTGCTCGTCGCCTCGAAGCATTGCTGCGATGTCCTCGGCAACAGATCCGTCCCCTCCAAAGCGCTCTTTAAGGATGCGGCGGATATTACCATCTCTGCGGCAGATAAGTTCCGCTGTCCAATGCTCATGATCTCGGTATTTTTCTTTAGAAAGTCTGATTTTTTCAGCATTCTCAAATGCATGGCTGAATGGGCCGTGGCCAAGGTCGTGCAAAAGCGCAGCCAATAAAGCTGCGCGAACCCGATGTGGTTTTCGTTTGTCACCCGGCACGTAACGTTCAGCAACTTCCATCAACTGACGCGCGATATGGAAGACCCCAATCGAGTGAGCGAGTCGCGTATGCGTGGCGCCTGGATATGTAAACTCCGATACTCCAAGCTGTTTTACACGCCTAAGCCGCTGAAACTCAGGTGTGTCGATAAGCTCCCACGCGGCTCTATCAACCTCATCATCGAGGTTGAACGTTATGAGCCCGTGTATCGGATCTCGGATGCGCTTCAGCATAACCATTGCCATGAACAAATAGGGAACAAAATTGATTCATGCAACTGAATTCCTAGCGATCACGGCTTTGACACTTCAGCAAGAATCAATCGCAGTGAGCGCATAGAAGCGATCTTGGATTGCAGCTCATGGCCAGCGCAACCAAGTTTATGCCAGTTCCACAAGACGATGAGGTTTGTTCGCGAGCTAGGTTTTCTGGCTCTCCGGCTAATGCGGTGGTGGTGCGCCTACTCCGCCGCCTGCCGCTGCACCTTGCCCTTCTTGATCGGCCGGCGGTCGAGCACTTCCTTGAGAAAGCGCGCGGTGTGGCCTTTGCCGATGCGGACGATGTCCTCCGGCGTGCCTTCGGCCACCACGGTGCCGCCGCCGTCGCCGCCTTCGGGGCCCATGTCGATCACCCAGTCGGCGGTCTTCACCACCTCGAGATTGTGCTCGATCACCACCACCGAATTGCCCTGGTCGACCAGCTCGTGCAGCACCTCCATGAGCTTGGCGACGTCGTGGAAATGCAGGCCGGTCGTCGGCTCGTCGAGGATGTAGAGCGTGCGGCCGGTGGCGCGCTTCGACAGTTCCTTGGAGAGCTTGACGCGCTGCGCCTCGCCGCCCGAGAGCGTCGTCGCCTGCTGGCCGACCTTGACATAGTCGAGCCCGACCCGCGCCAGCGTCTCCATCTTGTCGCGGATCGAGGGCACCGCCTTGAACAGGCCCTTCGCCTCCTCGACCGACATGTCGAGCACGTCGGCGATCGACTTGTCGCGGTATTTCACCTCCAGCGTCTCGCGGTCGTAGCGCTTGCCCTTGCAGACGTCGCAGGTGACGTAGACATCCGGCAGGAAGTGCATCTCGATCTTGATGACGCCGTCGCCCTGGCAGGCCTCGCAGCGGCCGCCCTTGACGTTGAACGAGAAGCGCCCGGCCTGGTAGCCGCGCGCCTTCGCCTCCGGCAGGCCGGCGAACCATTCGCGGATCGGCGTGAAGGCGCCGGTATAGGTCGCCGGGTTCGAGCGCGGCGTGCGGCCGATCGGCGACTGGTCGATGTCGATGACCTTGTCGAGATGCTCCATGCCCTCGATGCGGTCATGCGGGGCCGGGTGCTCGATCGAGCCGTTCAGCTTGCGCGCCACCGCCTTGTAGAGCGTGTCGATCACCAGCGTCGACTTGCCGCCGCCGGAGACGCCGGTGATGCAGGTGAACATCCCCAAGGGGATCTCGACATCGACGTTCTTGAGGTTGTTGCCGCGCGCGCCGACGATCTTGAGGCTGCGCCCCTTCGTGGCCTTGCGGCGCTTGGCCGGCACCGCGACCGACATCTCGCCGGTGAGGTATTTGCCGGTGAGCGAATTGGGATCGTCGAGAATGTCCTGCGGCGTGCCCTTGGCGACGATCTCGCCGCCATGGATGCCGGCGCCGGGGCCGACATCGACGACGTAATCCGCCGTCAGGATCGCGTCCTCGTCATGCTCGACCACGATCACCGTGTTGCCGAGGTCGCGCAGGCGCCGCAGCGTGCCGAGCAGGCGCTCGTTGTCGCGCTGGTGCAGGCCGATCGAGGGCTCGTCCAGCACATAGAGCACGCCGGTCAGGCCGGAGCCGATCTGCGAGGCCAGGCGGATGCGCTGGCTCTCGCCGCCGGACAGCGTGCCGGAAGCGCGGGCGAGCGTCAGGTATTCCAGACCGACATCGAGCAGGAAGGTCAGCCGGTCGCGGATTTCCTTGAGGATGCGCGGGGCGATCTCGTTCTGCTTCTTCGAGAGCCTTGCGGGCAGGGCGCTGACCCAGTCCAGCGCGTCCTTGACCGAGAGCTTCGAGACCTCGCCGATATGGCGCATGTCGATCTTCACCGCCAGCGCCTCGGGCTTCAGGCGATAGCCGTTGCAGGCGGCGCAGGGCGTCTCGGACATGAAGCGGCCGATCTCCTCGCGCGCCCAGTCCGACTCCGTCTCCTTCCAGCGCCGCTCCATATTGGTGATGACGCCCTCGAAGGGCTTCTTCACCTCATAGCTGCGCAGGCCGTCATTATAGGCCATGCGGACGGGCTCGGTGCCCGTGCCGAACAGGATCGCCTTCTGCGCGTTCTCCGGCAATTCGGACCAGGGCTTGGTCATCGAGAAGCCGAAATGCTTCGAGAGCGATTCCAGCGTCTGGCCGTAATAGGGCGATGTCGACTTGGCCCAGGGCGCGATCGCGCCCTTCTTCAGCGTCAGCGCATGATCGGGGACGATCATGTCCGGGTCGATCCGCATCTCGTGGCCGAGACCGTCGCAGGTGGGGCAGGCGCCGAACGGGTTATTGAACGAGAACAGCCGGGGCTCAATCTCGGGAATGGTGAAGCCGGAGACCGGGCAGGCGAACTTGGACGAGAAGGTGACGCGCCTGGCCTCGCCGTTCTCCTCCTTCTCATCGGCATATTCGAAGACGGCGATGCCGTCGGTCAGCTCCAGCGCCTGCTCCAGCGAATCCGCCAGACGCGCGCCGAGATCGGGCCGGATCACGATCCGGTCCACGACCACGTCGATATCGTGCTTGAACTTCTTGTCGAGAGCCGGCGCGTCCGGAATCTCATAGAACTCGCCATTGACCTTGACGCGCTGGAAGCCGCGCTTCAGCCAGTCGGCCATCTCCTTCCTGAACTCGCCCTTGCGGCCGCGCACCACCGGCGCAAGCAGGTAGCCGCGTGTCTTCTCCGGCAATTCGACCATGCGGTCGACCATCTGCTGGACGGTCTGGCTCTCGATCGGCAAACCGGTCGCGGGCGAATAGGGGATGCCGACGCGCGCCCAGAGCAGGCGCATGTAGTCGTGGATCTCGGTGACCGTGCCAACAGTCGAGCGCGGGTTCTTCGAAGTCGTCTTCTGCTCGATCGAGATCGCCGGCGAGAGCCCGTCGATCTGGTCGACATCGGGCTTCTGCATCATCTCGAGGAACTGGCGGGCATAGGCCGAGAGCGACTCGACATAGCGGCGCTGGCCTTCCGCATAGATCGTGTCGAAGGCGAGCGAGGACTTGCCCGATCCGGACAGGCCGGTGAACACTACGAGCTTGTCTCTGGGAATGGCGAGGTCGACATTCTTGAGGTTGTGCTCGCGCGCGCCGCGCACGGTGATGGCGCGGCTGTTCGGGTCGGCCGTGCGGTTGCGGTCGAACATGTCTTCCAGCGCAGCAGCCTGGGCAGCGGCGGATTCGGTCTTGCGGGCCATCGGGGCGTCCGTTGCGGTGAAGCGCTAGATGTAGGGCAAATGCCGGGCCTTTCCAGCCTCGCGGCGATCTGCCCGGCATGAATAGCACGCAGCCGTGCCGGCTGCTGCCGTCTTCCTGACAGAAGGCGTCAGGATCGGCGAGGCCTCGATATGGGGATCATAGCGCCGATCGCAATCGACTCCGGCGCGCGTCCGAATTATCTATAAATCATGACGAAGCCTGCCGAAGACACCATCGCCGTCCGCATCGCCAAAGTTTTGGCCGAACGGATCATCGCCGGAACGATCGAGCCCGGCTCGCGCCTGCGGCAGGATCATATCGCGGAGGAATTCGAGACCAGCCATGTCCCGGTGCGCGAGGCTTTCCGCCGGCTGGAGGCGCAGGGGCTGGCGATCAGCGAACCGCGCCGTGGTGTCCGCGTCGCCTCCTTCGACCTGTCGGAGGTGAAGGAGGTCGCGGCGATGCGGGCCGCGCTGGAGGTGCTGGCCCTGCGCCATGCCGCGCCGCATCTCACCGCCGCCATCCTCGACCAGGCCGAGCGGGCGCGGCGCGATTGCGACGCCGCCACCGATGTCCGGGCCTGGGAGGAGGCGAATCGCCGCTTTCATCGCATCCTGGTCGCGCCCTGCGGCATGAAGCGGCTGCTTGCCACGATCGACGATCTCCATGCCGCGAGCGCGCGCTTCCTGTTCTCGGCCTGGCGCTCGGAATGGGAATCCCGGACCGACCACGACCACCGCGCGATCCTGAGCGCGCTCCGCAACGGCGATCTGGAAACCGCGATCGCGACGCTGGCGCGGCATGCCCAATGGATCGGCGAGCGCCCGGTCCGCACCGCCTCCGGCGCGACGCGAGAGGCCTTCGCCATCGTCGGCTGAGCATTGTCCTTCCTCGGCGTGGGAGGTTTCGCACGAAAGGCGCGCTTGCCTTTTCCGGCGAGATATGGACTTCCTCATAGATCAAAGATCAAAATTATAGATAATCTTGATCGCGACCAAGGAGTGACCATGACCGATCTTGCCCTCAGCCGCCCGTTCAGCCCGCTGCGGCTGGAAAGCCGCTCGCTCGCCTGGCAGGCCGGCGCCGTGATCGTCGGCAGCCTGCTGCTGGCGCTGTCCTCGCAGATCAAGGTGCCGATGTACCCGGTGCCGATGACGATGCAGACCTTCGCGGTGACGCTGATCGGCGCGCTCTATGGCTGGCGCCTCGGCGCGGTCACCGTCATCGCCTGGCTGGCGCAGGGCGCGATGGGCCTGCCGGTCTTCGCCGGTGCGGTCGGCGGTGCGGCCTATTTCGCCGGCCCGACCGGCGGCTACCTGCTGGCCTTCCCCTTCGCTGCGGCGCTGACCGGCTGGCTGGCGCAGCGCGGCTGGAACGGCAGCCGCGTCGGCCTCGCCTTCGCCGCGATGCTCGCCGGCAACGCGCTCTGCCTGGTGATCGGCGTCGCCTGGCTCGGCACCCTGATCGGCCTGTCCAAGGCGATTGCGCTCGGCGCGACGCCCTTCATCCTCGGCGCCATCCTCAAATCGGCGCTGGCCGCCGCCGCGCTCAAGGCCTTTGCGCCGCGCGGCTGACGCGATCTGACAGTCTCGCAGCAGCGACCCGGCAGGCTTCGGCCTGTCGGGTTTTTTGTTGGTCGCCGGGATGCGGCGTTCTCGACGCTGCGGATCGGAGTCAGGAGGCCGAGGCGATTCTCAGCGAACGCCGCTCCCGAACATATCCGTCTGATGGGCAGGCGCGCCGATGCCTGGCTGCGTATAGGCCGGCCCATCGGCTCGCGCTCTGGGAACGGAATCTTGTGTGACGCAGCCGGTCGGCACGAGAAGGATGAAGATCACGGCGACATATCGCTTCAACACGGCTGGCTTCCTCGCTGCATTCCGGAATCGGTGCGAGAGGCAGCTTCGGACAGCTCCGCTTTCGCCTTCCGTTATTCGCATGACATTGAAGCTGGAAACCGTCCCCGGGACAATCCGCGGCATCAGGTTGACGTGCAGGGTTTCGGTCGCTCGACAAGATGCCAAACGTCATCCCGTCGGGTTTTCACGTCTGCCTGGACCGGTCGCCGACATTCGGTGGCGTCAGGCGGGCCCACGCAACAGAAAAGAGCGACGGTTGCCCGTCGCTCTCAGAGTTACCACCAAACAGATTACCACCAGTCGGGAGGCGGCGGGGCATAACGCGGCGGCCCCCAGCCCGGTCCACGACCGTAGCCGTAACCGTAACCCGGAGGCGGGCCGTAGCCGCGCGGCGGGCCATAGCCCCGACCATAACCATAGCCGCGACCGTAGCGTTGCTGGCGCATGGTCTCTTCGATGATCATGTGCCGCCGCTCGGCTGCAGCCGACCATGAATACGCGACCGTCGCCTTGTCGAGACGCTGGGCGAGCTCCCTCGGCACGGCCTCGGAGGCCATGGCTGGCACGGCCAGCCCGCTGCTGAGTGCAATCGCAGTGAAGATCAACAGCTTGCGCATGGCAAACTCCTTTCGACGCTGATCAGATCACGCGGCGCCTCAACAGAACATGAACCGATCCGTTGGCTGCCGTTCAGGTGGCCGAAGTCACGCAGGCAGCACCGTCACGGGAGTGCCGGGCGCCACGCGCGCATAGAGATGGGCGATGTCCTGGTTGATCATCCGGATGCAGCCCGACGAAACGTTCGTACCCACCGTATAGGGCTCGAACGTGCCATGGATTCGATAGCCGAGGTCTCGCCCCTCGCCGAACAGATACAGGGTCCGTGCGCCGAGCGGGCTTTTCGATCCACCGCGCACGCCCAGTCCGCGCGGTGTCATCTCGAGCTGGGATCGGATCGAGGGGTCACGCTCGATCATTTCCGGAGGCGGGACCCAGTCGGCCCAGTCGCGCTTCATGTTGATGCGGGCCGCACCGGACCAGCCGAAGCCCTCGCGCCCGACGCCCACGCCGTAACGCGTCGCGACGCGCGGGGACTCGACGAAGTAGAGGTGATAGCCGGCGGGATCGACCACGATCGAGCCGGGCTTATCGTCGCGCGGAAACGCGACGGTCTGGCGGAGATAGCGGGTATCGATCCGCTGGTAGTCGATGGCGGCGATCGGAAATTTCTCGCCGGGATACTCGGCATAGACCGCGGCATAGTTCGGCTGGGCGAGCGTGCGCGTCACCAGGCCTCTCGGACTTTGGCCGACGTCTATCTCGGGCAGCGCGACGATGCTTCTCGATCCGCATCCGGCCAGGCCTGCGGCCGCGAAGGAGAGGGCGGGAAACGTAAACGATCGGCGGGTCAGCATCGGGTATCTCTCGGACAAGGCTGACGAGATACATCGGCTTGGATGGTTACCGTTGGGTGAACCTCCGGTCGGCGCGCCGGATTTTCGCGGTCCGACATCCCAGCGCTTGGGGAGAATTTTCTCCCGGAGCGTCGACCAAGGGTCGGAAGCCGACATCAGTCGGCAATGCCGTCCCGCCCCTCGACGGCCATCAGCGTTGCGGTAAGCAGGGCGATCAATCGCGATCGGCCATCCTTCTCCGCGAACACCTCGGTTTGGGCCAGAGTCAGAGTGCGTCCCGCTTTCACGACCTTCCCTCGGGCGATGATCCGGTCGCCAGCGGCTGGAGCCAAGAGGTTGATCTTGAACTCTGTAGTCAGCACCCCGCGGTCCATAGGCATCATAGAGAGGGCGGCATATCCTGCTGCGCTATCGGCAATGGCACTTACCGCGCCGGCATGAACGAAACCGTGCTGTTGAGAGATTGTCGGAGCAGGCGCCAGTTCGATGGCGACAGCGCCGGGCTCCACGGTTGCGATGGTTGCGCCGAGGGTCGTCATCAGGCCCTGTTTCGCAAAGCTGGCTCGGATACGCTGCTCAACCCGACTGCCGTCTTCGCTCATGGGAACCTCCGGGGTGCAGCCTGACAGCCGGATCAGAGTTCGGCAACGGGTCGGAACCGGACCCTGGATTACCGGACCCGGGCTACCCCTCCAGCGCCGCGATCATCTCCACCCGCGTCGCATGCCGGCCGCCTTCGAATTCGGCGGTCAGGAACGCATCGGCGATCGCGAGCGCCAGCCCTTCGCCGACCACGCGCGCGCCGATCGAGAGCATGTTGGCGTCGTTATGCTCACGGATCATGCGGGCCGAGAAGGTGTCGGCGCAGACCCCGCAGCGAATGCCCTTGACCTTGTTCGCCGCCATCATGATGCCCTGGCCGGTGCCGCACAGGATGATGCCAAGCCGGCAATCGCCGGCAGCGACCAGCCGCGCCGCCGCTTCGCCATGCCGGGGATAGGGCGTGCTCTCCGGCGTCGTCGGGCCGATATCGACCACGTCCCAGCCCTGCGCGGCGACATGCCTGGCGATGGCCTGCCGTAGCGGGATGGCGGCGTGATCGCTGGAGAGGACGATGCGATTGCTGTCTGTCACGGAGAAGTCGTCCATTATGCCGGGGCCGTCTGCCGGCCGCCAGCCTAGCTCATGGCCTCCGTCGGGGCGATCACAATCATCCGGGAGCGCGCCGGTCCGGTATCAGCGCCGATGCATTGCCCTGCATGGCTGCTGACCGGCGATGACAGGATCGGCCTCGCCTCGTCGCCGCGATTGAGCGATGCTGCCGCACAAGGAGCCCGGAAGAACGGATCAATTCGTCCGGCCCTGCGTTACAGCGCGAACCGCCGGCGCGATCGGCCCCGGCGGCTTCTGCCATGATCGGTTTGGGGAGCGACGATGATGAAGGCCCTTCTTGGAGCAGCAACCCTCGCGCTCGGCCTCGGGTTCGGTGCACCGGCCATGGCCTGCGAGCTCGATCGCCCCTTGAAGATGGCCGGGCTCGACTATGATTCCGCCGCCTTCCACACCGCCCTCGCCAGCGCGATCGCCGAGCGCGGCTTCGGCTGCAAGGTCGAG
Source organism: Allobosea sp. GW822-FHT05A11 (assembly GCF_058800455.1). Taxonomy (NCBI): domain Bacteria; kingdom Pseudomonadati; phylum Pseudomonadota; class Alphaproteobacteria; order Hyphomicrobiales; family Alloboseaceae; genus Allobosea; species Allobosea sp. GW822-FHT05A11. The sequence goes on along the minus strand of NZ_JBXAMI010000002.1, from coordinate 68,823 downwards.
CGCGTTCCGGGCGTGATCGCCCCGCTGGTCAACGGCCTGGCGCGCGGCGATGTCGACATCGTCATGGAGATCTGGATGGCCAACCCGGTCGATGCCTGGGTGAAGGCGGCCGAGGCCGGCAAGGTCGAGCCGCTGGGCACCACATTCCCCGATGCGAGCGAGGGCTGGTTCGTGCCGCGCTATCTCGTTTCCGGGCCGGATGCCAAGGCGCCGGACCTCAAGAAGCCGGAGGATCTCAAGCGCTACAAGGCGCTCTTCGCCGATCCCGAGGAGCCGGGGAAGGGGCGTTTCTACAATTGCGTCGCCGGCTGGGTCTGCGAGGGCATCAACACCAAGAAGCTCGCGATCTACGGGCTCGCTGAGGATTTCACCAATACGCGCGGCGGCTCGGGCGAGGCGCTGGTCGCCGCGATCGAGGCCGCGCTCAAGCGCAAGCGCCCGGTGGTGTTCTACTATTGGGGCCCGAGCTGGCTGCTCGGTGCCTATGACCTCGTCAAGCTGGAGGAAGCGCCCTTCGATGCGGCGGTCTGGGCCGATCTCAAGGCCAGCGACAATCCAAAGCGCGCCACCGCCTATCCGATGAGCAAGGTCGTGATCGGCGCGAATATCGATCTCGCCAAGAAGGCGCCGCAGCTCGCGACCTTCTTCAAGAGCTATGGCACGACCAGCGACGTGACCTCGAAGATGCTGGCCGAGGCGCGCGAGAAGGGCGTTACGCCCGAGCAGCAGGCGCTCGTCTTCCTGAAGACACAGGGCGATATCTGGAAGAAGTGGCTGCCGGCCGATGTCGCCAGCAAGGTCGCGTCGAGCCTGTGACGACGGCCTTGGTGCCGGATTTCGGCAAGGCGTTGCAGGGCGCCGTCAACCGGGCGGTCGATGCGCTCGTCATCGGCTATGGCGACAAGCTGGATGGTGCGGGGTCGGTGCTGACCGCGCCGGTTCGCCTGGTCGAGTCGCTCCTCCAGCATGTCCCGGTTCCCGCCTTCGTGCTGGCCGTCGCTGCCGGGGCCTGGCTCGCGACGCGGCGGATCGGCTTTGCGCTGGCGATGGCGCTCCTGCCTCTGGCGCTGGCCGGGCTCGGCATCTGGGGCGAGGCGATGCAGTCGCTCGCCCTCGTCACTGTCGCCGTGCTGTTCGTCGGGTTGCTGGGCTTGCCGCTCGGCGTCGCTGCCGCCCGGATTCCGCGGCTCGGCCGGGCGCTGGCGCCGCTCTACGACCTCATGCAGACCATCCCGAGCTTCGTCTATCTCATCCCGGTCGCTATGCTGCTCGGGCTGGGGCGCGCGCCGGCCCTCGTCGCGACGCTGGTCTACGCGCTGCCGCCCTTCGCACGCTTGACCGAACTCGGCCTGCGTGGCGTCGATGCAGGACTGGTCGAGGCCTCGCGGGCACTGGGCCTCAGGCCTCGGCAAGCCTTCTGGCTGATCGAACTGCCGCTTGCCCGGCCGGTGATCCTGCAGGGGCTGAACCAGGCGATCATGATGGCGCTGGCCATGGTCGTGGTCGCCTCGATGATCGGCGCCAAGGGGCTGGGCGAGGTCGTGCTGCTCGGGCTGCAACGGGCCGATCCCGGCCTCGGCTTCGTCGGCGGGCTCGGCATCGTCCTGCTCGCGGTGCTGCTCGACCGGATGGCGCAGGCCATCCTCGGGGCAAGGCAGACGCCGCGGTGAGACACCACCGAATCAGCAGGGGACAACCTCGAAACAGTCGCTTGAACAAAACAAGAACATTCTTGATAATGCCTTCATCGGCCGATAGGGTTCGGCTCCGGTCGAGCGGCCGGTTTGTGTGAAGTGCGCAGGAAATGGAGCCTGTCATGGCTGGTAGCGTCAACAAGGTCATTCTGGTCGGCAATCTCGGGCGCGATCCCGAAGTGCGCCGCCTCGGCAGCGGCGAGCCTGTCGTCAATCTGCGTATCGCCACCTCCGAGACCTGGCGCGACAAGCAGAGCGGCGAGCGCAAGGAGCGCACCGAGTGGCACTCGGTCGTGATCTTCAACGAAAACCTGGCGAAGGTCGCCGAGCAGTATCTGAAGAAGGGCTCGAAGATCTATATCGAGGGCCAGCTCCAGACCCGGAAATGGCAGGACCAGTCCGGCGTCGAGAAATACACCACCGAGATCGTGCTGCAGCGTTTCCGCGGCGAGCTCACCATCCTCGACAGCCGCCAGGGCGGCTCCGACGAATATGGCGAGGGCAGTGGCAGCAGCGGCGGCTACGCGGATGACCGCTCGGGCGGCGGCGGCTCGTTCGGCCGCTCCAGCGCGATGGGCAGCGGCGGTGGCGGCGGCTCGCGCCAGCCGGCTATGTCGGGCGGTGGTAGCGGCGGCGGGCGTTCGTCCTCCAGCCATCTCGACGACGACATCCCGTTCTAGGGCCTGGTTCCGGCTTCAGGCCGGAATGGTATCGATGTTTTCAGAAGGGCCGGTTCTCGCAAGGGAGCCGGCCCTTTCGTTTTCGGTTCAAGGCCGCGCGATGACGAGGCGCAGCGAGCCGTCGAAATTCGGCTGGTTGCGCAGGAAGCCGTAGCAATCGTCCCAGGCGCCACAGTTCAGGTCCTGGCGCAGCTTCTCGATCGAGGCGGCGTTCTGGGTCTCGCCGACGAAGCTCCAGGCCGAGCATGCCGAGCGCGCGCCCGGATCGAGGAAGAGTTCCGGCCGGCCGTAATAAGCCTCGTTGAAGCCGTCGCGGCAGGCGAGCGGGATCGGCACGGCGACGATCTCGACATCGCCGCCCAGAACCGTGCCGATATGGCCGAGCGAGGGATAGCGCCGCGCCTCGGTCGCCAGCACCTCCGGCGCGTAGTGGTTGAGCCAGAAGGCCTGCACCAGATCGGGATCGCAGGACAGGATCACGACCGGCCCGCGCGTCACCCGGCGCATCTCGCGCAGGCCCGCATCGAGATGCTGCCATTGATGCACGGTGAAGGTCGCCATGCTCGCGTCGAAATGCCCGTCGGGAAAGGGCAGGGCTTCCGCGGTGGCGTCGATCGCCGCGACGATATCCGCCGGGCGCTGCGCCCGCATCGAGGCGGAGGGTTCGACCGCAATCATGTCGCGGCCGCGCGGCTCGTAGGAGCCGGCGCCGGCGCCGACATTGAGCACCCGCCGGGCCGGGCCGAGCGCGGCCTCGATCAGCGCGGCGATGGCCGGCTCGGGCTGGCGATAGGAGGCATAGCCCTGTCCGATGCGGCCGTAATCGGCATCGCCGGCGCTGCCATCGGCGCGGCGCGGGCTCGAACTCATGTCGTTCATCGGGGTATCTCCGTCAGCATGGAGCGCCAGAGCGGCAGGGCGTGGTCGCGTGTCAGCGGGGCGAGTGGAAGCGTGGAGGCCGTTCCGGGTTCGAGCCAGGCGATCTCGGCGATCTCGGCTGCGGGCGCTGGTTTTCCATCGAGAGGCAGGGCGTAAAGCTCGGCCTCGACAGTGAAGCCCGGCTCATTGGCGGCCGGTGCCGCGAAGCGTCCGCAATGGCGTGCAGCCTCCAGCGAAGCAGTAAGTCCCAGCTCCTCCCGGAGTTCGCGGGTGAGCGCGTCGAAAGGCCCTTCGCCGGGCTCGATCTTGCCGCCCGGCTGCATGAACCAGGCGGTGCCGCGCTTGCGGACCAGGAGGAGGCGCTGGCGCGCGTCGGTCAGCAGCGCGGCCGCGATGCGGATTTGCCGGGTATCCTCGCTCACGACCGACTCCTCTCAGGCTGGTGCAGGGGAGGATTGGCACGATCCGCAGGGAACGGGGAAGGGGCCTCTTCGATGGCGCGGCTGGGAGGATGGTGGTAGGAACCGGCGCTGGATTTCGAGAGCGAACGCAAGCGAGGCGTCAGGATCATGTTCGAGGCACGCAGCATCGCCGCCGGCAGCAAGCCGGAGTTCTATCGCGAGCTCGCGGCGCAGCTCGAAGCGCTGCTCATGGGCGAAAGCGACCCCATTGCGAACGCCGCCAACACCTCCGCGCTGATGTTCCAGATGATGCCGGATCTGAACTGGGCCGGCTTCTACATCATGCGATCAGGCGAACTCGTGCTCGGCCCGTTCCAGGGCAAGCCGGCCTGCGTCCGCATTCCCGTCGGCAGGGGCGTCTGCGGCGCGGCCGTGGCGCAGCGGAAATCGATGCTGGTCGAGGACGTCCATGCCTTTCCCGGCCATATCGCCTGCGATGCGGCCTCGCGCTCGGAACTCGTCGTGCCGCTCATCGGACGCGACGGCGTCATCGGCGTGATCGACCTCGACAGCCCGTCGCCGGCGCGCTTCGATGCCGACGACCAGGCCGGCATCGAGCGCATCGCGGCAATCTGGCTCGCGGCCTGCGGCGAGGGCATCGAGGCCGCCCTGGCCAGAGCGTCCTGAGGCGGCGGTGCCCTCGCTCAGCCTGCGGATACAGCTCGACCCTGAAGGCAGGATCGGCCCCGGCAAGATCGCGCTGCTCGAGAACATCGCGACGCATGGCTCGATCTCGGCGGCCGGCCGGGCGATGGAGATGTCCTACCGGCGCGCCTGGGAGCTGGTCGAGGAACTGAACGTGCTCTTCGGCAAGCCGGTGGTCGAGCGCCAGGTCGGTGGCCGCAATGGCGGTGGGGCACGACTGACTCCGCTCGGCGAAGCGCTTATCCTGCGCTTCCGCGCGGTCGAGCAGGCTGCGACCGAGGCTGCCGCGACTCATCTCGCGGCGCTGCAGGCCGAGATCGACCGGCCCGAGCGCGGCTGAATCGCTGACGCGCACACCGCGCCGGCAGCGCCCTGCATTCATCGAATAGCGGATATGTGAGGGTCGTCCGGAAGCGCGGACTGGCCTGATTTCGCGTGGCCGAGGCCCATCGGAGGGCAGAGCCGGCGAGCCGCTTTTCCTTGACATGCCCGCCCGATTCGAACAGGCGTATCGCATATGCAGCAACGCCGCTGCAAGTCTTTTTTTGTAATGATTCCAATGAGGAAGCGGCCGGCCCTTGGTGCCCGGCAGCAGGTGCTGGAACCGGCTGGAGCCGGGGCGGCGCTCCTCCGGAGAAGGCTGGATTTGTGATGATGCGTGCGTTTCGTCTGGCTCTTGTTGCGATGAGCCTGTCCGTGGTCGCGGCGCAGGCCCAGGCGCCGGGGCAGTCCGCTCCACAGGCACCCACCGAAACGGCCCCGCCTGCGGCACAGACCCAGCCGGTTCAGCCGGCGCCCGCGACGCCGACCAATCCGCTGCCGCCTGCGCTGCCTCAGCTCGGCATCAACCCGCCGAGCGCCGCTCACCCGCCGCTGACCACCAGCGAGGCCGCGACACCTGTGATGGCTCCGGCCCCGGCCGCGACGGCGACCTTGCCGCATGACCTGTCGCCCTGGGGCATGTTCATGGCGGCGGATATCGTCGTGAAGGGCGTGATGCTCGGGCTTGCCTTCGCCTCGCTGGTGACCTGGACGATCTGGCTCGCCAAGGCGATGGAGCTGGCCGCTGCCAAGCGTTCGGCCGGCCGGGCGCTGCGCCGCATCGAGGCGGCCGAGAACCTGGCAGAGGCCGCCGGCGCGGCTGCCGGCAAGAGCGGCAAATTGCGTGGCGCCGTCGGTCAGTTGCTGAACGCCGCCCTGTCCGAGACCCGCCGCTCCGCCGATCTCGGCGAGGACGGTATCAAGGAGCGTGTCGCCATCGCCCTGTCGCGAATCGAGGCGCGCGCCGGCCGCTCGATGGCGCGCGGCACCGGCCTGCTCGCCACGATCGGCTCGACCGCCCCCTTCGTCGGCCTGTTCGGCACGGTCTGGGGCATCATGAATTCCTTCATCGGCATCAGCCAGGCCAAAACGACCAATCTCGCCGTCGTCGCCCCCGGCATCGCCGAGGCGCTGCTGGCGACCGCGATCGGCCTCGTCGCTGCCATCCCCGCCGTGATCATCTACAACGTCTTCGCCCGCGCGATCACCGGCTACCGCGCCACGCTTTCCGATGCCTCGGGCGAGATCCTGCGCCATCTCTCGCGCGACCTGGAACGCCGCCAGCGCGCCGTCGCACCGGCCCCGCGTTCGGCTGCGTCATCCTCGGCTTCGGCCACGAGCATGGCGGCCGCGCCGCTCGTTCCGGCGGAGTGAATCATGGGCGTTTCCCTCAAGGAGCCGCAGGACGGCGACCTCGGCGAGGTCAGCGACATCAACGTGACGCCGTTCATCGACGTCATCCTCGTCCTGCTGATCATATTCATGGTGGCGGCGCCGCTTTCGACCGTCGATGTCGCGGTCGACCTGCCGGTCTCGAATGCGCAGCCGCAGCCCCGGCCGGACACGCCGATGTTCCTGACCGTGAAGGGCGATCTTTCGCTCGCGCTCGGCAATGATCCCGTGCCGCGCGAAGCGCTGCAGACGGCGCTCGACCAGAAGACGAACAGCGACCGCGAGCAGCGGGTCTTCCTGCGGGCCGATGGCAGCGTCGCCTATAGCGAGCTGATGAACGTGATGAACCTGCTGCGCAACGCCGGTTATCTCAAGATCGCGCTGGTCGGTCTGGAGGATACCGGGCAGGGGGCTGCTGCGGGGCCGAAGCCATGAGCCTCGAACGCCCGTCATTGTCGCGTTTCGCGCCGGCGGCCCTGCGCTGGAGCCTTGCGGCCCTGGTGGTCGCGAGCGCCCATGGCACGGCCGGCTGGGTCATTGCCAACTGGCAGCGCGCCGAGGCGGCGATGGGTGCGCCTCCGGCCGCCGTGATGATCGAACTCGCGCCGCTCGCCGTCGCGCCCGAGGCGCCGCCGCAGGAGGTCGCGCCCGGTCCGGAGATGGCCGAGGCGCAGCCCGAGCCCGAACCGCCGCCGCCCGAGCCGGTCGAGCCGCCCAAGGAGATCGAGCCGCCTCCGCCTGAACCGGAGCCCGTCGCGATCCCCGAGCCCGAGATCAGGATTCCCGAATTGCCGCCGCTGCCCGACGCTGCGGCGATCCTGACGCCGCCGCCGAAGGAGGCTCCGAAGCCGCCGCCGCCCAAGAAGCCGAAGCCGAAACCCAAGGTCGTCGAGAAGAAGAAGCCGATCCGCCCGGACAAGCCGAAGGCCGAGCAGACCTCTGCGCCGGTGGCGCAGGCGCAGACAGCTCCGCGTGCGGCGGCTCCCAATTCCGGTGCGTCCTCGCCGTCTCCGGCCGTGACCGCGAGCTGGCGCGGGTCGTTGATGGCGCATCTCAACCGCTACAAGCGCTTCCCTGGAGGCGCCAGCCCCGGCACGGTCCAGGTCGCCTTCAGCATCGACCGCGGCGGCCGCGTGCTCTCGGCCCGTCTCGTCCGGGGCTCGGGCGATGCGGCGCTGGACGGGGAGGCGGTCGCGATGATCCGTCGCGCCAGCCCCGTCCCGGCACCGCCGGATGGGCTCGGCGGCGGAGCGATTTCGCTGAGCGTGCCGATCAAGTTCTCGCGCTAGGCTGGCCCGGGAACCGGAGCTATCGTCTGCGCGTAGGATGGTTATGAGCGAGAGGAGAAGCGCGATGACGATCATCAGGCTTGCCGCCGGCGCGATGCTGGCCCTCGCATTGAGCGGCTGCGTGACCACCGAGGCGCAGTATCGCGCGATCGACGAGGAGCGCTGCCGCTCCTATGGTTTTCGCGCGCCGGGCGAGGCGTTCTCGAACTGCCTGATGCAGCTCGATCTCGATCGCGCGGCCGAGCGGCGCTATCGCTTCGACCGCTTCGACGCCTCCTTCGGCGGGCCCTGGGGCTACGGCCGGCGCTGGTAAGGGCGCACTCCCGACAAGAAAAAAGGGCCACGCCAGAAGCGCAGCCCAAGTCTAGGGAGGAAACGCCCAAGGAGGGCGGCGCAACATCTCTGCTGCGCTGCACTTTAAATAGTAAGCCCAGGTGACGCCTGCAAGGCCAAAAGGGCAGCATCGCTGTCTTATTTTTAGGCGCCTTGTTTATCAAATGAAATCAACGGCTTTCGGACAATTCCCGCAAGGTCGCGCGAGCTGCCGTCAGTCGCCTGCTCATCTGCTGCATTGCAAGAATGGCAGATTGACAGGCGCCCCGATCTGTTCATTCATATGCATGCAAATGAATTCCGCTTCGCCCGACCCGGCGCGAGCGGTATCGGCGCGGATTGCAGCCGCAGCAGGGCGAAGGACTTAAACCCGATGCAGATCGATCGTCGCAGCTTCGTCGCGGGCACGCTTGCCTTCGGCGTTCCCTCGCTGGCGCGCGCCCAGGGCGCGGGGCCGATCCGCATCGGCGAGATCAACTCCTATACCGCGCAGCCGGCCTTCCTGAAACCCTATCGGCAGGCCTGGGAACTGGCGCAGGAGCAGATCAACGCAGCCGGCGGCGTCCTCGGCCGCAAGCTCGAGACGGTGTTCCGCGACGATGCCGGCAAGCCGGAGGATGCGGTGCGCCATGCCGCCGATCTCGCCACGGCCGAAAAGGTCGACATCATCGCCGGCGGCTTCCTTTCCAATGTCGGGCTGGCGCTCGCCGATTACGCCAACCAGAACAAGCGGCTCTATGTCGCCTCCGAGCCGCTGGCCGATGCGCTCGTCTGGTCGAAGGGCAACCGCTACACCTTCCGCCTGCGGCCCTCGACCTACATGCAGGCCGCGATGCTGGTCGAGGAAGCGGCGAAGCTTCCGGCGAAGAAATGGGCGATCGTCGCGCCGAACTACGAATACGGCCAATCGGCCGTGAAATGGTTCAAGGAGCTGCTGGTCAAGGCACGTCCCGACGTGACCTTCGTCGCCGAGCAGTTCCCGGCGCTCGGCCGCATCGATGCCGGTGCGACCGTGCAGGCGCTGGAGGCGGCCAAGCCCGAGGCGATCTTCAACGTCACCTTCGCCGTCGACCTCGCCAATTTCGTCCGCGCGGGCAACACGCGCGGCCTGTTCGAGGGGCGCCAGGTCGTCTCGATGCTGACCGGCGAGCCGGAATATCTCGACACGCTCGGCGCCGAGACGCCGGAAGGCTGGATCATCACCGGCTATCCCCATGCCGACCTGCAGACGCCGGAGCACGTCAAGTTCCGCGACGCCTACAAGGCGAAGTACAACGACTATCCGCGGCTGGGCTCGGTCGTCGGCTACGAGACGGTGCAGGCCATCGCCGCGGCGCTGGCGAAGGCCGCCTCCACCGACAATGAGAAGCTGGTTGATGCCTTCGAGGGGCTGAAGTTCGGCTCGGCCTTCGGTCCGATCGAGTTCCGCAAGATCGACCACCAGTCGACGCTCGGCGCCTATGTCGGCAAGAGCGCGCAGAAGGACGGCAAGGGCGTGATGGTCGACTGGAGCTATCGCGACGGCGCCAAATACCTGCCGAGCGATGACGAGGTCCGCAAGCTGCGCCCAGCCGTCTGACCTTGCCTGAGATGGAGCGCGGCGCTACGGCCTGAAGGCCGTAGCGTTGCGCCCGAGACGACATGCTTGATCTCGTCCTCACCCAGACCCTGAACGGCCTGGCCTCGGCATCGTCGCTGTTCCTGGTGGCGTGTGGGCTGTCGATCATCTTCGGCGTCACGCGCATCGTGAACTTCGCCCACGGCTCGCTCTACATGCTGGGCGGCTATCTGGCCTTCACGCTGGTGACCTGGTTTGGCCCGGCCGATCCACTCGGCTTCTGGGGCGGCGTCATCCTCGCCGTTCTGCTCACCGGCCTTGCCGGTGTGCTGATCGAGGTCCTGATTCTCAGGCGAATCTATCAGGCGCCGGAGCTGTTTCAGTTGCTCGCGACCTTCGGCGTCGTGCTGATGCTGCAGGATATCGCGCTGGCGACCTGGGGGCCGGAGGACAAGCTCGGCCCGCGCGCGCCGGGCTTCCGCAGCTTCGTCATTCTGTTCGACAACCGCTTCCCGAGCTACGAGCTGTTCCTGATCGCGGTCGGGCCGGTCGTCCTCGGCCTGATCTGGCTGCTCTTTCACCGGACGCGCTGGGGCGTGCTGATCCGGGCGGCGACGCAGGACCGCGAGATGGTCAGCGCGCTTGGCGTCAACCAGCGCCTGCTCTTCACCTCGGTCTTCGCCTTCGGCGCAGCGCTGGCGGGGCTCGGCGGCGCGCTCCAGCTCCCGCGAGAGGCGATCAACCTTCACATGGATCTGTCGATGATCGCCGAGGCCTTCGTGGTCGTGGTGGTCGGCGGGCTCGGCAGCGTGACGGGGGCCTATCTCGCTGCCGTGCTGATTGGCGTGCTCCACGCCTTCGGCATCCTGATCCTGCCCAAGATCACGCTGGTGCTGGTCTTCCTGGTGATGGCGGCGGTGCTGATCGTCCGGCCGCACGGCCTGCTCGGCAAGGCCTCCGTCGAGCCGCGCGGCCATGCCGGCCAGCTCTTCCTGCTGCGCCCGGCTGATGGCGCGGCGAAGCTGTTCGGAGCCGTGGCGCTCGCATTGCTGGTCCTCGCGCCGTTCGTCGTGCCCGATCATATCATCTTGACCCTGACCGATCTGGTGATCTTCGCGGTCTTCGCCGCTTCGCTGCATCTCTTGATGGGGCCGGGCGGCATCACCTCCTTCGGCCATGCCGCCTATTTCGGGCTCGGCGCCTATGGCGCGGCGCTGGCGGTGAAATGGCTGGGCAGCCCGATGGAGGAGGCCTTGATGCTGGCGCCGCTCATGGCCGGCATCGCGGGCGCGATCTTCGGCTGGTTCTGCGTCCGGCTCTCGGGCGTCTATCTCGCGATGCTGACGCTCGCCTTCGCCCAGATCGCCTGGGCCACGGCCTTCCAGTGGGTCGACCTCACCGGCGGCGACAACGGCATCCTCGGCGTCTGGCCCTCGGCCTGGGCGGTGCCCAAGACGGTATTCTACTACCTCGCGCTCACCATCGCCGTGCTGGTCATCGTGGCGCTCCGCGTCATCATCTTCGCACCCTTCGGCTACGCCTTGCGGGCCGGCCGCGACAGCCCGTTGCGGGCCGAGGCGATCGGGCTCGATGTCGGGCGCCTGCAATGGGCGGCCTTCACCATCGCCGCGGTCGCAGCCGGCATCGCCGGCGGGCTCTTCGCCTTCTCGAAGGGCTCGGTCTTCCCGACCTATATGGCGATCCCGCGCTCGGTCGATGCCTTGCTGATGGTGCTGCTCGGCGGCGTCCAGACGGTCGCCGGGCCGGTCGTCGGCGCGTTCGCCTATATGGGTTTGAACGAACAGCTCGCGAAGATGACGGCCTATTGGCGCTTCGGGCTGGGCTTGTCGATCGTGCTCCTGGTCGTGCTGTTCCCGCGCGGCCTCGTCGGCACCTGGCTGTACTGGCGCGCCCGGCGCGAGAGCGCCGCGCAAGCGACGGCCGTGGCATGAGTGCGTCCATGCCTCCCGTGCTGGAAGCCCGCGATCTCGCCAAATCCTTCGGCGGCGTGAAGGCGGTCGATGGCGTGTCCTTCTCGGTCGAGGCCGGCAAGCTGGTCGCGCTCATTGGCCCCAATGGGGCCGGCAAGACGACCTGCTTCAACATGCTGAACGGACAGCTCAAGCTCGATCGCGGCGAGGTTCTGCTCGAAGGCAAGCCGATCACCGGGCTCGAACCGCGCAAGATCTGGCGCCTCGGCGTCGGCCGCACCTTCCAGATCACTGCAACCTTTGCCTCGATGACCGTGCGCGAGAACGTCCAGATGGCGTTGATCTCCCATGCCGGGAAGAGCTGGCGCCTGTTCGGCCGTGCCGACCAGCGCCGCCGCGAACCGGCCGATGCCTTGCTCGATCAGGTCGGCATGACCGGCCAGGCCGAACGCGCCTGCGGCGTGCTCGCCTATGGCGACTTGAAGCGCGTCGAACTCGCCGTCGCGCTCGCCAACGAGCCGAAGCTGCTGCTGATGGACGAACCCACCGCCGGCATGGCGCCGCAGGAGCGCATCGCCCTGATGGCGCTGACCGCCCGCATCGCCCGTCAGCACGGCATCGCCGTGCTGTTCACCGAGCACGACATGGACGTCGTCTTCGCCCATGCCGATCGCGTGCTGGTGCTCGATCGCGGGCGCCTGATCGCGGCGGGGACCAGTGCCGAGGTCCGCAACGACCCGCAGGTGCGCGCGGTCTATCTCGGCTCCGGCGCGACCTCGGGAGGGCATTGATGACGGCGCTCCTTGAATTGTCGGGCGTCGAAGCCTGGTATGGCCGCGCCAAGATCCTGCATGGCGTCGGCTTCTCGGTCGGACATGGCGAGGTCGTCGCGCTGATGGGCCGCAACGGCGCCGGCAAGTCGACGACCATGAAGACAGTGATGGGGCTGGTGCCTGAGCCGCAAGGCTCCATCCGCTTCGAGGGCAAGGAGATCGCCGGCCGCGAGCCTTTCCAGATCGCCCGGCTCGGCATCGGCTATGTCCCGGAGGACCGGCGCGTCTTCTCCGAACTCAGCGTGATGGACAACCTCGAAGTCGGCCGCCAGCCGCCCCGTCACGGCGCGCCGCACTGGACGCCGGAGCGGCTCTTCGACCTCTTCCCCAATCTCGGCCGGATGCGCGACCGGCCCGGCGGCGCCATGTCCGGTGGCGAGCAGCAGATGCTGACCATCGCCCGCACGCTGATGGGCAATCCGCGCCTGTTGCTGCTCGACGAGCCTTCGGAAGGGTTGGCGCCGGTCATCGTCGAGGCGATGGCGGAGACGATCCGCGTGCTGAAAGGCGAGGGACTGTCCGTGCTGCTCTCCGAGCAGAACCTGCATTTCGCCGGCAGCATCGCCGACCGCGCCGTGATCATCGAGAAGGGCTTGATCCGCTTCGACGATACGATGGCGACGCTCAAGGCCGACGAGGCGGCGCGGAGCCAGTATCTGGCGGTCTGAAGCCTGAGAGCAGGCGCCGCATGACGTCGAGCAGCGGCTCGACCTCCCGATCCGCCATCGGGTCCAGCGCCGCGATGGTGATCGCCTTGGCGCGGACGACATAATCCGGCAACAGCTCGCGGCCGCGCTGGCCGAGCTGTACCAGCACGCGGCGCTTGTCGTCGGGATCGTGCAGGCGCTCGACCAGCCCGCGCTCGGCGAGGCGCGTCACCACGCCCCGGATCGTGGCCGGGTCCATCGCCGTCATGCGGCCGAGCTGGTTCTGGGAAATCCGGCCGTCGACGGCGAGCCGGCACAGAACCGCGAATTGCGGCGGCGTCGGCCCGTCTGCGCCCATCATCTCCAGGAACATCGCGACATAGCGCTGCTGCATCTGCCGCAGCAGGAAGCCGAACTGCTCGTCCAGCACATAGCCGGCGAGGTCGACAGGTTCAGGCATCGCGGAATCGGCCGGGCCGCTGGCCGAGCGGTGATGCCGGCCGAGCCCGTCTTCCGATTCCTCTGCGCGATCCATGCTGGCTCCGGGCTGGCGATTCTGCCGGCTGATGGCAGAGGCTCATTCTCCCGGATCATATGTGTTCATTCAATCGGCAAGGCAACGCAGCCGCAGCCGTCATGCCCGGGCTTGACCCGAGCATCTCAGGAAGGAAGAGCGCCTCTATCGGCACGTCATTCTCGGGTCACCGCTGCGCGGCGCCCGAGAATGACGGCAAGCCGTCGCGATCAGCCCAGCGACATCGTCAGCGGCGGCTTCACTTCGGGCGGCAGCGGCGAGGTGTAGCCTTCCTTGCCGAGGCGGGCCTTGTGGTCGGCCTTGGCGGCGGCCATCAGGGCCGGGTCGCTGAGCACCGCGGCGCCGGTCGCGGCCATCGCCTTGGCGACATGGACCATCGCCTTGTGCGCGGCAGGGGACTTGCCCTGTGCCACGACCTGCCAGGTATGGAACGGCGTGCCCATCGCCACCGTCGGCGCATGCGCCTGCACGGTCGGCACCGCCCAGCTCACGTCGCCGATATCGGTCGAGCCGATCGCCGGGTTGCGCCGGGCGTCGCGCGGCACGAGGAAGTCGGCAAGCGGGGCGCCACTATCCGGCATGCCGATCGTGCGCCAGATCGAGGCGATCTCCTGCGGGGAGAGCGTGCCGCGGATCTTCTCGGCATAGGCCTTGTCGGCATCGTCGAAATGCGGCGCGCCGAGTTCGCCCATCACCTTGTGCATGGCCTCTTCGAGCGGCGTGTTGGCGACGAGATCGGAGACGGCGCTGACGATGCGCATCTCCATCTTGGTTTCCGTCATCAGCGCCGCGCCTTCGGCGATCTTCTTCACGCGCTGGACGAGCTCCAGCATGCCGCGCAGGTCACGGGCGCGGATCGAGTAGCGCACGCGGGCATGGGCCTGGACGACGTTCGGCGCGATGCCGCCGGTGTCGAGCAGCGCATAATGGACGCGCGCATCGGAGGGCATGTGCTCACGCATGTAGTTCACGCCGACATTCATCAATTCGACGGCGTCGAGCGCCGAGCGGCCGAGATGGGGCGCAGCCGCCGCATGCGAGGCGCGGCCGGTGAAGACGAAATCGGCGCGGGTATTGGCGAGCGCCAGAGCGGGGGCGACCTCCCAGAAGCTCGACGGGTGCCAGGAGATCGCGACATCGGCGTCGTCGAAGGCGCCAGCGCGGACCATGAAGGCCTTGGCGGCGCCGCCTTCCTCGGCCGGGCAGCCGTAATAGCGCACGCGGCCGGGGATCTTGTTCTCGGCGAGCCACTCCTTCATCGCCACCGCTGCGAGCATCGCGGCGGAGCCGAGCAGGTTATGGCCGCAGCCATGGCCGTGGCCGCCGGTCTCGATTTCCTTGTGCTCGGAAGCGCCGGCTTCCTGCGACAGGCCGGGCAGGGCGTCGTATTCGCCGAGGAAGGCGATGACCGGGCCGCCTTCGCCGGCCTCGCCGATCACGGCGGTCGGGATATCGGCGACATTCTCGGTGATCTTGAAGCCCTGGTGCTTCAATTCGGCGATATGCTCGGCGACGGAGCGCTTCTCGGTGTAGCACACCTCCGGCATGCCCCAGACCCGGTCGGAGAGCGCGATCAGGCGCTCCTTGTTCGCATCGACATGCCGCCAGAGATCGTTTCGATTGTCCATTGTCGTTCCGCCTGGAGAACGCCTTGGCGCTCCCCGTCTTTCGTTGAGAGGCGGATTCCCCGACGGGGCCGATGCGGCCGGGCCGGACCCGCCTCTGGTGGGCAGCGGCATATGAGCAATCTCATACCGCCCCGTCCAGACATTCAGTGCATGGCGGAGCAGCGTCTCAGGCTTTGGCCTGCGCCGATGGTGTGGCGGCGAAGTCCGCCAGGATCGGACAATCCGGGCGGTGGTCGCCATGGCAATGCGTCGCCAAGTGCCGCAGCGTGTCGGCCATGGCCTTGAGCTCCGCCGCCTTTTCCTCGAGCTCGCGCACATGCGCCATGGCGAGGTTCTTCACATCGGCGCTGGCCCGGCTCTTGTCTCGCCAGAGCGCGAGCAATTCACGCGTCTCCTCCAGCGAGAAGCCGAGATCGCGCGAGCGGCGCACGAAGCGCAAGGTATGCACGTCCTCGGCAGCATAGACCCGGTATTGCGCGGCGGTGCGGGCCGGTGCGGTGATCAGGCCGATGCTCTCGTAATAACGGATCATCTTGGCGCTGACGCCGGAGCGGGTTGCGGCTTCGCCGATATTCATCTCAGGCCTCCACCTTGAAGCGCTTCAACCTGAGCGCATTGCTGACGACGCTGACGCTCGACAGCGCCATGGCGAGCCCGGCGAAGACCGGCGAGAGCAGGATGCCGAAAGCCGGATAGAGCACGCCGGCCGCGACCGGGATCAGCAGCGCATTGTAGCCGAAGGCCCAGGCGAGATTCTGGCGGATATTGGAAATCACCGCCTGCGACAGCGCGATCGCGCGGGGCACACCCATCACGTCGCCCGACATCAGCACCACATCGGCGCTCTCGATCGCGATATCCGTGCCGGTGCCAATGGCGATGCCGACATCGGCCTGTGCGAGGGCAGGGGCATCGTTGATGCCGTCGCCGACGAACGCGACCTTGGCGCCGCGGCCCTGCAGGCGCTTCACCACCTCGGCCTTGTCGGTCGGCAGCACCTCGGCCCAGACCTCGTCGATGCCGATGCCGCGCGCGACCGCTTCCGCCGTGCGCCGGTCGTCGCCGGTGACCATCGCGACCTTGAGGCCGAGCTTGTGCAATGCTGCGATGGCCGCGGGCGTGGTCTCCTTCACCGCGTCGGCGACAGCGATGACGGCTGCGATCTTGCCGTCGATCGCGGCATAGAGCGGCGTCTTGCCGGCTTCGGCCAGCGCCTTGGCGCGGGCGGCGAAGGGCGCGATGTCGAGCTTGGCCTCTTCCATCAGCCTGTGGCCACCGATCGCGACCTTGCGGCCCGCGACCGTCGCGGTGACGCCGCGGCCGGGATCGCTGGTGAAATCGGCCGGCTCGGCGAGCGTGAGATTGCGCGCCTTGGCGGCCGCGACCAGCGCCTGCGCCAGCGGATGCTCCGAACGGTTCTCGGCCGAGCCGACGAGGCGCAGCACATCGTCGGCCGCAAAGCCGGCGGCCGGCTCGATATCGGTTAGCTCGGGCTTGCCCCTGGTCAGCGTGCCCGTCTTGTCGAGCGCGACGATCTGGACGTCCTTCAATGCTTGCAGGGCATCACCCTGGCGAAACAGGATGCCGAGCTCGGCGCCACGACCGGTGCCGACCATGATCGAGGTCGGGGTGGCCAGCCCCATGGCGCAGGGGCAGGCGATGATCAGCAGCGCAACGGCATTGACCAGCGCATGTGACAAAGCCGGGCTCGGGCCGAAGGTGAGCCACACGATGAAGGTCAGCAGGGCCAGCCCGATCACGACTGGGACGAACCAGAGCGTGACGCGGTCGACCAGCGCCTGGATCGGCAGCTTGGCGCCCTGCGCCGTCTGCACTGTCCGTACGATCTGGGCGAGCAGGGTATCGGCGCCGACCTTCCGCGCGGTGAAGCGCAGCGCGCCCGAGCCATTGACGGTGCCGCCGGTGACGCTGCTGCCGGCCTCCTTGCGCACGGGGGCGGGCTCGCCGGTGATCATCGATTCATCGACGAAGGAACTGCCGTCCGTGACCTCGCCATCGACCGGGACGCGCTCGCCCGGCCTGAGGATGACGACATCGCCGGGGCGGACGCTGTCGACGGCAACGTCGCTCTCGGCGCCGTCGCGCAGCACGCGGGCGGTCTTGGGCTGGAGCGCGATCAGGCTGCGGATAGCGGCGCCGGTCCGGCCCTTGGCGCGGGTCTCGAACCAGCGGCCGAGCAGGATCAGCGTCACGATCACCGCGCCGGATTCGAAATAGGTGCCTTCGGTGCCCGCCGGCAGCAGGTCCGGCAGGAAGGTCGCGACGCTCGAATAGAGATAGGCCGCGCCGGTGCCGAGCATGACCAGCGAGTTCATGTCGGGCGCCAGCCGAATGAGGGCCGGGAAGCCCCTGCGCAGGAAGACGAGGCCCGGCCCGAACTGGACGATGGTCGCCAGCACGAAGGAAAAGACGCGCACATTTCCCTCGCCGAAGGTGCCGGCGAGCCAATGGTGCAGAGAGGGGACCATGTGGCTGCCCATCTCGACCACGAGCAACGGCAGCGTCAGCAACCCGGCGAGGATGACGGAGCGCAGCAGCTTGCCCTGCTCCTCGTCCTTGGCAGCTTGCCGGCGGGTGTCGGCATTGCCATCGATCGCGACGATCGGGCTCGCTTCATAGCCGGCGCCGGCCACGGCCTTCGTCAGGGCAGGGATGATGTCGTTACCGGCGAGCGTCTTCACACTGGCGCGCTCGGTCGCGAGATTGACGGTGGCCTCGACCACGCCCGGCACGGCGCGCAAGGCCTTCTCGACATGGCCGACGCAGGAGGCGCAGGTCATGCCCGAGACCGACAGCTCGATCGCGCTCTCGACCGGGGTGTAGCCGCTCTGGCGCACCGCCGCCTTGATCTGGCCGAGATCGGTGCCGCCCCTGGCGAAGGTGACATGCGCCTGCTCGGTCGCGAGATTGACCGAGACCGCATCGACACCCGGCACCGCCGCGATGGCGCGCTCGACATGGGCGACGCAGCTCGCACAGGTCATGCCTTCGACGCCCAGATCGAGGGTTTCGAGGTCGTTCCTGCTCCTGTCGATGACTGTCATCGCCGTCTCCTTCTTGGTGATGACAGGCGATATAGGGCTTCCCATCATGGGAAGGTCAAGGGGTGGTTTAGCCGTCATGCTCGGGCTTGACCCGAGCATCTCGGAAATCAGTGCCTTCTTGTCATGAGATTCTCGGGTCTGCGCTTTGCTTCGCCCGAGAATGACGCCCTGTCAGATCGCCCGAGTTCAGGGCATCTCGACCGAGACGCTCTTGATCACCGCATGGACCGGCTTGCCAGGCGCCAGCCCGAGCAGCGCGGCGGATTTCGCCGTCAGGCGCGCGGCGAGCTTCGTCTCGCCGCAGGCGACGAGCAGATGCACGGTGCTGCCGCCGGTACCGCTGCGCTCGCCGATCTCGGAGATCGTCCCCGGCAGCACATTGAGGGCGCTGATCTCGGCCGGCTGGCCGAGGCTGAGCATCACGTCGCTCGCCAGGATGCGGATCTTGACCGTCTGGCCCTGCCGCAACGCGCCGCGCGCGATCGTCAGCGGCCCGGCTTGTGTCGTGAGCCGCGCCAGCCCGAAGGCCTCCTCGAAGCCGGCGACCTCGACGGATAGCAATGTGCTCGCCTCCGGCGCGCCCGGTCGCGCCGCCAGATCGGGCCGCGACAGGATGTCGGCGGTGGGCCCGCAAGCCGCGACGCGCCCGTTCTCGACCATCGCGACGGTGGTGGCGAGGCGCGCGACCTCGGCCAGCGCATGCGAGACATAGACGATGGGAATGCCGGCCTCGTCGCGCAGGCGCTCGATATGCGGCAGGATCTCGGCCTTGCGGGCTTCGTCGAGCGCCGCCAAGGGCTCGTCCATCAGCAGCAGGCGCGGCTGCGCCAGCAAGGCGCGGCCGATGGCGACGCGTTGCTTCTCGCCGCCGGAGAGCGCGCCGGGACGACGCCGCAGCAGATGGCCTATGCCAAGCAGGTCCAGCACCTTGTCGAGTTCGGCCGGCTTGCGCTGCGCACGCGGCACGAACCAGTGCCCGAAGAGCAGGTTCTGGCGCACGGTGAGATGCGGAAAGAGCCGCGCCTCCTGGAAGACATAGCCGATGCGTCGGCGATGCTTCGGCAGGAAGATGCCGCGCTCCGTATCGACCAACGTCTCGCCATCGACGCGGACCTGGCCGGAATCGGGGCGGATCAACCCGCCGATCACATTGACCAGCGAGGTCTTGCCCGAGCCCGAGCTGCCGAACAGGGCGGTCAGGCGCCCGTCGGAGGTGAAGGCCGAATCGAGCGTGAAGTCCCCGAGCCTGTGGCGGACGGCGATGTCGAGGACAGGGGTCATTCGACGGCGATCCGCCGGCCGACGATGCGCGCCATCAATTCGGAAAGGAAGAGCGCTGCGACCGAGATCACGATCGAAATCAGCGTCAGGCGCATCGCGCCGGCATCGCCGCCGGGTACCTGGGTGAAGGTGTAGATCGCCGAGGGCAGGGTCTGCGTCTCGCCGGGGATGTTGGAGACGAAGGTGATGGTCGCGCCGAATTCGCCCATCGCCTTGGCGAAGCATAGGATCATGCCGGCGATGATGCCGGGCAGGCAGAGCGGCAGGGTGACCACAAGGAAGACCCAGATCGGGCTAGCGCCCAGTGTCCCGGCGGCGGATTCGAGCTTGCGGTCGACCGCCTCGATCGAAAGCCGGATGGCACGCACCATCAGCGGGAAGCCCATCACGGCGCAGGCCAATGCCGCGCCGGTCCAGCGGAAGGACAGCACGATCCCGAACCAGTCATAGAGGAATTCGCCGATCGGCCCGCGCCGGCCGAAGCCGACGAGCAGCAGATAGCCTGTCACGACAGGCGGCAGGATCAGCGGCATATGGACGATGGCGTCGAGCAGGGACTTGCCCCAAAAGCGCCCGCGCGCCAGCAGCAAGCCAACGCCAAGCCCCAGCGGAAGGCTCACGAGCATGGCGGTCGTGGCGACGATGAGGCTGAGCCTCACCGCCGTCCATTCTTCAGGCGAAAGCGTAAGCCAGTCGGTCACGAAGCGGCGATCACGAAGAGCTGGCAGCCTTGTTGAGGACCGTGAAGCCCTGCTTCTCGAAGACGGGCTTCGCGGCGGGGCTGCGCAGATAGCTCAGGAAGGCCTGCGCGTCGGGATTGGCCGAATCCCTGGTGACGGCGACCGGATAGACGATCGGCGGGTGCGAATCCTCGGGGAAGGTCGCGACCACCTTGACCTGCGGATCGGCGGCGGCGTCGGTCGCGTAGACGATGCCGAGCGGGGCCTCGCCGCGCGAAACCAGCAGCAGCGCGGCGCGGACATTGTCGGCCTGCGCGATCTTGTCCTTCACCTTGTCCCAGCTACCCAGCTTCTCCAGCGCGGCCTTGCCGTATTTGCCGGCCGGGACGGAATCGACATTGCCCATGGCGAGACGGCCGTCACCGACCGCGCCCGCGACATCCGCGCCGGGCTTGAGGTCGAGCTTGGCGGTCGAATCCTTGCCGGCGACCAGCACGATGCGGTTGGCGAGCAGGCTGACGCGGGTATCCGGCTTGATCAGGTTCTTGCTCGCCGCATAATCCATCCAGTCGAGATCGGCCGAGACGAAGAGATCGGCCGGGGCGCCGTTCTCGAGCTGCTTCGCCAGCGTGTTGCTGGCGGCATAGGAGATCTTCGGCGCCGGCTTGCCGCTTTCCTTGACCCAGTTGGCGGCGGCCTCGTCCAGCGCGTTCTTCATGCTGGCGGCGGCGAAGATCACGAGGTCCTTCGTCTGCGCCTGCGCGGCGTCGAAGGCGGGAGCAAAGCTCACGGCAAGGGCCAGGCCCATGCCCAGCAGGGTGCGGCGCTTCAACATGTTGTTCCTCGCTCGAATTTCTCGTTGTATATCGTCGGGTATAACGATGGTTGCCGTGCGCCCGGACCCGAGTCAAGGCGCAGCCGCAGCCCTGTTGTCGCAAGGAGAGGACGAGCCATGAAGATCAGCGCCCGCAACCAGCTCAAGGGCAGGATCGTCGAGATCACCAAGGGCGCGACGACGGCCCATGTCCGCATCGATATCGGCGGCGCGATCGTCACCTCCTCGATCACCAATGCGGCAGTGGACGATCTCGGCCTCACCGTCGGCAAGGAGGCTTACGCCGTGGTCAAGGCCTCCGACGTCATGATCGCGATCGATTGACGAGGCGCGCTGCGATGGTCCGCGAGAACGAGATTCGCGAGAGGGAGGTCGCCGTCGCGCCGCCGCAGGCGACCGACGCCGGTCTCGTCTTCATCGGCACCATCCGCACGCCCTGGACATCGCGGCTGGTCTGTCCGCGTCAGGGCAGGGCGGACGGTCCGGTCTGCCGCATCGAACTCTTCCCGCCCTGGGACGAGGCGCTGGAGGGCATCGAGCGCTTCGAGCGATTGGAGGTGCTCTATTGGCTGCATCAGTCGCGCCGCGATCTCGTCCGCCAGAGCCCGGCCAACAATGGCGAGACCCATGGCACCTTCGCGCTGCGCACGCCGGTCCGGCCCAACCCGATCGGCACCTCGATCGCGACGCTGGTGGCGCGGGAGGACCGGGTGCTGCTGGTGCGCGGGCTCGACTGCCTCGACGAAACGCCGCTGCTCGACATCAAGCCGGACCGGACGTTGTTCACGCCGATCGCCCCGCCGCAGCCCGGCGATTTCGAGACGGGCTGAGGCGGTCGGCGTTTGTCTAGAGGTTCTTCCTCAGCAGCCATTCGCCGCTGCTCGTGACTTCGTTCGCCTCGATGAACCCTGCCGACAGGTAGAATCCCAGCGGGCTGTGCTCTCCTCGAACGACGCTCGTGCTGAGTCTGGCGACGCCGCGCGTCTTCAGCATCGCGAAGGTCTGCTCAAGCGCGGCGCGTCCATAGCCTTTGCCCTGATGCCGCCGGTCGATCATGAAGCGCCAGAGATAGGCGGTATCGGGCTTGTCGTCCTCGCGCCAGAGGATGAAGCCGACGGGCTCGTCCCCGGCATAGATCGCCCGAAAGGTTGCGTGCGGCTCGAAATGCGCCTGAGCGATCGAGATCGCGACCGGCGCGACATAGCCGCGCTGTTCCTCGGAAACCTCCAGTCCGCAGATGGTACGGACCGTCGCCGCGGTGATCTCCCGCAGTTCGACGGTCATGGCGGAGGCGCCGGAAACCGGTTGAGATAGGCCTCGGCTCGCGGCATGGCGTCGTGGAGGAACTGGCCGGGCTCGCGGAGCCAGAGGCCGTCATAGTCCCGTGATTTCGCTTCCGAGACGAGGATATCGGCCGGAAGTTCGATGAGGGAGGCCTGCCAGCCCGGCCAGCGCCTCCGGGCTCCGCGCCAGGTGTGAGTAAGGAACGGATCCTTCTCTGCATAGCCGTGATAGTCGAAGGCCCAGCCGCCGCCGTCGACGAAGATATGATTGCCAGTATGGCCGGCCGCCGGCTTGATCCAGAGCGCACGCATGCCACGCTTCCCCCATCTCATAAGGAATGCATAAGCGAGGATGTGGCAGGCGCCGCAGGCAAAGAAGACGCGGTCGGGTAGCGACCAGCGCATCTGCGGGTCGCTCTTGCGATAGCCCGGAGTGCGCGGCTGATACATGGCGGGCCCAGCGTCGTTTCGGTGAGCTGCTGCGCTCCGCTCACCCGTGCGGGTGCTTGTGGATCGGGTCGACCCAGTAGACCTCTTCCGGCTTCTCGACCGGATCGACATCGGTGATGTTGACCACGACCGCCTCGTTGTCCGAGCGCACCAGCACGCATTGCAACGGGTTGTCAGGATCGGCGTTGATCTCCTGATGCGGCACGAAGGGCGGCACATAGATGAAATCGCCCGGCCCGGCCTCGGCGACGAATTCCAATCGCTCGCCCCAGCGCATCCGCGCCTTGCCGCTCACGACATAGATCACGCTTTCGAGATCGCCGTGATGATGCACGCCGGTCTTGGCGTTGGGCTCGATCGCGACCGTGCCGGCCCAGATCTTCTGGGCGCCGACGCGGGCATGGTTGATCGCCGCCTGCCGGAACATGCCGGGTGTCTGCGCCGTGTTCGGGTCGAGCTTGTCGCCGGAGATGACGCGCACGCCGTCATGCTTCCAGCGCGGCTCGCCGCCGTGGCCGTGATCATGCGGATGGTCGTGCGGATGGTCGTGGTCGTGGCTCATCGATGCCTCCCGCTCAAACCTGCTTCGCCGGCCCGGTCGCGACCGGCCGCTCGCCCATGCCCCATTCGGACCACGAGCCATCATAGATCGCCTTGGCCGGCTTGCCGACGGTCTCGAGCGCCGTCGACAGGATCACGGCCGAGACGCCCGAACCGCAGGTCATGATCGAAGGCTTGTCGAGATCGACGCCGGCATCCTTGAACAGCGCGACAATCTCTTCCGGGGACTTCAGCCGGCCATCGCTGGTGAGCTGCGAAGACGGCAGGTTGAGCGAGCCGGGGATATGGCCGGAGGCCAGGCCCGGCCGCGGCTCCGCAGCCTCGCCGCGGAAACGGTCGGCGGCGCGGGCATCGACCACCTGGATCGCCTGCGAGGCGGTGGCGCGGGCCACGTCATCGGCATCGGCGACGGCGCCGTTGTCGAGCCTTGCGGTGAAGCTGCGCGGCTTTCGCGGCTGCGGGCTGTCTTCCTCGACGGGGCGGCCTTCGGCGAGCCATTTCGGAAAACCGCCGTCCAGGATGACCACATCGCGCGCGCCGAACACCTTGAACGTCCAGCGCACGCGCGGCGCCGAGAAGAAGCCGAGCCCGTCATAGACGACGATGCGCATGCCGTCGCCGATGCCGAGCGCCCCGACGGCCGCCGCGAATTCGGGCGCCGAGGGCAGCATATGGGGCAGGG
This sequence comes from Allobosea sp. GW822-FHT05A11, assembly GCF_058800455.1. Lineage (NCBI taxonomy): Bacteria > Pseudomonadati > Pseudomonadota > Alphaproteobacteria > Hyphomicrobiales > Alloboseaceae > Allobosea > Allobosea sp. GW822-FHT05A11. The sequence goes on along the minus strand of NZ_JBXAMI010000002.1, from coordinate 45,160 downwards.
ACGAGCGGCTGTCCTTGATCTTGTCGATATCGAAATGGACTGCGCCCGGAATGCGACGCGCTGCGTATTCGGCCGCGCCGTCGCGCTTCTGCGCCGGCAGATACCAGGAGGCATCGACCACGACGATATCGGGCGCATTCAGGCGCTCGGCCAGCCACTCGGTCGAAACGAAGACGTCTTCACGGGCCATAGGCGTATCCTCTGGGCATCAGCTTTGGTGATCTCAGGCCAGCGCGATCCGGACGCGCCGGTTCTGCTTGCCCTTCTTCTCAATATCGGTGACCGCGACCGCGCCGATCTCGGCGGTGTTGCGGACATGGGTGCCGCCGCAGGGCTGCAGGTCGATATCGCCGATGGCGACGAGCCGGACCCGGCCCGACCCGCGCGGCGGCTTCACCGACATCGTCTTGACGAGACCCGGATTGGCGTCGAGCTCCTCGTCGGTGATCCAGCGCTCGGTCACATCGGCATGGCGTGCGACGAGCGCATTGAGCTTCTCGCTGATTTCGGCCTTGTCGAGCCCGCCTTCGGGAATGTCGAAGTCGAGCCTGCCGTCGCCATCCCCGATCGAGCCGCCGGTGACCGGAAAGGACAGAACGACGCTGAGCAGATGCAACGCAGTATGGATGCGCATCCGCTTGAAGCGGCGCTCCCAGTCGAGCACGACCGTCACCGCCTCGCCGGGCGCAGGCAGGGCCTGCCCTTCGGCCGGGACATGGATGACCCGGCTCTTGTCCTCGGGGTCGTAGATCGTCGTGGCGATGGCGATCTGGCTGCCGTCATTGCGGCGCAGATGCCCGGCATCGCCCGGCTGGCCGCCGCCGGTCGCGTAGAAATTGGTCCGGTCGAGGATGATGCCGCCGCGTTCGTTGACGGCCTCGACCGTCGCCGGCGTTTCCTTGAGATAGGCATCCTGTCGAAAGAGAAGTTCGGTCGGCATGATCTCGTCATTTCGCTGGCGGCGCGGAGCGCCCTTCCGGCGCAGACTGCACCGATTGAGCCAGCCATGCCACCGCGTTGGCGGGATAGCGGGGATGATTTCGGCCGCATGGCTTTCGGTCTGATGATTCGATGCCTAGATGACTGTCCCGCCAACCCGGAGCTGTCATGGCCTTGCCCCGCATGAAGCCGCAGGACGGCATCGCCTGGATCACCGGTGCCAGTTCCGGCATCGGCGCCGCGGTTGCGCTCGAGCTGGCGGCACGAGGCTGGACGGTTGCCGTCACCGCCCGGCGTCTGGAGGTGCTTGAGCGCCTCGCCCGTAGCGCCGAGAACCTGCCGGGCCGTATCGTCGCCCATGCCGGCGACGTGACCGACGCGCAGGGCATGCGGAATGTCAGTGACGCGATCGAGAGCATCCATGGGCCGATCGCGCTGGCCTTCCTGAATGCCGGCATCGCGTCGGGCCAGGGCAGGGCGATCGATGTCGAGACGGTCGAGAAGGTGGTGGGCGTCAACCTGCTCGGCGTCGCCAAGAGCTTCTTCGCCGTTCAACCGCGCATGGTCGCGCGGGGCAGGGGGCAGATCGCGGTCAATGCCTCGCTGGTCGGCTATCGCGGTCTGCCGGGCGCAGCGGCATACGGCGCGGCGAAGGCGGGGGCGATCTATTTCTGCGAATCGATGCGTTTCGACTGCGAGGCGGCCGGCATCCGGCTGCAGCTGGTCAATCCCGGCTTCATCGAGACCCCGATGACGGAGGGCCGCCGTTTCCCGATGCCGTTCCTGCTGACGGTGGAGGACGGGGCAAGGCGAATCGTCGATGGTTTCGAGCGCGGCGGCTTCGAGGTCACCGTGCCGCGCCGCCTTGCCTGGATCCTGAAGGTCGCGCGTCTCCTGCCTTACCCCGTCTATTTCGCGCTGATGTCCCGCTTCGCCGAACGCAGCGGCTGAACCGGTCAGCGACCGCGGATCGTGGCGAAGGCATCGAGCGCGCGCTGCCGGCCGAAGGCGAGATCGACGAGCGGGGCAGGGTAGGTATCGCCGATTCGAACGCCAGCCTCGCGCAGGGTTTTCTCCGAAGCCTTCCAGGGCTGGTGGATATCCCCATCGGAAAGCCCGGCGAGCTCCGGCACCCATTGGCGGACATAAGCACCCTTGGGATCATGGGTTTCGCCCTGGGTCACCGGGTTGAAGATCCGGAAATAGGGCGAGGCGTCGGCACCGGAACCTGCGACCCATTGCCAGCTCGCGGCGTTGTTGGCCGCGTCGGCATCGACCAGCGTGTCCCAGAACCAGGCCTCGCCCGCCCGCCAGTCCTGCAGCAGATGCTTGATCAGGAAGGAGGCGACGACCATCCGCACGCGGTTATGCATCCAGCCGGTCGTCCAGAGCTCGCGCATGCCGGCATCGACGAGCGGGATGCCGGTCTGCCCGCGCTGCCAGCGGCTGAGCGCCTTGTCGTCGGGCTGCCAGGGAAACGCGTCGAATCGCGAATCGTAGTTGCGCGTCGCCAGATCGGGGTTGTGGAAGAGCAGGTGGTGGGAAAACTCGCGCCAGCCGATTTCCGAGAGGAATTTTTCCGCGTCCTGCTCCGATCCTGCGGCTTCGCCGGTGGCGCGGGCGTGGTGCAGAGCATGCCAGACCTGCCGCGGGCCGATTTCGCCGAAATGCAGATGCGGCGATAGCCGCGACGTCGCGGCCCGGTCCGGCCGGTCGCGGTCTTCGGCATAGCCTGAAAGCCCGCTGCCGAGAAAATCGTCGAGACGCTCCGCGGCGCCCGATTCTCCCGGTGTCCAGGCGGCCCGCAGACCGCCGGCCCAGTCCGGCTTCCGGGGTTCGAGCCCGAGATCATCAAGCGAGACCGTCAGCGCCTCGATCGAATCGGGCAGGGGGAATGCAGGGATTCGCGCGGGAGCGGCGATCGGAGCAGCCGGCTCGCCCTTCTGGCGGGCAGCACGCCAATAGGGTGTGAACACCTTCATCGGCTGCCCGGTCGTGGTGGTCACCTGCCAGGGCTCGTTGAGCAGATGGCTGTTGAAGCTGCTGACATCGATGCCGTTTCCGGACAACGCCTCCTTGAGTCGGCTGTCGAGTGCGATCTCCTTCGCCTCGTAGCGGCGGTTCCAGGTGACCCGGTCGATCCCTGCCTCTGCCGCAACGCGTGGCAGCAGTTCGGCTGGATCGCCTTTCATCAGCACGAGCCGCCCGTGCCTCCGTGCGAGTGCTTCGCCAAGCGCATCGAGCGAGCGCGACAGCCACCAGCGCGAGGCGCCGCCGATCGGGCGGCGATCAGGGCCTGTATCGAGAATGTAGAGGCATAAGGTCGGCCCGCCCTCTACGGAGGCGAGAAGTGCCGGGTTGTCCGCCAGCCTCAGATCGTTTCGGAACCAGTGAAGGGTACGTCCGGTCATCATCCCTCATCCCCGGCACGGCCACGCAGGCCGCAATCCCCGATCAACGCGGCCGAAGCGGAGCGGGACCGGACAAGAGGAAAGATTTTTGGAAGCGATGGCTCGCGGGGCTTCGAAAACGGGCCGGCTTCTGCCGAATCTGTTATCGTCGCTCAGATTTCCAGCGGCAGATGCAGGATATCGGCGACCAGCCAGGACACGCCTGCGGTCCCGGCCATGAGGACCGCTATCAGAATGGCTTCGAACATGACGCTACTCCGCCCCGAACGGGCAGCCGCCACTAACTCAAATTTTAACGATCTGTAAATGAAGTTCTTAAGGCGAATCACAGCCTGAACGATGGCTCCCGATGGACGGCTGTTGAGACGATGGATGCATTGGAGGAAGCCGGTCTCGATCTCGAGCTCGGAGAAATCGGCCGAAGGCTGGATACCCTGTTCAGCGCGCGCCGCCCGCGGCCGGCGCCGCGGCAGAAGCCTGCGGCATTCGAAGTCTCGGCCGCCGAGGCAGGGGCCGGTCGCCTGCGGGTGATGCTGGATGCCAACCTGCCGGAGGCGATCGGCCGGACGATTCTCACGCTGGCGATCAAGCATGGATCGGGCCCGAAGCCAGGAGAGGGCCCGCAGAATGCCGCTTCGGCTTCGCCGGCCGATGCCGCCCGAAAGGACTGACGAGCTCCCAAAAACCGCGACGGCGACCTTCGCTGCTCGAGATCGGGAACCCGAAGCCTGCTCGGGCGTCCCTTTCATGATGACTGATCCGAAAAAACCGCCTTTGGATTTTTGGCTCTGGCTGGCCGTCATCGGCCTGACGGTGATCGTCGCCGTGTCGTCGCTGACATTTCCGGAGCGGGTCGCACCGGATTTGTTCCAGCCTTCCTCCACGGCGCGCTGAAAGGGAGAGTGTGCCACCGATCCGGCCGATCGGGCTCAACCGGGCTACCGGACCCTTGCCCGGCCAGCCGCCGCTGCCGGGCACCATGCGAAAATCCGCAGGGACATCATCGGGATGCGCAAATGGGCTCCGCAGGCGCAGATCCGCATCGTCGCCGGAAACCGCAACGCCACAGCAGCGATCAAAAGGAGAAAAGCGCTATCATATCAGCGCTTGAGATCTTTGGAGGCCTCGCCCGGAATCGAACCGGGGTGCAAGGATTTGCAGTCCTCTGCGTAACCACTCCGCCACGAGGCCTTCCGGCCAAAACGGCCACGGCCGCTTCAGCGAGAGCGCACTAACCACAAGCCGTGCGCCGCCGCAACCCGGCATCGCAACTTCCACAGCAGCGGCGACAAATCTGCCGGGTCGGCTCGCAAGGGGGTTGCACTATCCGGATCGCGCCGCTAAGACGCCGCCACGTTGTTCCCGGATAGCTCAGCGGTAGAGCAATCGACTGTTAATCGATTGGTCGCAGGTTCGAATCCTGCTCCGGGAGCCAGCCTCCTCCTGACATCGACGGTTCGTCCTTGCTGAACGGCAGAAGCAGCCTGCGGTCAGCCGGCGCTTGCCTTTTGCGCGAGCCTCGAACAGAAAGCTGCCGAAGAACGGCGCGATCGCTGCACCGGTTCGATGCGGCTTCACAGCAGCGGTCGCCCCTTGCAGCACCGGCGTCGTGGACGGAGAGTTCGGGCATGGACGATTTTACCTCGCTGCGCCGCAATATGGTCGATTGCCAGCTGCGCACCTATGACATCACTGACCGGGCCGCGCTGGCGGCTGCGGATTCGGTGCCGCGCGAAGCGTTCGCTCCCGAGAACCTCGCCCATCTCGCCTATCTCGATCAGGCGATTCCGCTGCCGGGCACCGGCCGGGCGCTGATGACCCCGATGGTCGCCGTGCGGATGATCCAGCTGCTCGATCCACAGCCGGGCGAAGACGCGCTCGAATACGCCGGCGGTTCCGGCTACGGGGCGGCATTGATGGCTCATATGGGCGCCAGGGCCACGCTCTGGGAGCCCGACGCGCCGGCACGCGCCTTGGCGGAAGCGGCGCTTGTTCGCGCGGGCGCCGCCGGCGTGACGGTCACAGCCACGCAGCCCGGCGATGCCAGCTTCGACACCATCCTCGTCAGCGGGGCCTGCGAAATCGTGCCCGAGGCGCTTTTCCCGCTGCTGCGGCCGGAAGGCCGGCTCATCGTGGTCGAGGGCCTGGGCCGCGCCGCGCGGGTCATGCTCTATCTGAAATCCAGCGACGCCGTCTCCGGCAGGCCGGTTTTCGACGCGGCGGCGCCGGTCCTGTCGGAGTTCCGTCGTCCGGCGGCCTTCGTTTTCTGAAGCGATTGGTGTCGCATTTTTGCGGCACTGCACGAACGAAACCATTCCGGAGCCGCCCAATCCGTTGGCGGAAGGCGCCGAAACGGTTATGAATTGCAACTCTGCCGAGGCTGGGGCGATGCCTGGGCGCGACTTTCAGTGCGCACATGAGGCGTCCACGTGTATAAAAGCGACGAAAAGACTTCCCGGTTCGGACTCTCCGCCGTCTTCGCCCTGGCGTTGGCGGGCGGCTGGGTGGGGCCGGTTTCGGCTCAGACGATGGAAGCCGCGCTCGCGCGGGCCTATTCCGCCAATCCCACGCTCAATGCGCAGCGCGCCTCGGTCCGCGCGACCGACGAGAACGTGCCGCAGGCGAAGGCGGGCTATCGCCCGCGAATCACGGCCTCGGCCGATATCGGTGCCAGCATCACGGAATCGGGGATTCCGGCCTTCGCCAGCACCTCGCCGGTCCATACCAACAACGTATCCCGCCTCGGGCCGCGCGGCGCCGGCGTGCAGATCGACCAGAACATCTTCGATTCCGGCAGGACCCGCAGTGCCGTCGGCCAGTCCGAATCGCAGGTTCTCGGCGCTCGCGCCACGCTGCGCAACACTGAGCAGAACGTGCTGCTCGATGCGGCGACGTCCTATATGAACGTGCTGCGCGACACGGCGATCCTCAATCTCAACCGCAACAACGTCGAGGTTCTCGAAGAGCAGCTGCGCCAGACGCGCGACCGCTTTCAGGTCGGCGAAGTGACGCGCACCGACGTGGCGCAGGCGGAAGCCCGCCTGTCCTCAGCGCGGTCCCAGGCGATTCTCGCCGAATCGAACCTGAAGACCTCGGTGGCCCGCTTTCGGCAGAATGTCGGCACCGAGCCGCGCTCGCTCGCTCCGGGGCGCCCGGTCGAAAGGCTCTTGCCGAAATCCTTGCCGGCTGCGCTGAATCAGGCCCTGTCGAACCATCCGGCCATCATCGCCTCGCTTCACGGCGTCGATGCCGCCGAGCTCCAGGTCAAGGTCACCGAGGCGGATCTCTATCCGGTGGTCGGCGTGCGCGGCGTGGTCCAGCAGCGCTACGATACCCAGTTCTCCGGCGACAATCGCTTCTCGGCCAGCATCGTCGGCACGCTGACGATCCCGATCTACGAGGGTGGCCAGGTCTATGCCCGGACGCGCCAGGCCAAGGAAACGGCCGGTCAGCGCCGGATCGAGGTCGATACCCAGCGCGACACCGTGCGCGCCGCGGTCGTTTCCGCCTGGGGCGGGCATGAAGCGGCCAAGGCCCAGATCGTCGCAGCCCAGGCGCAGGTCGAGGCGGCCTCCACCGCCTTGTCCGGCGTCCGCGAGGAGGCGAAGGTCGGGCAGCGCACCACGCTCGACGTCCTCAACGCCCAGCAGGAACTGGTGAGCGCGCGTTCGAGCCTCGTCGTGGCGCAGCGCGACCGCGTCGTTGCGTCCTATGCGGTGCTGTCTGCCGTCGGCAAGCTCTCCGCCCAGTCCCTCAAGCTCAAGGCCGAGGTCTACGACGCCCGCCAGCATTACGAGCAGGTCCAGGGCAAGCTCTGGGGCACGCAGACGCCCGACGGCCGCTGAGCCCTGGCGGGCAGCCTCACACCACGGCGTATTCGGGCAACAGGGCGGATTTCTCCTGTGGGGGAGCCGGTTGGCGCCTTGTCTGACAGCGACGCCGTGGAATACTGCGCTCGTGGAGCAGCGTTGATTCTGTCGGCGCGCCCGGTGTCCAACGGTTAGACTCATGAGCGCGCAAGCCAAGCCCAGCGAACCGTCGATGGAGGAGATCCTTGCCTCCATCCGCCGGATCATTTCGGACGATGAGGCGAAGCCGGCCGATGAGGCTGCAGCGCCGCAGGTAGACGTGGCGCCGGAGCCCGAGCCGGTTGCGGCGATCGACGACGATGTTCTCGATCTCGGAGCCGAGGCAGCCCTGGTCGCAGCACCGGAGCCCGCGCCGGCCGCACTCCCCGACGATGCCGATATCGCCTTCATCGAGGAGGAGCCCGCCGCGGCCCTGCCTCCGGAACCGCCGGCCCCTTCCATCGAGCCGCAGCCGGCTCTCGTCCAGCCCGAAGCACGGCCAGAGCCCGCTTCCACGCCAGTCCCCGACATGGCGAGCCTGCTGTCGGATCAGGCCAGCTTCGTCGTGACCAACGCCTTCGGCCAGCTCGCCAACACCGTGCTCAGCAACAATGCGCGGACGTTGGAGGATCTGGTCAAGGACATGCTGAAGCCGATGCTGAAGACCTGGCTCGACGACAACCTGCCGACCATGGTCGAGCGACTGGTGCGCGCCGAGATCGAGCGCGTCGCGCGCGGCGGCCGAAGTTAAGCCAGCCGAACCGAAACGCGGGACCCGCGCTTCGGTCGGACCCGATCAGTTTCCGCTGGTCGCCCGTCGACGCCGTGTCGGCGCGCGTCTCCGCTCGAAAGCGCCAGCCTCCTGCAGCCGCAGCAATCCGTAGCCGAGCATGGCGAAGGCTGTCGCCGGCGCGCCCAGCCGGGAGACCAGCATGGTCAGGCCGACGGCGACCGGGCGGGGGTAGCGGCCGGAAGCCGCTTCGACGGCAAACCAGGCCCCGAGGGCATGGACCAAGAGTTTCATCATCGCATCCTGCTCGTCGTTGCGGGGGTCAAAGGGGAACCTTGCGGTTTTCGCCGAGGTCAGGCTTGGCGCCGGTCAGGGCGGCCGCAGCCATCTTGACGCTGGTGACGATCTTGCCGGGGCTGTCCCAGAATTCCGCCATGCTCGGCCGGACGCGCAGCACCCGGATGTTCGGGTCGTTCTCGTCGTCCCAGAACGCCCGGTTGCTCGCATCCCAGAGGTCATGCACGCGCTGGCGGTCGTCGAGCACGGTCGCGGTTCCCGTCACCGAGAGATAGCGCTGGCTATCGGTATCGGCGAAGGCGACGCAGACATTGTCGTTGATCTGGATCTCGTCGTCCTTGTGGTGGCGGCGGTCGGTCAGGAAATAGATCGCATCATCCGCGCGTTCGCCATGGGCGTGCATCGGCCTGGCACGCAATTCATCGCCCTGACCGTCATGGGTCACGAGCATCGCGAACTTGATCGAATCGATCAGGTCCCAGACCCGTATCTGGTCGCTGTGGTGAGGCATGTCGCTCTCCCTGCTGGCTGTCGTTGGCTGCTGCTTGGTCCAACGGGGCGCGGCGCGGCTGGTTCCGTCGCAAAGGCCGCGAGCGAAGCGGAACCACTCGGCGTTTCGCGCGTATGAGGAAGGGCGCGCCGGCATCGGCCCCGCGCCGACGTCACGACGTCGCTCCGATAGTCCTTCTCGATATGGGGGTTTGCCATGGCCAAGACCGCAGCCAAAGCCGCGCCGCGTAGCACACCGAAGAGCGCGACGACGGGAAGGGTGGTCAAATCCAGCCGGATCGACCTGGCCTCGAACACCAAGACCAAGGTCATCGGCCTGCTCAACGAGCGCCTCGCTGACGGCATCGACCTCTCGCTGCTGACGAAGCAGGCACACTGGAACCTGAAGGGCCCGGGGTTCATCGGCATCCACCTGATGCTCGATGGTTTCCGCGCCGAGCTCGACACCCATGTCGACACGGTCGCCGAACGCATCGCCCAGCTTGGCGGCATCGCTTTCGGCACGACGCAGACCACGGCCCAGTCGACCTCGCTCAAGCCCTATCCGACCGAGATCGTCGCCGTTCCGGACCATCTCGCGGCGCTGATCGAGCGCTATGCCGCTACCGCCAACAAGGTCCGCGAGGCGATCGACGCCTGCGACGAGGCCGGCGATGCCGATACCGCCGATATCCTGACCGCCTATTCCCGCATGCTCGACAAGTCGCTCTGGTTCCTGCAGTCGAACCTCGCCTGAGGTCCGAGCAGAATGGCCGCGTATCATCGAAAACGTTGACGCGCGGCCCGTGCATGGGTTCTTAAGGCGCGAGACCTTTTTGGCCCATGATTTTCCGGCCGGGGCAGGTTCCCCGGCCTTTCTGCGTTCGAGCGATGCGATGATGGACAAGACTTTCGAACCGGCCGCCGTCGAGGCCCGGATCAGCAAGGCCTGGGACGAGGCGCAGGCCTTCAAGGCGGGCAGGGGGGCGGCACCCGGTGCCGAGCCCTATTGCATCGTGATCCCGCCGCCGAACGTCACCGGCTCGCTGCATATGGGCCACGCGCTCAACAACACGCTGCAGGACGTGCTCTGCCGCTTCGAGCGCATGCGCGGCAAGGACGTGCTCTGGCAGCCCGGCACCGACCATGCCGGCATCGCGACGCAGATGGTGGTCGAGCGCAAGCTCGCCGCCGAGAACCGTACCGATCGGCGCAGCATGGGCCGCGAGGCCTTCCTCGCCGAGGTCTGGAAGTGGAAGGCGGAGTCGGGCGGCACGATCTTCAATCAGCTCCGCCGGCTCGGCGCCTCCTGCGACTGGTCGCGCGAGCGCTTCACCATGGACGAGGGGCTCTCGGCCGCCGTCCTCAAGGTCTTCGTCGGCCTGCACAAGCAGGGGCTGGTCTACCGCGCCAAGCGGCTGGTGAACTGGGATCCGAAATTCCAGACGGCGATCTCCGACATCGAGGTGCTGCAGCTCGAGAAGAACGGCTCGTTCAAATGGCAGCGCGGCGGCGAGGAGGCTTTCGACGCGGCCAAGCTCGACAAGGTGCTCAATCGCGACCCGAACGGCCATCTTTATTATTTCAACTACCCGCTCGAAGGCGTGGCCTACGATGCGGACGACGCTTCGACCTTCATCACGGTCGCGACGACGCGCCCCGAGACGATGCTGGGCGATACCGGCGTCGCGGTTCATCCCGAGAACGAGACGATCGGTCACCTGATCGGCCGGAACGCCGTGCTGCCGCTGGTCGGCCGCGTCATCCCGATCTTCGGCGACGACTATGCCGATCCCGAGAAGGGCACCGGCGCGGTCAAGATCACGCCGGCGCATGATTTCAACGATTTCGAGGTCGGCAAGCGCCACCAGCTCGACGTCGTCAACATCCTCGATGGCGAGGCGCGTATCCTCCTCGCCGGGAACGAGGAGTTCCTGGCCGGTGCGACGCCCGAGGCCGAGACGATGGCCCTCGACGGTGCCGATCGCTTCGCCGCGCGCCGCCGCGTCGTCGAGATGATGGCTGCCCGCGGCCTGCTCGCGAAGGTCGAGCCGCACGCCCACACCGTGCCGCATGGCGACCGTTCCGACGTCGTCATCGAGCCCTGGCTGACCGACCAGTGGTATGTCGACGTCAAACCGCTGGCCGAGCGTTCGATCAAGGCGGTCCGTGACGGCCGCACCAAGATCACGCCGGAGAACTGGACGAAGATCTATTACGACTGGCTGGAGAATATCGAGCCCTGGTGCGTCTCGCGCCAGCTCTGGTGGGGCCACCAGATTCCGGCCTGGTTCGGGCCGGACGGCGAGGTCTTCGTCGCCGAGTCGGAAGCAGAGGCACAGACGCTGGCGATGGCGCATTACGGCGACACCGTCGCGCTGAAGCGTGACGAGGACGTGCTCGACACCTGGTTCTCTTCGGCGCTCTGGCCGTTTTCGACCCTGGGCTGGCCGGAAGAGACCCCCGAGCTGAAGCGCTACTATCCGACAGCGACGCTCGTCACGGGCTTCGACATCATCTTCTTCTGGGTCGCCCGGATGATGATGATGGGCCTCAACTTCATGGACGAGGTGCCGTTCCGCGACGTCTACCTTCACGCGATGGTTCGCGACGAGAAGGGCGCGAAGATGTCGAAGTCGAAGGGCAACGTCATCGACCCGCTGACGCTCGTCGACACCTATGGAGCGGACGCGCTGCGCTTCACCTTCGCGGCGATGGCGGCGCAGGGCCGCGACATCAAGCTCAGCACGCAGCGCGTCGAGGGCTATCGCAACTTCGCGACCAAGATCTGGAACGCCGCGCGATTCGCCGAGCTGAACGGCTGCGCGCGAGCGGAAGGCTTCGATCCGGCCGCCGTCAAGCAGCCGCTCAACCGCTGGATCCTCAGCGAAGCCGCGCAGGCGGCCGAGGAGATCGCGGCCGGCATCCCGAGCTTCCGGTTCAACGAGGCGGCGGGCGCGGCCTATCGCTTCGTCTGGAACCAGTTCTGCGACTGGTATCTTGAGCTTGCCAAGCCCGTGCTGCAGGGCGAGGGCGTCGATGCCGCGGCGCGGGCCGAGACGCAGGCGACGGTCGCCTACGTCATCGACCTGATCTGCCAGCTCCTGCATCCGTTCATGCCGTTCCTCACCGAGGAGCTCTGGGCGCAGAAGGCCGAGGCCGGCGCGCCGCGCAAGCTTGCGGAGGGCGACGCCTCGCTGGTCTGCCTGACCCGCTGGTCCGACCTCTCGGCCCTCAAGGACGCCGCGGCAGAAGCCGAGATCGGCTTCGTCGTCGACCTGATCTCGGACATCCGCTCGGTGCGTTCGGAAGTGAACGTTCCGGCCGGCACGCAGGCACCGCTCGTTCTCGTCAATGCCTCGGCTGCGACGCGCGCGGCGATCGAAAGCTGGCGGCCGATGATCGAACGGCTGGCGCGCGTCTCCGACATCGCCTTCGAGGCGGCGGCGCCGGGCCAGTCGGCCCAGATCATCGTGCGCGGCGAGGTCGCGGCACTGCCGCTGGCCGGGCTGATCGACCTCGATGCCGAGCGTACGCGCCTGACCAAGGAACTCGCCAAGCTCGACCAGGACATCGCAGTCGTCGAGAAGAAGCTCGGAAACCCCGATTTCATGGCCCGCGCGCCGGACGAGATCGTCGAGGAGAATCGCGAGCGCAAGGCTGCGGCCGAGGCCCGCAAGCTCAAGGTCGCGGAGGCGCTGACGCGGCTGGCCTGACCCTTCCCGTCATTGCGAGCGCAGCGAAGCAATCCAGGGGTCGGAGCTCTACGTCCCCCTGGATTGGTTCGTCGCTACGCTTCTCGCAATGACGCTATGGGCGGTGGCAAGCTACAGGTATCGCATTCCGGTCACGCCCGTGTCGTCAAATTGACGCTGATCCAAGAGAGGACTCGCATTCCCACGCGGACCCCGCTTAGATGCGCCCGACGCAAACCCGTCATGCAGAATGCGTGGCGGCACAAGGACCGGCTGTTCAGAACCCATGCTCAAGCGAGCCTATGACTGGTGCGTTTCCTACGCCTCCCATCCCGCGGCCCCCTGGCTGCTCTTCGGCCTCACCTTCATTGAAAGCTCGTTCAGCCCGCTGCCGCCGATTCCGCTGCTGATTCCGATGTGCATCGCCCGGCCGGACCGGGCCTGGTTTTATGCCGGCATCTGCTCGCTGGGCGCCGTGCTCGGCGGCTATCTCGGCTATGCGATCGGGGCGCTGCTTTACGAGTCGGTCGGCGCCTGGCTGATCGGCATCTACGGGCTGCAGGACAAGGCCGCTACCCTGATCGCGACCTCGCAGGACTACTGGTTCTGGGTGCTCGTGACCAAGGGCCTGACGCCGATCCCGTTCAAGATCGTCACGATCATGTCCGGCTTCCTGCATTTCGACCTGTGGAAGTTCACCATCGGCATGGTCGTCTCGCGCGCGACCTTCTTCCTGATGATCGCGGTGGCCTTGCGTTTCTACGGCGACGACATCCGCATCTTCATCGAGAAGCACCTGCCGATGACGGCGCTGGCCCTTGTCGTGGTCATCGTCGGCGGCTTCTTCGTGCTGCCGATGGTGCTGTAAGCAGCCGTTACGTCACCCCGCTGCCCTGAACTTTGTGACATCGGCGCAACACCCGGGCGGGAACGGTGCCCGGCACCCCAGCGACCTCCACAATCGCCGCGAAGCCGCCACAAACGAAGCCCAGCAAAACGCTGCGTTAAGTGCCTGAGATATATCGAAATCGGGAGTAACGCGCCGGTCCTTGAACGGTTCCGGACGGTTTTCGGGTTTTCGGGGGCGCGATTGCTCCCGGTAGGCGTGGCGTGGCACATCTTCGCGCCGTGCTGATCGGGGGACAGGGCGAGTGGCGATGGACGGGCGTGTGTACGACAAGTCGAGGCTGCCGAGCCGCCATGTGAGCGTCGGCCCGGCCAAGGCCCCGCACCGCTCCTATTATTACGCGATGGGCATGACCGCGAAGCAGATCGCGCAGCCCTTCGTCGGCGTCGCCTCCTGCTGGAACGAGGCGGCCCCCTGCAACATCTCGCTGATGCGCCAGGCCCAGGCCGTGAAGAAGGGCGTCGCCTCCGCCAGCGGCACGCCGCGCGAATTCTGCACCATCACCGTCACCGACGGCATCGCCATGGGCCACCAGGGCATGAAGTCATCGCTGGCCTCGCGCGAGGTCATCGCCGACTCCGTCGAACTCACCATGCGCGGCCATTGCTACGATGCGCTCGTCGGCCTCGCCGGCTGCGACAAGTCGCTGCCCGGCATGATGATGGCGATGGTGCGCCTCAACGTGCCCTCGATCTTCATCTATGGCGGCTCGATCCTGCCCGGCACCTTCAAGGGCCGCCCCGTGACCGTGCAGGACGTCTTCGAGGCGGTCGGCAAGCATTCGGTCGGCGCGATGTCCGACGAGGACCTGAAGGAGCTCGAGGAGGCTGCCTGCCCCTCCGCCGGCTCCTGCGGCGCCCAGTTCACCGCCAACACCATGGCGACGGTCGCCGAGGCGATCGGCCTGGCGCTGCCCTATAGCTGCGGCGCGCCGGCGCCCTACGATGTCCGCGACACCTTCTGCTACACCGCCGGCGAGATGGTGATGGAGCTGATCGCGAAGAACATCCGCCCGCGCGATATCGTCACTCGCAAGGCGCTGGAGAACGCCGCGATGGTCGTCGCCGCGACCGGCGGCTCGACCAACGGCGCGCTGCACCTGCCGGCGATCGCGCATGAATGCGGCATCGATTTCGACCTGTTCGAGGTCGCCGAGATCTTCAAGAAGACGCCCTATATCGCCGACCTGAAGCCGGGCGGAAAATACGTCGCCAAGGACATGTTCGAGGTCGGCGGCATTCCGCTGGTGATGAAGAGCCTGCTCGACGCCGGCTACCTGCACGGCGACTGCATGACCGTCACCGGCCGCACCATCGCCGAGAACATGGCCTCGGTGAAGTGGAACGACCAGCAGGACGTGGTCTATCGCGCCGACAAGCCGATCACGGTCACCGGCGGCGTCGTCGGCCTGCAGGGCAATCTGGCGCCGGAAGGCGCGATCGTGAAGATCGCCGGCATGCCCGAGGATCAGCTCATCTTCACCGGCCCGGCCCGCTGCTTCGACCGGGAGGAGGACGCCTTCGAGGCCGTCCGGAACCGAACCTACAAGGAAGGCGACGTCCTCGTCATCCGCTACGAGGGCCCCAAGGGCGGCCCCGGCATGCGCGAGATGCTGTCGACCACCGCGGCACTCTACGGCCAGGGCATGGGCGACAAGGTCGCGCTGATCACCGATGGCCGCTTCTCCGGCGCCACACGCGGCTTCTGCGTCGGCCATGTCGGTCCTGAAGCCGCTGTCGGCGGCCCGATCGGCCTGATCCGCGACGGCGACATCATCGAACTCGACGCCATCACAGGAAAGCTCGCAGTCCGCCTTTCTGATGCCGAACTTGAGTCGCGTCGTAAAAGCTGGGCGCCGCGAAAGACCGACTACAATTCCGGCGCGCTGTGGAAATACGCGCAGACCGTCGGCTCCGCCAAAGGCGGCGCCGTCACCCACCCAGGAGGGGCGGCCGAAACCCATTGCTATGCGGATATCTAGCTCAACCATAGCATGCCTGTTCCTGTTGCTGGGTGGCCATCAGGCCGCCCAGGCGCAGGATTTCTCAGGCGCCAAGCCGCTGCCGCCGCGCGCCATTCCGGGCGGGGCGCTGCCGGAGCCTGACGATTCCGTGCCCGGCGGCTCGGACGCTGCAGCCATCGCTCCCGGCCCCAATACGCCGACCGCCCATACCGCGCTGCCGCTCGTGCCCTTCACCAGCGCACGCGACGCACTCAAGGCCTGGATGCGCGATTCCACGGCCGGCAACAAGGTCGGTGCCGTCCGCGCGCTCGAATACGCGGCCTCGCAGGGCCATCTCACGGCGCAGTACAAGCTCGGCCGGATGTATGCCGGCGGCGAGGGCGTCCCCGCCAATGATCTCAAGGCTTTCGAGTATTTCTCGAAGATTGCGGACGAGAATGCCGATGCGATGCCCGGCACGGCCGACGCCCGGCTCGTCGGCAGCGCCTTCGTCGCGCTCGGCAATTACTTCTCGGACGGCATCAAGGGCAGCTATGTGAAGCCCAATCCCGACCGTGCCTTCGACATGTTCCATTACGCCGCCTCCTATTTCGGCGACCCGGACGGCCAGTACAATCTCGCCCGCCTCTACATGACCGGGCAGGGCGCCAGCCGCGATCGTCGTCAGGCCGCCCGCTGGATGAAGCTCGCGGCCGAGAAGGGCCACGCGCCCGCCCGTGCCGCCTTCGGCGAAATGCTTCTGCGCGGCGGCGAGGGCGTGCCCCGCCAGCCGGTTCTCGGGCTGATGTGGCTCGCCATGGCCCGCGAGGGCGCCGATCCGACCCGCGAGGCCTGGATCATCGAGCGGCACGACGTGGCTTTCGCGGCCGCCTCGGCGAGTGACCGCTCGGCGGCTCTGGCCCTGATCGAGCGCCAGCATCTGGTGAACTCGCGCAACGGCAACGCCGTCCAGAACTGAGCGGAAGCGCCGCCATTCTCGGGCGAAGCGAAGCGCAGACCCGAGAAGCTCTTGCACGATGAGGCGCCTCTCCGTCCTGAGATGCTTAGGACTCAAGCCCGGGCATGACGTCCGGTTGCTGCCCTCAGTGCAATTCGATCATCACCGGGACATGGTCCGAGGGCTTGTCCCAGCCCCGGACATGCTTGGCGATCCTGACGCCCGACAGCCTGTCCGCCGCCTGGGCTGAGAGCAGCAGGTGGTCGATGCGGATGCCGTTGTTCCGCTGCCAGGCGCCGGCCTGGTAATCCCAGAACGTGTAGAGCCCGGGCGCATCGGTCGTACCGCGCAGGGCTTCGGTCAGACCGAGATTGATGAGCCCGCGGAAGGCGGCACGCGTCGGCGGCAGGAACAGCGCATCGCTCACCCAGGCAGCGGGATCGCGGGCGTCGCGCGGCTCGGGGATGACGTTGTAGTCGCCCGCCAGCACCAGCGGCTCCTCATGCTCCAGCAGCATGCGGGCATGGGCGGTCAGCCTCTGCATCCAGCCGAGCTTGTACGGGTATTTCTCGGTGTTGGGCGGGTTGCCGTTCGGCAGGTAGATCGAGGCGACGCGGACCACGCCATCGCCGAGCGGCAGAACGCCCTCGAGATAGCGCGCCTGCTCGTCGCCATCGTCGCCCGGCAGGCCGCGCCGGACATCCTCCAGCCGCGAGCGGCTGATGATCGCGACGCCATTGAAGGTCTTCTGCCCGTGGGTCTCGACTTGCCAGCCGGCGGCCTTGATCTCGGCGCGCGGGAAATCGGCGTCCACGCATTTGATCTCCTGCAGGCAGAGCGCATCGGGCTCGGCCTCCTTCAGGAAGTCGAGGAGATGGCCGAGGCGCTGCCTGACCGAATTGACGTTCCAGGTGGCGATCCGCACGAGACGCTCCGATTCAAGACGAGCCGCAGGATAAGCGGCACGGTCGCCGTCATGGCAAGCCGGTTTCGACCGCAAACAAAAAACTCCCCGCATCGCTGCGGGGAGTTCTTGTCTGCGATCGCGCTGTCGCCTGCTGTCAGGGGCAGGCGCGAACGACGCCGCGCGCGGCGATATAGGTCCCGGTCTCCGGGTTGTAGCTCTTGAAGCGGCGCGAGCAGTAGGCGACCGCGTCCGTATCCTCGATGCTGTAGCCATAGGCGCGCGGTACGGGTGGGGCATAGACCACCGGCGGCGCGACATAGACCGGCTCCGGCTCGTAATAGACCGGCGGGGGCGGGGCTGCCAGCGCACCGGCCGCGAGCGCGCCCCCGATGATGCCGGCCGCGATACCGGCGCCCACGGCCGGGCCGCGGCGATAGCCACCGTAATAGCGCGGGCCGTAGCCGTAGCGGCGCCATTGCACGGTCTGGACGAGATCGCTGCCGGCCTGCGCCGTGGCGACGGCGGACGTAGCGGGAGCGAGAGGCGCAGCCGATGCAGGAAGGGCGAGTAAGGTGCCACCGGCAAGGGCGGCAGCGACGGCGAGCGTCCTGATCATGACGAAACTCCTCTGCGATACCAGGCGAGCGGAACTCCGCATGTTCCCCCGTTTGGATTCGAATGTAGCGGTCCGGTGACCGCAAGGGAAGCTAGCAGTCAATCCGGGCATAAATGGGCCGTCCCGATCCCGTCGTTTTTGCCCCGAAAAGCAAGGCGGGGCTGCTTGCGCGGGCCGAATTTCCTCGCCATCTAGCGTTGCACTGCACACGGACATCTGCCCGAAGGATCGGAACCCACAATGGCGCAACCGCGCGACCCATCCGCCCAGTCTGCCGCGCTTGGCCCCATGAAGCCGCTGCCAGCGCTGATCTTCAGCTCACGCTGGCTGCAATTGCCGCTCTATATCGGCCTCATCGTGGCGCAATGCGTCTACGTCTTCCTGTTCCTCAAGGAGCTCTGGCATCTCGTCACCCATGCCTTCGACTTCAGCGAGCAGCAGATCATGCTGGTCGTGCTCGGGTTGATCGACGTGGTGATGATCTCGAACCTGCTGATCATGGTGATCGTCGGAGGCTACGAGACCTTCGTCTCGCGGCTGCGGCTCGAGGGCCATCCCGACCAGCCGGAATGGCTGAGCCACGTCAATGCGAGCATCCTCAAGATCAAGCTCGCCATGGCGATCATCGGCATCTCGTCGATCCACCTGCTCAGGACCTTCATCGAGGCCGGCAATATCGGCATCGCCGGCAAGACCGCGAACTATACCGAGTCCGGCGTCCTGCTGCAGACGCTGATCCATGTCGTCTTCATCCTGTCGGCCATCGGCATCGCCTGGGTCGACCGGATGACGTCGACGCCTGGCAAGGGTCACTGAACGAGCAGCCCTGAAACGTAAAACGCCCCGCCGGTCCGGCGGGGCGTCTTGCTTTTGGGATGATGGCGCCGAAGCTTACTGGCCGCGCCCGGTGCGGGCGGCGAAGCGGATCGCCTCCTCGGCGGCGCGGAACAGGGCCTTGGCCTTGTTGATGCATTCTTCCTGCTCGGAGGCCGGGTTCGAATCGTAGACGATGCCGGCGCCGGCCTGGACATGCATGCGCCCGTCCTTGACCACCGCCGTGCGCAGCACGATGCAGGTATCCATCTCGCCATTGGCGCCGAAATAGCCGATGCAGCCGGCATAGGCGCCGCGCGCGTCGCGCTCCAGCTCGTCGATGATCTCCATCGCCCGGACCTTCGGCGCGCCCGACACCGTACCGGCCGGGAAGCCGGCGATCAGGGCGCTGAGCGAATCGTGCTTCGGGTCGATCTTGCCCTCGACGTTCGAGACGATGTGCATGACCTGGCTGTAGCGCTCGATGAAGAACGAATCGGTGACCTTCACCGTGCCGATCTGCGCGACGCGGCCGACATCGTTGCGGCCGAGATCGAGCAGCATCAGGTGCTCGGCGCGCTCCTTGGGGTCGGCCAGCAGCTCCTCGGCCAGGGCATCGTCCTCGGCCTGAGTTGCACCGCGCCGCCGCGTGCCGGCGATCGGCCGGATCGTGACCGTGTCGTCGCGCAGCCGCACCAGGATCTCCGGGCTCGAGCAGACGATCTGGAAGTCGCAGAAATCGAGATAGCAGAGGAACGGCGCCGGATTGACCCGCCGGAGCGCCCGGTAGAGCGCGAAGGGCGGCAGGGCGAAAGGCGCCTCGAAGCGCTGCGACAGCACGACCTGGAAGATGTCGCCGGCGCGGATGTACTCCTTCGCCTTGTCGACCATCTCCAGATATTCGGCCTCGCTGGTGTTCGAGGTGGTCGCCGGGACCGGCAGGTTGGCGATGTCGATCTCCGCTTCGGCGGGGAGGGCACCTTCCAGCGCCTTGACCACGGCCTCCAGCCGCTCCTGCGCCCGCTCATAGGCGTGGCGGGCACTGAGCCCCGGCATGTGCCGGACCGGGGTCACGACATGGATCTCGTCGCGCACCGCATCGAACACCACCATCAGCGTCGGCCGCGTCAGGATCGCATCGGGCACGCCGGTGCCGGTCTCCTTCGGCTCCGGCAGGCGTTCCATCAATCGGACCATGTCGTAGCCGAGATAGCCGAACACGCCCGACGCCATCGGCGGCAGGCCCTCGGCCTCCGGGATGGCGCTCTCTTCCAGAAGCGCGCGCAGGCTCTCGAAGGCCGGGCGCGGATCGTCCAGGAAGGTCTCGCCCAGAGCCGTGCGGCAGAGCGCGGCCTGCCCGTGATGGCAGCGCCAGATCAGGTCGGGTTCGAGCCCGATCATCGAGTAGCGGCCGCGCACGGCGCCGCCCTCGACCGATTCGAGCAGGAAGGCCGGGCCCGCCGTGGCGTGGCGCAGCTTCAGGAAGGCGGCGACCGGCGTCTCGCAATCGCCGACCAGCACCTGCCGCAGAAGCTGCGGCGCGCCGGTCTCGTAGGTCTGCGCGAAGCGCTCGAACTCCTGGAGAGGCTGCATCGTCAATTCTGCGTCCCACCTGTCGCGTTGCGGAACGCCGCATCATTGATGCTGACGCCGAGCTCGGCCTGCCGCTTCGCGACATATTGCAGCAGGATGTCCTCGCTGACGCTGGACGACAGCAGCCGCTCGAAATTCCCGGCCTCCTGCGTCGTGCGGACGTAAGGCGCGACGGTCGCCGAATCGACCTTGAACAGGATGCGCCCGCCATCGGTGCCGGCGGCGGAGTTGCTCTTGCCGGCGGTCGTGCCGAAGACCTGGGCGACGACCGTGCCCGGCAGTTCCGGGCGCTGGTCCTGCCGGCCGAGATCGGCGGCAGTCTCGATGGTCAGCCCGGCCGAGGCCGCGACCGCGTCGAAGCTCTCGCCCTTGTCGAGGCGCTCGACGAGTTCGCGCGCCTTGGCGGAGAGCTTCGTCGCCGTCTCGTCGGCGCGCCACTGCGTCTCGACCTCGGCCTTGACCTCGTCGAAGCTGCGCTCGCGCGCCGGATCGATCTTGGTGACGTCGAACCAGACATAGCCGGTGTCGCGGGGCAGACGAATCGCCTCGTTGTCGACGCCGACATCCGAGCGGAAGATCGCCTGCAGCGTGGGATCGCCGCCCGGCAGCGCCTCTTCGCGCGAGCCGTCGGGCTTGCCGAGGCCGGCATTCATCGGCCCAGCGGTGCGCAGCTTGAGATTGAGCTCCGTGGCGATCTCGGCAAGCGGCTTGGCGGAGGCGCGCTGGTCCTCGATCTTGTCATGCAGATCGGTCACTTGGGCAGCGGCGCGGGTCGTCGCCAGCTCCTGCTTCACCTCGGCCACGACCTCCTCGAACGGGCGCACATGCGCAGCATCGACCTTGGTGACGCGCAGCAGCACCGTGCCGAAAGCGCCCTTGACCGGGGCGCTCACGCCACCTTGATCGAGCGCGAAGGCAGCCTCGCCTACGGCAGGGTCGATCATCTGCTCGCGGGTGAAGGTGCCCAGCGTCAGGTCGTTGAAGGCGACGTTCCGCTCGGTCGCGATCTCGTCGAAGGTCTCGCCGCCGTCGATCTTGGCCTTGGCAGCCTGCGCCTCCTCGATGTTCGGGAACGGGATCTGCTGGACGGTGCGCGTCTCGACCGAGGTGAAGCGCTGGGCCTTCGTCGCCTCGTAGCGGGCCTTGGCTTCCTCGTCGGTGACCTTGCTCGGGTCGGCCAGCGTCTCGGCAGTGATCGAAAGGATGGTGGCCGTGCGGTATTCCGGCGCGCGGAACGCGATCTTGCGATCGTTGAAGAAGCTCTTGAGCTGGTCCTCGCTCGGTGCCGCGATCTCGCCGGCCGCGCTCGCCGGCATGCGGGCGAAGGTGATGGCGCGCTTCTCGTTGCGCAGGCGATTGCCGACTTCCTGCAGCGCGAGCGGGGCGGAGAAGCCGCCCACGACCATCTCCGAGATCTGCTGGCGCAGGATCGTCGAACGCTGGAGCGCGACATAGCTCTGCTCGGTATAGCCGTTCGTGCGCAGCAACTCGTTGAAGCGCGCCGCAGAGAACTGACCGGCGGCGTCGCGGAAGGTCTGGTCGTCGAAGATCAGGTTGCGGATGGTGTCGTCGGACACCGCCAGCCGCATGCCCCGAGCCGTCTGGTCAAGCGTCGCCTCCGTGAGCAGGCGCGACAGCACCTGCCGATCGAGGCCGGCCGCACGCGCCATCTCGGGCGAGATCTGCCGGCGCTGCTGGCGGATCAGGTTCTGGATCTCGTTCTGATAGGCCGTGCGCATCTCCTCGAGGCCGATCTCGGTCTTGCCGACCCTGGCGACCTCGTTGCGGCCATAGCCGCGGAAGATGTCGCCCACGCCCCAGATCGCGAAGGAGATGATGAGGAAGCCGAACATGATCGCGATGACGAGCTTTCCAAATAAGCCCTGACCCGCCTTGCGGATGCCCTGCATCATCATCGAAGCTGTCTTTCCCTGAACCTGTCCGTGGCGCGGGAGCGGGCCCGCGCGCGCAATTCTCGGCGCTGCTTATAGGAACCGATGGCGAAAGCCGCAATCGTCCTGCGGCTTTGCACGCGATTGCGGCGCCGGCCGGGCGTTGCTAGAGCCGAAAGAGCTGATTTCAGGAGGATGGACGTGACGCGCAGCATCAAGCCGTTGGTGGCAGGCAACTGGAAGATGAACGGGCTGAAGGCCGACCTCGCCATCGCGGCCGAGGTGGCCAGGGGCTACGACGCGGCGTTGAAGCCGGCCGTCGACCTCGCGATCTGCCCGCCGGCCAGCCTTCTCTTCGCCGCGACCGCCGCCCTGATCGGTTCGCGCATCGCGACCGGCGGCCAGGATTGCAGCATGCAAGGCTCCGGCGCTTTCACCGGCGAAGTCTCCGCGGCGATGCTGGCCGACGCCGGCGCGAGCTTCTGCATCACCGGCCATTCCGAGCGCCGCACGCTGCATGGTGAAACCAATGCGACGGTCAAGGCCAAGGCCGAAGCCGCGCAGAAGGCGCTGCTGGTGCCGATCGTCTGCGTCGGCGAGACCAAGGACGAGCGCGAGGCCGGCAAGGCGCTCGCCATCGTGAAGAAGCAATTGCGCGGCTCCGTGCCGGACGGCGCGACGCCTGCGACGCTCGTCGTCGCCTATGAGCCGGTCTGGGCGATCGGCACCGGTCTCACGCCGACGGCGGCCGATGTTGCCGAGATGCATGAAGCGATCCGCATCGAGCTCGGCCGGCTGCTCGGCAAGCAGGCGGCTGCGGGCGTCCGCCTGCTCTATGGCGGCTCGGTCAAGCCCTCGAATGCCGCCGAATTGATGGGCGTCCCGCATGTCGATGGCGCCCTCGTCGGCGGCGCCAGTCTCAAGGCCGAGGAGTTCCTGGCGATCGCCCGGGCCTGTGCCGGTTGAGCATTCCTGTAAATCGGCCAGCGCGCAGGGGTGGCGCTGCCGGCTGGCGCATGTTATGTGCCGCGCCGAATTCGCCTCGATTTTCGAGGAGGAGCGGGTGGCCCTTGGCGGCGGCCCGCGCCATGCCCATTTCGTGAGACCATGCAGAACGTTCTCATCGTCATCCACCTGATCATCGTCGTCGCGCTCGTCGGCGTCGTGCTGCTGCAGCGCTCCGAAGGCGGCGGCCTCGGCATGGGCTCGGGCGGCGGGGGCGGCGTCGGCGGCTTCATGACCGGCCGCGGCCAGGCCAATGCCCTGACCCGCGCGACCGCGATCCTCGCCGGCCTGTTCTTCCTGACCTCGGTCGTTCTGGCCGTGATGGCCACGCGCGGCCGCGTCCAGCGCTCGATCATCGACGGCGCGCCTGCAACCTCCGCTCCGGCAACGCCCGGCGCGCCGGCCGGCCCGAGCGCCCCGAACGCCGGCGGCGTGCTCGACCAGCTCCGCCAGATGCAGAACCAGAATCAGGGCGGCGCACAGCCGCCGACGCCGCCAGCGGCGCCGCAGCAGTAACCAGGGCAGGGCCGGGAAACCGGCCCTTCTCTTTTGTGTGATGCAGAAGGCTCAAGGCCGGGTGACCGGCCTTCTCTTTTTGTGGACAAGCGCGCAGAGCAAGGCGGGACTGCTCTGCTGGCGCTTAGCGAATCGAACCCGTGGCGATAGAGGTGTCCTCCCATGACGCGGTATGTTTTCATCACCGGCGGCGTGGTGTCTTCGCTTGGCAAAGGCTTGGCGGCGGCGGCTCTCGCAGCCCTTCTCCAGGCACGCGGCCACACGGTTCGCCTGCGCAAGCTCGACCCCTACCTCAATGTCGATCCGGGCACGATGAGCCCGTATCAGCATGGTGAGGTCTTCGTCACCGACGACGGCGCCGAGACCGATCTCGACCTCGGCCATTACGAGCGCTTCACCGGCCGGCCCTGCAACCGGGGTGACAACATCACCACCGGCCGCATCTACATGGACATCCTGACCAAGGAGCGCCGCGGCGACTATCTCGGCGCCACGATCCAGGTCGTGCCGCACGTCACCAACGCCATCAAGGAATTCATCCTGACTGGCAACGAGGGCTACGACTTCACGCTGGTCGAGATCGGCGGCACCGTCGGCGACATCGAGAGCCTGCCGTTCCTGGAAGCCATCCGCCAGACCAACCAGCAGCTCCCGCGCGGCCAGTGCATCTTCGTGCACCTGACGCTGCTGCCCTATATCCCGACCGCCGGCGAATTGAAGACCAAGCCGACCCAGCATTCGGTCGCCGAATTGCGCTCGATCGGCATCCAGCCCGACATCCTGCTCTGCCGCACCGACCGCGAGATCCCGCGCGAGGAGCGCCGCAAGCTCGCGCTGTTCTGCAATGTCAGGGAGACCGCGGTCATCGAGGCCCGCGACGTCGCCTCGATCTATGACGTGCCGCTCTCCTACCATGCCGAGGGGCTCGATAACGAAGTCCTCGCCGCCTTCGGCATGGATGCCAAGCCCGAGCCAGACGTCACCAACTGGAAGCGCATCTCCGAGCGCGTGAAGAACCCCGAGGGCGAGGTCACCATCGCCGTCGTCGGCAAATACACCGGCATGAAGGACGCCTATAAGTCCCTCATCGAGGCGCTGACCCATGGCGGCATCGCCAACAATGTGAAGGTCAATCTCGACTGGATCGAGTCGGAGGTCTTCGAGAAGGAGGACCCGGCGCCCTTCCTCGAACATGTCCACGGCATCCTCGTGCCCGGCGGCTTCGGCCATCGCGGCGCCGAGGGCAAGATCAAGGCGGCGACCTTCGCGCGCAACCGCAAGGTGCCCTATTTCGGCATCTGCTTCGGCATGCAGATGGCGGTGATCGAGGCGGCGCGTTCGCTAGCCGGCATCACGGATGCCAATTCGACCGAGTTCGGCCCGACCGAGCAGCCCGTCGTTGGCCTGATGACCGAGTGGATGCGCGGCAACGAGCTGGAGCAGCGTGCGGCCAATGGCAATCTCGGCGGCACCATGCGGCTCGGCGCCTATGCCTCGACGCTGGCAGCCGGCTCGAAGATCGCCGAGATCTACGGCTCGACCGAAATCTCCGAGCGCCACCGCCACCGCTACGAAGTCAACATGGGCTATCGCGAGCAGCTCGAGGCGAAGGGCATGCGCTTCGCCGGCCTGTCGCCCGACGGCCTGTTGCCCGAGACGGTCGAGTATCCCGACCATCCCTGGTTCATCGGCGTGCAGTACCATCCCGAGCTTAAGTCGCGCCCCTTCGAGCCGCATCCGCTCTTCGCCAGCTTCATCGAGGCGGCAAAGGCCCAGAGCCGCCTGGTCTGATTTAGGACTCTGCGAGCTGCACCGTCGCCCAGGGCAGGCGGTGCTGCTCGAACACCGCCTTGCCCGGCCCGGGAAAATCCGGGTCGGCGAAGGCGCCGATCGCGACCGCGACCACCTCGGGCTTGCGCGACGGCTCCCAGAACACCGTGCTGCCGCAGGCCGGGCAGAAATGATGCAGCACGCGATATCCGCTATCGGCCGGGCGATCGTAATCGCTGAACTGCCCGGTCACGGTGATGTCGCCGCGCGCGAAGAAGGCCGCGACGCCATAGGCGCTGCCGGTCCGCCGCTGGCAGTCGCGACAATGGCAGAGCGAGACGCTCACGGGCTCACCGGTGCAGGCGATGCGCAATTGCCCGCAGCTGCAGCGGGCCTCCCGGGTCGTCATGCGGCGCATCCTCCTTTTAGATGACGGCTTGTGCGGTTTTCACGTTAGCCTGACTATGTGGCATCGTTGACAGAGAGTCTTCGCATCGGCACGGGGGCAGGGCGCATGGCGATCTCGATGGCGGGCCTGCCTGCATTCCTCCTCTATTTCGTCGTCGGTGCCGCGCTGATCGCCGCTTTCGCCGCGGTCTACCTTCGCATGACCGCGCATGACGAAATCGCGCTGATCCGGGCCGGCAACCTCTCGGCCGCGATCGCCTTCGGCGGCAACCTCGTCGGCTTCGCCGTGCCGCTGGAGAAGGCGATCTCCCAGGCCAGCAGCATTCCCGACTGCGTGCTCTGGGCGGTGGCGGCGATGATCATCCAGTTCGCCGCCTACGGCGTTGCGCGGGTTGCGATCCCCGATTTGTCGCGCAAGATCGAGGAGGACCGTCTGCCGGCCGCCGCGATGCTGGCGGTGATCGCGGTGATTTCGGGCACGCTGGCCGCGGCCAGCATGACGGCGTGAGGCGGCCATGAAGCGCTCCTCGCAGATCGGTCTCGCTGCCGTCGGCGTCATCCTCGTCGCCACCGTCTGGTCGATGACATCAGACGATAAGGAGGAGAACCTCGTCTACAACAGCTTGAGCGATTGCCGGGCTGCCGGACAGCTCACGGCGCAGCAATGCGAGACCGCCTTTGCCGAGGCGACCGCCGCGCGGCTCAAGGATGCACCGAAATTCCAGAGCCAGAGCGCCTGCGAAACGCAATACGGCGCCAGCGGCTGCAGCTCCGCCAGCATCGGTGGCGCCCAATACTTCATCCCGGCGCTGGCCGGCTTCATGCTGGCGCGCGGCCTCTCCGGCGCGCAGGCGCAGGCGCAGCCCCTGATGCCGCCAACCGCCGCCACTTGCCCGCCGGGCTCGACGCTGCCGGAATGCCAGCAGGCGCGCTCTTCGTCCTCGGGCTCGTCCGGTGGCAGCGGCTACTATGGCGGCAGCAGCCGTTCGCGCGCCTATTCGACCACATCCGGCCGCAGCATCACGGCGGCCTTCTCGTCCGGCTCCCGCGGCGGCAGCGCCTCGACGACCAGCACCTCCTCGCGCGGCGGCTTCGGCTCGATCGCGCGCTCCTTCTCCTCGCATTCCTCGTCCTGAGATGCGCCGCGTCGCGCTCTCCCCGCGCCCGGACTGGACCGAGCAGGTCGAGCGGCTCGGCTTTGCCTTCCACACCATCGACGGCGAGACCTACTGGGACGAGAGCGCTGCCTTCGCCTTCACGCTGGAGGAGATCGAGCGCGACATCGAAGGGCCGACGGAAGCGCTCGAGCAGCTCTGCTTCGCCTTCATCGAAAAGGCGCTCGACAGCGAGGAAACGCTGACCAGGCTCGCGATTCCCGCCGAGCACTGGGACTATGTTCGCGAAAGCTGGCGGCGCGGCGAGCGCAACCTCTATGGCCGGCTCGATCTCGCCTATGATGGGCACGGGCCGGCCAAGCTTCTCGAATACAACGCCGATACGCCGACCGCCCTGTTCGAATCGAGCGTCGTCCAATGGGACTGGCTGGAGCAGGCCATGGCGCGCGGCGCGATCCCCAAGGGCTCCGACCAGTTCAACTCTTTGCACGAGCGCCTGATCGCGGCCTTCCAGGGACTGCGCGAGCCGTCGCCCTACCGCCTGCATCTCACCTGCGTGCAGGATAGTCCCGAGGACAAGGGCACGGTCGACTATCTCGCCGATTGCGCGGTGCAGGCCGGGCTCGACGCGCGCTTCACCTATATCGAGGAGCTCGGGCTGCTCACGGACGGGCGCTTCTGCGACGGCGCCAACCAGCCGATCGAGACGATGTTCAAGCTCTATCCGTGGGAATGGATGTTCCGCGAGAGCTACGGCAGCGCGCTCGCCGGTTCACGCTGCCAGTTCATCGAGCCGCCCTGGAAGGCCGTCCTCTCCAACAAGGGCCTGCTCGCCTGCCTCTGGGAGATGGAGCCCGGCCATCCGAACCTCCTGCCGGCCTTCTTCGAGGGGGATCCGCGCTGCGCGACGCTTTCCGCCCGGCATGTCCGCAAGCCGCTCTATTCGCGCGAGGGCGCCAATGTCACGTTGCTGGAGCGCGGCCGCGTGCTCGACAGCGATGACGGCCCCTATGGCGCCGAAGGCCATGTCCTGCAGGATGCGGCGACCAACCTGTTCTCTGCCGATGGCAAATACGCCGTGCTCGGCTCCTGGCTCGTCGCCTCGCAGGCGTGCGGCCTGTGCCTGCGCGAGGATGCCTCGCCGATCACCAAGAACACCTCGCGCTTCCTGCCGCACTATATCGAGCCCTGAACGCACGACATCACCGCGCCCTGATCTGTGCTAGCCTTGGGCTCCGATACGCCTGTCGACGGAGCCTACCATGCCTGCAACAGCCTCAACGCCCCGCGGTCTCGACCATCTCGTCATTGGCGTCCGCGATCTCGATGCCGCCTGGCATTTCTACGAGAAGCTCGGCTTCCGCGTCGGCGCCCGCAATCGCCATCCCTGGGGCACCGAGAACCGGATCGTGCAGTTTCCCGGCTCCTTCCTGGAGCTGGTGACGATCGCCGACGACGCCGCCATCCCGCCCCATGGCGAGCGGAGCTTTTCCTTCGGTGCCTTCGTACGCCAGGCTCTGGCGGAGCAGGGAGAAGGGCTTTCCATGCTGGTGCTGGAGAGCACTAACGCCAAGGCCGATGCTGCCGCGTTCAAGGCGCAGGGCATCGGTGATTTCCAGCCCTTCTTCTTCGAACGCCGGGCGAGGCGGCCGGATGGCAGCGATGTCCGCGTCGCTTTCGAACTGGCCTTTGCCGCCGATTCGCGCGCGCCGGAATGCGGCTTCTTCGTCTGCCAGCAATTCGAGCCGCAGAATTTCTGGAACCCGGAATTCCAGCATCACCCCAACGGTGCCACCGCGCTCTCGGCCGTCGTGATGCTGGCGGAGGAACCCGCCTTCCACCGCGCCTTCCTCTCGGCCTTCAGCGGGGGCGCCGAAGTGCTGGAGGGCAATGAGGATTACGTGCTCGCCCTGCCGCGTGGACGCATCGACGTGCTCGATCCCGAAGCCGCGCAGGGCGCCTATCTCGTCGAGCCCGATACGACGCCGGCACGCTTCCTCGGCTTCTGCGTCTCGGTGCCCGATCTGGAAGCCGTGGCGGAGCGGCTGACCGAGAACGAGGTCTCGTTCCAGCGCGGCGACGAGCGGCTCTTCGTCTCGGCCGAGGAAGCCTTCGGCTGCATGGTCGCGTTCGAGCAGGGTTGAAGGCCGCCCTCAAGCCGCAAGAAGTCATTCCGGGCTTGCCCGGAGTGACGAAGTTCTCAGCCCTTCGCCTCGACCGGCGGCAGCGAGGCCAGGAGGCCGATCAGCGCCCGGTCGTGCAGCACCACCATGCGCTCCTTCGGCTTCAGCCAGATCGCGGCGTCGTCGATCGTCTCGGCATCGACGAGCTTGGCCTGGGCCACCGCGCGATCGGGCTCGATCTCGCCGCGCCGGCGTGACTGGCCATAAGGCAGCATCAGTTCATGGGCGTGGCGCAGTTCCGCATCGGCGTGGAGCGCCTTGATGCCGTCCGCATCGTCGTAGCCGGCCTTCTCGAACTCGGCCTGCAATTCGTTGGCGCGCGTCGCGATCGCGGGCGGGGCGCCTTCCTCCGGCGTCATCAGGAGCTTGTGGCGCTTGAGCCAGAGGCCGATCGCAAGCTGGCCCGAAGCCCATGACAGCGGGATCGCCAGCACAAGGCCGACGATCGTCGGCGACATCCAGGCGAAGAGCGAGGTCGCGATCATGAAGGCCGAGAGGCCGGTGACGACGCCGAGTACGGTATGGGTCCGGTGTCGGCGGATGATGTCCTTCAGCGGGATCGAGCCGTCGTCGCGCCGCTGCGGGTTCCAGCCGGTGTCGCGGCCGAGCAGGATCTGGAAGACCGAGCCGGACTGGATCAGCATCATGATCGGCGCGAAGAAGGCCGAGAACAGAACCTCGATCAGCGCCGAGACGATCAGGCGGATCGCGCCGCCGCCGGCCTGCCTGAGCTTGTCGTTGAACAGGGTCAGCAGCAGGCCGAACAGCTTCGGCGCCAGCAGGATTCCCATGGTGATTGCGAACAGGCGCAAGGCGCGCTCTGGATCGAACCGCGGCCAGACCGGGAAGAGCGTGAATTCCTGCGTGAAATACTCAGGCCGCGCGTAGTTGACCTGCAGCACGATCAGGATGCCGACCACGAGCTGCATCAGCCAGAGCGGCGAGGCGAGATAGCCCATGATGCCGGTGGCGAAGTGCTGGCGCGTCGGCATGACGAAGCCCTTGCCGCCCATGATCCGCGAATGCTGGAGATTGCCCTGGCACCAGCGCCGGTCGCGCACCGAGATGTCGATCAGCGAGGGTGGGCTTTCCTCGTAAGAGCCCGTCAGGTCCGGCAGCATGTAGACCGACCAGCCGGCGCGGCGGATCAGCGCCGCCTCGACGAAATCGTGGCTCAGCACATGCCCGCCGAAGGGCGGCTTGCCCTTCAGGTCCGGCAGGCCGCAATGATCGGCGAAGGCCTTGGTCCGGATGATCGCGTTATGGCCCCAGTAGTTGCCGTCGCGGCCGGACCACATCGCGAGCCCGGTCGCGATGACCGGGCCATAGACCCGCGCCGCGAATTGCTGCAGCCGGGCGAAGAAGGTGTTGCGGTTGATGATCAGCGGCAGCGACTGGATGATGCCGGCATCGGGGTCGTTCTCCATCGCGGCGGCGAGGCGCACGATGCAGGTGCCGGTCATCAGGCTGTCGGCATCGAGCACGACCATGTGCTCGTAGAGCCCGCCCCAGCGCGTGACGAAATCCGCGATGTTGCCGGCCTTGCGGTGGTGGTTCTTCGGCCTGTGCCGGTAATAGACCCGAGCGTTCGGGCCGAGGCGCTCGCGCAGCGCCAGGAAGGCTCGCTCCTCCGCCACCCAGACATCCGGGTTGGTCGTGTCGGAGACGATGAAATAGTCGAAATGATCGCCCAGACCCGTGGCCTCGACCGATTCGCGGATCGCCGCCACCGCGGCGAAGATGCGGGCCGAAGACTCGTTGTAGATCGGCATCACCACGACGGTGCGGTGCTTCAGCGTTTCGGCCCGGTCCGCCCGGCCGGCGCCGAACATGACGCCGAAGAAGCCGAGCAGCGCGCTGGTGAAGGCGAGCGCGATCCACGAGAAGTTGATCGTGAACAGCACGAGCAGGGCGTACTGCAGCGAGGTCGTACGGCTGACCGACACGACATTGTACATTTCCCAGGCGCCGAAGCCGGTGAGCACGAGCCCGCCGCCGAAGACGAAGAGGCGCTTCAGCCACGGCGTCTTCCAGTCGCGCGGTGCCGCCGGGGCACGGCGATCCGAATCCGCCCAGCTCCGGAACGACTGCACCGGCATGACCAGCGGCTCTTCCGGAGGCGTGGCCGGCTCGCGAGCCGCGCTGTAGCCGCGCTGTTCCGTTTCCATGGCGTCGCGGCGGGTTGCCGTTACCAGGTCCATCTATTCAACCAGGTCTCAGAGACGGGCTGGCCGCCCGATTGCAGGACGAGCCGGAGCTCGGAGAGATTGTCGTTGCCGGGATCGACCTCGAAGCCGACGCGCATCAGCTTGCGCTCCGGATAGGGCCAGAGGCGAACGTTGTGCACGGCGCCGGGCTGGGCCGTGATCGTCGCCCGCGTCGAGGCGATCAGCGCCGCATCGGCCAGCTTGTCGCCGGTGAACTCGACGATGAAGCGCCGCCGGCGCCCCTGCGAGCCCTTGCCCTGCCGCGAGCGGGTGGCGAGCGCCAATGGCGGACGCTCCGGCGGCTGCCAGCACCAGGCCTGGCGATAGCTCAGCGAGGTCTCGCTGCCGGCGGCAAGCGGCTGCTTCGGCCGCCAGTACATGATGATGTTCTTGTTCGGCTCGGAATCGCTGGGGATCTCGATGAGCTGCACCGAACCCGCGCCCCAGTCGCCGAGCGGCTCCATCCAGACGCTCGGCCGGAGCTCGAAGCGCTGGTCGTCGTCCTGGAAGGCGGCGGGGTCGCGCTCGCGCTGGACCAGGCCGAAGCCCTTGGGATTCTCGTCGACGAAGGAGGAGACCTGCAAGGTCGCAGGATTGTTGACCGGCCGGTAGATCCATTCGCCGCCGCCCGACTGCATCTGGACGCCCGAGACCTCGCCGATCGAGGGGCGGATATCGTCGAAGACGCGCCGGCTCTGCGGGCCGGACAGGAAGGTCGCGCTGGTGCAGCCGAAGCCGACATGGTCGAGCGCCTGGCGCGCGAACAGCGTCATCTCGACATCGACGAAGGTGACGTCGCCCGGCCGCAGCGTCATCCGCACCGCGCCGGCGACGCTTTCCGAATCGAGCAGGCCGTGAATCACCAGCGAGCCCACCGCCGGGCTCGGCCGTTCGATCCAGAACGCCCGGAAGAACGGCAGTTCCTCGCCGCGCGTCTCGCCGGGGCGCAGGATCAGCGCGCGCGCCATCGCGCCGAAATTCTGGCCGCGGGCGAGGGCGCGGAAGAACGTGCCGCCCTGGAAGACCGCGACCTCGAAGGGGCGTTCCAGCCCGGCGGCGATCCGCATGCCGGAGAACTGCAGGTCGGCATTGCCCGTCGGCGGCGCGACCCGTCCGTAATCGAACTTGCTGCGATCGAAGCCGATGCGGCGCACCGTTCCCTCTTCGATTGTGAACAGGCTCACCGGATTGGAGAAGACATAGCCGCGATGCAGAGGCTCGACGGTGAAGCCGCGATTCTCGCCGGCCCAGACCGTGGCGCCCGGCTGCATCCGGATGCCCGCATACTGATCGGCGGGCAGGGCGGCATAGCCCTCCGGCAGGTCGTTCGCGGCAAGCGGGATCAGTGGGCGCTGGGCCAGGGCCCTGGCGGCGTCGACCACCAGCGCGGGGTCGAAACGCTGCCCGTCCACGAGGGAGGGGATGTTGAAGGAAGCTGCGCCGGTCGGCGCCTGCGCTGCGGCCGGGCCGGCCAGCGAGAGCAGCGCGGCGCCGCCGGCGGCGCCTTCCAGAAACTGCCTACGATTCAACGGTGTCGACATGGGATCCAAACTACGCGGCGACGCCCTCGCCCCTCGCGCTTCTAGAGCATTTCCAGTTCGCCTGAAAAGCCTTTCCGATCGGGAAGATGCACGTCTTTTGGATGGTGCGATCCTGCGAATTCAGGCCGGAGCCGGCCCGCGGCGGCGGCCGTCCTCGGATGGTGCCTTTTCGCCGCGATTGAACTTTGGCAAAAGGCGAGCGGATCGGCTATCCACGGCGCCTGCGACGCTGGCATGCGTGAAGTCGATTGTGATGGGCGGGCCGTGGTTCAGACATGCCTGCAGGGGAAACGAGAAACATGACCGAAATGCAGTCGGCCCGATCCTGCCTCGCGATCGTCCTGGCCGCCGGGGAGGGCACCCGCATGAAATCGCGGGGGCCGAAGGTGCTCCACGCCGTGGCCGGCCGGTCACTGCTCGGCCATGCGCTGGCGGCGGTTTCGAAGGCTGGCGCGGATGCCGTCGCCGTCGTGATTTCCTCGGAACGCCCCGAAGTCGGCGAAGCGGCGCGCAAGCAGCTTCCGCATGCGCAGATCGCGATCCAGCACGAGCGCCGGGGCACCGCCCATGCCGCGCTCGCCGCGAAGGCCGCCATCGCGGCCGGCCATGACGACGTCATCATCGCCTTTGGCGATACGCCGCTCGTGCGTCCCGAGACCTTTGCGGCCCTCCGCCGCGGCTTGAGAGAGGGAGCCGCCGTCGTTGCGCTCGGCTTCGTGGCCAAGGACCCGACGGGCTATGGCCGCTTCGTCGAGAAGGACGGCCATCTCGAGGCTATTGTCGAACACAAGGATGCCACCCCGGAGCAGCGCGCCATCACGCTCTGCAATGCCGGACTGATGGCGCTCTCCGGCGAGCACGCCCTCTCGATCCTGGAAGCGATCGGCAGCCACAACGCCCAGGGCGAATTCTATCTCACCGACGCGGTCGAGGTGGCGCGCAAGCGCGGGCTCGACGCCGTCGCGCTGCGGGCGCCCGAAAGCGAGGTCCAGGGCATCAACGACCGCACGCAGCTCGCTGCGGTGGAAGCGGAATTCCAGCGGCGCAAGCGCCTCGCCGTGATGCTCGGCGGCGCGACTCTGATCGCCCCGGAGACGGTCTTCTTCAGCTATGACACGCAGATCGGCCGCGATGTCGTGATCGAGCCGAACGTGGTCTTCGGGCCGGGCGTGCGTGTCGATGACGGCGCGGTGATCCACGCCTTCTCGCATCTGGAGGGCGCCACGGTCGGTGTCGATGCCAGCGTCGGCCCCTATGGCCGCCTGCGGCCGGGCGCGAAGCTCGCGGAGAAGGCCAAGGTCGGCAATTTCGTCGAGGTGAAGGCGGCCGATATCGGCCCCGGCGCCAAGGTCAATCACCTCACCTATATCGGCGATGCCTCGGTGGGGGCGGCCGCGAATATCGGCGCCGGCACGATCACCTGCAACTATGACGGTTTCAACAAATCGAGGACGACGATCGGCGCCAATGCCTTCGTCGGCTCGAATTCGTCGCTGGTCGCCCCGGTGACGATCGGCGAGGGCGCCTATATCGGCTCCGGCTCGGTCATCACCGAGGACGTCGCGCCCGATGCGCTCGCCATCGGCCGCGGCCGGCAGGTCGCGAAGGAGGGCTGGGCGGTGACCTTCCGTGCTGCCGCTGCGGCCCGGAAAGCCGCCAAGAAGGCAGCCGAATAGCGCGGAATCGCGGCGGATCGGGCCATCCGCCGTTCACAGTTCGTCATGTAGATTGATTGGGCATGCGCGCCGATCGCGGCTATGCGCTTTGCCGACATCAATCGCTGGAGGGGTTCGCCCATGTGCGGCATCGTCGGGATTCTGGGCAAGGAAGCGGTTGCGACGCAGGTCGTCGAGGCGCTGCGACGGCTTGAATATCGTGGCTACGATTCCGCTGGCGTGGCGACGCTGGAAGGTGGCCGGCTCACCCGCCGCCGCGCCGAGGGCAAGCTCAAGAATCTCGAGACCCGCCTCTCGAACGAGCCGCTCGAAGGCCTGGTCGGCATCGGCCACACCCGCTGGGCGACCCATGGCAAGCCCAACGAGACCAATGCCCATCCGCATGCGACACCGAAGCTCGCAGTGGTCCATAACGGCATCATCGAGAATTTCCGGGACCTGCGCGCCGAGCTCCAGGCCGACGGCTACGTCTTCGAGACGGAGACCGACACCGAGATCGTCGCCCATCTCGTCACCCGTGAGCTCGACCGCGGCAAGAGCCCGGTCGATGCGGTTGCCGCGAGCCTGCCGCGCTTGCACGGCGCCTTCGCGCTCGCCTTCCTGTTCCAGGGCGAGGAAGACCTGCTGATCGGCGCTCGCAAGGGCTCGCCGTTGGCCGTCGGGGTCGGCGAGGGCGAGATGTATCTCGGCTCGGACGCGCTGGCGCTCGCGCCCTTCACCAATCTCATCGCCTATCTCGAAGAGGGCGACTGGGTCGTGCTGCATCGCCGCGGCGCGACCTTCTACGACAAGACCAACAAGCAGGTGGAACGCCGCGCCCAGCGCGTCGCCGCCGGCGCCTTCCTGGTCGAGAAGGGCAATCACCGCCACTTCATGGCCAAGGAGATCTACGAGCAACCCGAGGTCGTCGGCCATACGCTGACGCAGTATCTCGACATGGCCAACGGCAAGGTGCGCCTGCCCTTCGGCGACCAGATCAACTGGAAGAACCTGTCGCGCCTGACGATCAGCGCCTGCGGCACATCCTATTATGCCGGCCTCATCGCGAAATACTGGTTCGAGAAGCTGGCGCGCCTGCCGGTCGAGATCGATGTCGCCTCGGAGTTCCGCTACCGCGAGGCACCGCTGCCGGGCCAGGGCCTGGCGCTCTTCGTCTCGCAGTCCGGCGAAACCGCCGACACGCTGGCCGGTTTGCGCTACGCCCGCCAGAACGGGCAGGTCATCCTGTCGGTCGTCAACGTGCCGACCTCGACGATCGCGCGCGAGAGCGATGCGGTGGCGCAGACGCTCGCCGGCCCCGAGATCGGCGTCGCCTCGACCAAGGCCTTCGTCTGCCAGCTCGCCGTCTTCGCTTCGCTCGCGCTCGCCGCGGCCCGCGCCCGCGGCACGCTCTCGGCGCAGGACGAGGCCAGCCATGTGCAGAACCTGATCTCGCTGCCGGGGCTGATGGCCCGGGCGCTGGAGCTGGAGCCCGAGATCGAAAAGCTCGCGCGCGAGCTCTCCAAGGCCAAGGACGTGCTCTATCTCGGCCGCGGCACGAGCTTCCCGCTCGCGCTCGAAGGCGCCCTGAAGCTGAAGGAAATCAGCTACATCCACGCCGAAGGTTATCCGGCAGGCGAACTCAAGCACGGGCCGATCGCTCTGATCGACGAGGACATGCCGGTCATCGTCGTCGCGCCCCATGACGCGCTGTTCGAGAAGACCGCCTCCAACATGCAGGAGGTCGCTGCGCGCGGCGGCCGGATCATCCTCGTCACCGATGCGAAGGGTGCCGCCGAATGCGGCATCGAGCCGGAAGCGACGATCGTCATGCCGGACATGGACCCGACCTTCGCGCCGATCGTCTATGCCCTGCCGATCCAGATGATCGCCTATCAGACGGCGGTTTTCATGGGCAAGGACGTCGACCAGCCCCGCAACCTGGCGAAATCCGTCACGGTGGAGTGACGGCGGCTCAGGCTTCGGGCCGGGTCGAAACGTAGAGGCCCGCGCCGATCAGACACAGCGCCGCCGTCGCAAGAGCGATCGGCGGCGCACTCGTTTGCGTCAGTAAGGCGAAACTCAGCGCCATCGAACCGCAGGCCAGGACTTTCGCTCGCCGGGCGATGGCGCCGGTCTTCCGCCAGCGCAGGACATGCGGCCCGAGCCTCGGATGCCCGATCAGCCAGGCCTCGAATCGCGGCGAGGACTGCGAGAAGCACCAGGCCGCCGCGATCAGGAAGATCGTGCCGGGCATCAGCGGCAGGATGAGCCCGACGACGCCGAGCGCCGTGAATACCCAGCCCGCAGCGAAGAGCAGCGGCCGTGACCATCGGCGTCGCGGCTGATCGTCCTCGCTCACGGCCTCACCCTTGCTTGCGCTATCTCTTTGTATTGTCGCATTTTCTTCACGCGAACCGGTACCCACTTCGCTCGAAAATGCTCGGGGGGCTGGCGGATGGCGCCGCCTCGCTTATCGTGTCATATCGCGGCCCATGCGAACCGCCGCAAGCAGGCGGGAGGTCGCGCCGGTGTTCTGGGAGAGACGATGACAGCCGGCCCGCCCGATCCCCGCCTCATCCTGCCCGCGGAAATCCTGCGCCCGACCTGGGGCGCTCGCTTGCGCCGCTATTTCCTGACCGGGCTCGTCATCGCCGCGCCGCTCGCCATTACGGCCTCGGTGACCTGGTGGTTCGTCAATTTCGTCGACGGGCTGGTGAAGCCGCTCATTCCGAATTCCTACCTGCCTGATTCCTATTTGCCCTATCCGATCCCGGGTTTCGGGCTGGTCATCGCGCTGATCGGACTGACCCTGCTGGGTTTCCTGACAGCCAATCTCGTCGGCCGATCGCTGATCCGCGCCGGCGAGGCGATCCTCGACCGCATGCCGGTGGTACGCAGCCTCTACAAGGGCGTGAAGCAGGTCTTCGAGACGATCTTCTCGCAGTCGGGCACCTCGTTCCGGAAGGTCGGGATGGTGCAGTTCCCGCAGCCGGGCATGTGGTCGATCGTCTTCATCGCGCAGGAGGCGGCACCCGAGATCGCCGAACGCCTGCCGAATGGCCAGGAACCGGGCGACGAGCAGATCGGCGTCTTCCTGCCCTGCACGCCGAACCCGACCACGGGCTTCTTCTTCTACCTGCCGCGGCGCGAGGTCGTCGAGCTCTCGATCTCGGTCGAGGACGGCGCCAAGCTGATCATGTCAGCCGGGCTGATCCAGCCCGGCGAAAACGGCAAGCCGAAGCTCGAGGGGAAGCCGCCGCTCAGCGCTTGAGCGGCACCCAGATCTCGACGATGCCGTTGCCGGTCGCGCCGTCGAAGCGCTCGTCCACGCGCTCCAGCTTGACGCCCATCGCCGGTTCGCGCCCCGATTTCGGCAGCCAGTCCTGCCAGATCGCCTTGAAGGTCTGGGCGATGCCGGTGATATGGCCGCGATGCTCGAACACGGCGCAGAGCTGCTCCGGCACGCTGAGCCGTGCGAACTCCTCCGAAAGCCCGCCGAAGGAGGAGACCTCGGCACCGGCGATGTAGTCGAAGGAGCCGAGCTCGTCGCAATTATAGCTCGCGCCGTAGACGACATGTCCGCGCTGGCCGGGGATATGTCCGAAATGCGGGGCGATCTTCTGCCAGAGCAGCGGGATGCCCTGGGTGTTGTCCATCGAGAAATGGCCGCTGAAACCGGCGATCAGCAGCGGCTTTCCGGTGACGATGCGCGGCTCGGCGATGGGGGCGGGGGTGATGTCATGCATGTTGAGCGACTCCACGAGGGCGAGCGATGAGAGGTCGCGCCGGGCGCGCAATTCTTCCGGCGTGATGCCGAACTGCTCGCGAAAGGCGCGGGTGAAGGCTTCGTGGGAGCCATAGCCCCAATCGAGCGCGACCGAGAGGATATCGGGTGCACCGTTCGCGAGCTGGCGCGCCGCTTCCGAGAGCCGGCGCTCGCGCACATAGCGCATCACCGAGCGACCGGCCGCCGCGCCGAAGGCCCGGCTGAGATGGAAGCGCGAGACGCCACTGACCTCCGCGATCTCCTCGAGCGTCAGCTCGGCGGTGAAGCGGCTCTCGATGCACCAGATGGCTGTCTTGACCGGGTCCATGTTCTCTCCACGAAGTGGCGCGACATTGGACGACCAGACGAGGGGCCGCTTGATCGGGATTGCTCCTGCCAGCGCCAAAGCGCCATTGCTAGGCGCCAGACGACGAAGCCGTGACAGCAGTGATCAGCC
Source organism: Allobosea sp. GW822-FHT05A11 (assembly GCF_058800455.1). Taxonomy (NCBI): domain Bacteria; kingdom Pseudomonadati; phylum Pseudomonadota; class Alphaproteobacteria; order Hyphomicrobiales; family Alloboseaceae; genus Allobosea; species Allobosea sp. GW822-FHT05A11. The sequence continues at coordinate 6,497 of NZ_JBXAMI010000002.1, read as the reverse complement.
TGCCCGCAGCAACCTGATCGCGACGTCGCGCTCGAACAGATAGAGCAGCACCCGGATCGCCTGGCCGCGCGGCGTTTCCAGATGCGGATCGCGCTCGATCAGGAGCCGCGCATCGTCGCGTGCGGCTGCCAGCAGGTCGCCATCGATCTCCGGCCGGGCGATGCGCCAGTCCGGCGAGCCCGACTGCTTGGTGCCGAGCACTTCGCCCTCGCCACGCAGGCGCAGATCCTCCTCGGCGATCCGGAAGCCGTCCTCGGTCTCGCGCATGATCGTCAGCCGCGCTTCGGCGACCGGACCGAGCGGCCCCTTGTAGAGCAGGAGGCAGGTCGAGGCGGCCGAACCGCGCCCGATGCGCCCGCGCAGCTGATGCAACTGCGCAAGGCCGAAGCGCTCGGCATGCTCGATCACCATGACGTTGGCATTGGGCACGTCGACGCCGACCTCGATCACGGTGGTTGAGACGAGGATGCGGGTTTCTCCCGCGACGAAGGCGGCCATGGCGGCGTCCTTCTCGCGGCCGGGCATCTGGCCATGGAGCAGCCCAACCTTGCCGCCGAAGGTTTCGCGCAGGGCGTCATAGCGCTCCTGCGCAGCAGCTACATCGAGCGTATCGGATTCCTGCACGAGCGGGCAGACCCAATAGGCCTGCGCCCCGCTCTCGACCGCCCGGCCGATGGCGCCGACGACCTCGTCATACCGTTCCGAGGAGACGGCGCGGGTGACGATCGGCTTCCGGCCGGCCGGCTTCTCCGAGAGGATCGAGATATCCATGTCGCCGAACCAGGTCAGCGAGAGCGTGCGCGGGATCGGCGTCGCGGTCATCACCAGCACGTCGACCGCCTCGCCCTTGGAGCCGAGCAGCAGACGCTGATGCACGCCGAAACGGTGCTGCTCGTCGACGACGGCGAGCGCGAGATCATGGAAGGCGACACCCTCCTGGAACAGCGCATGGGTCCCGACCGCGATATCGATCGAGCCATCGGCCAGCCCCGCCAGCACCTGCTTGCGGCCGGCGCCCTTCTCGCGCCCGGTCAGCAGAGCGAGCTTCAGGCCGGCCTTCTCGGCCAGCGGCGCCAAGCGCTCGGCATGCTGGCGGGCGAGGATTTCTGTCGGCGCCATCAGCACAGATTGCCGGCCGGCCTCGGCGGCGGCGGCCATGGACATCAATGCAACGACCGTCTTGCCCGAGCCGACATCGCCCTGCAGGAGGCGCAGCATCTTCTCGGGCTTAGCCATATCGGAATGAATATCGGCGATCGCCTTGCGCTGGCCCTCGGTCAATTCGAAGGGCAGGGCGGACTGGATCCGGAAGCGCACGCCGCCATCGCCGGTGGTGGCGCGCCCGGCGATCTTCTTCTGCTGGCGGCGCACCAGCGCGAGCGCGATCTGGCTCGCCAGCAATTCGTCATAGCCGATGCGCCGGCGCGCGACCGTGTCGCCCTCGGCCGCCTTGCGATCGACCGGATGGTGCAGGACCTCGATCGCCGCATGGAAGGTTGGAAAGTCGCTCCTGGCGAGGAAGGCCGGGTCCTGCCATTCCGGCATCTCCGGGCAGCGCTCGGCCGCCACCTGCACGGTCCGCATCATCATGCGCTGGCCGATGCCTTCAGTCAGCGGGTAGACCGGCTCGAAGGCGGGCAGGGTCGCTGCGAGCTTGGGATCGAGAATGCGCTCGGGATGCACCATCTGGCGCATGCCTTCCCAGAGTTCGAGCTTGCCCGAGATCAGGCGATAGGCGCCGATCGGCAGGATCTGCGCCAGATGCCGGGAATCGGCGTGGAAGAAGACGAGCGTCACGTCGCCGGTCTCGTCCTCGACGATGATGCGATAGGGCGCCTTCTTGCCAGCAGGCGCGGCGCGGTGCTCGCTGACGCGGGCGGTGAAGGTCGCGACATCGCCGATCGGCGTATCCGCGATCGAGGGGCTCGGCCGCCGGTCGACGGCGCCGGTCGGCAGGTGGAACATCAGGTCGACGACGCGCGCTGCCTGAATCTCGTCGCCGAGGAAGCGGTCCAGCACCTTGCCGAGCTTGGGCCCGACGCCGTTGAGCGTCGTGGCGGAAGCGAAGAGCGGATCGAGGATCGAAGGGCGCAAGGCGTCTCGGCAATTGTCAGGAGCGCGAAGATCGCAGCCGCTTCGCCGCTGACTCCGCCGGGTTGCATCGCTATATAGCCTGCCCAGGCAGGCTCCGCGACGGTGCCGGCCCCATCGTCATTGCGCCATCCCCCAGGTTTTACGCCCGAGGTTCCCATGTCCGGCTCGACCCGCACCAGCGCCGATCTCGACCCGCGCCGCCGCAAGATCCTGTTCCGCGCCTGGCATCGCGGCATGCGCGAGATGGACCTGATCATGGGCCGTTTCGCCGACGACGCGATCGCCGGCTTCAGCGATGCCGAGCTCGACGAGTTCGAGCGCCTGATCGAGGTGCTGGACCGCGATCTGCTGAGCTGGGTGACCGGGGAGGCTCCCGTGCCGGAGAATTACAACACGGAACTGTTCCGCAAGCTTCGGGCTTTCCACCATCACGACAAGCCGATTCATGTGTGAGCACTGATGAAGTGCCCGCTGTCATCCCGGGCGTAGCGAAGCGCAGACCCGGGACCCATTCCGGAACGCCGCCGATGGAGGTTCAGGCATGGATCCCGGATCGGCGCCGCTTCGCGGCTTGTCCGGGATGACCTCAGGTAATTGAGAAAACGACGACTTCGATGAGCATTCCTCCCCCGTCCCAGATCGCAAAGCCGCAGCTCGACCGCCTGCTCGATGCGCTGAACCGCGGCGACAAGCCGACGCTGGCCGGCGTGCCCGATGGCTTCGACGCCGTCGTCCTGGCGGACCTGACCCGCGCACGCGCCAAGAAGGCGGAAGGCCCGGCGCTGCTCGTCTTCATTGCCCGTGACGGCCAGCGCCTGCAGGTGCTTGAGAACGCGCTGCAATTCGTAGCACCCGATCTCGAGGTGATGAGCTTCCCGGCCTGGGACTGCCAGCCTTATGACCGTGTCTCGCCGGCGCCGGCCATCGTCGCTCACCGGATGACGACGCTGTCTCGCCTCGCCAAGACCAGGTCGGGCGACCGGCCACGCCTGCTGCTGACCACCGTCAATGCCGCGCTCCAGCGCGTGCCCGCCTTCGGCAAGGTGGCGTCGGAGAGCTTCTCGGCGGCGCCCGGCAACATGGTCGATATCGAGCAGCTGGCGCGCTGGCTCGACATCAACGGCTATCTCAGAACCTCGACCGTGCGCGAGACCGGCGAATTCGCCGTCCGCGGCGGCATCGTCGACTTGTTCCCGCCGGGCATGCCGGCACCGATCCGGCTCGACTTCTTCGGCGACACGCTGGAATCGATCCGCACCTTCGATCCGGAGACGCAGCGCACCACCGGGCAGCTCCGTGGGCTCGACCTCGTGCCGATGTCCGAGGCGCAGATGACGAGCGAGAGCATCCGCCGCTTCCGCCAGTCCTATATCTCGACCTTCGGCACGCCCGGCCGCGACGACACGCTCTATGAAGCGGTCAGCGAAGGCCGCCGCCCGGCCGGTCTTGAGCACTGGCTGCCATTGCTGGCGGAGAAGCTCGACACGCTCTTCACCTATCTGCCGGACGTTCCGCTGGTGCTCGACCATCAGGCCGAGGACGCGATCGGCGAGCGCATCAGCCTGATCAAGGATTATTACGACGCCCGCAAGGCGGCGCTGGAGCAGGGCGGGGCCGGCGGCATTCCCTACAAGCCACTGCCGCCGGATGCGCTCTATCTCTCGCCGACCGACTGGCGCGCGGTGATCGATGCTTCCGGCGTCGCCAGCATGACGCCGTTCCAGCTACCGGAGAGCGAAGGCAAGCTCATCCTCGATCTCGGCGGCAAGCAGGGTCGCAGCTTCGCGGCCGAGCGCACGGCCGATGCCGGCGGCGTGTTCGATGCCGCCGTCGCGCATGTGAAGGCGCTGGAAGCCGACGGCAAGCGCGTCATTCTCGCCGCCTGGTCGGAAGGCTCGCGCGAGCGCCTCGCCCATGTGCTGGCCGATCATGGCCTGAAGAGCACGCAACTGACCGGTTCCTTGCGCGCCGCCTTCGATCTCAAGCCCGGCACGATCGCGCTCGCCGTCTGGGGCTTCGAGACCGGCTTCGAGGCCGGGCGCCTCGCGGTCATCGGCGAACAGGACATCCTGGGCGACCGCCTCGTCCGGCCGCGCCGCAAGACCAGGCGCCCGCAGGACTTCATCGCCGAATTGTCCTCGCTCGCGCCGGGCGATCTCGTCGTCCATGTCGATCACGGCATCGGCCGCTTCATCGGCCTGCAGACGATCACGGCGGCCGGCGCGCCGCATGATTGCCTCGAAATCCATTATGCCGGCGATTCCAAGCTGTTCCTGCCGGTCGAGAATATCGAGCTTCTGTCCCGCTACGGCTCCGAGGATACGGAAGTCCAGCTCGACCGGCTCGGTGGCGGCGGCTGGCAGGCGCGCAAGGCCAAGCTCAAGCAGCGCATCCGCGAGATGGCCGGCAAGCTCATCCAGATCGCGGCGGCCCGCGCGCTCAAGGATGCGCCGCGTCTCATCCCGCCCGATGGCGTCTATGACGAGTTCTGCGCCCGCTTCCCCTACGAGGAGACCGAGGACCAGCAGAACACCATCGACGCGGTGCTGGACGATCTCGCCGCCGGGCGGCCGATGGACCGGCTCGTCTGCGGCGATGTCGGTTTCGGCAAGACGGAAGTGGCGCTGCGCGCCGCCTTCGCCGCCGCGCTCAACGGCAAGCAGGTCGCGGTCGTCGTGCCGACGACGCTGCTCGCGCGCCAGCACTACCGCAACTTCGCGGATCGCTTTGCCGGCTTGCCGGTCCATGTCGGGCAGGCCTCGCGCTTCGTCGGCTCGGCCGATCTCAAGGCGGTGAAGCAGGGCGCCCGCGACGGCACGATGGATATCGTCGTCGGCACGCATGCGCTGCTCGGCAAGGGCGTCGACTTCAAGGATCTCGGCCTCGTCATCGTCGACGAGGAGCAGCATTTCGGCGTCGCCCATAAGGAGAAGCTGAAGGAACTGCGTGCCGAGGTGCATATGCTGACCCTGTCGGCGACGCCGATCCCGCGCACGCTCCAGCTCGCCATGACCGGGGTGCGCGAACTTTCGATCATCGCGACGCCGCCGGTCGATCGTCTCGCCGTGCGCACCTTCGTCACGCCGTTCGACCCGCTGATCGTGCGCGAGGCGCTGCTGCGCGAGCGTTACCGGGGTGGGCGCAGCTTCTATGTCGTGCCGCGCATCGAGGACATCGCCGACGTCAAGGACTTCCTCGACAAGCAGGTGCCGGAGTGCAAGGTCGGCATCGCCCATGGCCAGATGGCGGCCGGCACGCTGGAAGACGTGATGACGGCCTTCTATGACGGCCAGTACGACATCCTGCTCTCGACCACGATCGTCGAATCGGGCCTCGATATCCCGACCGCAAACACGCTGATCGTCCACCGCGCCGACATGTTCGGCCTTGCCCAGCTCTATCAGCTCCGTGGCCGCGTCGGCCGCTCGAAGACGCGCGCCTATGCGCTCTTCACCGTGCCGGCCAACCGCAAGCTGACCGAGCAGGCCGACAAGCGGCTCAAGGTTCTGCAATCGCTCGATACGCTCGGCGCCGGCTTCCAGCTCGCCAGCCACGACCTCGACATCCGCGGCGCCGGCAACCTGCTCGGCGACGAGCAGTCCGGCCATATCAAGGAGGTCGGCTACGAGCTCTACCAGCAGATGCTGGAGGAGGCGGTGGCGGCGCTCAAGGCCGGCATCGAGTTCGAGACGGAGACGCAATGGTCGCCGGCGATCCAGGTCGGCGCGCCCGTCATGATCCCCGAGCACTATGTCGCGGACCTGACGCTAAGGCTGACGCTCTACAAGCGCCTCTCGACCATGGACGACGATGCCGAATTGCAATCCTTCGGCGCCGAACTGGTCGACCGCTTCGGCCCGCTGCCGGAGGAGGTCAACCAGCTGCTGGAGATCGTCGCGATCAAGGCGCTCTGCAAGCGCGCCAATGTCGAGAAGGTCGAGGCCGGGCCGAAGGGCATCATCGTCGCCTTCCGCAACAACGAATTCGCCAATCCGGAAGGGCTGGTCTCTTATGTCGCGAAGATCGGCACGCTGGCGAAGGTGCGCCCGGATATGCGCGTCGTCTTCATCGACGATTTCGACACTGTCGAGCAGCGGCTCAAGGCGACGCGCCGGCTGCTGACCGATCTCGCGCGGATCGCCGAACGGAAAAAGGCGGCCTGAGCGGCCGCCTTTCACCTACAGATCGAAGAACACCGTCTCGTTTTCGCCGGAGAGGTTGATGTCGAGCCACCAGGTCCCGTCCGGCTTGCGCTGGGCGATCGGGGCGTGGCGCGGGCTGCGTGCCACGGTCGAGCGGTAATCCGGCGAGAGCGAGGCCGGCTGTCCGGCATCGAGCCCCGCATAGGGAAGGATCAGGCTGCTCATGCGGCTTCTCTCTCCTCAGCCATGGCTCGGCGCGGG